>NZ_JAFEUC010000025.1:0-30977 GCF_016901255.1 Micromonospora humida
ATACAAACGCACCGCACGTTCACGCAGCTCATCGGGGTACTTCTTCGGTGCAGCCACGGATGACTCCCTTCAGCTCCATCAGAGCATGATCGAAAGCCTCCGAGCTACCGGGGGAACCTCACTCCCGCCGTCCCCGAATGGCGGCCCGACCCGCTACTGACCATCGACGACCTCGCCGCCTGGCTGGGCAAGCCCAAGAACACCCTCTACGCCTGGCACAGCCGGGGCAAGGGCCCCCGCGCCATCCGCGTCGGCAACACCCTGCGCTACCGGCGTAGCGAGGTCGAACGCTGGCTCGACGACCACACCGACTCGGAGCGGTGAGTCATGGCCCGACCCGAACTTCCCATCGGCACCTGGGGCACCATCCGTACCGAGAAGCTCGCCGCCAACCGGTTCCGCGCACGCGCCCGGTTCCGTGACTACGACGGCAAGACCCGTGACATCGAGGCCACCGACGCCACCCGCGCCGCAGCCGAACGGGCGCTGAAGGTCAAGCTGCGTGACCGCACCACCCCCAACGACGACGAGATCACCCGGGAGACCCGCGTCAGCCGCCTGGCCGAAGTGTGGATCGAAGAGATCACCGCCGAGGAACGGATCGCACCTCAGACCATCCACCGATATGAGACCAGCGTGCGTACCGCGGTCCTGCCCGCCCTCGGCAACCTCCGCATCCGAGAGGCCAGCGTCGGACGCCTGGACCGGTTCCTCCGCGAGATCGCCAAGGACCGCCCCGCAGCGGCCAAAGGCGTCAAGGTGGTCCTCAGCCAGATGTTCGCGCTGGCCGTCCGCCACGGAGCGATCCCCACCAACCCCGTACGCGACACCGGGCGGCTCCGCAAACCCCGCCGCACCGTCGTCGCCCTCTCCGACGAACACCTCCACGCCGTCAGAACCGCCATCCGCGACTGGCAGCGACCGGTCCCCGGCAAACCCGGACCCCGACACACCGGCGACCTGGCCGACGTCGTCGACCTCATGCTCGCCACCGGCGCCCGCATCGGCGAGATCCTCGCCCTGCGCTGGGAAGACCTCGACCTCGCCACCGAACGCCCCACCCTGACGATCTGCGGCACCCTGGTCTTCGTCACAGGCCAGGGAATCTTCCGACAACCCTGGACCAAGAGCGACGCCGGCCACCGGATGGTCGTCCTGCCCCGATTCGCCATCGGCATGCTCATGGACCGCAAAGTCGACGCCCCCGACAACCCCCACGATGCGATCTTCGCGTCCCGGCGCGGCACCTGGCTCTCCCCCAACAATGTCCGCCGCCAGTGGCGTCAGGCCCGCGCCGACACCGACCTCGACTGGGTCACCCCGCACACCTTCCGCAAGACCGTCGCCACCCTCATCAAGGAAGAGAAGGACACCAAGAGCGCGTCCGCACAGCTCGGACACTCCAGCGAGGAGGTCACCGACACCTACTACATCGCCAAAGCCGTCCAAGCCCCGGACGTCTCCGACATCCTCGAACGGCTGGGCACCCACCGCCACCGCCGTTCCGCACCACCAAATCCCAACGATGCACATGGATGACAGAACCTGACCGCCGACCCCGGTAAACGGGGGGTTTTCGGGGGGAGGTTCAAATCTTCATAGAAGAAAATCGAAGCCCTGACCAGCGTTCACGCTGGTCAGGGCTTTTTGTCTGTCGGGACGGCCGGATTCGAACCGACGACCCCTTGACCCCCAGTCAAGTGCGCTACCAAGCTGCGCCACGTCCCGATGCCCCCGCGTGGTTTCCCCTGCGGCAGCCGGTACAGCTTAGCGCAGGATCTTCGCACCGCGCGCACAGCCCCCCGCCGCGCCGGTGCGCACCGCCACCACCCCTAAAGCATCCTAGGAAAAGGGCTGCCGTTCCTCAGAGGGAGGAGCGGCAGCCCTTGTGCGGTGACGGTCAGCCGTGGGCCTTGCCCCGACCGCCGGGGCCGAGCTTCTTGCGGGGGCGTACGGAGATTTCCACCGGGCTGCCCTCGAAGCCGAACTCCTCGCGGAGCTTGCGCTCGACGAAACGCTGGTAGCCGGCGTCCAGGGGGGCGGTGGTGAACAGCACGAACCGCGGCGGGGAGACACCCGCCTGGGTGGCGAAGAGGATCTTCGGGGCCCGGCCGCCGCGCACCGGGTGCGGGGTGGCCTGCACCAGGGCGGTGAGCCACTGGTTGAGCTGCGCGGTGGGCACCCGGGTTTCCCAGCTCTCCAGCGCCTTACGCAGCGCGGGGGCGAGCTTGTCGACGGCCCGGCCGGTCTGCGCCGACAGGTTGAGCCGGATCGCCCAGGGGATGCGGCGCAGCTCCCGGTCGATCTCCTTGTCCAGGTAGTACCGGCGGTCGGCGTCGACCAGGTCCCACTTGTTGAAGGCGATCACCAGGGCCCGGCCGGCCTCGACGACCATGGTCAGGATCCGCTGGTCCTGCTCGCTGATCGGCTCGCTGGAGTCGAGCAGCACCACCGCCACCTCGGCCGCCTCGATCGCCCCGGCGGTGCGCAGGCTGGCGTAGTACTCGGTGCCGCTGGCCTTGCCGACCCGCTTGCGCAGCCCGGCGGTGTCGACCAGTTGCCAGGTCTCGCCACCGATCTCGACGAGGCTGTCCACCGGGTCGACGGTGGTGCCGGCGACCGAGTCGACGACCGCCCGTTCCTCACCGGAGAACCGGTTGAGCAGGCTGGACTTGCCGACGTTGGGCCGGCCGACCAGCGCCACCCGGCGGGGGCCGCGCGGCCGGTTCTCGACGATCTTCGGAGCCTCGGGCAGGGCGTCGAGGATGGCGTCGAGCAGTTCCCCGGATCCCCGGCCGTGCAGTGCGGAGATCGGGTACGGCTCGCCGAGCCCCAGCGACCACAGCGAGGTGGCCTCCAACTCGATGGTGCTGTTGTCGGTCTTGTTGGCCACCAGGATCACCGGCTTGGCGCTGCGCCGCAGCATCCGCACCGCGGCCTCGTCCACATCGGTCGAGCCGACCATCGCGTCGACCACGAAGATCACCACGTCGGCGGTGAGCACCGCCGTCTCGGCCTGCGCGGCGATCGCCGCCGCCCGGTCCTTCGCGTCCGGTTCCCAACCGCCGGTGTCCACCACGGTGAACGAGCGGCCGTTCCACTGCGCGTCGTAGGGCACCCGGTCCCGGGTCACCCCGGGGACGTCCTCGACGACCGCCTGCCGGCGGCCGATGATCCGGTTGACCAGCGTCGACTTACCCACGTTGGGGCGGCCCACCACGGCCACCACCGGCTGCGGACCGGTCGGCTCGTCGACCTCGACGTCCGGTTCGCGCAGCTCCACCCATCCGTCGCTCATGCCACTCCCCGCTCGGTGAGCAGCCCACGCAGCCGGTCGACGACCTCGTCGATGCCCAGCTCGGTGGTGTCGAGTTCGACGGCGTCGGCGGACTGCCGCAGCGGGTCGACCGTGCGGGTGGAGTCGAGCCGGTCCCGGCGGGCCAGGTCCGCGGCGGTCGCCGCGACGTCGACGGCGTCCTCGGCGCTGCGCCGCCGGGCCCGGGCCGCCTCGGAAGCGGTCAGGTAGACCTTCAGGTCGGCGTCGGGGGCCACCACGGCACCGATGTCCCGACCCTCGACGACGATCCGACCGGCGTGGGTGATCAGTTCCCGCTGCCGGGCCACGAGCAGCGCCCGCACCGCCGGGACGGCGGCCACCGCGGAAACCGCACCGGTCACCTCGGGACCCCGGATCTCCCGGTCGACGTTCACCCCGTCGACGGTCACGCCGTACCCCTGGGGGTCGGTGCCGATGCGCAGCTCGACCTCCTCGGCGACCTTGCCCACCGCGGCGGCGTCGGCCAGGTCGACACCGGAACGCAGCACCGCCCAGGTGATCGCCCGGTACATCGCACCGGTGTCCAGGTAGCGGGCACCGAGGCCGGCGGCGAGCCGCCGCGAGACGGTGGACTTACCCGAACCGGACGGCCCGTCCACAGCGACCACGCAGCGCCCGGCCCGTACGTTTTCCTCCACCGTTGTCCTCCTCAGCCCGTATCTCTCGGGTCGCCGGTCGTCCCGACGCCGTCGAGCGGTCGTCCATCGTCATCCATCATCCCGCGCCTCGCGGGTCTCTCCGCGCCGCCGGTGCGGCGCACGCCACCACCGGCCCGCGGGCCGCGTGGAAGCCTACCGGCACACCTACCCGCTCAGACGGGGTCAGTCACCCACGGCCTTGAACAGGGCGGCGACCTCCGCGTTGGTCAGCCGCCGGATCCGCCCGGTGCGCAGGTCACCGAGCTTGATCGGCCCGATCGAGGTACGCACCAGCCGGGACACCGGGTGCCCGACCTCGGCCAGCAACCGCCGGACGATGTGCTTGCGTCCCTCGTGCAGGCTCAGCTCCACCTGGGCGGTTCTACCCAGGGTGTCCACCACCTTGAACGAGTCGACCTTCACCGGCCCGTCCTCCAGCTCCACACCGGCCAGCAGCCGCTTGCCGAGGTTACGCGGGATCGGCCCGGCCACCTCGGCCAGGTAGGTCTTGAGCACCTGGTACGACGGGTGCATCAGCTTGTGGGTCAGGGTGCCGTCGTTGGTGAGCAGCAGCAGGCCCTCGCTGTCGGCGTCGAGCCGCCCGACGTGGTAGACCCGCTGCTCGACCCGGTTGCCGATGAACTCGGCCAGCTCGTTGCGGCCCTTCTCGTCGGCCATCGTGGTGACCACCCCGCGCGGCTTGTTCATCGCCACGTACACCAGGCGGTTGTCGGCCTGCAGGCGTTCCCCGTCGACGTGGATCACGGCGGTGGTGGGGTCGACCTTGTCCCCGAGCTGGGCGACCCGCCCGTTCACGGTCACCCGACGTCGGAAGATCAGATCCTCGCAGGCACGTCGGGAACCGACGCCGGCGGCGGCGAGCACCTTCTGCAGGCGCTCGGCGCCCTCGTACACGGGGGCGTCGGACTTGGGGGTACGGCTATCGCGTGGCATCGGCAAGCTCTTCTACGTCGTCGGGGAGGAACGGGGCGAGCGGGGGCAGGTCGGCGACCGAGTCCAGGCCCAGCTTCTCCAGGAACATCGTGGTGGTCCGGTAGAGGAACGCCCCACTGTCCGGTTCGGCGCCGCACTCCTCGACCAACCCCCGGGAGACCAGGGTACGGAGCACCCCGTCACAGTTGACACCCCGGATGGCCGACACCCGACCCCGGGTCACCGGCTGCTTGTAGGCGACCACCGCGAGTGTCTCCAGGGCGGCCTGGGTCAACCGGACCGACTGCCCGTCCAACACGAACCGTTCCACGTACGTCGCGTATTCCGGCCGGGTGTAGAGCCGCCAGCCTCCGGCCGCCCGGCGCAGCTCGAACCCGTGCCCGGTGGCGGTGTAGCCGGCCGCGATGTCGTCGAGCACCGGCCCGATCCGTTCCGGGGGCTGCTCCAGCACCTGCGCCAGCACCAGCTCGCTGACCGGTTCGTCGACCACCAGCAGGATGGCCTCCAACGCGCCGCGCAGCTCCGCGTCGTCGAGTTCGGGTGCCGGCGGCGGGGCGACCGGCACCCGCCGTCGTCCCGCCGGCTGCCGCTTCGGTACGCCCGCCGCGCCCCGCTCCCCCGCGGCCTCCGGCCCGGCGTCGCCGCCACCCGCCCCACCGGCCGCGGTCGCGGTGGCTGAGGTCACGTCCTCGCCCGGTCCGGAATCGGGCGTCCCGCCGGCGGCAGGCTCGGCACCGGCCGTCCCGGCGTCCGTTGTTCCGGCGTCCGCTGTTCCGGCATCGGCCGCTGCCGGGCCGGCCGAGACCGGGTCGGCCGATGCCGTTGGCGCGGGCAGCCCGGAAACCGGGTCCGTTCCGGGCACACCGGGAGCGTCCACGCCCTCGGGCTCGGCCTTCTCCGGGGCGGCCGCAGGAGAATCGGCAGCGTCGGCTGCGGGCGGTGTCGCCGCAGCGGGGAGTTCGGGGACGGTGTCCGTTTCCGAGGAGACGGGAGTGTCCTCGGCCCCGGAGTCCGGCGCGCCGGGTGCGGGATTGCGCTGCGGGGCGGGCCGCTCCCACGGGGGAATCCAGGCGGCGGCCTGGTCGGCCAGCGAGTCCCGGCGCTCCTCGTCGCTCATCAGTTCTCCTGCGCAGTCACCGGGGTGGGCGTGGTGGCGGCCGGGGTGCCGGTGGCGGGCTCGGCCGGGTCGGGGTCGGCGGGGCTGCCGGCGTACTCGTCGACGTGCAGTTCGGCGCTACCGTCGGCGGGGCCGGTCCAGCGCACGGTCAGCTCCTCCAGGGCCTCCTCCTGGACGAACGCGACCAGCCCCTCCCGGTACAGCTCCAGCAGGGCCAGGAAGCGGGCCACCACCTCCAGGGTGATCTCGCAGTCGGCGCAGAGCAGGGCGAAGGTGGCGACCCCGGCCCGGCGTAGCCGCTCGGCGATGACCGCCGCGTGTTCCCGGACACTGACCCGGACGAGGTGCACGTGCGCGATGGACACCTCGGGCACCGGCTTCGGGGTCATCGCCCGTACGGCGAGCTTCAGCAGCCGCTCCGGGCCGATGCCGAGCACCAGGTCGGGCAGGGCCTCGGCGTACCGGGCTTCCAGGGTGACCGCCCGCGGGTAGCGTCGCCCGCCGACGGCCTCCAGTTCGGCGATGTGCGCCGCCGCCTCCTTGTACGCCTTGTACTGCAGCAGCCGGGCGAAGAGCAGGTCCCGGGCCTCCAGCAGGGCGAGATCCTCCTCGTCCTCCACCTCGGCCGACGGCAGCAGCCGGGCCGCCTTCAGGTCGAGCAGGGTGGCGGCGACGAGCAGGAACTCGCTGGTCTCGTCGAGGTCCCACTCGTCGCCCATGGCGCGCAGGTAGGAGATGAACTCGTCGGTGACGGTGTGCAACGCCACCTCGGTGACGTCCAGCTTGTGTTTGCTGATCAGTTGCAGCAGCAGGTCGAACGGTCCGGTGAAGTTCGCCAGCCGGACGGTGAAGCCGCCGCTCTGCCCGGCCTGCGGCACCCCCGCCGGGTCGGTCGCCACGTCGGCGGCGACCTCGGCGGCCAGCACGGGCGGCTGCTGCGGGGTCGTCGGCGGGTCGAGCGGCGGCGCGGTCACCGGACGACCGTAGTCCACGTCCCGGACGTCGTCGCCGACCGGGACGCCCCGGCGTGCACCCCGACCTACCGGTCGGCCTGGGCCGCGATCACCTCACGGGCCAACTGCCGGTAGTTGCGGGCCCCCGAGGAAGCCGGGTCGAGGGTGGTGATCGGCGCACCGGCCACCGTGGACTCGGGGAACTTGACCGTCTTGGTGATGACGGTCTGGTAGACCTTGTCGCCGAACGCCTCGACCACCCGTTGCAGCACCTGCCGGCAGTGGGTGGTGCGGCTGTCGTACATGGTGGCGAGGATGCCCTCGAGTTCCAGGTCGAAGTTGAGCCGCTCGCGCACCTTGTCGATGGTGTCCAGCAGCAGCGCCACCCCGCGCAGGCTGAAGAACTCGCACTCCAGGGGGATGAGCACCCCGTGCGCGACGGTCAGCGCGTTGATCGCCAGCAGACCCAGCGAGGGCTGGCAGTCGATCAGGATGTAGTCGTACTCCTTGCGCACGTTGCGCAGCACCCGGGCCAGGGCCATCTCCCGGGCGACCTCGTTGACCAGCTGTATCTCGGCGGCCGACAGGTCGATGTTGGCGGGCAGGATGTGCAGGCCGGCCACGTCCGTCTTGATCAGGACGTCCTCGGCCATGACGTCGTCCTGCATGAGCAGGTTGTAGACGGACAGGTCGAGGTTGTGCGGGTTGACCCCGAGGCCCACCGACAGGGCGCCCTGCGGGTCGAAGTCGACGAGCAGCACCTTGCGGCCGTACTCGGCCAGGGCCGCGCCCAGGTTGATGGTGGTGGTGGTCTTACCCACGCCACCCTTCTGGTTGGCCATCGCGATGATCCGCGCCGGGCCGTGCCGGTCGGTGGGCATCGGCTCGGGGATCGGCTTGCGCATCGTGTAGGCGGCCGGATCGGCCGGGCCCAGGTCGGCGCCGAGCGACGCCTGCTGCTCACGGAGCTCCGACGTCCAGGCGTCGGCACGGTCACCGTTGCCAGCCATGTCCTCGTTGCCCCCTCCCGACGACCACCCGGCGTCGGAGCTGTCCGACGTCCTTCGCGGCGCCGCTGCGCACCCCGGTTGTCGCCCAGGAGGTCCGCGCCGATGCCGACTCTACGCCACCGACGACCAGCGCGTTCGGCACCGGTCCGGCGTGTCGGGCATAGCGGCCGGTCAGCGGGCCGGCGGGGGGTCCGCGTCGCGGGCGCGGGGGTGGCTGGTCGCGTAGACCTCGCGGAGCCGGTCCACGGTGACCAACGTGTACACCTGGGTGGTGGTGACCGAGGCGTGGCCGAGCAACTCCTGCACCACCCGCACGTCCGCGCCGCCGTCGAGCAGGTGGGTGGCGTAGCAGTGGCGCAGGGTGTGCGGGGAGACGGCGTGCGGCCCGTCCACCGGCAGTCCGGCCCGGCGGGCGGCCCGCCGCAGCACCGTCCACGCTCCCTGCCGGGTCAGCGGCCCGCCCCGGGCGTTGACGAACACCGTCGGGGTGCCCCGCCCGGCGGCCACCAGCGCCGGTCGGGCGCGCACCAGGTAGGCGCGCAGCGCGTCGACGGCGTACCCGCCGATGGGCACCAGCCGGGTCCGGCCGCCCTTGCCGCGCAGCAGGGCGGTGCCCTCGTCGACGTCCAGGTCGTCGACGGCCGCACCGACCGCCTCGGAGATCCGCGCGCCGGTGCCGTACAGGAACTCCAGCAGCGCCCGGTCGCGCAGGGCGAGGGCCGCCCCGTCGCCGGTGGCGGTGACCGGGCCGGCGGTCTCCAACAGCCGGACCACGTCGTCGACCGGCAGCGCCCGGGGCAGCCGGCGGGCCGGGGTGGGTGGGCGCACGTCGCGGCTGGGGTCGTCGCCGGCCAGACCCTCGCGGACGGCGAACCGGTGCAGCCCGCGCACGGCGGACGCGGCCCGCGCGGCCGACGTCACCGCCAGCGGCGGATGGTCGTCGTCGCCGGCGCGCAGCCGGGCCAGGTGCGCCTCGACCTGCCGGGCGTCGACGGCGGCCAGGTCGCGCACCCCGGCGGCGGCCAGGGTGTCCAGGTACCGGTCCAGGTCCCGCCGGTACGAGGTGAGGGTGTTGGTCGACAGTCCCCGCTCGACGGTGAGGTGGTCGAGGTAGCCGCGCACGACCCGCCGCAGGGCCGGCGCGGGCTCCCCGCCCGCCCCGACCCCGTCACCTGCCACCCCCGGCACCTCGTCTGCGGCCGCGCGGGGCACGACGTCGGATGCCGGGGCGTGCGTCGTCGGCCCGGTCAGGCCAGCACCTCGTCCAGCGGGAGGGTGGCCATGCCGTGCGCCTCGGCGACCGGGCCGTAGACGACCTGACCGTCGTGGGTGTTCAGGCCCAGCGCCAGGGCCGGGTCGTGGCGCAACGCGTCGCGCCAGCCCTGGTTGGCGAGCTCCAGCGCGTACGGCAGGGTGACGTTGGTCAGCGCGTAGGTGCTGGTGTGCGGCACCGCGCCGGGCATGTTCGCCACGCAGTAGAAGATCGAGTCGTGCACCTGGTAGGTCGGCTCGGCGTGGGTGGTGGGGCGGGAGTCCTCGAAGCAGCCACCCTGGTCGATGGAAATGTCGACCAGCACACTGCCCGGCTTCATCCGGGACACCAACTCGTTGGAGATCAACGTCGGGGCCTTCGCGCCCGGGACGAGGACCGCGCCGATGACCAGGTCGGCGTCGAGCACCGCCCGTTCGATCTCGTACGCGTTGGAGGCGACCGTCTGCAGGTGGCCCCGGTAGATGGCGTCGGCCTGCCGCAGCCGGGCCACGTTCTTGTCCAGCAGCAGCACCTCGGCCTGCAGGCCCAACGCGATCGCGGCGGCGTTCATCCCGGACACGCCCGCGCCGATGACGACGGTCTTCGCCGCGTACACCCCGGACACGCCGCCCATCAGGATGCCCCGCCCGCCGCCCTGCCGCTGCAGGTGGTACGCGCCGACCTGCGGGGCGAGCCGGCCGGCCACCTCGGACATCGGGGCGAGCAACGGCAGCGACCGGTCGGGCAGCTCGACGGTCTCGTAGGCGATGCCGGTGACCCTCCGGTCGACCAGCGCGTCGGTGCACTCCTTGGACGCGGCCAGGTGCAGGTAGGTGAAGAGCACCTGCCCGGCGCGCATCCGGTGGTACTCCTCGGCGATCGGTTCCTTCACCTTCAGCACCAGCTCGGCGGTGTCCCACACCTCGTCGGCGGTGCCGAGGATGGTGGCCCCGGCGGCGGCGAACTCGTCGTCGGTGAGGCTGGACCCGACACCGGCGCCGGCCTCGACGAAGACCTGGTGACCGTGGCGGACGAACTCGTTGACGCCCGCCGGCGTGATCGCCACGCGGTACTCGTGGTTCTTGACCTCGCGGGGGATTCCGACCTTCACGTGAGACACCTTCCTCCGGGGTGCCGCACCCCGGACTGCGCGGTGCCCCGCCGGCTCCGTTGCCGACGCGGTCCACCGTTCCCGCCGGCGGCAGTCTAGGCGTGCCGCCGACCCCCGACGGGCGGCACAGTGACAACCGGTGCCCGATGCGCCTGACGGTGTGTCAGGCATACCGCGCAGGCCAGCCGTTCGGCGTCACACCCATCGTCGCACCGCGCGGCCCCGACCGCCGCACGGGAAACACTCCCGCAACGACGTCGTGACGCACCGCGCCGGCCGGGACGGACGGACGACACAGGGGCCGCGCGGCGTACCGCGACGGCCCCTGTCGGCGTACCGGATCAGCGGTGCAGCGGGGTGTCGGCGCGGCGCAGCACCGACCAGCCGGCGTCGCGGGCCCGCGCGGCGGCCAGCAGCCCGGCCACGCACGGACCGTTGGTGATCTCCCCGGCCAGCGCCATACCGACCGCCTCGTCCAGGTCGAGCCGGACGACCTGCAGGTCGGCCTCCTCGTCGTGCCGCTCGTGCCGCTGCCCGACGGGCACCTCGGCCAGCTCGCGGGCGAGGAACACCCGGACCACCTCGTCGGAGAAACCCGGCGAGGTGTGCACGTCGACCAGCAGGTCCCACCGGGCGGCGGTCAGGTCGGCCTCCTCGGCCAACTCCCGGGCGGCGGCCACCGGCAGGTCCTCCCCGGCGACGTCCATCAACCCGGCGGGCAGCTCCCACAGGTGCCGTCCGACCGGCTGCCGGTACTGCCGCACCAGCACCACCTGACCGGCGTCGTCGAGGGCGACCACGGCGACCGCGCCGACGTGCCGGGCGTAGTCGCGGGTGGCGGTGCCCCCACCGGGCATGGTCACCTCGTCGGTGACCACGGTGAAGATCCGCCCGGCGTAGCGCTGCACCCGCGACAGCAGCTCGTAGCGGTGCTCGACGGCGCTCACGACGCGGACGACGCCGTCGCCTGCGCGCCGTTGCGGGACGCGTTCTTCGCCGCCGCCTGCGTCTTCCTCGTCGTCTCGGGCGTCGCCGCCCCGGGGGCCGGGTCGAGGTCCACCGGCAGCTGGTCGGCCTGCGAGTACGCCACGGTGGCCTTGACGAACCCGGCGAACAGCGGGTGCGGACGGGTCGGGCGGCTCTTCAGCTCCGGGTGCGCCTGGGTGGCCACGAAGAACGGGTGCAGACTGCGGTCCAACTCGACGAACTCGACCAGCCGGCCGTCCGGGGAGGTACCGGAGATGTGCAGGCCCGCCTTGGTGAGCTGGTCCCGGTAGGCGTTGTTCACCTCGTAGCGGTGCCGGTGCCGCTCGCTGATCTCGGTGGCCCCGTACGCCTCCGCCACGATCGACCCCTCGGTAAGCGTCGCCGGGTACGCCCCCAGCCGCATGGTGCCGCCGAGGTCACCCCGGCCGGCGACGATGTCCTCCTGGTCGGCCATGGTGGCGATGACCGGGTGCTTGGCGTCCTCGTCGAACTCCAGGGAGTTCGCCGCGTCGAGGCCGGCCAGGTGGCGGGCCACCTCGATGGTCATGCACTGCAGGCCGAGGCAGAGCCCGAGCAGCGGCACCCCGTTCTCCCGGGCGTACCGGGCGGTGCCGATCTTGCCCTCGATACCGCGGACACCGAACCCGCCGGGGATGACGATGCCGTCCACGCCCGACAGGGCCGACGCCGCGCCGGCCGGGGTGACGCAGTCGTCGCTGGGCACCCAGCGCAGCTGCACCCGGGCCCGGTGGCCGAACCCGGCGGCCCGGATCGCCTCGCTGACCGACAGGTAGGCGTCCGGCAGGTCGACGTACTTGCCGACGACCGCCACGGTGACCGTGTGGTGCGGCTGGTGCACCCGCTCCAGCAGGTCGTCCCAGCGGGTCCAGTCCACGTCACGGAAGGACAGGCCGAGCCGGCGCACCACGTACGCGTCGAGCCCCTCGCGGTGCAGCACCTTGGGGATGTCGTAGATGCTCGGCGCGTCCGGGGCGGCGACGACCGCCTCGGCGTCCACGTCGCAGTAGAGCGACAGCTTCTGCTTCAGCTTCTCCGGGATCTCCCGGTCGCAGCGCAGCACGATCGCGTCGGGCTGGATGCCGATGTTGCGCAGCTGCGCCACCGAGTGCTGGGTCGGCTTGGTCTTCAGCTCCCCCGACGGCGCGAGGTAGGGCACCAGCGACACGTGCAGGTAGAAACAGTTGTCCCGGCCCAGGTCGTGGCGCACCTGCCGGATCGCCTCCAGGAACGGCAGCGACTCGATGTCGCCGACGGTGCCGCCGACCTCGGTGATCACCACGTCGGGGATCTGGCCGTCGGCGTCCGGGTCGGCCATGCCGACGATCCGCGCCTTGATCTCGTTGGTGATGTGCGGGATGACCTGGACGGTGTCGCCCAGGTACTCGCCGCGCCGCTCCTTGGCGATCACGTCGGAGTAGATCTGGCCGGTGGTGACGTTGGCCTTGCCGGAGAGGTCCCGGTCGAGGAACCGCTCGTAGTGCCCGACGTCGAGGTCGGTCTCCGCGCCGTCCTCGGTGATGAACACCTCGCCGTGCTGGAACGGGTTCATCGTCCCGGGGTCGACGTTGAGGTAGGGGTCGAGCTTCTGCATGACCACCCGCAGTCCGCGTGCGGTGAGCAGATTGCCGAGGCTGGAGGCGGTGAGGCCCTTACCGAGCGAGGAGGCGACGCCCCCGGTGACGAAGATGTGCCGGGTCGTGCGTGCTGAAGGGGCCAAGGCCTGCTCCCGTGTCGTCCGTAGCGGTCGTGCGAACCGCCGTGCCGATCAAGTGATCACGCGATCCACGGGATTCCACGGTAACACCTCCCCCGGGGCCACCTGGCGTCGCACCCGACCTCGGGCTATCCGGTCCCGCCGCCGGTCGGGCCGGTCGCGGCCGACACCCCCGGCGCGGCCGTCCGCGCCACCGGCACCCGCGGTGCGCTGCGGCCCGCCGGCCGGGCCCCGGCGTCCGGGTCGCCGGCACCGCCGTCGACCGGCCCGTGCATCCCGCCGCCGTCGGACGCCACCGCCGCGGTGCCGGTGCCGTCGCCCGCGTGGGCCGCCCCACCGTCGTCGTCGGGTCGGCCGCCGGTGGGGCTCCCGCCGGGCGGGCCACCGGACGGGCCGTCCGGACGCGGATGCCCGGCGCCCGGCTGGGTACGGTCGGTGGAGTGGTCCAGCACCCGCAGCGAGGCCAGCGCCGCCATCGGCACCACCAGCGCCGCGGCCGCCCCGGCCACATCCAGCGCGGCACCACCGAGCAGCCCGGCGATCACCGCGGCCAGAGCCGTGCCGGCCAACGCCGCCCGGATCGCCGGGTAGATGCCGAACAGCCGCATCAACCCACCCCAGGGTTGCAGCAGCGCGAACCACACCAGCAGCACACCGACCACCGCCAGCACCGTCAACGGACTGTTCACCAGCGTCTGGAAGTTGGCCGTGCTGGACCGGTGCACGGTCAACCCGCCGGTGCCCTCACCCAGGGCGGTCAGGAACCGACCCAACGCCCCCCGCTCCTCCACCGGCCGCCGCAGATCCACCACCGCGAACCCGATGGTCAACGCCAACCCCGCCATGGTCGCCCAGACCAGCCGGCTGACCGTCAGCCAGCCACCCGTGCTGATCGCGGCGGCCACCGCCACCCCGGCGGTCAACGCGATCGCCCCGATCGAGTCGGCCCCCAGGTAGGGGCTGCCGACCACCACCACGGCCAGCCCGCCGACCGCCACCACCACCATCGGCCGCCACTGCCGGCGGACCCGCTGCGCCAGCCAGCCGGCGCTGAGCAGCGAACCGGCGAGGAACACCCCCAGACCCACGGTGCCGAGGCCGGAGAACCGGCCCCCCTCCAGTGCCGAGTAGCCCACCACCCCGTTGAGCTGCAACCGGGCCCCGCTGAGCACGTCCGCGCCGACCACCAGGGTGGCCAGGCCGGCGACCGCGCCGAGCGGGCCGAGGGTGCGGTCGTGGCCGGGGGTGAACCGGACCAGGGCCGTCGCGCCGACGATCAACGCGACCGTCACCACCGCGAAGTACGCCCCCGCGTGGTCGCCCCGCCACCACGGCACCGCGTCGGCGAGCAACGCCGCGGGCACCGCCAACGCGGCCGCGATCAACAGCAGCTCCACGGCCGCCACGATCTTCGGCGACACCGGTGGCGGGCTGTGCGGGCCGGCCAGCCGCCGCGCCCGACGCAGCAACGGCAGCACCGCGACAGCGAGGATGATCTGGGCGGCGGCGAGCAGCCCGAAGAACCAGCCGGCCACGGCCCGCTGGGCGGCGGCCTCCCGGTCGGCGTCGGCCGGCGCGGCGATGGCACCGGCCAGGTCGTCCGGGCGACCGTCGACCTTCACCGCCGGGCGGCCCAGGAACAGCCGCTCGGGCAGCGGCCGGCCCAGCGCCGTCAACGCCGTCGGCGCCAGGTCGACCAGTTGCAGGTAGCCCTCGCGGCCGGTGCTGGCGGAGGTCAGCCAGCCGTTCTCCCACCCCGGGCCGTCGGCGACGACCACGTGCAGCCGGGCCGGCGCCTCCGTGTCGGACACCCCGGCGACCAGCACCAGCGACCGTTGCGGTCGGGCCGCGAGCACCTTCGCCAACGCCTCGTCGGCCCGCCGGGCGTCGGCCCGCCGGTCGGCCGGGTCGGTGCCGCTGACCGTGCCCAGGTCGACGATGCTCAGCACACACGAACCGAGCAGCCCGGCCGGGTCGGCCGGCAGCGCCGGGGCGTACCGGTCGACGCGGCCGAAGGGACGGGCGGCGGCGACGGCCGCACCGGGGCCGACCGCCACCGAGCAACGCACCGACTCCGACAGCGAACCGGGCACCGTGCCCCACGGCTGCCGGTCGGCGTTGTAGGCGACCACCCGCTCCTGGTCGGGCAGGTTCGCGCCGATCCCGTCGGGCTGCTCGACGGTCACCGCCGCCGGCGGGCACCCGCCCGGCTGACGGCTGCCGTTCCAGCCCGCGTAGCTGCCCGCGCCGAGGGTGAGCCAGCCGTCCACCGGGCACGTCGGGCGGTGCGCGGAACGGGTCGACAGCGAACCGATGGACCCCTGCTGGGCCATCCGCCACAGCGTCGGGGTGCTCTGCGGGTCGACATCCGACCAGCGCAGCCCCGCCACCCCGGCCAGCACCACGTAGTCGGCGCTGCGCCGGGGTGGGCTGCTGTCGGGGCGGGCGGCCAGGGCGGTGACCCCGAGCGCCACCACGACCAGGGTGAGCAGGACCGGGGTGAATCGGCGCAGCATCAGGCGCGTCCCGTCGAGGGGGTGTCGGTGCCGGGAGCCGCGGCCCCGGCGCGGCCGGCCGGGTCGGCGTCCAGCTCGGTGTAGAGGGCACGCAGCGCGGCGACGGTGTCGGCCTCGGTGGGCCAGGTGGCGGCCCGGGTGGCACCCCGCTTCGCCAGGTCGCCGCGCAGACTCGGGTCGTCCAGCAGCGACCGGACGGCCGCGTCGACCGCGTCGACGTCGCCGGGCGGCACCAGCAGCGCACCGTCGCCGACCAGCTCGGGCAGCCCACCGACGGCGGTCGCCACCAGCGGTACGCCGGCACGCAGCGCCTCCTGGGCGAACAACTGCCGGGCCTCCCAGTCGCTGGTCACCACCGCCAGGTCGGCCCCGGCGAGCAGGTCCGCCACGTCGGTACGGTGCCCGAGCAGCGTCACCGGGGCGCGGGCGGCGGAGATCCGGGCGGCCAACGGCAGGTAGGCGGGGCCACTGCCGGCGATCACCACCACCGGCGGCGGGGTGCGGGTACGCCACCGGGCGGCGGCGTCGACGAGCACGTCGTAGCGTTTCTGCGGGTGCAGCCGGCCGACGGAGAGCACCAGCGGCTGCCCGGCTGCGACACCGAACTCGGCGCGTACGGCGGTGCGGCGGCGACGCGGGGCGGGCAGGGCCGGTGCGGCGACCGGGGCGAGCCGGGCGTCGGTGGCGCCCAACGCGGCGGCCCGCTGCACCAGGTCGGTGGAGGCGCCCAGGGCGACCCGGGCGGACCGGGCGACGACCCGCTCGGCGAGCCGGGACAGCCGCCCGCGCAGCCCACCGGCGAGCACCGCGTTGTGCCAGGTGACCACGAGCGGCGCTGCGGGCCGGGCGAGCGCGGCGACCAGCCCGGCGCGCAGCCCGTGGGCGTGCACCACCCGCACGGGCTCACCGGCCAGCGCCCGACGCAGCGCGGTGACCGCGCGGGCGTCGGCGGGCGTCGGGTTGGCCGAGATCTCCACCGGGGTGAAGCGGGCCCCGGTGGCGGTGAAGTCGAACTGTTCGGCGGTGGCGGCCGGGCCGCAGACCAGCACCGGCTGGCCGGCCTCGACGAGCCCGCGCGCCACCGACCGGACGTGCTGGCCCACCCCGCCGGTGCTGGAGGCGAGCAGCAGCACCACCGTGCCCCGGGCGTCGGGGGCGGACGTCGCGTCGGTCATGGGGAGAGGGTCTCCTTCCCGTCACCGGCGTCGCGCACAACGCCGTCCTGCGGGTCACCCGCCGCTCGCCGGCCGCCCAGCCGGCGTCGCACGCCGGTGAGCAGCGGCCCGACGTCCCGCCGGTCCACCAGCCAGGCGACGGCGAGGAACAGCACGCCGACCACGGCCCCGGACAGCATGCCCTGCACGAGTGCCCCGGCTGTCGTCGGGGTGCCGCCGCCGGCGGCCAGCCGGGCGGTGAGCCCACCGGCCGGGGCGGCGACCAACGCCGCCAGCAGGCCGGCGGTGGCGGCCCGGCCGGCACCGGCCAGCACCGCCGGCCCGGCGCTGCGGCGTACGGCGACGACCAGCAGCGCCCCGAGCAGCAGCATGCCGACGGAGTTGGCCAGGGTGACGGCCAGCACCCGGTCGGCGCGCGGCAGCAGCGCCGCAAGCGGCAGCGCGACCAGCGGCACCACCAGCCAGCCGGTGGTGATGGCGGCGGTGGCGGCCCGGGTGGCGCCCCGGGCGTAGAGGGCCCGGGACAGCACCGCGAACAGGCCGTAGCCGACCAGGCCGGGGGCGAACCCGGCGATCGCGGCGGCGGTCGGCTCCGCGCCGAGCGGGAAGAACCGGCCGACCGGTTCGGCGGTGCCGATCAGCGCCGCCGCGCCGAGGAAACCGAACAGCAGCACCCCCCGGGTGGTCGAGGCGACGGTGGCGCGGTAGCCCTGCTCGTCGCCGGACGCGGCGGCGGCCGACAGGCCCGGGTACGCGGCGACCGCCAGCGGCACCGCCAGCACCGCCCAGGGCAGCAGGTAGACGGTCTGGGCCAGGTTGTACACCTGCGGGGAGCCGGTCGGGCCACCGGAGACCCGGTTGAGGATGACCACCAGGGCGAGTTGCTGGGCGGTGACGGTGACCGCCCCGGCGACGGCGAGCCCACCGACGCGGGCTCGCGCGTCGGCGGGGAACGCGTAGCCGGGCCGCCAGGTCAGCCCGAGGCGACGCAGCGGGATCAGCAGCGACAGCGACAGCACCACCACCCCGAGGGTGGTGCCGCCGGAGAGGATCAGCTCACCGCCCCGGCTGACCTGCGCGATGCCCGTGTCCCGCCCCTGGGTGACGCCGAAGACGAGGTAGACCACCACGACGGTGAGGCTGGACAGCAGCGGCGCGACGACCGGCCAGGCGAACCGGCGGTGTGCCTGGAGCACCCCGGTGAGCACGATCCCGATGCCGTAGAGCGGCAGTTGCGGGGCGAACACCCGCAGCATCCGCGCCCCGGCGGCCAGTTCCGCCGGGGACCGCCCGTCGGAGATCGCCGCCACGACCGGGTCGGCGAACACCGCCACCAGCGCCGCCAGCGGCACCAGCAGGGTCACCGTCCAGGTCAGCAGCGCCCCGGTGGTCGCGGCCACCGCCCGCCGGTCACCGGCCGCGACCGGCCCGGCCAGCAGCGGTACGACGAGGCTGGCCAGGGCCCCACCGGCGACGATCTCGAAGATGATGTTGGGAACGGTGTTGGCGAGGACGTACATGCCACCGAGGTCGCTGTCCTCGACGACCCAGGTGAACACGGCGGTCCGGCCGAACCCGGCGAGCCGGGCCAGGACGGTGAGCACGGCGATCAGGGCGGCGGCGCCGGCCACCCGACCGGTGCCGGCGAGGGGGGCCGGTCTGGTCACGTCAGTCGGATCGCCGGCCCAGCGCGTCGAGTTCCCGCAGCACCGGGGTGCGCTGGATGACCGCCGTGAAGCTGACCTTCTCGCTGGCCGCGGTGAGACCCGCGAGGACCGCGAGCAGACCGGCCCGGCCGAGCGGGCCGCTGCGGGCGGCCAGGGCCACCCCGAGCAGCGCGCCGAGCGCGTTGGCCCCGCTGTCGCCGATCATCACCCGCTCACCGAGGTCCTCGTCGAGCAGCCCGGCGGCGGCACCGACCGCACCGGCGGCGATACCGGCGTGCGGGCCACCGGCCAGCGGCACACCGAGCAGAACCCCGGACTTCAACGCCCGACCGGGACGCAGGTCCAGCAGGTTGAGCAGGTTGGCGGTGCCGGCGACCACGCCCGCGCCGAGCAGCACGTCGACGGTGCGGCCGAGTGCGCCGTGGCGCTGCCGGCGGGGGTGCGCGGCGACCTTCGGGTCGGCGGCGAGCAGCACGGCCGCGGCGAGCCCGGCCGCACCCACCCCGGCGACCTTGACCATGCCGGCGGTGACCCGGCCGGCCCGCAGGGCGGCGAGGTGACCGGCGAAACCCTTGGCGGCCTTCTGCTCCGGGCGGGCACCCACCACGTCGTCGTAGAGGCCCACCGCGCCGGAGCCGAGACCGGCGACGAGCACCGCCGCGCCGGCCGGGACGCTGGCCGCGCCGAGCGCCCCCGCGCCGGACGCACCGACGGCCAGCGCCGGCCCGGCGGCGAGACTGACGGTACGGCCCCGGAAGTTGGTGCGTTCCAACGCCGGCCCCGCCGGGGAGGTACGGGCCTCCCGCAGCGCGTACCGGGCCGCGGCGGCACCGGCGGCGGCGGCGAGCAGCCGCCCGATCCCGCTCATGCGGCACCGCCGGACGGCGCGGACGGGTGGTAACCGGTCACCGGGGTACGTGGTTCGTTCACTGGGGCAGTCTAGGCACCAACGTGGCGTTGTCGCCGACGCCGTACTGACCCGTACGCTTCTCGGTGAGCTGTTGCACCAGGGCCAGGCTGGTGACCAGCTGCCCCTGCACGGTGTTGGCGTTGTCGACGGTGGAGATGGTCTGGGCGAGCACCGGGTCGCCCCGGACCACGGCCACCAGGTTGCCGCCGGCGGAACCGTTGCCGCCGACGACGATCGCGCCGGTCCGGTCGAACTGCTCGGCGATCTTCACCACCGACTCGTCCTTCTTCGCCGAGTCCTTGTCGACGTACGGCTGCCCGCTGACCACCACCACGGCCTCGGCCGGGCCGGTGACCTTCTCCTCGCTGGTCAGGTAGCCGGCGTTGACGTACGCGGCCAGCACCGCCCGCCGGTCGGCGTCGGTCACCGGCGGGGTGCCCTGCGGCCGGTCGAGCAGGACGCTGGCCAGCAGGGCGCTGGAGGTCTCCACCCCGTTGCCGTTGCCGGGCAGCGCCGAGGCGGGGGCGGTGGGCCGGGCGGCGGTGACGGCCAACTCCATCAGGCCGGTGTTGTTGTCCGGGTTGACGAACTTGTCCTGGATGTCGACCCGACCGGTGACGGTGGCCCCGGCGGTCTGGAGCATCTTCAGCACACCCTCGGTGTGCTCCCGCCCGGTCGGCAGGCTGAGCACCATGACCCGCTTGCCGGTCAACTTGCCCGGGAGGATGATCAGCGCCATCTCGGCGGCGAAGTCCTCCTCCATGTCCAGTTCCTTCTGAAGACTGTTGACCGACTGCCGCATCTGCTGGTTGTCCTTGCGCAGCGAGTTGACGGTCTCCTTGAGCGAGTCGGCGACCGGCCCGTTGAGGGCGGCCGTGCCGACCACCAGGCCGATCGCCAACGCCAGGAAGACCGCGGTCAGGGACACCACGTGGTACCGGAAGTTGATCACGCTTGCAGCCTCTTGATCGGTCGGGAGCTAGAAGAGCTGGCCGAGCTGGAACACGAAATTGTCCCACCACTCGGAGACCACACCCAAATACGCCTTGCCGACGGTGGAGACCGCCACGGCCGACGCCATCGCGGCGATCGCCGACAGGACCAGCAGCAGCAGCGACGACCCGGAGATGCTCTGCCGGTACAGCCGGCTCACCCCCTTGGCGTCCACCAGCTTCCCACCGACCTTCAACCGGGTGAGGAACGTCGAGGCCATCCCCCCACGCCCCTTGTCCAGGAACTCCACGAGCGTGGCGTGGGTGCCCACCGCGACCAGCAGCGAGGCACCCTTCTCGTCGGCCAGCAGCATCGCCAGGTCCTCGCTGGTCGCGGCGGCCGGGAAGGTGATCGCCGGCACCCCGAGCCCGTTGACCCGGGCCAGACCCGGCGCCCGGCCGTCCGGGTAGGCGTGCACGATCACCTCGGCGCCGCACCGCAACACGTCGTCGGTGACCGAATCCATGTCCCCGATGATCATGTCGGGGGTGTACCCCGCCTCGACCAGCGCGTCCGCCCCGCCGTCCACGCCGATCAACACCGGCTTGAACTCCCGGATGTACGGGCGCAGCACGTCCAGGTCGGCCTTGTAGTCGTAACCCCGGACCACGATCAGACAGTGCCGCCCCTGCACCGGGGTCTGGATCTCGGGAACACCCACCCCGTCGAGCAGCAGGTCCCGCTCCTGACGCAGGTAGTCCATCGTGTTGGCGGCGAACGCCTCCAACTGCACCGACAGACCCTCCCGGGCATCCGACATCGCCTTGGCGACCGACTCGGCATCCTGGAGGTCACCGTGCGCGACCGGCTCGTCGCCCAGGAAGACGGTGTTGCCCTCGATCCGGACGGTGTCACCCTCCCGGATCCGCTCGAACACCCCCTCGCCGAGGTCGTCCAGCAACACGATGCCGGCACCGATCAGCACCTCCGGACCGAGGTTCGGATACCGGCCCGACACCGACGGCTTGGCGTTGAGCACCGCCGCGACACCGACCGCGACCAGCGAATCGGCCGCCACCCGGTCCAGATCGACATGATCGATCACCGCGATGTCACCGGGGCGGAGCCGGCCGACCAGCCGCTTGGTACGGCGATCCAGACGTGCGGTGCCGAGAACTGAGTCCGGTTCCGCGTTCCGGGCCCGGCGCAACGTGGGTAGACGCATCGTGACCATCCTGGCATGGGAGGCAGGCATTTTCGTCGCGACATGCCTGAGCAGGGCCGCCTACCCAGGGAAGCACACCAGAGCGCAGGCCGGTGTGCCTCCGCTCACAATCGTTGCCCTCAGGGCCGCCTTTCCTTCGCCGCAACGGCCAGCAGCTCCTCGGCATGCGCGATACCCAGATCCGAATCCGGCAAACCCGCGAGCATCCGCGCCAACTCCCGGGCCCGCTCGGTGTCCTCCACCACCCGCACCCCACTGGTCGTCACCGCACCCCCGGTGTCCTTCGCCACCACCAGGTGCCGATCGGCGAACGCCGCCACCTGCGGCAGATGCGTCACCACCAACACCTGGTGACTACGCGCCAACCGGGCCAACCGCCTACCGATCTCCACCGCCGCCTGCCCACCCACACCCGCGTCAACCTCGTCGAACACCAGCGTCGGCGGACCACCCGACCCCGCGAACACCACCTCGATCGCGAGCATCACCCGCGACAGCTCACCCCCGGAGGCACCCCGCTGCAACGGCAACGACGGCGCACCCGGATGCGCCAGCAACCGCAACTCCACCTCGTCGGCACCATCCGGACCGACCCCGCACTGCACCCCGTTGACCGGCAACGTCGGCTCCGACCGCCCGGCCGGCCGGGGCAGCACCGCCACCTCGATCCGCGCGTGCGGCATCGCCAACCCCGCCAACTCCACCGTCACCTGCTCGGCGAACCGCACCGCCGCCTCCTGCCGGGACGCCGACAACCGCCCCGCCAACTCAGCCACCTCACCGGCCAGGCGCTGCGCCTCCCGGTCCAGCTCGTCGAGCAGCTCGTCGGAGGTGTCCAGGTCGGACAGCCGGGTCCGGGCCCGCTCCGCCCACGCGATCACCCCGTCGACGTCATCGGCGTACTTACGGGTCAACGCCCGCAACGCGGCCCGCCGCTCATAGATCGTCTGCAACCGGGCCGGGTCGGCATCCAACGCCGCAAGATACGTCGACAGCTCCGCCGACACGTCCGCCACCAGGGTGGCCGCCTCCTCCAACCGGCCCGCCAACTCACCCAACGCCGGATCGGTGCCCGCCTGTGCCTCCAGGGTCCGCCGGGCCGTGCCCAGCAGCGCCGTCGCATCCGGCGTGTCGTCGGCCGCCTCCACCCCACCGGCCACACACAGATGCGCCAGCTGCGCCGCCGTCCGCAGCCCCTCGGCATGCTCCAGCCGCTGCGCCTCGGCCTTCAACTCGTCGTCCTCACCCGGCTGCGGATCGACCCGGGTGATCTCGTCGAGGCCCAACCGCAGCAGATCGGCCTCCTGGTGCCGGGCACGGGCGTTACTGCGCCGGTCAGCCAGGTCGTCGACCACCTGCCGCCACCGCCCGTACGCCTCCCGCAGCGCGTCCACCAGCTTCTCGTGCCCCGGCCCGGCGAACCGGTCCAACGCCCCCCGCTGCTCGGCCGGCCGCAGCAACCGCAGCTGGTCGGACTGGCCGTGCACCGCCACCACCTGCTCGCCGACCTCACCGAGCATCGACACCGGCATGCTCCGGCCACCCAGGTGCGCCCGCGAACGGCCCTCCACCGTCACCGTCCGGCTCATCAGCAGCGAACCGTCGTCGTCCGGCCCACCACCGGCGTCCACGATCCGGGCGTGCACCACGTCGGCCACCCGACCGCCGAGCCGCAACCGCCCCTCGACCACTGCCCGCCCCGGCGCGGCCCGCACCCGACCCGCGTCGGCCCGCCCGCCGAACAGCAGGCCGAGACCGGTCACCACCATCGTCTTGCCGGCACCGGTCTCACCGGTGATGACGTTCATCCCGCCGGCCAGCGGCAGGGTGGTGTCCTCGATGACGCCCAGTCCGGTGATCCGCAGCTCTTCCAGCACAGCACCCGACAGTAGACGCGTGCTGCGACAGTTGACCAGCCGGCACGGGGCACCACACCGGCAGGAAATCCTCCACCCGCCCGCCACCGGCACCGCACCGCTGGTCGACGGCCCCGCAGGTGACCACGGACACCCGCACCGGCCCGATCAGCGGCGACTACCGCGCCAACCCTGCACCGGCAGATCGAACTTCGCCACCAGCCGGTCGGTGAACGGCCGGTCCCGCAACCGCACCACCCGCACCGGCAACGCACCCCGGCGCACCGTCACCGTCGCCCCCGGCGGCAGGTCGTAGACCCGCCGGCCGTCACAACACAGCACCGCCAACGTGGTGAACGGATCGACCGTGATGACGAACGTGGACGTCGGCGCGGTCACCAGCGGCCGACTGAACAGCGCGTGCGCGCTGATCGGCACCAACAGCAGCGCCTCCACCTCCGGCCAGACCACCGGCCCCCCACCGGAGAACGCGTACGCCGTCGACCCGGTCGGCGTGGCGCACACCACACCGTCGCAGCCGTACCGGGACAGCGGGCGACCGTCCACGTCGACAAGCAACTCCAGCATCTGGGCCCGCTCGCCCTTCTCGACGCTGATCTCGTTGAGCGCCCACGACTCGATCGTCGGGCCACCCTCGAACTCGGCCGTGACGTCGAGGGTGAGCCGCTCGTCCACCGTGTAGTTGCGCCCCACCACGTCCCGCACCGCCGTGTCGAGATCGTCGATCTCGGCCTCGGCCAGGAAACCCACCTTGCCCAGGTTGATCCCGAGCAGCGGCACCTTCGCCGGCCGGGCCAGCTCCGCCGCCCGCAGGAACGTGCCGTCCCCACCGAGCGCGAAGACGATCTCGGCACCCTCCGCCGCCTGCAGACCGTCCACCGGCACCACCCCGGGCAGGTCGAGATCATCGGCCTCCTCGGCCACCACCCGCACCTCGAAACCGGCCGCGATCAGGTCGGCGGCGACCGCCCGGGCATGCTCGGTGCTGCGCCGCCGCCCGGTGTGCGTCACCAACAGGGCAGTCCGGCTCACCGGTGCCACCGCCCGCGCCGCGCCCGGCCAGCCCCACCATCGTCGAGGTCCACCGGACCCGCCTCCCGTCCGCCCTCGCGGGACACCGTCCCGACGCCACCCACCACGCTCACCCTGCCACCTTCCCCGACTCCGGGTCCGGCCCGGGGCCGTTCGGCCCGGCGTCCACCACGGCGCGCACCCGCCCGGGATCGGCCGGCGGCGCGTCCCGGCGCAACCACACGAAGAACTCCACGTTGCCACTCGGCCCCGGCAGCGGACTGGCCGCCACGTCCGCAAGCCCCAGCCCGAGCCCGGCCGCCGCCGCCGCCACGTCCAGCACCGCCTCGGCCCGCAGCGCCGGATCACGCACCACCCCACCCGCGCCGACCCGCTCCCTGCCCACCTCGAACTGCGGCTTGACCATCAGCGCCAGATCCCCATCGGTACGGGTACAGCCCGCCAGCGCGGGCAGCACCAACCGCAGGGAGATGAACGACAGGTCCGCCACGGTCAGATCCACCGCCCCACCGATCACCTCCGGCGTCAGCGTCCGCACGTTGGTCCGGTCCATCGCCCGTACCCGTTCGTCGGTCCGCAGCGACCAGGCGAGCTGCCCGTAGCCGACGTCCACCGCGACCACCTCGGCCGCGTCGGCGCGCAACAGCACGTCGGTGAACCCCCCGGTCGACGCCCCGGCGTCCAGGCACCGCCGGCCCGCCACCCGCAACCCGCCGGGACCGAAGGCGGCCAGCGCGCCGGCCAGCTTGTGCCCACCCCGGGAGACGTACTCGTCGATCGGGTCCGCCCCGGTCACCAGCAGCGGATCGGCCGGGTCGACCATCGCGGCGGCCTTGCGCGCGGTCACCCCGCGCAACTGGACCCGACCGGCCTCGATCAGCGCGCCGGCCTGCTCCCGGGACCGGGCCAGGCCGCGACGGACGAGTTCGGCGTCGAGCCGGGTACGACGTGCCATGGGGGTGGTTCTCTCCGGTCAGGTCTGATCGATGGTGGCGAGGGTTTCCCGCAACGTCTGGTACGCCGCCTCGTACTGCGCGATCTGGTCGGCCGGGGACAGGCCCTCGGCGTTGGCCATCGCCCGCACGGCGGCGTCCACGGCCGGATGCCGGGCGTCGTCGACCTCGTCGTCGCGCCCGACGACCGGCGGCGGACCGGGCCGGCCGGCGGGCGGCGGCCCCGGCCGGGCAGTCGGCGGACCGGGGCGACCGGCCGGCGGCGGGCCTGGTGTTCCGGCCCCCGACGGGCCGGGACGACCGGCGGGCGGGCCGGGCGTCCCGACGGGTGGCGGACCGGGGCGAAACGGGCCGGTCACGACCGGCTCCCCACGCGACGGCTCACCCGGCACCACCGGAGCCGTCGTGGCCAGAAGTCCCCTTCCCGGGCCGGGGAGCACCCCGGTCGGCTCCGGTCGACCGGGCGGCCGGCGCGACCGCGTCCGCCGCCGGCCCGGCCTTCTTCGCCACCGCCTTCTTGGCGACCGCCTTCTTCGCCACCGCCTTCGGGGCGGTCGTCGCCACCGTCGTCGGGGTCACCGCCTTCTTCGCCACCGCCTTCTTGGCGACGGCCTTCTTCGCCACGACCCCGGTCGACGCCCGGGCGGTCCCGGCCGCCGCGTCGGCCACCGTCGCGGGAGCCGGCCCGGCCGCCGCAGCGGCCCCGGACCCCACCCCCGTGTCACCGGCCGTACCGGCCCCGCCGGTCGGCGGTACGGTCGTGTCCGGTGCCGCGTCACCGACCGGCGACCCGCCCGGTCCGCCCTTCGCCTCACGGAGCTGCCGTTCCAGCTCGTGCACCCGGCGGGTCAGCTCGGCGACCTCGTCGGCCGTCGCCAGCCCCACCGCACCCAGCGCCCGGTCGACCTCGAAGCGGACCAGCTTGGTCAGCGCCTCCCGGTTCGCCGCGCCGGTGGCGAGAAGTTCCTCGGCGAGCGCCTGCAACTGGACGGCCGTCGCGCCGCCCGTGCCGGCCAACCGCCGGGCGGCGTCCTGGGCCCTCTTCCGGGGCGCCTCCGTCAGGCCCAGGGCCAGCTCCAGGTAGGCGCGCCACGCGTCCTGCATGACTCAAGTCCTTCCGCGGGGGCAGTGTGCGGCCCTCACGCTACCGGGCGCCCCGGGCCGTCCCTTGCGGTACGGTGCCGGAAAACGGCGTGGCGGGTACGAAGGAGACGATGTGGCAAGCGTGGACGAGTGCCGACAGGCCCTGCGGGATCTTGCCGACCGGTTGGACCGGCACGCCGGCGCGTCCAGCAAGATCGATCTGGACCGGACCCTGGCCTGCCGGATCACCGATCTGGAGACCGCGTTCCACGGCCGGATCGAAGGCGGCCGGCTGGTCGATCTCGCCGACGGCGACGACCCGAAAGCGAAGATCGCCCTGGTCACCTCCAGTGACGACCTGGTCGCCCTGGTGCACGGCCAGCTCGACGTCACCAAGGCCGTCGCCGCCCGCCGGATCTCCATCAAGGCCAGCCCGTTCGACCTGCTGAAACTGCGCAAGCTGCTCTGAGCTGCGGCCCGGCGACGAGCGGGCCGGCACCGATGCCCGGTGCCGGCCCGCTGCGCCGTCAGACGGCGCGCCGTCAGGTGGCCAGGCCGAACCCGGCCAACGCCTGCTCCGCCTCCGGCGAGGCCGGACGGACGTCCGCGCCGGTGCCCGCTTCCCAGGCGACCGCACACAGCACGGCCACCGCGTCCAGCGGCCGGCCGGCACCGCTCAGCTCCACCGCACCGTCCACCACCACCGCCGACCATCCACCGGCCTGCGGGGCGCCGGGAACCCGGACCACCGCCGTCGGATCGAACAGCCCGGCCAGGTCCGCCGCCACGTGGGTCGGGCGCCGCTGCTCGGGGGCGCCCAACAGCTCGGGTACGTCGCTGACGCCGGTGAGCACCAGCAGGCTGTCCAGCCCGGCCCGGCGGGCACCCTCGATGTCGGTGTCCAGCCGGTCACCGACCACCAACGTACGACCGGTGCCGGCACGCCGGGCAGCCGTGGTGAACAGCGCCGGCTCGGGCTTGCCGACGACCACGTCAGGCGCCCGGTCCAGGGCGTGCCGCAGGGCAGCCACCAGCGACCCGTTGCCGGGCAGCGGGCCCCGTCCACTCGGCAGCGTCCGGTCCGTGTTGGTGGCCACCCAGGTCGCCCCGGCCCGGATCGCCACCGACGCCTCGGCCAGGTCCACCCAGCCCACCTGCGGGCCGTACCCCTGCACGACGGCGACCGGCGCGGCGTCGGCGCGGTCGACGGGGGTGAGCCCGACGGCGCTGATCTCGGCGCGCAGCGCCTCGGCACCGACGACGAGCACCGCCGCGCCGGCCGGCAGCCGGTCCCGCAGCAGCTCCGCGGAGGCGGCGGCCGAGGTGAGCACCTCTGCCGGCTCAGCCGGTACGCCGATGCCGGTGAGCAGGTCGGCGACCTCGCTGGAGCGCCGCGAGGCGTTGTTCGTGGCGAACGCCACCGACCGGCCCTCGGCCCGCAGCGCGCCCAGGGCCTCGACCGCGCCGGGGATCGGCCGGTCGATCAGGTAGATCACTCCGTCCAGGTCGAAGACGACCAGGGCGTACCCGTCGATCAGCCGGTCCCCGGCGACTGCGGTCATCGCTGTTCCGCCTCCGCCGCGCCGTCGACCGGCCGCACCCCACCCGGGGCCGTCGCCTCGTCGACGCCAGTGGCCGGGGAGGCGACGGTGTCGGGCCTGTCGTCCGCAGAGGTACCCGCGACGTCGTCGGCGTCCCGTGCGGCACCGGCAGGCAGGTCGTCACCGGCACGGTCGTCCCGGTCGGCGTCGCCGACATCCTCGGCGGCGTCCGGCCGAGTCGGCGCGGCACCCTCGTCCTCGTCCTCGTCCTCGTCACCGTCGTCGTGGCTGTCGCGAGCCTCGACGTCTTCGTCGTCTTCGTCTTCGTCGTCTTCGTCGGCGGTCCGCCGGGCCCCGGCGTCCGGGTCGGCCGGCAGCGTGCCGGTGGCCTCCCCCTCGACCGGCTCGTCGTCCTCGTCGTCGCCCTCGATCACCACGCCGTCGAGTTCCAGCAGCCGCTCCGGCGCGTCGGTCTCCCCGTCGGTGTCCACGTCGGCGGCCCGCGAGAACCACTCCCGGGCCTCCTCGCGGCGGTCCACCGCGAGCAGCGCGTCGGCGTACGCGTACCGCAGCCGCGCGGTCCACGGCTCGGCCACCTCGGTGGTCAGCTCCGGAACCTGGAGCATCGCCACCGCCGCGTCCTTCTGCCCCAGGTCACCCCGGGCACCTGCGGCGACGATCAGCAGTTCGACCGCGACAGCCTTGTCGAGCTTGTCGTTGTCGGCCCCCCGGAACAGGTCGATCGCCCGCTCCGGCCGCCCCAGCGCCCGCTCGCAGTCGGCCAGCACGGCCAGATGGCTCTGCAGGCCGGTCATCCGGTGGTACGTACGCAGCTCGGCGATCGCCGTCTGCCACTCCCCCGCGTGGTACGCGGCCAGGCCGACCGCCTCACGTACGGCGGAGATCCGGGCGGCCAACCGCCGGGCCGCCATCGCGTGGGCCAACGCCTCCGCCGGGTCCTCGTCGATCAGCTGACCGGTGGCGACCAGGTGCCGGGCGACAGTCTCCGCCACCGGCTTGTTCAACGACAGCAGCTCCGCCCGGACGGCCGTGTCGAGGTCACTCGCGGAGATCTCGTCCGGCAGCACCGGCGCGACCGCCCGGCCGTCGTTCTCGTCCCGACGCTCCCGGTCGGGGCCGAACCCGCCCTCCCGGCGGCGGTCGTCCCCCCGCTGGTCGTCCCGGCGCGGCCGGTCGTGACCGCCGCGCTCGCCGCCCCGGAAACCACCCTCACGACGGTCACCGCCGCGCGAGTCGTCGCCTCGGAAGCCACCCTCGCGACGGTCACCGCCCCGGAAACCGCCCTCACGGGAGTCACCGTCCCGACGGAAGCCACCGGGCCGGGAGTCGCCGTCACGCGGACCCGACCGGAAACCACCCTCACGACGCTCACCGGAGAAGCCGCCCTCACGACGGTCCCCACCACGGAAACCACCCTCACGGCGGTCACCGCCCCGGAAGCCACCCTCACGGGAGTCGCCCCCACGGAAACCGCCCTCACGGCGATCTCCGCCGAAGCCACCGGGCCGACGGTCGCCGCCGCGGAAGCCGCCCTCGCGGGAGTCGCCGCCCCGGAAACCACCTTCACGCGGGCCCGACCGGAAGCCACCACGGTCACCACGCGAATCGTCACGACGGTCCCCGCCCCGGAAACCACCCTCACGCGAATCACCGTCCCGACGGAAACCACCGGGCCGGGAGTCACCGTCACGCGGACCCGACCGAAAACCACCCTCACGACGGTCGCCACCACGGAAACCGCCCTCACGGGAGTCACCGTCACGACGGAAGCCACCTGGGCGGGAGTCGCTGTCACGCGGACCCGACCGGAAACCGCCCTCACGGGAGTCGCCACCGCGGGAGTCGCCGCCCCGGAAGCCACCTTCACGCGGGCCCGACCGGAAACCACCACGGTCACCACGCGAATCGTCACGACGGTCCCCGCCCCGGAAACCACCCTCACGCGAATCACCATCGCGACGGAAGCCACCGGGCCGCGAGTCGCCGTCACGCGGACCCGATCGGAAACCACCCTCACGACGCTCACCGGAGAAGCCGCCCTCACGGCGGTCCCCACCACGGAAGCCACCCTCACGGCGGTCACCGCCCCGGAAGCCGCCCTCGCGGGAGTCACCGTCACGACGGAAGCCACCGGGCCGGGAGTCACCGTCACGCGGACCCGACCGGAAACCACCCTCACGGCGGTCGCCACCCCGGAAACCGCCCTCGCGGGAGTCGCCGCCCCGGAAGCCACCTTCACGCGGGCCCGACCGGAAACCACCACGGTCACCACGCGAATCGTCACGACGGTCCCCGCCCCGGAAACCACCCTCACGGGAATCACCATCGCGACGGAAACCACCAGGCCGCGAGTCACCATCACGCGGACCCGACCGGAAACCACCCTCACGACGCTCACCGGAGAAGCCACCCTCACGACGGTCCCCACCACGGAAACCACCGTTTCGTGGCGCGTCACCGTCGCGGCGGAAACCACCCTCACGGCGGTCGCCACCACGGAAACCACCGTCGCGGGAATCACCGTCGCGACGGAAACCACCTGGGCGGGAGTCACCGGTACGCGGGGCCGACCGGAAACCGCCTTCGCGCCGATCGCCGCCCCGGGGTCCACCCCGCGAGGCACCGCGGTCGTCGCGGTCGCCACGGTACGGGGGACGGTCGTCTCGGCGGGGGCCGGCGTCCCGCCCCTGGGGACGGTCGGAGCGGTCTTCGTATCGCGGACGGTCTCCGCCCTGCGGTCCTGAACTCACAGGTACATCCTTCCTAATTGCGCCACCCACGGCGCGACGCAGTCGAGGGCCGACCCGGATGGGGCGGCCCTCGACTGGAAAGGTTGTCCGGCGGTGTCCTACTCTCCCACACCCTCCCGAGTGCAGTACCATCGGCGCTGGAGGGCTTAGCTTCCGGGTTCGGAATGTGACCGGGCGTTTCCCCTCCGCCATGACCGCCG
>NZ_JAFEUC010000026.1:0-11040 GCF_016901255.1 Micromonospora humida
TCGTTGGAGGTGTTGGGTTCGGGTGGTGTGGTGGTGCCGACGTTGCGTCGGGGTGAGGGTGGTGTGGGTCGGGTGTTGTTGTCGTTGGGTGAGGCGTTTGTGTCGGGGGTGGGGGTGGATTGGCGTGGGGTGGTGGGTGCGGGTCGGTTGGTGGAGGTGCCGACGTATGCGTTCCAGGGGGAGCGGTACTGGTTGGAGGCACCCCGCAACACCGGCGACCTGAGTGCCGCCGGGCTGGACCAGGCCGGCCACCCTATGCTCGGTGCCGCGGTCGAGCTGGCCGGCGACGCCGGGACCCTCTACACCGGCCGCTTCTCCCTCACCACCCACCCGTGGCTCACCGACCACCTGGTCGGCGGCACCGTCCTGCTGCCCGGCGCGGCCTTCGTCGACCTTGCCCTGCACTGCGCCGCGCACGCCGGACTCGCCATGGTCGACGACCTGACCCTGCACGCGCCGCTCGCGCTGCCCGCGCAGGGCGTCGTGGACCTCCAGGTCGTCGCGTCCGGCCCGGACGACACCGGCCGACGCCGGGTGACGATCCACGGCCGGTCGGCCGACACCGACTCCGGTCAGGACTGGGTCCTGCACGCCAGCGGTGTGCTCACCCCGGTCGCCGACCCCGCCGGCACCACCCCGGCCAACTGGCCGCCGGTCGACGCCGTGCCCGTCGACCTCACCGGCCTGTACGACCGGCTCGCCGAGCACGGCTACGGCTACGGCACCGCCTTCCGGGGCCTGACCGGGCTGTGGCGGGACCCGGAGCACTGCTATGCCGAGATCACCCTGCCGGAGGGCACCGACCCCGCCGGCCACCGGCTGCACCCCGCGCTGCTCGACGCGGCCCTGCACCCCCTGCTCGCGCTCGCCCTCGCCGACACCGACGGCCCGTTGCCGCTGCGGATACCGTTCTCCTGGCAGGGGGTGACGGCCACCGACGTGACGCCCACCCGGCTGCGGGTGCGGTGGGACGCCTCCGGCGGCGAGACCGTCCGGATGGACATGGCCGACGACACCGGCGTCCCGATCGGGTCGGTGCGCGCGCTGACCCTCCGCGAGATCGACCCGGCCCGGCTCGCCGCGCTGCGCACCGACCGGCTGCCGCTCCACGAGATCCGCTGGAGTCCGGTCGAGATCCCCGCCGTGGCGGACCCCACGCAGGACCGGGTCCTCGTCGGCGCGGACGGGCACCACCTGCGCGAGCTGCCGGGCGTCGACCCGGTGGACTACCCGGACATCGAGTCGCTGCGGGCGGCGGTCGCCGACGGCCGGCCGGCCCCGTCCACCGTGCTGGTCTCCTGCACCGGGTCGGCACCCGGTGCCGGACCCGACCCGGCCGGCACCGGGCTGCCCACCCGACGGGTGCTCGACCTGGTGCAGGGCTGGCTCGCCTGCGGTGAGCTGGCACAGTCGAAACTCGTCGTGGTCACCAGCGGCGCGCTGCCGCTGCCCGGCGACGCCGACGTCGACCTGGCCGTGGCACCGGTCGCCGGCCTGCTGCGCACCGCACGGGCGGAGAACCCCGGCGCGGTCGTGCACATCGACGTCGACGCGGACTCGGGCACCGCCCTGCCCGGCGCGCTGGCCACCGGCGAGCCGGAGATCGCGCTGCGGCACGGCGTCGGTCTGGTGCCCCGAATGGTGGTACGCCGGTCGGAGGAACCCGCCACACCGCCGAGGCTCGACCCGGACGGCACCGTCCTGATCACGGGGGCCACCGGGGCGCTCGGCGCTCTCGTCGCCCGGCACCTGGTCACGACGTACGGCGTGCGGCACCTGCTGTTGCTGAGCCGGCGCGGCGCGGACGCGCCGGGCGCCGAGGAACTGCTCGCCGACCTCACCGCGCTGGGGGCGACGGCCCGGTTGGTCGCCTGTGACGTCGGGGAACGGGAATCCGTGGCCGCGGCGCTCGCCACCGTGCCGGCGGCCCATCCGCTCACCGCGGTCGTGCACGCCGCCGGCGTCATCGACGACGGGGTGCTGCCCAGCCTCACCCCGCAACGCCTCGACGCCGTCTGGCAGCCGAAGGCGCAGGCCGCGCTGCACCTGCACGAGTTGACCGCGGACGCCGACCTGGCCGCGTTCGTGCTGTTCTCCTCGGTGGCGGGTCAACTCGGCAACCTCGGCCAGGGCAACTACGCGGCGGCGAACGTCGCCCTCGACGCGCTCGCCGAACACCGCCGCGCCGCCGGCCTGGTCGGCACCTCCCTGGTCTGGGGCCTGTGGGGAGACACCGACGGCACCGGGGCCGGCGCGGCGGCGAAACTCGACCGGGCGGCGCTGGACCGGGTCAGCCGGGGCGGCCTGCTGCCGCTGTCACTCGACGAGGGGCTCGCCCTCTTCGACGACGCGCTGGCGGCCGGACCGGCGGTGCTGGTCACCGCCCGCTTCGACATCGCCGGCCTGAGCGCCCGCACCGAGACCGACAACGTGCCGCCCCGGCTGTACGGGCTGGCCCGCACGGCCCGCCGTCCCGGCGGTGGCCAGCAGCCGTCGCAGCCGCTGGTCACCCGGCTCGCCGGGCTGCCGGTCGGTGAGCAGCAGAAGATCGTGCTGGATCTGGTGCGCAGGAACGTCGTCGCCGTCCTCGGTGGTGACCGGGTGGCGCGCGTGGACGACGACCTGTCGTTCAAGGAACTCGGCTTCGAGTCCCTGTCCGCGGTGGAGCTGCGCAACCGGCTCAGCGCAGCGACCGGTCTGCAACTGCCGGCCACGATGGTCTTCGACCACCCCCGGCCCACCTCGCTCGCCGACTTCATCCGGGAGACCGCCGCGCCGGCCGACGCCGAGGGGCCGGTCCTCGCCGAACTCGACCGGCTGTCCGCCGCCATGGCGGCGGCCTCCTCCGACCGTGGCCTGCGCCGGCTGGTCGCCTCGCGGCTGGAGAGCATGCTCGCCGACTGGAAGGCCGCCCCGACGGACCGGCAGACCGGCACCGACGCCAACGCGCTCATCGAGTCCGCGTCGGTGGCCGAGATCTTCGACCTGATCGACCAGGAGTTCGGCACGGTGCCGCAGTGAGCGGCCACCGGCCGCAGGAGCCAACGAGAGCGGGTGTCCAGCGCATGTCAGGTGACGAGGCGAAGCTCCTCAACTACCTCAAGCGGATGACCATCGAGCTGCGCGATGCCCAGGAACGCATCCGGGACCTCGAGGAGAGCCGCCACGAGCCGATCGCGCTCGTCGGGATGAGCTGCCAGTACCCCGGTGGGGTGCAGACCCCGGACGAGTTGTGGGAACTGGTCGCCGGTGAGGTCGACGCGGTGTCCGGGTTCCCCACCGACCGGGGGTGGGACCTCGACGGGCTCTACGACCCGGACCCGGACACCGTCGGCACCAGCTACGCCCGCGAGGGTGGTTTCCTCTACGACGCGGCCGAGTTCGACGCCGGACTGTTCGCCATCACCCCCCGCGAGGCGCTGTCCATCGACCCCCAGCAGCGTCTGCTGCTCGAACACGCCTGGCAGTCGATCGAGCGGGCCGGCGTCGACCCCCGGTCGCTGCGCGGCAGCGACACCGGCGTGTTCGTCGGGGTGATGTACAACGACTACGGGTCGCGGCTGATGCCGGCGCCGGAGGGCTTCGAGGGGTACGTCGGCAACGGCAGCGCCGCGAGCATCGCCTCCGGGCGGATCGCCTACTCGTTGGGCTTCGAGGGCCCGGCGATCACCGTCGACACCGCCTGCTCGTCGTCGCTGGTGGCGATCCACCTGGCCTGCCAGTCGCTGCGCTGGGGCGAGTGCTCGGTGGCCCTGGCCGGTGGCGTCACGGTGATGGCGACCCCGGGGGTGTTCATCGAGTTCTCCCGGCAGCGTGGCCTGTCACCCGGCGGCCGGTGCCGGTCCTTCTCCGCCGGGGCCGACGGCGCCGGCTGGGCCGAGGGCGTCGGGGTGGTCATGCTGGAGCGGTACTCCGACGCGCTGCGCAACGGACATCCGGTGCTCGGCCTGATCCGGGGCAGCGCGGTCAACCAGGACGGTGCCAGCAACGGCCTCACCGCCCCGAGCGGCCCCGCCCAGGAACGGGTGATCTTCAACGCCCTCGCCGACGCCCGGCTCACCCCCGGCGACCTCGACGCGGTGGAGGGGCACGGCACCGGCACCACCCTCGGCGACCCGATCGAGGTACGCGCCCTGCAGGCCGTGTACGGCACCGGGCGGGACGCGCAACACCCCCTCTGGCTGGGCTCGCTCAAGTCCAACATCGGGCACAGCCAGGCCGCGGCCGGGGTCGGCGGTCTGATCAAGATGGTGCAGGCGATGCGCAACGGGGTGCTGCCACGGTCCCTGCACGCCGACCCGCCGACCCCCCACGTGGACTGGTCGTCGGGCGCGGTACGCCTGTTGCGTGCCGCCGTACCCTGGCCGGTCACCGAGCGGGTGCGCCGCGTCGGCATCTCCTCCTTCGGGATCAGCGGCACGAACGCCCACCTGATCCTGGAGGAACCGCCAGCAGCACCCGTCGTGGAACCGCAGGACACACCCGTGCCGGCCTCCGCACGGCCGGTCGCCTGGCCGCTGTCGGGGAACTCGCCGAAGGCGCTGCGGGACCAGGCGCGACGGCTGGCCGGTCACCTGCGGCAGCGGTCGCTGCGACCGGCCGACGTGGCGTACACGCTGAGCCGCCGCCCACGCTTCGCCCACCGCGCGGTGGTGCTCGGGACCGACCCGACCGAGCTGCTCACCGGCCTGGAACGGCTGGCCGGTGGCTCCGGGTCGGCGCAGGTGGTCCGGGGCCGGCCCGCCCCGGCCGGGGCCCGTACCCTCGCCATGATCTTCTCGGGTCAGGGGTCGCAGCACGCGGGCATGGGCCGCGACCTGTACCCGGCCTTCCCGGCCTTCGCCGAGGCGCTCGACGCGGCGTGCGCGGCCCTCGACGCGCACCTGCCGGTGGCGCTGCGCGACGTGCTCTTCGCCCCGGCCGGCACCGAGCTCGCCGCGCTGCTCGACCAGACCCGGTTCGCCCAACCCGCCATCTTCGCCGTGGAGGTGGCGCTGTACCGGCTGCTCGAACGGTTCGGCATCCGGCCGCACCGGCTCGTCGGGCACTCGGTCGGCGAGTTCGCCGCCGTCCACGTCGCCGGAGTGCTCACCCTGGCCGACGCGGCGACCCTGGTCACCGCGCGCGGGCGGCTCATGCAGGAACTGCCGGCCGGCGGCGCGATGGTGGCGGTGCAGGCCACCGAGGCCGAGGTGACACCGATGCTGGCGGACCGGGCGGGCGAGGTCGCCGTCGCCGCCGTGAACGGGCCGTCCTCCGTCGTGGTCGCCGGTGACGAGTCGGCGGTCGCCGAGATCGAGGCGGCCTGGTCGGCCCGGGGCCGGCGGACCAGCCGACTGCGGGTCAGCCACGCCTTCCACTCCCCCCGGATGGAGCCGATGCTCGACGAGTTCCGGCGGGTGGCAGCGGGCCTGACCTACCGGCCGCCGACCGTCGACCTGGTGTCCACCGTCACCGGCCGACCGGTCGGCCCCGGCGAACTGGAGGACCCTGGGTACTGGGTGGCGCACGCCCGCCGGCCGGTCCGCTTCGCCGACGCCGTCCGGTCGCTGGCCGCCGCCGAGGTCACCGAGTATCTCGAAGTCGGCCCGGACAGCGTGCTGAGCGCGGTGGTCACCGAGAACCTCGGCGTCGCCGGCACGACCGGTGCGGCCGTGCTGCCGCTGCTGCGTCGGGACGTGGACGAGCCCACGGCGTTCCTGACCGGGGTCGCGACCTGGTACTCCCGGGGCGGCGGCGTCGACTGGGACGTCCTCACCGAGGGGCTCGCCCCGACCACCGTCGACCTGCCCACCTACGCGTTCCAGCGCAAGCACTACTGGCTGGACGCGGTCGCGCCGATGGTGGCCACCCGCCGGGCGCCGACGCCGCCGGACTCGCTCGGCGACGGCAGCGACGAGACGGAGCCGCCGCTGGCCGTCACGCTGCTGCGGCTCCCGCCCGCCGAACGCCGGGCGACGTTGCTGATGGCGTTGCGCGGGCTGGCCGCCGAGGTGATGCGGCTCGACCGGGCCGACGACGTCGCCGCCGACGTCCCGCTGCTCGAACTCGGGTTCACCTCGCTGATGGCGGTCGACCTGCGCAACCGGGCCGCCGCCGCCACCGGCGTGGACCTGCCCGCCGCGCTGGTCTACGAGCACCCGACGTTCGAGGCGATCGTCGACTACGTCGACACCCTGATCACCGTCTAGCCCCTCCGCCCCGCCCCCTCCGATGGCCCGCGATCGACGCAGAATGAGGTCAGTTGTCATGCCGCAGACCCGTGACTTTTCCGAGGACGCGATCGCTGTCGTCGGCATGTCCTGCCGCCTGCCCGGCGCGGCGAACCCGGCCGCGTTCTGGGCCCTGCTCGCCAGCGGAACGAGCGCGGTCGGCGCGGCGCCCGCCGACCGCTGCGGGCCGGACGCGCCACCCGGCGGCTTCCTCGACGACGTCGCCGGGTTCGACGCCGCGTTCTTCGGCATCTCCCCGCGCGAGGCCATCGCGATGGACCCGCAGCAGCGGCTGATGCTGGAGTTGGCGTGGGAGGCGCTCGAGGACGCCCGGCTGGCACCCGACCAGCTCGCCGGGCGGCCCGCGGCGGTGTACGTCGGCGCCATCCAGGACGACTACGCCCAACTGGCCGGCCGGGTGCCCGCCACCGCGTTCACCCTCACCGGGCTGCACCGCAGCATCGTGGCCAACCGGATCTCGTACACCCTCGGCCTGACCGGGCCCAGCGTGGTCGTCGACTCGGGGCAGTCGTCGGCGCTGGTCGCCGTACACCAGGCATGCGAGAGCCTGCGCGCCGGGACCGTCTCGCTGGCCCTGGCCGGCGGCGTGAACCTGATCCTGGAACCGGGCAGCACCGCCCGGGTCGGCGAGTTCGGCGGCCTCTCCCCGGACGGCATGGCCCGGGTCTTCGACGCCCGCGCCAACGGCTACGTACGCGGTGAGGGCGGCGGCCTGGTCGTGCTCAAGCGGCTCGCCGACGCGGTGGCCGACGGCGACGACATCTCCTGCGTGATCCTCGGCGGGGCGGTCAACAACGACGGTGGCGGCGCCGGTCTGACCGTCCCCGACGGCGACGGGCAGGCCGACGTGATCCGGCGGGCGCACCGGCAGGCGGGCACCGACCCGGCCCACGTCGGCTACGTCGAGCTGCACGGCACGGGCACGCCCGTCGGCGACCCGGTCGAGGCCGGCGCGTTGGGCGCGACGATCGGCGTGCACCGGCCGGCGGACGCTCCGCTGGCCGTCGGATCGGCCAAGACCAACGTCGGACACCTCGAAGGCGCCGCCGGCCTGGTCGGGCTGCTCAAGCTCGCGTTGAGCGCCCGGCACGGGCAGATCCCGGCGAGCCTGAACTTCAGCACCGTCAACCCGCGCATCGACCTGGCCGCGCTGAACCTGCGGGTGCAGTCCGCGCTCGGCGCGTGGCCGGCCGACGCCGCCGGTGACGGCGACGCCCTGGCGGGCCTGTCCTCGTTCGGGATGGGTGGCACCAACGCCCACCTGGTCGTTGGGCGCGCACCCCGGCCCACCACCGACCGGGCCGACCGGCCGGCGCAGGCGTACACCGCGCCCTGGGTGCTGTCCGGCCAGAGCCCCGCCGCGCTGCGGGCCCAGGCGGCCACGCTGCGGCGGTTCCTCACCACCGGCGTCGACGTCGCCGACGCCGACCTGGGCCACTCGCTCGCGTCGACCCGCGCCGCGTTGCGGCACCGGGCGGCGGTGCGTGCCGGTGACCGCGCCGGCATGCTCGCCGCCCTCGACGCGCTCGCCGCCGGTGACGACCGGCCGGACCTGGTCGTCGGTCGCGCCCGCCCCGGCCGGGTGGTCTTCGTCTTCCCCGGCCAGGGTTCGCAGTGGGAGGCGATGGCCCGTGGCCTGTACGCCGACTCCGCGGTGTTCCGCGACCGCCTCGACGAGTGTGCCGACGCGCTGGCCGCGTACACCGACTGGGACCTGCGTGACGTCCTGCTCGGCGAGGGCGGCGACCAGTTGGCGCGGGTCGACGTGATCCAGCCGGTGCTGTTCGCCGTGATGGTGTCGTTGGCGGCACTGTGGCGGGCGCACGGCGTGGAACCCGACGCGGTGGTGGGGCACTCCCAGGGTGAGATCGCCGCCGCGTACGTGGCCGGCGCGTTGACCCTGTCGGACGCGGCCCGGGTGGTGGCCCTGCGCAGTCGGGCGATCCGGGCCCTGGCCGGCACCGGCGCGATGGCGTCGGTGGCGCTGTCGGCCGAGCGGCTGCTGCCGGTGCTGGAGCGGTGGAGCGACCAGGTGGCGATCGGTGCGATCAACGGCCCCGACTCGACCGTCCTGTCCGGAGCGCTGGACGTGCTGCCGCAGGTGCTCGCCGAACTGACCGCCCAGGGCGTGCGGTGCCGGGCCGTCCCGGTGGACTACGCCTCCCACTCGCCGCAGGTCGAGGCGATCCGCGACGACGTACTCGACCAGCTCGCCCCGATCACGCCCACCGACGCCCCGGTCACCTTCTACTCGGCGGTGACCGGAACGCCCGTCGACACGGCCGGGCTGGACGCCGCCTACTGGTACCGCAACCTACGGCAGACCGTGCGGTTCGAGCCGGCGGCCCGGGCGTTGCTCGACGACGGGTACACCACGTTCATCGAGTGCAGCCCGCACCCGGTGCTGGCGGTCGGCCTGCGGGAGACCTTCGCCGCGACCGGGCAGCCGGCGTCCGTGGTGCCCACCCTGCGCCGCGACGACGGGGGCCTCGACCGCTTCCGGCACGCCGTCGGCCACGCGTACGTCGTGGGCGCTCCGGTCGACTGGACGACGTCCTTCCCCGGGGCGCGGCGGATCTCCCTGCCCACCTACGAGTTCCAGCGCCGGCCCTTCTGGATCGACGCGCCCGCAGCGACCCCGGTCGAGGCGACCGTACGGCCCGGGACGGACGCCGACGCACCGGTGGTCGAGGAGCCCGTCGGCGACGGGGCCTGGGCGAACGCGCTGCGGGAGCTGCCGGCGGAGCGTCGCCTCGACGTCGCCCTGGAGCTGGTCCGGCGGCGGGCCGCCGGCATTCTCGGCCACCCGGACGCCACCGACGTGGACCCGGCGACGACCTTCAAGGAACTCGGCTTCTCGTCACTCACCGTCGTGGAGCTGCGCGACCGGCTGGCCGACGACACCGCCCTGCCGCTGCCGTCCTCGCTCGCCTACGACTTTCCGAGTCCGGTGTTGGTGGCGGAGCGGTTGGTGGGTTTGGTGTCGGGTTCGGTGGTGGGTGTGGGTGTTGTGGGTGTGGGTGTGGGTGAGGCGGTGGCGATTGTGGGGATGGGTTGTCGTTTTGGTGGTGGGGTGGGTTCGCCGGGGGATTTGTGGGATGTGGTGTTGGGTGGGGTTGATGTGGTGGGTGGGTGGCCGGTGGATCGTGGGTGGGATGTGGAGGGTTTGGTGGGTGGTGGGGTGCCGGGGTTTGGTGGGTTTTTGGAGGGTGCGGGGGTTTTTGATGCGGAGTTTTTTGGTGTTTCTCCGCGTGAGGCTGTGGTGATGGATCCGCAGCAGCGGGTGGTGTTGGAGGTGGTGTGGGAGGCGTTGGAGGGTGCGGGTTTGGGTGGTGTTGTGGGTGGTGTTGGTGGTGTGGGGGTGGGGGTGTTTTTGGGGGTGATGGGTTTGGAGTATGGGCCGCGGTTGTGTGAGGCGGGGGAGGGTGTTGGTGGGTATGTGTTGACGGGTTCGGCGGGGAGTGTGGTGTCGGGTCGGGTGGCGTATGTGTTGGGTTTGGGTGGTCCGGCGGTGTCGGTGGATACGGCGTGTTCGTCGTCGTTGGTGGCGGTGCATCAGGCGGTGGGGGCGTTGCGGTCGGGTGAGGTGTCGTTGGCGGTGGCGGGTGGGGTGGCGGTGATGGGTTCGCCGGGGATGTTTGTGGAGTTTGCGCGTCAGGGTGGGTTGTCTGCTGATGGTCGGTGTAAGGCGTTTTCGTCGTCGGCGGATGGTACGGGGTGGGGTGAGGGTGTTGGTGTGGTGGTGTTGGAGCGGTTGTCGGATGCGCGGCGTCTTGGTCATCGGGTGTTGGCGGTGGTGCGGGGTTCGGCGGTTAATCAGGATGGTGCGTCGAATGGTTTGACGGCGCCGCATGGTCCGTCGCAGGAGCGGGTGATTCGTCAGGCGTTGGCGAGTGGTGGTTTGTCGGCGGGTGATGTGGATGTGGTGGAGGCGCATGGTACGGGGACGCGGTTGGGTGATCCGATCGAGGCGCAGGCGTTGTTGGCGACGTATGGTCGGGAGCATTCGGTGGAGCGTCCGTTGTATCTCGGTTCGTTGAAGTCGAATATTGGTCATACGATGGCGGCGGCGGGTGTTGCTGGTGTGATCAAGATGGTGTTGGCGATGCGTGCTGGGGTGATGCCGAAGACGTTGCATGTGGTGGAGCCGACGTCGCATGTGGATTGGTCGTCGGGTGCGGTGGAGTTGCTGACTGAGGCGCGGCCGTGGGGTGGTGTGGGGCCGCGTCGGGCGGGGGTGTCGTCGTTCGGGATCAGTGGGACGAATGCGCATGTGGTGTTGGAGTCGGCGCCGGAGTTCGAGCCGGAGTTGACTGTGGAGCCGTCGGTGGATGGTGAGCCGGATGGTCCGGTGTCGTTGGTGTTGTCGGCGCGGTCGGTGGAAGCGCTGCGGGCGCAGGCGTTGCGGTTGGCGGGGTTTGTGGGTGGTGGTGGGGTGTCGTTGTCGGATGTGGCGTGGACGTTGGCGGGTCGTGCGGTTTTTGGTCATCGTGCGGTGGTGGTGGGTAATTCTCGGGCGGAGTTGGTGGCGGGTTTGACGGCGTTGGGTTCGGGTTCGGATTATGTTCCGTCGTCGGTTTCCTCGGCTGTTTCTTCGTCGCTTGTTTCGTCGTCGTCGGTTTCGTCGGCTGTTTCGTCTTCGGCTGTTTCGTCTTCGGTTTGTTCGGGTGTGGTGTCGGGTGGTGTGGTGTCGGGTGGGACGGTGTTTGTGTTTCCGGGTCAGGGGTCGCAGTGGTGGGGTATGGGTCGGGAGTTGTGGGGGTGTGATGCTGTTTTTCGGGGGCGGTTTGAGGAGTGTGTTGGGGTG
>NZ_JAFEUC010000027.1:0-8412 GCF_016901255.1 Micromonospora humida
CCTTTCCGCTCGACTTGCATGTGTTAAGCACGCCGCCAGCGTTCGTCCTGAGCCAGGATCAAACTCTCCAACAAAAACCTGTTGAACAGCATCCTGACAACAAAAGTGTTGCCAAAGGAATCCCAGCCAACCAAACCCGAAGATTCGGCCAGCCCGGGGTATAAAACAATTGGCACTGGCTTTACAAGCACCCTGTTGAGTTCTCAAAGAACAACCACACACCAGCCAAACCACCGCACCAACGGCAACCCGACCGGGGCAACTTCTCTAAGTTACTTGGACTGAATTCCGCTGTCAAATTCGCTGTCGCGATCTGTCAGCCTGGTTCAGCCTTATCCACGTTGTCACGCACACCGTTTCCGGTGGTCGTTGCGATCGTGGGAATCAGCAGACCGGCCGGCATCCGCTTTCGCGGTGCCCGCCCGGCTCCCTGCCGGCTTCAGAACCTTACCCGGTCGGCTTCGCGTTCGCAACCCCGACTTTCCGGGGAGTCCCGCACCGCCCGATCCTCAGCATCGCTCGGCGTCTCCGCCACGATCCTGGTGCCCGCTTTCAGCCGGTTCGTCCGCCCTCCCGCGTGCAGAGAGAAAGTTACGCGGACGCCCCACGGAAGGCAAATCAACGATCGTCACTACCTTCGTCGGCAGGCATCACCTGCCGGCGTGCACCCCTGCCGGTGTTGTGCCCGCGCACCGAAACAACGCCGAGGTGGCCGATCCGTGCCAGAGTGGCTGCCATGGATGAGGCGTCCCGCTCCCCCACGGTCACCCTCGCCGACGACGCACTGCTGGGACTCCTGCTGCCCTTCTGGCAACTGGTGATCGCGGCGGTCGTGCTCGTCGTCGTCGTACTGTCGGTCGTCCGGCTGGCCCGGCGCGGGCCCTCCAGGATGGGAACGGCCCTGCTGGTGACGGCGGCGGCGATCATCACGCTGGCAGTCGTGGGGGTGCTGCTGAGCTGACCGCACCCGGCCCCGCCGCCGGGTGCGTCAGAGGCGGCGGTTGGCCAGGCTGGGCAGTTCGGCGCGGATCGTGCGCAGCCGGTCCAGGTCGAGGTCGACCACGGTGAGACCCGGTCCGTCCGGCACCTGGCCGAGCACCGTGCCCCACGGGTCGACCACCATGCTGCGGCCGAAGCAGGTCCGGCCCGGGTCGTGGTCACCGGTCTGCCCGGCGGCGGCCACGAAACACTGGTTCTCGATCGCCCGGGCCCGCAGCAGAACCTCCCAGTGGTCCCGGCCGGTGTGCATCATGAACGCCGCCGGCACGACGAGCAGGTGCGCTCCCCCGTCCGTGGCGAGTCGCCGGTACAGCTCCGGGAAGCGCAGGTCGTAACAGATGGTCAGGCCCACCCGCAGGCCCTCCACGTCGACCACCACGGGTTCCGCTCCGGGGGCGACCGTGGCGGACTCGCGGTAGGACACCCGTCCGGGGATCTCCACGTCGTACAGGTGGATCTTCCGGTAGCTGGCGGCGAGGGTGCCGGACCGGTCGAAGACCAGCGAGGTGTTCCAGGTGTGCGCCGGATCCGGCCCGATCTCGTGGAAGGAGCCGGCGACCAGCCAGATCCCCAACCGGCTGGCCACCTCGGCGAAGAAGGTGCCCACCGTCCCGTCCACCCCCTCGGCCGGCGGCATCCCGCCGGCCGGGCCGAGATAGTCGACGTACTCGGGAAGGACCGCCAGGTCGGCACCGGCCGCCGCGGCCCGCACGAGCAGAGCCTCGGCGGCGGCCAGGTTGGCCGACCGGTCGGCGCGGGCGTTGAGCTGGCAGACGGCGACGCGCATGCTGCCCAGGGTACGGGCGGACGGCGACCCGGGACAGTGCGCGGCCCGACGGGGCCGGAACGCGGACCCCCGCCCGGGGCTTCGTCCCCGGACGCCGGACGCTCGGCCACCTGTCGTCGACCACCGGGCACCACGTGGACACCCCGAGCGCGGCCGAGAGCCGATCGCGAGCCCGGGGGTGTGGATCGGGAGGGACGGGCCCGTTCAGACGGCGCTCAGGGCAGAAGCGCCGTACGCGCGGAAGCACGGCCCCCGCGCGGGGGCCGTGCTTCCGACGGTGGTCGGGGTGTCGGTCAGGCCGACTTCTCCTCGCGGTCGCGACGGGCCCGGCGACCGGTGAACTCGCGCGGCACGATGGTCGGGTTGACGTTCTCCAGCACGACCTCGCGGGTGATCAGCACCCGGGCGGCGTCCGGGTTGCTCGGCACCTCGTACATGACGGAGAGGAGGACCTCTTCCATGATGGCGCGCAGACCACGGGCACCGGTGCCCCGGAGCATCGCCTGGTCGGCGATCGCCTCCAGCGCGGCCGGCTCGAACTCCAGCTCGACGCCGTCCAGCTCGAAGAGCCGCTGGTACTGCCGGACCAGGGCGTTGCGCGGCTCGGTGAGGATGCGCACCAGGGCGGAACGGTCCAGGCTGCGCACGTTGGTGATCACCGGCAGTCGGCCGATGAACTCGGGGATCAGCCCGAACTTGAGCATGTCCTCCGGCATCACCTGGCTGAAGATGTCGTCGGTGGAACGCTCGGAGACCGACCGGAGCCGGGCACCGAAGCCGGTGCCGCCGGAGCCGGTGCGGGCCTCGATGATCTGGTCGAGGCCGGCGAAGGCGCCACCGCAGATGAACAGCACGTTGGTGGTGTCGATCTGGATGAACTCCTGGTGCGGGTGTTTGCGCCCGCCCTGCGGCGGCACGTTCGACACCGTGCCCTCAAGCATCTTGAGCAGGGCCTGCTGCACCCCCTCGCCGGAGACGTCCCGGGTGATCGACGGGTTCTCCGACTTACGGGCGATCTTGTCGACCTCGTCGATGTAGATGATGCCCGTCTCGGCGCGCTTGATGTCGTAGTCGGCGGCCTGGATCAGCTTGAGGAGGATGTTCTCCACGTCCTCGCCGACGTAGCCCGCCTCGGTCAGCGCGGTCGCGTCCGCGATCGCGAAGGGAACGTTGAGCATCCGGGCCAGGGTCTGCGCGAGGTGCGTCTTGCCGCATCCGGTCGGGCCCAGCAGCAGGATGTTGGACTTGGCCAGCTCGACGGCGTCGCTACCGGCGCCGGGGGCGTTGGCCGCCTCGGCCTGGATGCGCTTGTAGTGGTTGTAGACCGCCACCGCGAGCGCCTTCTTGGCCTGGTCCTGACCGACGACGTAGTTGTCGAGGAACTGGCAGATCTCCATCGGCTTGGGAAGCTCTTCCCACTTCACCTCGCCGGACTCGGCCAGCTCCTCTTCGATGATCTCGTTGCAGAGGTCGATGCACTCGTCGCAGATGTAGACCCCTGGGCCCGCGATGAGCTTCTTGACCTGCTTCTGCGACTTGCCGCAGAACGAGCACTTCAGTAGGTCGCCGCCGTCACCGATCCGTGCCACCTACGTTCTCCCTGCACTCGTCGACCGGAGACCGGCCCTGAACCGCGGGCGCCGGAACGCCCGTCCGTGGTGAAATCCGTTCCGCCGGTCCGACCCGGCCACGCCGTACGGCCCCGACGTTACCCGCTGGCGAGGGTTTCTCCGACCCCCAAAACGGGTGTGTCAGAGGTCGGCCGGGAACTGCTCGCCCCGACCGACCTCCGAACGATGGTGTTCAGCGGGCCGCGTTGGCGGCCAGCAGGCCCTTCTTGCGGCTGGTCAGGATCGTGTCGACCAGCCCGTACTCCTTGGACTCCTCGGCCGTCATGATCTTGTCACGGTCGATGTCCTTGCGGACCTGCTCGATCGGCCGGTTGCAGTGCCGGGAGAGCATGTCCTCCAGCTGGGTGCGCATCCGCAGGATCTCCCGGGCCTGGATCTCGATGTCCGAGCCCTGCCCGTAGCCGCCCTCGGTGGCCGGCTGGTGGATGATGATCCGCGAGTTCGGCAGCGCCATCCGCTTGCCCGGGGTGCCCGCCGACAGCAGCACCGCCGCCGCGCTGGCCGCCTGGCCCAGGCAGACGGTGGAGATGTCCGGCCGGACGTACTGCATGGTGTCGTAGATCGCCGTCATGGCGGTGAACGAACCACCGGGCGAGTTGATGTACATGATGATGTCGCGGTCCGGGTCGGTGCCCTCGAGGGTCAGCAGCTGCGCCATCACGTCGTTTGCCGACGCGTCGTCGACCTGGACGCCGAGGAAGATGATCCGGTCCTCGAAGAGCTTGTTGTACGGGTTGGACTCCTTGACCCCGTACGAGGTGCGCTCGACGAACGACGGCAGGACGTAACGGTTGTGCACGGCCGCGAACTGGGGCGGCAGGCTCAGATCGGTCATCGTCAGCTCCTCAGCTCAGGGTCCCGGCGCCATCCGGAACCTGGGTGGCTCCGATGATCACCTTGTCGATGAAGCCGTAGTCCATGGCCTCCTGGGCGGTGAACCAGCGGTCGCGGTCCGAGTCGGCCTCGATCTGCGCCTGGCTCTGCCCGGTGTGGTGGGCGACCCGCTCCTGGAACATCCGCTTGGTGTAGAGCATCTGCTCGGCCTGGATCGCGATGTCCGAGGCGGTGCCGCCGAGGCCACCGGACGGCTGGTGCATCATGATCCGCGCGTGCGGCAGGGCGTACCGCTTGCCCTTGGTGCCCGCGCAGAGCAGCAGCTGACCCATCGAGGCGGCCATGCCCATCGCCACGGTCGACACGTCGTTGTCGATGTACTGCATGGTGTCGTAGATCGCCATGCCGGAGTAGACCGAGCCACCCGGCGAGTTGATCCAGAGGAAGATGTCGCGGTCCGGGTCCTCCGCCGCGAGCAGCAGCAGCTGGGCGCAGATGCGGTTGGCGACCTGGTCGTTCACCTCGCTGCCGAGGAAGATGATGCGCTCCTTGAGCAACCGGTTGTAGACCGAGTCGTCGAGGTTGCCAATGGTGTCGCCACCTCGGGCTTCGATCGCCCGGAGCGGCTTCGCTGGGATGTGCATGTCGGTCATGGCAGCCCTTCGCTCTCCGTACCGTCGTACCCGACATTAACCGCTCCACCGGGTGATCGACTCCCGCTCGCGGCACTGTTCGCTCTCAGCGCAGCAGGCTCGGGACGTACCCGGAAAAGGGGTTCGGCCGCCGTGCGCCGCAACGGGCGCACGGCGGCCTACCGGGTCGGATCAGTGCTCGTGGTCGTGGTCGTGCGCCTGCTCGCTCTCGGCCCGCAGCGCGTCGAGGGTGACCTCGTTGCCGGCCGAGTCCTTGATCTTGATCTTCTCCATCACGGAGGCGAGCGCCTTGCCGCGCCGCACGTCACCGAAGACGGCGGCGGCGGCACCGGAGCGCACCAGCTGGTCGTAGTACTGCTGCGGGGCCATCCCGGCGCGCTGCGCCCGGTGGACGATCTCGTGGCCGAACTCGTCGTCGGAGACCTGGGTGTCCTCGGCGTCGGCCAGGGTGTCCAGCAGCAGCTGGATCTTGACGCCCTCGGTCGCCGCCTCGGTCAGCTCGGTGTCGATCTGCTCCTCGGTCTTCTCCTCGGCGGCGAGGTACTCCTCCATCGAGGCGCCGATCCGCTCCAGCTGGTCGACCATCGCCTGCTTACGGCTCTCGACCTCCTCGCGGACGACACCCTCCGGCGCCGGCACCTCGGCGGCGGCGACCAACTGCTCCAGGGCCTTGTCCCGGGCGGCGTAGATCTGCTCGACCCGCTTGCCCCGGGTGACCTTCTCCCGCAGGTCGGCGCGCAGCTCCTCGATGGTGTCGAACTCGCTGGCCATCTGGGCGAAGTCGTCGTCCAGCTCCGGCAGCTCCTTCTCCTTGACCGTGCGGACGGTCACCGCCACCTCGGCGTCCCGGCCGGCGAAGTCGCCGCCCACGAGCTGGGTCGTGAAGGTGGTGTCGTCGCCGGCGGCGAGACCGACCAGGGCCTCGTCCAGACCCGGCAGGAGCTGCTTGCTGCCGACCTCGTGCGAGATGTTGCTCGCCGAGCCGCCCGGCACGTCCTCGCCGTCGACGGTCGCGTTCAGGTCGATCTGCACGTAGTCACCCTCGGCGGCGGCCCGCTCGACGGTCTTGAGCGTCGCGAACCGCTCGCGCAGGTTCTTGACCTGCTCGTCGATCTCGCTCTCGTCGATCTGGAGCTCGTCGACGGTCACCTCGACGGTGGCCGGGTCCGGCAGGGTCAGCTCGGGCCGGACGTCGACCTCGGCGGTGAAGTTGAGCGAGTCACCGTCGTTGAACTCGGTGATCTCGACCTCGGGACGGCCGAGCGTCTTGAGGTCGTGCTCACGTACGGCGGCGAGGATGTTCTGCGGGATCGCCTCCTGCACCGCCTCGTTGAGCACGGTGCCCCGGCCCACCCGCTGGTCGATCACGGCGGCCGGGATCTTGCCCCGACGGAAGCCGGGAACCTGGACCTGCTGGCCGATCTCCCGGTACGCCTTCTTGAGGCTCGGCTCGAGCTCGACGAACGGCACCTCGATGGCGAGCCGCACGCGCGTCGGGCTCAGAGTCTCGACGGTGCTCTTCACAGGCGTACTCCTTGACGGATCTCAGTGGTGGGTCTGGGTCTGGGCGTGATTGCGCGCATCGAGTGTAGGCGAGCCGGGACGCTGCTCCGGCAGCGCCCGGCGAACCGCACGGATCGGCGTCGCCTCCCGGGGACGACCCCGGGATGCGCACGCAGTCGGGGTGGCGGGATTTGAACCCACGGCCCCTCGCTCCCAAAGCGAGTGCGCTACCAAGCTGCGCCACACCCCGTGGCGAAAGAAGTGTATGCCGTCGCGCCCTGCCCGGTATGCCGGGGCGTCCCCCACCGGCCCGTCCCCCACTCGCGTTCGACGTGTGTGCCGTACGCCCCCGGCGTTCGCTCGGCGTGTCCCCGGTGCGCATCAACGTGTCCTCGACATGCCCTCGGCACGGCCCCTGCACGGTCTCGGCACGGCCTCGGCGCGGCCTCGGCACGGTCTCGGTGCGACCTCGGTGCGGCCTCGGCACGGTCTCGGTGATCAAGAGGTTTGCGTCAGGGGGGAGCGTCGAGGGTGACGCAAACCTCTTGATCACCGAGGACACGGGGTCGGGGGGAGGAAATGCCGGGGGGAGGGGGTGGGGGTAGGCTTGCGGCGCGTCCGGTTCCCGGGCGTACGCGGGCGTAGCTCAATGGCAGAGCTTCAGTCTTCCAAACTGACGGTGCGGGTTCGATTCCCGTCGCCCGCTCCATATCCTCCGGCCCAGGTCAGCGGCATACTCGCCGAGCCTGGGCCGTTCTTGTACTCGAATGTCGGACGATGGTGCCAGCCTCTGGACCCATGAAGCCGCTCTTGGTGCGCCGCACCACCTTCAGCCCCCACTATGGCCATTTCGTCCTGCGGGACGTGTGATGCCGGCGACGAAGGCGAGTCACGCCGAGACACGGAGGACCAGGTAGCCGGCGCGTCCACGTACGAAATCTGCGTTCGAGTTCTGTCGGACGCATTGAAGGTGGGCCTTGACTCCGGACGTGGGCCAGTGAACCCACGCCGGACAGCGGCCTGTGGGACGAATCTCGACAGCTTGAGCTGCACTGCCCGACCGGAGAGCTGATCGTCGAGGTGATCACCTCCGGAGCAGCAATGGAGGTCACCCCTTCGCAGGGAGCCGGCGTCTACGGGGTTCGGGTCCACCGCAGGCGGGCCGACACCCAGGAGTTCCTCATCGAGCTGTGGTGGCGGACCCCGCTGCCGCAAGCCGACGATGACGAGGACTTCTACGGTGATGTGTGGTCCTGACCAGGTCAGAAAGTGCGTAGGTGTCTTCGATCTCGTGACGGCTACCGGACATGACCAGCACCGATGCCATGATCGGGTCACCCGACGCCCGCCGCACCAGACGACGGCTGTCCATATGTTTGCGGTCGGCAGCTGTGTGGTACCGCTACCGTGACTGCCGTGACGACCTATGAGTCGGGTGAAACGGTCATGGACATCCTGGCTGCCGGCACTCTGCTTGCCGGCGCTGCTGTCGCCCTGGTCGGGTGCGCTGCTTGGGTGGTTGTTCGCAGCCGGCGCACGTCAACGGTTCAGCTGCTCGGTCGGACCCTGCGTTACCCCCGCGTGTGGGCCGCAGGGGCGGCCTGCATGGGCTTCTACGCTCTCCTGGGGGTAGGGAATCTCACGGAGGTCACGCCCAGCGCTTGGCGCGCTCAGGGCCGGTGGATCGGTGCGGGGTTGTTGCTGGCCGCATCGGTCCTCATGGCCACCTACTGGTTCCTTGAGTATCGCGCCACGCGTCGGACTGGTCGTGACCGATAGGTTGGGCCGTGACGAGCGCCAGCGTGGCGGCTCGTCGTCGATGCCGGGGCGCTCGGCTACCGCGCCGCTTCGCGGCTTGCCCGTTCGCCGTCGACCAGGACGGCTAGGTTCTGTCTCGCGGATCTTGGTTGTCGGGGACGGCGCGTAGCCAGTCGAGGGTTTCGACCAGATCGAGGGTGGCCTGGAAGTTGGCGGCCAACTTGTCGTAGCGGGTGGCGAGTCCTCG
>NZ_JAFEUC010000028.1:0-7423 GCF_016901255.1 Micromonospora humida
TTGGGTTCGGGTGGTGTGGTGGTGCCGACGTTGCGTCGGGGTGAGGGTGGTGTGGGTCGGGTGTTGTTGTCGTTGGGTGAGGCGTTTGTGTCGGGGGTGGGGGTGGATTGGGAGCGGGTGGTGCCGGAGGCGGCCCGGGTCGACCTACCCACCTACCCCTTCCAACACGAGCACTACTGGCTCAGGTACGCCCCGTCCACCGGCACCACCGACCGGGGCGACCACGCGCTGCTCGGTGCCGCGGTGGAACTCCCCGGCTCGGGCGGGATGGTGCTGACCGGCACCGTGTCCCAGGCCGGCCTGCCCTGGCTGGCCGGCCACACCGTCGGCGACACCGTCGTGCTGCCCGGCACCGCCCTGCTCGACCTGGCGCTGAAGGCCGGCGACGACGTCGGGCTCGACCACGTCGACGTCCTCACCCTGCACGAGCCGCTGACCGTGCCGGCCCGGACCGCCGTCCACCTGCGGGTGGAGATCGGCGCACCGGGTGACGACGCCCGTCGGGCGCTGAGCATCCACTCCCGACGGGCCGACACCCCGGCCGGCGCCCCGTGGCGGTGCCACGCCGCAGGCACGCTCGCCGTCGGCGTACCGCTGCCCGGGGCTGACCTGACGGTCTGGCCGGCGCCCGACGCGACCGCCGAGCCCACCACCGACGGTGTCGCGCGGTGGCGGCGGGGCGACGAGGTCTTCGCCGAGGTCCGGCTGCCCGACCGGCAGCACGCCGAGGCGGACCACTTCGGACTGCACCCGGCCCTGCTCGACGCCGCGTTGCGGGCCGTCGGCGATCCGGCCGGCACACCGTCCCGGCTGGTCGGGATGCACGGCGTCACCCTGCGGGCCGTGGGCGCGACCGTGCTGCGCGTGCACCGCGCCGGATCGGGCCAGGTGACCGTCGCCGACGCGACCGGCTCCCCGGTGGCCACGATCGCCGCCGTCACCACCCGCCCCTGCCCGGCCGGCGAGGCCCGGACCGCGAGCGCCGCCGCCCAGGACGGCCTGTTCCGGGTGGAGTGGGTCGCGGTGCCGACGCCCGTCCCGCCGTCGCCACCGACCCTGGTCGTCGTCGGTGCCGACCCGCTGCGGGCGCGCGCCGGGCTGATGTCGGCGGACACCTACGCCGAGGCGTACCCCGACCTGGCCGCGCTCACCGCCGCGGTCGAAGCCGGCGCGCCCCGCCCGGACGTCATCCTGCTCACCGACACCGACCCCGCCCCGGCAGACGGCAGCCCCTGGGAGACCAGCCGCCTCGTCACCCTGCACCGGGACCCGACCGCCACCGCCGTGCGCCGCCGTGGCCGGGCGGGCGGCACCACGCCCGACGCGGTCCCGGCCCCTGCGGTGCCGGCCGACGCGCCGCCCGCACCCGGCGACACCGTCGTGGTCGACGGTGCCAAGGCGTCCTGGCGGGCCCTGGCGACGGCGCTCACCCTGGCCGAACCGCACCTGGTCGTGCGCCGGGGCACCGTGCTGACGCCCCGGCTGACCCGGGTCGCCGTCCCGGTGCACGACGCGACGCCGCTCGACGTCACCGGCCCGGTGCTGGTCACCGGCGGCGCGTCGGCGGCGCGCGGAGCGACCGTGGCCTTCCTGCGCGGATGCGGGATCGAGGCCGGCGACGGCAGCGGGGACGACGCCACCACCACCGTCGTCCGGGTGGACGCCCCCGACGCGGCGGCGGTCGCCGACAGCGCCACCCCGACCGTCACGCTGCTGCGGGAGCGGCCCGCCGGTGAGCCGTCCCCGGACGAACTCGCCCTCGTCGAGGCGGCCTGCCGCCTCGGTGGGTCGCTGGTCGTCGCGGCCGGAGCCGGCACCTGGTCCCGTTCCCCCGACGCCCCGGCGCTGCTGCGGTCGCTGGCCCCGGCCGTCGCCCGCCGCACCGTACGGGCCGCCGTCGACGCTCCGGCCGGCCTCAAGCAACGACTGGTGCTCGCGCCCGAGGGCGACCGGGACCAGATCCTGCTGGAACTGGTACGCCGCAACGTCGCGGCGGTGCTCGGCCTGGCGTCGGCGGAAACCGTCGAACGGGACCGGCGGTTCCGGGACGCCGGGTTCGACTCGCTGTCCGCCCTGACGGTCCGCAACCTGATCAGCACGGAGACCGACCTGCGGCTCGCGCCCACGGTGGTCTTCGACCACTCCACGCCCGACGCCCTGGTGCGTCACCTCAGGCAGGAACTGCTCGGCTACTGACGACCCGCCGGCCCGCGGCGGACACAGCTGAAGAATGGAGGGACCCCGTGCGAGTCGATGGTGTCTATCTCGACGGGATCGGCCAGTACCTGCCCGACTGGGTCAGCGCCGAGGACGCGGTCGCGGACGGCCGGTACCGGGCGGAGGTCTTCGAGGCCAGCGGCCTGACCGGCACGCACGTCTCGACGAAACTACCCGCCCTCGACATGGCGGTGCTGGCCGCCCGGGCCGCGCTGGAGCGGTCCTCGGTGGCGACCGCCGACGTCGAGTCACACATCCACGCCAGCGTCTACCACCAGGGCCCCGAGGGCTCCTACCCACCCGGTTACGTCCTGCGCGAGCTGGGGGTGACCGGCGTCGGCTCCCTGGAGATCCGGCAGGGGTGCAACGGGCTGCTCGCCGCCCTGGAGATCGCCGTCGGGCAGCTCACCGGCGTGGCGGAACTCGCCGTGGCCCTGCTGACCACCGCCCAGAACTTCGAGACGCCGCTGATCGACAGGTGGCACGGCTTCGGTGACTCGTACATCCTCGCCGACGGCGCCGCGGCGGCCGTCGTCACCACCGAACCGGGATTCGCCGAGGTGCGGTCGATCTGCTCCGGCACCCTGCCCGAGCTGGAACGGTGGCACCGCGGCGACGGCCCGCTGACCCCACCGGCCGGACAGACCGTCGAACCGGTGTCGATGGCCGCCCGGGCGGCCGCCTTCACCGACGACGAGATGCCGCTGGCGCGGGCCGTGGAGAGCCTCAGCGAGTTCGACGTCGGCATCATCCGGCGGGCCCTGGTCGACGCGGATCTCAACGTCGCCGACCTGGCCCGGGTGATCACCATCAACGAGGACGCCCGGATGACCGAGTTCACCACCCTCGGCCCGCTCGGCGTCGACCTGTCCCGGTCGGTCTGGGACTACGGCCGCTCGGTCGGGCACGTCGGGGCGGCCGACCTGGTCATCTCGCTGGAACACCTGCTCGTCACCGGGCAGGTCCAGCCCGGCGACCACCTCCTGCTGGTCTCCCAGGGGCCGGGCTGGCTCTGTTCCGCGGCCGTGCTCACCCTGCGGGAAAGGCCGTCCTGGCTGGAGTGAACTGCCGTTTTAGATGCGTTCTAGGCCCTCTGTCTAGCGTCGAACCGTCACACGTTCCGAGTGCGCAACGGAGGGGATTCAGTGGACGCGATCGTGGCCGACGATGTCGATACCGGGACCTTTGGCGTACCCGGAGCACGCCTCTATTACGAGGTCCAGGGGCAGGGACCGGTACTGCTGGTCCTGCAGGCCGGTGAGGGTGACGCCGGACGGACCAGCTACCTCGTACAGCAACTCGCCGACCGGTACACGGTGGTGACCTACGACCGGCGTGGCCTGTCCCGCAGCAAGCTCGACGGGCCACCCGGTCCGCTCACCATGGAGACCCACGCCGACGACGCGAGTGCCCTGCTCACCCACCTCACCGACCAGCCCGCCCACGTGCTCGGCTCCGGCTACGGTGCGGCGATCGGGCTCTACCTCTCGCTGCGGCACCCGCAGCAGGTCCGCACCCTGGTCGCGCACGAGGCGCCCACCCTGCGGCTGCTGCCGGCGGCCACCCGGGAACGGGTCGTGCGGGGCGTGGCCGCAGCCGAACGGGCCTACCACAACGACGGCTGGGGCCCCGCCATGAAACAGATGGCGGCGCTCAGCGGCATCGACCTGACCACCCTGGAGATGGAACCGGGCGTCGACTTCCAGCCGATGACGGTCGACCGGGCCGCGAACATCGAGTTCTTCGTCAAGTACGACGGCCCGGCCTTCCGCAACTGCCAGCTCGACGCCGACGACATCGCCCGGCTCAAGCAGACCGGGATCCGGGTGGTCCCGGCCGGCGGCTGCATCTCGCAGGACATCTGGGCGTACGTCTGCGCGGAGGCGCTCGCCGACGAACTCGGTACGGCGGTGGTGGAGTTCCCCGGTGGCCGCAACGGCCACACCACGCACCCCCGCGCCTTCTCGGCGCGCCTGCACCAGGTGCTCGCCGCCGTCGCCTGATCCGCGCTCCGACATCCCACCACCGAACAGGGACGGCCACCCATGGGAAGCATCGCCCCCGCGTACCAGGACGCCATCGCGGTCATCGGAATGTCCTGCCGGTTCCCCGGCGCAGCCTCCCCGGCGGAGTTCTGGGACCTGTTGGTACGCGGGGAGGAGGCGATCCGCGAGGCACCGACCGACCGCTGGTCCGGTGACCCGGGTACGGTCCGTCGCGGCGGCTTCCTCGACGACGTGGCCGGCTTTGACGCCCCGTTCTTCGGGGTGTCGCCCCGCGAGGCCGCCGCGATGGACCCGCAGCAGCGGCTGATGCTGGAACTGGCCTGGGAGGCGCTGGAGAACGCCGGCACCGACCCGACGCCGCTGCGCGGCTCGTCGACCGGGGTGTTCATCGGCACGATCCAGGACGACTACGCCACCCTGACCCGTCGCGGTGGTGGCGACCCCGGCCCGCACACCCTCACCGGGCTGCACCGCAGCGTCATCGCCAACCGGGTCTCCTACCGGCTGGGCCTGGCCGGGCCGAGCATGGTGGTCGACACCGGCCAGTCGTCGGCCCTGGTGGCGGTGCACCGGGCGATCGAGTCGCTGCACGCCGGCGAGTGCACGATGGTGCTCGCCGGTGGCGTCAACCTGATCCTCACCGGGGAGAGCACCGATGCCGTACGCGGTTTCGGCGGCCTGTCGCCCACCGGGCGTACCCACCTGTTCGACGCGCGCGCCGACGGGTACGTCCGGGGCGAGGGCGGTGGCCTGGTCGTCCTGAAGCGGCTCGCCGACGCCGTCGCCGACGGCGACCGGATCGTCTGTGTCGTCCACGGCGGCGCCGTCAACAACGACGGGGGCGGCGACGGTCTCACCACCCCCAGCCGGGCCGGCCAGGAACAGGTGGTCCGGCTCGCGCACATCCGCGCCGGCACCGACCCGGCCGCCACCGGGTACGTGGAACTGCACGGCACCGGCACCCCGGTGGGTGATCCGATCGAGGCCGCCGCGCTCGGCGCGGTGGTCGGCGCGGCCCTGCCCCCCGGTGACCGGCTGCTGGTCGGCTCGGCCAAGACCAACGTCGGTCACCTGGAGGGCGCCGCCGGGGTGGTGGGGCTGATCAAGACGGTGCTCGCCCTGCGGCACGGGCTGGTCCCCGCCTCCCTGCACCACGAGACGCCCAACCCGGCGATCGACTTCGCGGCCACCAGGCTGACCGTGCAGACCACCCTCGCCGCGTGGCCCGCCACCCGGCCGCTGGCCGGCGTCTCCTCCTTCGGCATGGGCGGCACCAACTGCCACCTGGTCCTCGGCCCCTGGCCCGCACCGACCGCCGCGGCATTGCCCGCCGCGGCATTGCCCGCCGCGGAACCGCCCGCCACCGCACCGCCCGGTACCCCGGCCGCCGTACCCGCCGTGGACCGCGTCGTCTGGCCACTGTCCGGTCGTACCCCGGCGGCGCTGCGCGCCCAGGCGCAGCGCCTGCACGACCACCTCGTCGACCGGCCCACGGTGCCGGTCGGTGATGTCGGCCGTTCGCTGGCCGCCCGCAGCGGCTTCGACCACCGGGCCGCGATCGTCGGCCGGGACCGCGACGACCTGCTCGCCGGCCTGGCCGCCGTCGCCGACGGTCGTCGCCGTGCCGGGCTGGTCACCGGCCGGGCCGGCGGCGGCGGGCTGGCCTTCCTGTTCACCGGCCAGGGCGCCCAGCGCCCCGGGATGGGACGTGACCTGTACGCCGCCTCGCCGGTCTTCGCCGACGCGTTCGACGAGGTCTGCGCGGAACTCGACAGGCACCTGGACCGGCCGCTGCGCGAGGTCGTCTGGGACGACCCGGACACGCTCGACCAGACCGGCTACACGCAGCCCGCGCTCTTCGCCCTCCAGACGGCACTGTTCCGGCTCACCGTCTCCTTCGGCGTACGCCCCGACCACCTGCTCGGCCACTCGATCGGTGAGCTGTCCGCCGCGTACGCCGCCGGGGTCTGGTCCCTGCCCGACGCCTGCCTGCTCGTCGCCGCCCGTGGCCGGCTCATGCAGGCCGCTCCGGCCGGGGGCGCGATGCTGGCGATCGCCGCACCGGAGGAGGTCGTGTCCGCCCACCTCACCGACGTCGCCGGGCGGCTGGACCTGGCCGCCGTGAACGGGCGCAACGCCGTCGTCGTCTCCGGTGACGCCGACGCCGTCGCCGACCTCGCCGCCCACTTCGACCAGCTCGACGTCAAGACCCGACGGCTGCGGGTCAGCCACGCGTTCCACTCCGCCCACATGGACCCGGCGCTCGACGAGTTCACCCGCATCGTCGCCGGCGTGCCCACCCGGACACCTCTGGTACCGGTGGTGTCGAACGTGTCCGGGGAGCTGGTGCGGGCCGACTACGCCGACCCGGCGTACTGGGCGGCGCAGATCCGTCGACCGGTCCGCTTCCTCGACGGCCTCCGCACGCTGCGGTCCGCCGGGGTCACCGGGTTCCTGGAACTCGGGCCGGACCCGGTGCTGACCGGGCTCGCCGAGGCGGAGCACGACGCCGAGGACTCGGCGTACGCCGCCCTGCTGCGTCGGGACCGCGACGAGCCGACGACGGCGTTGACCGCGCTGGCCCGGCTGCACACCCACGGCGTACCGGTGGACTGGTCACCACTGTGGCCGGCCGCCGACCGTACCGACCTGCCGACGTACGCGTTCCAGCGGCGGCCGTACTGGATCGACACCGCCACGGCCGCCGACACCGCCGCCGGGCACGCGGGTGCGTCGGTACCGGCCGCCCCGCAGGACACCGCGACCGCGACGGCGGACGTCGATCCGGCGAGCTGGGCGGGGCGTCTGCTGGCGATGCCCGAACAGGAGCGCCGGCCCGCCGCCGAGCTGCTCGTCCGTCGCCTGGTCGCCGAGACGCTCGGGTACGCCGATCCGGCGGAGGTGGACGGTGCGCTCACCTTCAAGGAACTCGGCATCTCGTCGCTCACCGCGGTGGAACTGCGCAACCTGGTGACCGCCGAAACCGGCCAGTCGTTCTCCTCCTCCATGGTCTTCGACTTTCCGAGTCCGGTGTTGGTGGCGGAGCGGTTGGTGGGTTTGGTGTCGGGTGTGGTGTCGGGTGTGGGTGTTGTGGGTGTGGGTGTGGGTGAGGCGGTGGCGATTGTGGGGATGGGTTGTCGTTTTGGTGGTGGGGTGGGTTCGCCGGGGGATTTGTGGGATGTGGTGTTGGGTGGGGTTGA
>NZ_JAFEUC010000029.1:0-5498 GCF_016901255.1 Micromonospora humida
CCCCAACACACTCCTCAAACCGCCCCCGAAAAACAGCATCACACCCCCACAACTCCCGACCCATACCCCACCACTGCGACCCCTGACCCGGAAACACAAACACCGTCCCACCCGACACCACCCGACCGGAGGCGGAATTGCTGCCGGCGGCGACCGCAGCGTCGGAACCCGATCCGAGTGCCGCCAGGCCGGAGACCAGTTCGGCGCGTGAACTGCCGACGACCACGGCCCGGTGATCCCACCGGGAACGGTCGCGGATGAGCCCGGAAGCAATTCCGGCGAGCGATTCTCCGCTTTCCACGACCCCGGCCAACCGCACCGCCTGGGCCCGCAGGGCCTCCGCAGACCGGGCCGACAGCACCAGCGGCACCGGCCCGGCGGCGTCGGCCGGCGACTCCCCGGCCGGCTCCGGCCCGGGTGCCGACTCCAGGACGACGTGCGCGTTGGTGCCGCTGATCCCGAACGACGACACCCCCGCCCGACGCGGCCCGTCACCGTCCCAGACCCGCGCCTCGGTGAGCAGCTCCACCGTGCCGGACGACCAGTCCACGTGCGTGGTCGGCTCGTCCACGTGCAACGTCTTCGGCATCACCCCGGCGCGCATCGCCAGGACGGTCTTGATGACGCCGGTGATCCCCGCCGCCGCCATCGTGTGGCCGATGTTCGACTTCAACGAACCGAGATACAACGGACGATCCGCCGAATGCTCCCGACCGTACGTCGCCAACAACGCCTGCGCCTCGATCGGATCACCCAACCGCGTCCCCGTACCATGCGCCTCCACCACATCCACATCACCCGCCGACAAACCACCACTCGCCAACGCCTGACGAATCACCCGCTCCTGCGACGGACCATGCGGCGCCGTCAAACCATTCGACGCACCATCCTGATTAACCGCCGAACCCCGCACCACCGCCAACACGGGGTGCCCGTTACGCCGCGCATCCGACAACCGCTCCAACACCACCACACCAACACCCTCACCCCACCCCGTACCGTCGGCGGAGGACGAGAACGCCTTGCAGCGGCCGTCGGGGGACAGGCCCCGTTGGCGGGAGAACTCGACGAACATGCCGGGCGTCGCCATCACCGACACCCCGCCCGCCAGTGCCAGCGACACCTCACCCGCGCGCAGCGCCCCCACCGCCTGGTGCAGCGCCACGAGCGACGACGAGCACGCCGTGTCCACCGTCACCGCCGGGCCCTGCAACCCCAGCGCGTAGGCCACCCGACCGGAGATGACGCTGGTGGACCGGCCGGTGAGCCGCAGCCCGTCCAGACCCTCGGACACCTGGTGCAACGGGGAGCCGTAGTCCTGGGCGAGCGCGCCGACGAAGACGCCCGTCGCCGATCCGTTCAGTGCCGCCGGCACGATGCCGGCCCGCTCCAGCGCCTCCCACGAGGTCTCCAGCAGCAGTCGCTGCTGCGGGTCCATCGCCAGCGCCTCCCGGGGGGAGATGCCGAAGAAGCCGGCGTCGAACTCCCCCGCCTCGTGCAGGAACCCGCCGTCGAGCACGTAGCTCTTGCCGGGCCGGTCCGGGTCGGGGTCGAAGAGGTCGGCGAGGTCCCAGCCACGGTCGTTGGGGGGTTCGCCGATCGCGTCGCCGTCGGTGGTCAGCAGCTCCCACAGCTCGTCCGGCGAACCGACACCGCCGGGCAGCCGGCAGGCCATGCCGACGATCGCGATGTGGTCGTCGTCGGTCGCAGCCCGCGTGGGTGGCGGGGCGTCCGTCGCCGCCGGCCGGGCACCGAGCAGTTCGTCCCTGAGGTACGCCGCCACGGCGGTCGGTGTGGGGTGGTCGAACACCATGGTGGCGGAGAGCCGGACACCGGTCGCCGCGTTCAGCCGGTTGCGCAGCTCCACCGAGGACAGCGAGTCGAAGCCGAGATCCTTGAACTTCGCCTGGGCCGGGACCTGGGCGGCCGAGGCGTGCCCGAGCACCGCGGCGGCGGTCTGCCGGACCAGCTCGATCAGCAGTTGGTCGCCTTCCGCGGCCGGCAGCGCGACGAGTTGCTCGGCCAGGGCGTTGCCGGTGACGCGGGCCGCCGCGACCCGACGCTCGCGCCGGCCCACCAGAGCGGTGAGCAGCTCCGGGACGGCACCGGCCGCCGGCGAGCGCAGGGCGTCGAGGGCGAGCCGGGCCGGGACGGCCGTCGGCCGGTCGGCGGTGATCGCGGCGTCGAACAGGGCGAGGCCGTCCTCGACGGTCAGCGGGGCCAGCCCGAGCCGGCCGATCCGGGCGACGTCGACGTCACTGAGCTGACCGGTCATCTCACTGCGCTGGTCCCAGAAGCCCCAGGCCAGGGCGGTCGCCGGTAGCCCCTCGGCACGCCGGGCGTGGGCCAGCTCGTCCAGGAACACGTTCGCCGCCGCGTAGTTGGCCTGGCTGGCGTTCCCGAGCAGACCCATGATCGAGGAGAAGAGCACGAAGCCGGCCAGGTCGCGGTGACGGGTGGACTCGTGCAGGTGCCACGCGGCGTCGGCCTTGGCCCGCAGCACCGTCTCGACGCGCGCGTCGGTCAGCGCGGGCAGCAGCGCGTCGTCGAGCACCCCGGCGGTGTGCACCACGGCCGTCAGCGGGTGCGCCGTCGGGACGCCGTCCAGCAGGGCGTCCAGGGCGGCCCGGTCGGCGACGTCGACGGCGGCGACCTCGACCGTCGCGCCGAGGCCGGTCAGTTCACCGACCAACTCGGGTACGCCGGGGGCCGCCGGCCCCCGCCGGCTGGCCAGCAGCAGGTGCCGCATCCCGTGCCGGGTGACCAGGTGCCGGGCGAGCAGGCCGCCGAGCGTGCCGGTGCCGCCGGTGATCAGGACGGTCCCGTCGGGGTCCCATCCGGCCGGTACGGTCAGCACCGCCTTGCCGATCTGGCGGGCCTGGCTGAGCTGGCGGAACGCGTCGGCGGCGGAGCGGACGTCCCAGCACCTCGTCGGCAGGTGGGTCAGCGCGCCCCGGGCGAAGAGCGCGACGATCTCGGTGAGGATGCGCCGGATCAGCTCCGGGTCCCGGCGACCGACCTCGATCAGGTCGAACGCCTGGTAGTGGCGACCGGGGTGGTCCACGGCGACCCGGTCGGGGTCTCGCAGGTCGGTCTTGCCCATCTCGACGAACCGGCCACCGTCGGCGAGCAGTCGCAGTGACGCGTCGAGCAGGTCACCGGCCAGGCTGTTCAACACGACGTCGACGCCGCCCGGGGTGGCGACCCGGAAGGTCTCCTCGAACCCGTCGGTACGCGAGGAGGCGATCCGGTCGGCGGGCACACCGAGGGCCCGTACCGCCTCCCACTTGGCGGGGCTGGCCGTGGCGTACACCGTTGCGCCGAGCTGGTGGGCGAGCTGCACGGCGGCCATGCCGACGCCACCGGCGGCGGCGTGGATCAGCACCGACTCACCGGCGCGCACGCCGGCCTGGTGGACGAGCCCGTAGTAGGCGGTGGCGAAGACGATCGGCACCGCGGCGGCCTGGGCGTACGACCAACCGGCCGGGATCGGCACGAGCAGCCGGTGGTCCACGGTGGCGGTGCCGGCGAACGACTCGGCCACCATGCCCATCACCCGGTCCCCGGGCCGCAGGTCGGTGACCGCCGCACCGGTCTCGGTCACCACGCCGGCACCTTCTATGCCCATCCGGGCCTCGCCGGGGTAGACGCCGAGGGCGATGAGGACGTCGCGAAAGTTCAGGCCGGCGGCCCGTACCGCGATCCGGACCTCGTGCGGGGCGAGGGCGGCCGGCCCGGTGGCCGGGGTCTGCGCGGCGACGACGGCGAGACCGTCCACGCTGCCCGATCCGGTGCCGGCCAGTCGCCAGTCGCCACCGGACACCGGCGCGACGCCGGGGGTCACCGGGGCGAGCCGGGGCACCCTCAGCTCACCGTTGCGGACGGCCAGCTCGGAGCGGTCGGCGGCGAGGGCGGCCGGCAGCACGGTCAGCGAGCGGGGGTCGTCGTCCAGGTCGAGCAGGAGGAACCGGCCCGGGTTCTCGGTCCGCGCCGAGCGCAGCAGCCCCCAGGCGGTGGCGTGGGCAGGCGAGGACGCGGTGGTGCCCGCGTCGGTGGTGACCGCGTGCCGGCTCACCACGGCGAGCCGGGCGTCTGCCAGCTGCTCGGTGGCGAGCCAGTCCTGGGCCAGGGTGAGCGCCCACCGGGCGGCGGCGTGCGCCCCCGTGATCGCCGGGCCGTGCGGGGCGTCGGGCAGGGTCACCACGACGACGTCGACCTGCCGTCCGGCGGCTGCCAGGGCGGGCAGGTCGGGGTGACGCTCGACGTCGGGCAGGACGCTGCCGAGACCGAGCGGGTCCGGCCCGAGCAGCGCGTACCGCAGGGTGGACGACGCGGCGGTGACCCCGGCGGGCTCGGCGACCCAGTCGAGGCCGTAGAGCGGGGGCGTGTCCTGTCGGGCGGCGGCGAGCCGGGTCGGGTCGACCTCGCGGAAGGTCAACGACTCGACGGTGAGCACCGGCTGGCCGGCGCCGTCGACGGCGGTCAGGGTGATCGCGCCGGTGGCCGTCGGCCGCAGCGACAGCCGCAGCATCGAGGCGCCGGCGGCGGCGAGCGTGACGCCCTGCCAGGCGAACGGCAGCCGCAGGTCGTGCCGGCCGGCCAGCCGGTCACGGACGAGCATCGCGTGCAGCGCCGCGTCCAGCAGTGCCGGGTGCAGGCCGAAGCGGGCGGCGTCGGTGTGGGCCGCCTCCGGGAGCGACACGTCGGCGAAGACCTCGTCGCCGGACTGCCACATCGCGGTCAGGCCCCGGAAGGTGGGGCCGTAGCGGTATCCGCCGTCGGCCAGGTCGTCGTACGCGTCGCGGACGTCCACGGGGGTGGCACCCCGGGGCGGCCACTGCGCGGAGGGGGCCGGCAGGTCGGGGTCGGTCACGGTGGGGGACAGCGTGCCGGTGGCGTGGCAGGTCCAGGCGGTGCCGAAGTCGACGTCGGCGGCCCGGGAGTGGATGCTCACCTCGCGGCGACCGTCCCCGGCCGGCTCGTCGATCTCCACCCGGACGTGCACCGGCGCGCGGTCCGTCAGCACCAGGGGCGCCTGGAGGGTCAGTTCGTCGACGTGGTCGCAGCCGACCTCGTCGCCGGCGCGCAGCGCCATCTCGACGAACGCGGTGCCGGGCAGCAGCACGGTGTCGCCGACGGCGTGGTCGGCCAGCCAGGGTTGGGCGGCGAGGGATAGCGTGCCGGTGAGCCCGGTGACGGCGCTGCCGGCGAGTTCGACGACCGCGCCGAGCAGGGGGTGGGTGACGGCGGTCAGGCCGGCGTGCGAGACGTCGGCACCGCCGGGTGCGGTCGGGTTCAGCCAGTAGTGGCGGCCCTGGAAGGGGTAGGTGGGTAGGTCGACCCGGGCCGCCTCCGGCACCATCCGCTCCCAATCAACCCCCACCCCCGACACAAACGCCTCACCCAACGACAACAACACCCGACCCACACCACCCTCACCCCGACGCAACGTCGGCACCACCACACCACCCGAACCCAACACCTCCAACGACTCCCGC
>NZ_JAFEUC010000003.1:0-593714 GCF_016901255.1 Micromonospora humida
CCACCCGCGGCGTGATCGCCCCCGCCACCCGCGCACACGACTCGTCCACATCCGGCAACAACCGACGACCCTCGTACCGCACCCCACCACCCACCACCACCGCACCCGGACGCACATGCTCCGGCCGCACGATCCCCGGCACCCCCGCCGCCGCCACCAGGATCTCCGCCCGCCGCGTGTACCGCGGCCAGTCCGCCACCCCCGTGTGCACCACCGTCACCGCCGCGTTCGCCGTCGGCCGCTTCTGCGCCAACAACATCGCCAACGGACGCCCCAACGTCGCACCACGACCCAACACCACCACCTCCCGCCCCGCCACCGGCACCCCGTGGAACGCCAACAACGCCTCGATCCCCGCCGGCGTACACGGCAACGGCCCCGGCAACCCCAACGCCAACCGGCCCATATTCACCGGATGCATCCCGTCCACGTCCGAATCCGGATCCAGCACCTCCAACGCCCGGTCGTAATCCAGCTGCCCCGGCACCGGATGCTGCACCAACACCGCGTGCACCCCGGCGTCGTCGTTGAAATCCCGCAACACCCGGTGCAGATCGGCCTGCGACGCCGACCCGGGCAACCGCACGTGCGGCGACGCGAACCCCAACTCCGCCGCCTGCCGCTGCTTTATCCGGATGTACCCGGCACTGGCGTCGTCGTCACCCACCAGCACCGTCGCCAACGCCGGCACCACCCCGGCCGCCCGCAACGCCGCCACCCCGTCGGCGACCTCGGCGAGAATCCGCTCCGCCACCGGCCCACCCGGCAACAACCGGGCCATACCAGGCGTGGGGGAGAGGGAAGAGGAAACAGACATGACTCACCTCGACCACGGAGGCCCAGGCGGTCGACCCCCGCGACGAGCTCCCCGATGGTTGACCCATCCCCGTGCCGCCAGTCGCGTCCACCCACACCATCCCACACCCACCCACACCCCGTACGCCCGCGCCACACGGGCCGTTCCCAGGTTCCGGCGAAACCCGACGCCGACAAACTGATCCGTCTCGGGAACGGCTACGTGGGCCACCCGAGGGTCGACGACCGCCCGAGCACACGGGTCCGACGGGCCGGCGCGGCCGTCACCGCGGGCTGCCGGGCGCGCAACATCCGTCGGACGTCGGGCCGCTGTCGGATATGACCGGGGTGCAGCAGGTGTGCCCGCGCCAAGCGTCGCGGCCTTCTCTGACGGCGACGGCGGCGATGACCAGCGCAGCGGCGGGGTCGGCCCACCACCAGCCGAACAGCGAGTTGACCGCCAGACCCACCAGCAGGACCGCGGACAGATAGGTGCACAGCAGCGTCTGCCTGGAGTCGGCCACCGCCGACGCCGACCCCAACTTCCGCCCGGCGCGGCGCTGCACCGCCGACAGCAGCGGCATCACCAGCAACGACAGCACGGCGAGCACCAGTCCCACGGTGGAATGCTCGGCCCGGTCGCCGCCGACCAGAGCCCGCACCGACTCGACGGTCACGTAGGCGGCCAGGGCGAAGAATGAGCCGGCGACGATCCGCAGCGCGGTTCGTTCGCGGCGTTCGTGGTCAGCGGCGGTGAACTGCCACGCCACCGCGGCGGCCGAGGACACCTCGATGACCGAGTCCAACCCGAACCCGACGAGCGCGGTGGAGTCGGCGAGGGTGCCGGCGGTGAGCGCGACGGCCGCCTCGATCACGTTGTAGGCGATGGTGGCCGCCACCAACAGGCGGACCCGGCGCACCAGCGTCGCCCGCCGCGTCGGGCTCGGCTCGGCGCTCAGCAGCGGCAGCGGCCCGGTCATCAACAGCACCCGTCGGTGCCGGCGCAGGCGGCCGGGTCGACGGCGAGGACCAGGCCGAGCAGGTCACCCAGGGCGTGCGCGAGCCGGGCGTCGGCCAGTTCGTACCGGGTCCGTCGACCCTCGGGGACGGCGACGACCAAGCCGCAGCCGCGTAGGCAGGCCAGGTGGTTGGACAGGTTCTGCCGGCTGGTGCCGAGCAGATCGGCGAGCTCGGCCGGGTAGCCGGGGCGCTCGCGCAACGCGAGCAGCAGCCGGGCCCGCACCGGGTCGGACAGGGCATGGCCGAAGCGGGCAAGGACCTGACCGTGCGTCAACATCTCCACACCACGACAGTACAGCGGCCGCTGTATTCAGCAAGCGGTGAACCGTCATGCTCGACAGCCACCGCACCCCGGACCACCCCACCCTCAGCCCGGACGCCCTCCCGACACCAACCCCACCAACACCCGGTTCGTCCGGTTCGACCGCACCGCCGCCCGCTGCTGACCCGCCGTCACCTCGATGTACGTCTGCGACGACGCCAACGACGCATGCCCCAACAACCGCATGATCTCCGCCGCCCCCGCCCCGTCCTCGGCCAACCGGGTCGCGAACGTGTGCCGCAACGCGTGCAACCGGGCCCCCGCCGGTACCCGATCGGTGATCCCCGCCCGCCGGTAACAGGAATCCACCAGATACTGCAACCCACCCCGACGCAGCGGCTCACCCCGCCGATCCACGAACAACACCCCGTCCGGTCGTACGCTGCGCGCCCCGAACCGCCGCCGCCGACTGTCCAGGTAGGCCGCCACCACCTCGTCCAACTCCGGCTCCACCGGCACCACCCTCGGCCGGCCACCCTTGCCGGCCACCGCCACCCGCCGCTCACCGGCCCTCCCCGACACCGACGACACCCGCAACGCCAACAACTCCGCCAGGCGCAGCCCCGCGCACAACGCCAACGCCAGCACCGCGACGTCCCGCTCCGGCCACGGATCACGCTGCCGCGCGTCCTCCCGCGACACCGACGCCAGCAGCACCTCCGGGGTGTCCTCACCCCGCAACGGCTTGGGCTGGGGGAGCGGGGTGCGGGGACGCCCCACCGCCGGCATCGGGTTGCCCGCCACCACCTGCTCGGCCACCAGGAACGAGAAGAACCCGTTCCAGCTCGACCAGGCCCGGTGCACCGACGCTGCCGCCCGGGGCGCGGCGAACCGGGCGAACGCGGCCCGCATCAGCCGGGGGGAGAGGGCGGAGATCGTCAACTCGTCGAGGGGCAGGGGAGGGCTGCACTCCTCGCCGGCCAGCGCCGCGACGGCCAGCAGGTCCCGCCGGTACGCCTCCTGCGTGTGTGGGGAGGGCTTGCGGGTGGCTCGCGCGGTCAGGAACTCCTCGACGAGCCGTCCAACCGATTCGTCCTGTTTGTAATGCATAAGGTATATTATGCAGCTTTCTCGGGTTGTCGGCCACCAGGGGAGGGGAGCGACATCAGGCTGCTCCGCAGTGCATCCGGGCCGCAGTGCATCCGGGCCGGTTCCACCTGCCGACATTGCCTGCATCCTCGGCGGGCTGTCAGCGCGCCTGAACGGGAGTCTCACGGCTCGGCATCCGTCCGGGTGATGGTGGAGCACCAGTCCGGGATGCGCGCAGCGGGGCTGCGGGTCGCGTGACGCCCGGGACGCCGCAGTGGACCGGCGGACGTCCCGGGCCGCTGTCCGCACCGGCAGGCCACGCACACGAACCGACGTCCCACCGGAACACCGGCGGCTCGTCGGCTGCCTGACCCGCACAGGCGGCTCGTCGGATCCGGCGCGGCAGTGCGACCCGCTGTTGCGCGGTGGACACCACGCGGGTGTGAGAAGCGGTTGCGGCCCCGAAGGCGGGCACTCGCCATCCCGGGTGCCCGAAGGCCGGCAGGGGGCTCCTCTCCGGCTTAGCTTTACATAATATGCATTATCGAATCATGATCGTGAGTGGTCACGAGGGCCGTCGGGTGACCGTTCGACCCACCGGGGTGACCGCTGGCACAGCGTCGGTTCGCCCGCAGCAGGCGGCGGGGCACGCGACGGAGCACGTCACCGCGATGGTCCGGAGAAGGAGTACCGATGCTGTCCGCACTCGACTGTCGGCACACCGTCGCGCCGCCCGGGTACAGCCGGCTGATCCCCCGGCGGCGCGCCGGGGGATCGCCACCGGGTGCTGTGGCTGCTGCACATCGGTACGGGTTGCTGGGCGGGATCGGGCTGGGTATCGCTACATCTCCCCTGACTCCATGCTGATCAAGCGGTTCCCGGACCGGCCGGGTCTGGCCGCCGGTCTGGCGATCATGGGGTTCGGTGGCGAGTGCGAAACGTTCGTTCGGCAATAGCGTGGCCAGTGCCGGATCGGGTGGGTGCTGAAGGTTGGCCGGGTTGGGATCAAATGGAGGCATGCCCCCCAACACCCGGATGTCCTGAGGTTCCCCCGGTTTGCCGGAGGGTTAGTTACCTGGCGCCGGTGGGCTCAGGCTGAACGATAGCCGTCTGGTCGTGTCGGGCCTGGTGGGTGTGCCAGGCGGTTTCGTACTCGTCTGGGGATCGCCAGCCGAGGTCTTTCTGGATGCGGCGGGTGTTGTACCAGCCGTCGATGTAGGTGAAGATCGCGTTCTCGGCCTCGTCGCGGGTGCGCCACGAGTTGCGGTAGACCAGTTCGATCTTCAACGTCGACCAGAAGTTCTCCATCAGGGCGTTGTCGTAGCTGTCGCCGACCGACCCCATGGAGGGCAGGATGCCGTTGTCGGCCAGGCGTTGGGCGAAGCGGAACGACGTGTAGTTCGACCCGCGGTCTGAGTGGTGGATCAGTTGGCCGTCGCGGACGTCGCGGGACCAGATGCCGTATTCGAGGGCGCCGAGGATCAGGTCGGTGTCGCAGCGGTCAGAGCAGCGCCAGCCCACGATGCGGTTGGAGAACACGTCCCGCACTGCGGCCAGCCAGAACACGCCCTCACCGCAGGGGATGCGGGTGGCGTCGGCGACCCACAACCGGTTCGGCGCCGCAGCCGTGAACTGCCGGTTCACCAGATCGGGAGCCGGTGTCGCCTTCGGGTTCGACCGGGTCGACGGGATGCGCCACTTCTTGCGCAGGAACGCCCCTTGCAGGCCGGCGTTCCGCATCAACCGCTCCACCCGCTTGCGACCCACCTGGCGGCCCTGCCGGCGCAGCATGGCGTGCACCCTTGGACTGCCGTAGGTGCCACCCGATACGTCGTGGATCTCCGCGATCTCCACCGCCAGTTCCGCATCCTCCCGCCGCCGAGCACACGGGTTGGCGGCCTGGGCGAGCCAGCCGTAGTAGGTCGACGGGGCGACGTTGAGGACCCGGAGGACGGGCTCGACCCCGAAGCGATCGCGTAGCTCGTCGACGAGCGTCACGACCGTCGCCGGGTCGGGTCGAGTTCCGAGGCGAAAAAAGCCGACGCGGCTTTCAGGATCTCGTTGGCCCGCTTCAGCTCGGCATTCTCCCGCCGCAGCCGGCGCAGCTCCTCCACCTCCGAGGTCGTCGGCCGGTCGTCACGCTGACCGCGGTCGGCCTCGTCCTGGCGGATCCAGTTGCGCAACGCTTCGTGATGCACACCAAGCTGGCGTGCCAGCTGCCGGATCACGGGCTTCGGGTCCGACTCCCGATACAAACGCACCGCACGTTCACGCAGCTCATCGGGGTACTTCTTCGGTGCAGCCACGGATGACTCCCTTCAGCTCCATCAGAACATGATCGAAAGCCTCCGAGCTACCGGGGGAACCTCAGTCCCGAGCCGCTTCCCGTTCCAAGGATGCTCATGCCGCCCGTGTGCCAAGAGACGGCAGCCGGAACCGCGTCATGCGCCTGGAGCACGCGCCGATCGATCTCAAGCCCGACCCGTGGCAGCGGTGGATCGCCGTCGGTCAGGTCGTGTCGGTGCTCGTTCTCGCTGCCGGCCTGTATCTGACCTACAAGGCCAACCAGGAAACCAGCATGGCCAACCGCGAGCAGCAGCGCCTGACCGAGCAAGGACAGATCACCGACCGATTCACCAAGGCCGTCGAGCAGCTCGGCCAATCCGGCCCGGAGAAGGTCGACGTACGCCTCGGCGCGATCTACGCCCTGGAACGCATCATGCGTGACTCCGCCGCGGACCAGCCCGCCGTCGTTGACGTCCTTGCCGCGTTCGTCAGGGTCCATGCCCCTGCGCCCCCGAAACCCGCGCGCCCGGTCCCACATCCGACCGCCGACCGTCCTGCGGTCCCCCCATCGGTGGACATTCAAGCCACGTTGACCGTGCTGGGCCGTCGGGACATCACCCACGACGGCAACACCCGGCTCGACCTCACCCGCTCGAACCTGGCGGGTGCCAACCTGGCGGGTGCGAACCTGGCGCGTACGGACCTGCGCGACGCATACCTGGCCGGCGCAAACCTGAATCTCGTGAACCTGACCAGCGCGGGTCTGCGCAACGCGTATCTGGCCGGTGTGAGCCTGAGCGGCGCGAACCTGTCCGACGCATTCCTGACCAACGCGGACCTGACCAACGGTGACCTCAACGGTGTGAATATGGACGAGACCGACCTGGGGAATGCGAAACTGGTGGACGCGAACCTGGTGGACGCGAACCTGAACGGTGCGAACCTGAGCAGTGCGAACCTGACCAATGTGAACCTGAACGGCGCAGACCTGACCGACGCGTACCTGGCCAACGCGAACCTGAACGGTGCGTACCTCGTTGGCGCGAAGGGGGTGAATAGCAGCACGGTGCGATGCGCCTGGGTGGACGACGAGACGGTGCTGCCTGATGGAGCGGCCCGGCCAGAAGCCGTCCCACCGCGGGATAGGCAGGGGTGTTGACGGGCGGGATCTGGAGCGGTCGCGAACGCCGGGTGTCCGTCCGTGCCCGCGGGCTGGCTCCCCGGTTGTGGGCTTTCTGGTTGTGGGTTCCCTGTTCGGTGGTGTCGGTGCTGCCGGGGTACGGGGTGGTGCGGACGGTGCTGACGGCGGCGAGGCTGTTCACCGGTTGACGGCCGGGCGGCCGGTCAGAGGCCGCCGGCGACGCGCAGCACCGCGCCGGTGGTGTAGGTGGCGTCGGGTCCGAGCAGCCAGGCGACGGCGCCGGCGACCTCGTCGGGTTCACCGGCGCGGCCGAGCGGGATGCGCCCGGCGGCGGTGTCGGCGCGGTCGGGTACGCCGGAGTCGGTGTGGATGTCGGTGCGGATGATGCCGGGGGCGACGGCGTTGACCCGGATGCCGCGGGGGGCGAGTTCCTTGGCCAGACCGATGGTGAGGGTGTCGGTGGCGGCTTTGACGGCGGCGTAGTGGATGTACTCCCCCGGGCTGCCGAGGGTGGCGGCGGCGGAGGAGATGTTGACGATGGCGCCGCCGTGGGTGAGCCGGTGGGCGGCCTGTTGGGCGCAGAGGACGTACCCGATGAGGTTGACGTCGACGACGCGGCGCAGGTCGTCGGGGCGCAGTGCCGTGAAGGGGCCGATGGGGCTGGTGACGCCGGCGTTGTTGACCAGGGCGGTGAGGGGGCCGAGGTCGGCGGCGGCGGTGAAGAGGCGGTCGATCTGGGTGGGGTCGGTGGTGTCGGCGGGGACGGCGACGGCGCGGCGGCCGAGGCGGTGGATGTCGGCGACGACGGCGGCTGCGGCGGCGTGGTCGCGGCGGTAGCCGATGGCGAGGTGGTGGCCGGCGGCGGCGAGCCGTCGGGCGGTGGCGGCGCCGATGCCTCGGCTGCCGCCGGTGATGACGGTGACCGTGGTAATTGTCCCTGCTCCCCTGCCGGTCCGGTGTGCGGTGGTGTGACGGTACCGTCCGCGCCGGTGTGGTGGGCAGGGTGTGGGTGCTCACGTGGCGCGGTGGCGCGGCGGTGGGTGGGGTGATCGCTTACGCTCACCGCGTTTCGGACGGATCGGATCGGTGGAGGTGTGTGGTGGGTGTGAGTGTCGGTGATCTGGTGGAGGATTTCGTGTTGCCGGATCAGACGGGTGCGCCGCGGCGGCTGTCGGAGTTGTTGGCGGCGGGGCCGGTGGTGTTGTTCTTCTATCCGGCGGCGATGACGCGTGGGTGTACGGCGGAGAGTTGTCACTTCCGGGATCTGGCGGCGGAGTTCGCGGCGGTGGGGGCGCAGCGGGTGGGGATCAGTCGGGATGCGGTGGAGAAGCAGGCGGAGTTCTCCCGGATGCACGGGTTCGACTATCCGTTGTTGTCGGATGTCGACGGTGTGGTGGCGCAGGCGTTCGGGGTGCGGCGGCGGTTGCCGTTGGGGCCGTTGAGCACGCGGCGGATGACGTTCGTGATCGGTCAGGACCGGCGGGTGCTGGCGGTGGTGCACAGCGAGTTGGGGATGAACGAGCACGCGGACGAGGCGTTGCGGGTGCTGGGGGGCTGATCTTCCGGTTGTCGTGGTGGGCTGGTATCAAGGCAGGATCAGACACGTGTACGAAAGAGGGTTGTGATGGCGGGCCAGGGTTTGTCCGATGACGAGGTGCGGGGTATCCGGGAGGCGTTGGCGGCGGGGCGGAAGCCGAAGGTGGTGTTCACCGCGTCGGCGGGGCAGATCGCCGGGCAGGTGGGTCAGGTGGTGGAGGTGACCGATCCGGCGGTGTCGGACGAGTTCGTGGTGGTGCGGTTCGGTCGCGACGAGTTGCCCTTCTCCCCCGCCGATCTGGCGGTGGCGCCGCGGGGTGCGGGTCGTCGGGTGGTGGAGGTGAAGTCGGAGCCGGTGGTGGAGCAGGTGGAGCCGACGGCGAAGGCGGAGCCGGAGTTCGTGTTGGACACGCCCCGGGTGCCGGTGCAGAGGCGGGAGGAGCCGAAGGTGGAGCAGCAGTCCGTGCCGGTGGAGAAGCCGGCGGCGCGGCGGCCGGCGAAGGTGGCGAAGCCGAAGGGGCCGGCGGGTTTGACGGTGACGTTGGCGTATGCCGATGGTGAGTGGACGGTGGCGGCGCAGCAGGGGGCGAAGGCGTTGGCGAAGCCGTACGTGGTGAAGCCGGCGGAGGCGTTGCGGATGGTGGCGTTGGTGGATGTGCCGGGGGTGCAGGAGGCGGTGGAGCAGATCCTGTCGGCGGAACGGTCGGAGGCGGAGCAGCAGGCGGAGAAGTTGCGGGCGGAGTTGGCGGAGATCGAGGCGCGGTTGGCGGAGTTGCGCGAGGCGCGGTGAGGTGGGGCCGGTGACGGCTGTGGTGGGGGCTGGTCGGGGGCAGCCGATGCGGAGGCCCCCGGCCGGGGTGGGTCAGAAGTAGTCGCCGAGTTGGGCGGGGCCGGGGGCGGCGAGTAGGTCGAGTGGGGTGGGGTCGGTGCCGGTGGGGTGGTGCAGCAGGCCGGCCTGGGCGACGGTGCGGGCGGTGGCGGCGCCGGTGTAGAGCAGGGCGAAGCCGCGGACGGTCAGGTGCAGGTCGGCGGGGGTGGTGGTGCGGCGCAGGTCGGCGTGGCCGTCGGTGATCTCCAGGTGCCAGGTGCCGGTGTTCCAGTCGGCGAGGGGGTCGTCGAGGGTGAAGGTGGCGGTGCCGTGCAGGTGTGGTGGCCAGCCCCGGTCGCGGATGGCGCGGGTGACGTCGACGGGGCGGTGCATCCAGGTGTCCTGTTCGTGTTCGCGGGCCTTCTCCACGGGCAGGTGGGGGGTGAGGGGGTCGCCGGGGAGCAGGGTGAGGCGCAGGGTGGGGGCGACGCTGTGCCAGCTGGCGAGGATGCCGACGAGTTCGCGGGCGGCGTCGGCGGTGGTGGCGGCGAGGTCTTCGACGGTGATGGTGCCGTCGTCGCCGTAGTGGTTGCGGCGGTTCCAGCCGGCGTAGCCGACGAGGTGGCCGTGGTGTTCGACGAGGGTGAGGCCGTCGTAGGGCAGGGTGTTGTCGGTGGTGTGGCGGGTGCGGCGGTGTTCGTGCAGCGGGCCGCTGCGGGCGAGTAGGCCGCGGCGGTGGCGGATGGTGTGGGTGTGCAGTTCGTCGGCGGCGGTGAGGTCGGCGGCGGTGCCGGGGCGGACGGTGAGGTGTGGGCTGGGGTGGTGGCGGGTGAGCAGGGCGGTGGGGAGGTTGACGGTGCGGAGGGTGCCGGCGGTTTCCCAGCCGCAGGCGCGGTAGGGGGCGGCGACGGTGGGGAACAGTGCGCTGACGGCGGCGTCCCGGTCGTGTGCGCCGCGCAGGAGGGTGGTGAGCAGGGCGCGGGCGACGCCGCGGCCGCGGGCTTCGGGGGCGACGGCGACGCTGGCGATGTCGGCGGCGGCGATGGTGCGGCCGTCCCACCACTGGTGGTGGTGCAGGTCGATGGCTTTGCCGATGAGGCGGCCGGTGTGGTCGAAGGCGCCGTAGCGGGTGGTGCCGGGGGTGGTGGTGGGTGGTGGTGCGGGTTGCGGGTCGGAGCCGAAGGCGGTGCGGCCGAGGTGCCAGGCGGCGGTGGTGTCGTCGTCGGTGAGTTCCCGGACGTGGGGGTCGTGCGGCATGCGGCGACGATAGCGGTGGGTGGGCTGGTCGGCGACGGGTTTGTGGTGGACGCGTTGCGGGGCCGGTGCGACCCCCTCGCTCCGGCCCCGCGTCCCCGCGCCCCTCGCGCGTCTCTCAGTGTTGCGGGATGTTCTGTACCCCGATTCGCTTGCGGAACACCCAGTAGGTCCAACTTTGGTAGGCGAGGACGATCGGGGTGAAGACGACGGCGACCCAGGCCATGATTTTCAGGGTGTAGGGGGTGGAGGCGGCGTTGGTGGCGGTGAGGGTGCCGGCGGGGTCGGCGGTGGAGGGCATGACGTTGGGGAACAGGGCGGTGAAGAGGGTGGCGACGGCGAGGGCGATGGCCAGGGCGGTGCCGGTGAAGGCCCAGCCTTCGCGGCGTACGCGGGCGGCGGCGAGTGCGCCGAGTAGGGCGAGTGCGGCGCCGGCGGCGAGGACGATGGCGGCGAGGTTGGCGCGGATGGTGAGGGTCCAGGTGAGGAAGGCGACGGCGACGACGGCGGTGCCGACGCCGAGAGTGACGGCGAGGGTGCCGGCGCGGTGGCGGATGTCGCCGGTGGTCTTGAGGGCGAGGAAGACCGCGCCGTGGGTGAGGAAGAGGCCGAGGGTGGTCAGGCCGCCGAGCAGGGCGTAGGGGTTGAGCAGGTCGATCAGGCTGCCGACGTATTCGTGGTCGGCGTCCAGTGGTACGCCGCGGAAGATGTTGGCGAAGGCGACGCCCCAGAGTAGGGCGGGGATGGCGGAGCCCCAGAAGATGGCGTGGTCCCAGCGGCGTTTCCAGGTGGCTTCGGGGCGCTTGTGGCGGTATTCGAAGGCGACGCCGCGGGCGATGAGGGCGAGCAGGATGAGCAGTAGGGGCAGGTAGAAGCCGGAGAAGAGGGTGGCGTACCACTCGGGGAAGGCGGCGAACATGGCGCCGCCTGCGGTGATGAGCCAGACCTCGTTGCCGTCCCAGACGGGGCCGATGGTGTTGATGAGGACGCGGCGTTGCCGGTCGTCGCGGCCGAGGACGGGGAGGAGCATGCCGACGCCGAAGTCGAAGCCTTCGAGGATGAAGTAGCCGGTGAAGAGCACGGCGACGAGGAGAAACCAGATGGTGGTGAGTTCCACGGTGGGGCTCCGGGGCTCAGTAGGCGAAGGCGAGCGGGCGCTCGGCGTCGTCGGTGTCGTCGGGGGTGGGGGTGATGTCGGGTACGCCGGCGCGGGCGTAGCGCAGGAGGAGTTTGAATTCGATGACGGCGAGGGTGGCGTAGATGAGGGTGAAGGCGGTGAAGGAGGTGAGGACTTCGGTGAGGGAGACGCTGCGGGAGACGCCGTCGCGGGTGAGCATCTCGCCGAAGACGATCCAGGGTTGGCGGCCCATCTCGGTGAAGATCCAGCCGAAGGAGTTGGCGAGCAGTGGGAGCACGGGCATGATCAGGCCGGCGCGCAGCAGCCACCTGTTGGTGGGGGTGCGGCCCTTGCGTTGGGTCCAGAGGATGAGCAGGGCGACGGCGGCGGCGGCGAGTCCGAAGCCGATCATGAAGCGGAAGCTCCAGTAGGTGACCGGGATGATCGGGGTGTAGCTGCCGGGGCCGTACTGGCTGGCGTACTGGGCCTGGAGGTCGTTGATGCCGTGGACGGTGCCGTTGGGGTCGCCGGTGCCGAGGTAGGACAGCAGGTAGGGGATCTTGAGGGCGAAGATCTCGCGGTTGCCGTCGAGGCTGCCGACGGTGAGTACGGAGAACGAGGCGGGGCTTTCGGTGGTGTAGAGGCCTTCGGCGGCGGCCATCTTCATGGGCTGCACCTGGGTCATGATCTTGCCTTGGATGTCGCCGGTGAGGACGACGAGGGTGGCGGAGATGAGGACGACCCAGGCGCCGAAGCGGGTGGCGTGGCGGTAGGCGTCGGTGTCGGGGTTGTCGCGGCGGCGCATGAGGTGCCAGAGGCCGACGGTGGTGACGAGGGCGCCGGCGACGAGGAAGGCGCCGGCGAGGGTGTGCGGGAAGGTGATCAGGGCGACCTTGTTGGTGAGGACGGCGACGAAGTCGGTGAGTTCGGCGCGTCCGGTGTCGGGGTTGAAGCGGTAGCCGACGGGGTTCTGCATGAACGAGTTGGCGGCGAGGATGAAGTAGGCGGACAGGTTGGTGCCGATGGCGGCGGCCCAGATGCTGGCCAGGTGCAGGCGTGGGGGTAGCCGGTCCCAGCCGAAGATCCACAGGCCGATGAAGGTGGATTCGAGGAAGAAGGCGACGAGGGCTTCGATGGCCAGGGGTGCGCCGAAGATGTCGCCGACGAAGCGGGAGTAGTCGGACCAGTTCATGCCGAACTGGAATTCCTGCACGATGCCGGTGACGACGCCCATGGCGAAGTTGATCAGGAAGAGTTTGCCGTAGAACTTGGTGAGTTTGAGGTATTTCTCGTCGCCGGTGCGGTGCCAGCGGGTCTGGAGGATGGCGACCAGGACGGACAGTCCGATGGTCAGTGGTACGAAGAGAAAGTGGTAGACGGTGGTGACACCGAACTGCCAGCGGGCGACGTCCAACGCGTCCACCGGGATCCCCCTGCCATTGATACTACGAGACGTAGTAGATACTACCGCGCGTCGTAGGTTGTCGGGCAGGGTCGGGGGTCCCGACCCGACCCGGGACCAATGACCCTGATCACCACAGGCCGCACGACCCGGCTTCCGGTCCTCCCCCACGCCCGTGCGACCATCGGCGACTGATGGACACCCCGCGCCCCGGCTGGCAGCCACCCCTGTTCTGGCGTGCCGCCCAACTGCTCGCCCGGCTGGTCGTCGCCCTGTTCGCCCGCCTGGAGGTCAGCGGGGACGTCCCCGCGCACCTGCGCCGGGGGCCGCTGATCCTGGCCGCCAACCACATCAGCCCCTTCGACCCCATCGTGCTGGGCGCCGCCTGCCGGGCCCGGGGCATGTCGCCCCGCTTCATGGCCACCGGTGGGCTGTTCCGCACCCCGGGCCTCGGCGCGCTGATGCGCCACGCCGGGCACCTGCGCGTCGACCGGGGCACCACCGGCGTACGCCGGGCACTCGACGACGCCGCCGCAGCGGTCACCGCCGGGTCGGTGGTGCTGGTCTACCCCGAGGGACGCATCGGGCTGGACCCCGGCATGTGGCCCGAACGCGGCAAGACCGGCACCGCCCGCCTCGCCATGGCCTGCGACGCCCCGGTGGTGCCCGTGGCCCAGTGGGGGTCGCACGAGGTGCTGCCCTACCGGGCGCCCCGGGGGATGCTGCGCGCGCTGGCCCGGACGCTGGTGCGCCGCCCGGTGATCCGGGTCCGCTTCGGCGCGCCCCTGCACCTTGGGGACCTCTCCCCCGACGCGCCCGGCGCGGCCCGCCGGGGCACCGACCGGATCATCGACGCGATCACCGACACCCTGGTGCCGCTGCGTCCCGACGAACCGGACGGACCCCGCCACGTCGACCCGGGGCGTCCCGTCGACACCAGCCGGGTCCACCGCCGCCCCACCTCGGCCTGACCCGCCGCCGGTCGGCCACCCGCCGGCCACCGAGGGCGGGCATACTGCGCTGCGTGTCGACCCGAGCCGGCTACCTGGACGCCCCCACCCCGCTGGCCTTCGCCCACCGCGGTGGCGCCGCCGACGGCGACGAGAACACCGTCGCCGCGTTCACCCGGGCCGTCGAGCTGGGCTACCGGTACGTGGAGACCGACGTGCACGCCACCGCCGACGGGGTGTGCGTGGTCTTCCACGACGCCACCCTGCGCCGGGTCACCGGGCAGCGGGGCCGCATCGCCGACCTGCGCTGGGCCGACCTGGCGACGGTGCGGGTCGGCGGCGCGGCGGTCGTGCCGCGGCTCGACGAGGTGCTGGCCGGGTGGCCGCAGGTCCGGTTCAACATCGACGTGAAGGCCGACGGTGGCGTCACCCCGGCGGTCGAGGCGGTGACCCGCGCCGGCGCGGCCGACCGGGTGCTGCTGGCGTCGTTCAGCGACGCCCGGCTGGCCCGGCTGCGCGCGGCCACCGGCGGCCGGGTCGCCACCGGCCTGGGCATGCGCGGGGTGGCCCGGCTGTGGCTGGCGTCGCGGCACGGCCGGCCGTTGCGGCTGCCGCCGTCGGTGGTGGCCGCGCAGGTGCCGCCCCGCTGGGCCGGGGTGCCGGTGGTCGACCGCCGGTTCGTGGCCTACTGCCGCCGGCTGGGGGTGCACGTGCACGTCTGGACGATCGACGAACCTGCCCGGATGCACGACTTACTGGATCGTGGTGTGGATGGCATCATGACCGATCACGTCGGCGTGCTGCGCGACGTCTACCGCAGCCGCGGCCTCTGGGCCGCCTGAGCCCCGAGGACCCCGATGGCCGACCCGGTCACCACCACCTCCACCGCCACCGGCACCCCGGCGGGCCTGCGCCGGGAGCGGCGCGGCTGGTACCTGTACGACTGGGCCAACTCGGCCTTCCAGACCACCGTCATCACGGTGTTCCTCGGCCCGTTCCTCACCACCGTCACCGAACTGGCCGCCGGCTGCGAACTCGGCGCGGACACCTGCGACGGGTACGTGCACCCGCTGGGCGTCCGGGTCGCCGCCGGCTCCTACTACCCGTACCTGATCTCGCTGTCGGTGCTGTTGACCGTGTTCGTGCTGCCGGTGGTCGGGGCGATCGCCGACCGGACGGTGCACAAGAAGCGGCTGCTGGCCGGGGCGGCGTTCACCGGCGCCGGGGCGACCGTCGCGATGGCGTTGGTCACCGGCGAGCGGTACCTGCTCGGTGGGGCGTTGTTCCTGGTCGCCAACATCGCCTTCGGCGCGGCGGTGGTGGTGTACAACTCGTTCCTGCCGCAGCTGGCCGGCCCGGACGAACGCGACGCGGTGTCCAGCCGCGGCTGGGCCATCGGCTACCTCGGTGGTGGTCTGCTGCTGGCGTTGAACCTGGTGGCGGTGACCCTGCTCAGCGAGGACGACAACCCGCAGCGCACCCTGGACCTGGCCCGCTGGTCGATCGTGTCGGCCGGGGTGTGGTGGGCGGTGTTCACCCTGGTGCCGCTGCGGTGGCTGCGGGAGCACCCCACCGCCGAGGCGCTGCGCGGGGCGGGCCGCAACGTGGTCACCGACGGGTTCCGGCAGCTCGGCCGGACCCTGCGGGAGATCAAGGCGTACCCGTTGACGCTGTTCTTCCTGCTGGCGTTCCTGGTCTACAACGACGGCATCCAGACGGTGATCACCCTGGCCAGCCAGTACGGCACCGAGGAGCTGCGGCTGGGGCAGAGCACGCTGATCGTGACGATCCTGCTGGTGCAGTTCCTCGCCTTCGGCGGGGCGTTGGCGTTGGGGGCGTTGGCCCGGCGCATCGGGGCGTGGAAGACGGTGCTGCTGTCGCTGGTGCTGTGGACCGGGGTGATCATCGGGGCGTTCCGGTTGCCCGCCGAGGCGCCGCTGCCGTTCATGATCCTCGGTGGGGCGATCGGTCTGGTCCTCGGCGGCAGCCAGGCGTTGAGCCGGTCGCTGTTCAGCCAGCTCATCCCCGCCGGCAAGGAGGGCGAGTACTACGGGTTCTACGAGATCAGCGACAAGGGCACCAGTTGGCTCGGTCCGCTGGCGTTCGGCCTGGTCTTCCAGCTCACCTCCTCCTATCGGGTGGGTCTGGTCTCCCTGCTGATCTTCTTCGTGGTGGGGTTCGCGTTGCTGGCCGCCGTGCCGATCCGCCGGGCCATCGTCGCCGCCGGCAACACCCCGCCCCGGGTGCTCTGACCATCGGCCGAATCCACCCGCGCCGATGGGCTAGGCTGCCCCGACGTGACCGACGACGCCGCTGCCACCCCCACCTGCCTGGCCCGTCCCCTGCCCGGCCCGCATGACGGGGGAACCGGCTGTGCCGCCGCCCGGGGCGTCGACGGCCGCCCGTTGCACGCCGCCGCGTTGAAGTTCTTCTGGGGTCCGATGGACTGCGGCAAGTCGACGATGGCGTTGCAGATGAACTACAACCACGCCCGGCAGGGCCGCCGGGGCCTGGTCACCACCCGCATCGACCGCTCGTTGGGGCCGCAGGTGACCACCCGCATCGGGTTGGCCCACACGGCGGTGGAGGTGACCGACGAGTTGGACCTGCGGACCCTGGTCCGTGACACCTGGGCCGAGGGGGTCCGCATCGACTACCTGATCTGCGACGAGGCGTCGTTCTACGACGTGGCGCACGTCGAGCAGATGGCCGAACTGGTCGACGGCTACGACGTCGACGTGTACGCCTTCGGCCTGGCCACCGACTTCCGGTCGTGCCTGTTCCCGGCCGCCCGGCGGCTGTTCGAACTGGCCGACGAGGTGGCCCGCATCCAGGTGGAGGTGCTGTGCTGGTGCGGGCGGGAGGGGCTGCTCAACGCCCGCGTCGTCGACGGGCGGGTGGTCCGCGAGGGTGCGCAGGTCGTCATCGGGGACACCGTCGACACCGCCGACGTGCGCTACCAGGTGCTGTGCCGGCGGCACTACCGCTCCGGCGACCTGGGCCCGCGCGCCTGACCCGGCGGGCGGGTCAGTACGGGTCGCCGCAGACCCGCCACTTCCCGTCCTCCCTCACCACCGGCAGCCGCCGCTGCTCGTCGGCCCCGCCGTCGCGGGTGACCCGCACCGCCACCTCCCCCGCCGGCCGGCCCCCCTTGGTGCGGACCGACACGTCGAGGATCTCGTAGCCGGTGACCACCGGCGGGGTGCGGACCCACCCGGCGAACCCGACCTCGCTCCACCGGCTGCGGGTCGGCGCGCACAACCGCCGGTAGGCCTGCTCCACCTCACCGGCGGACAACTCCCGCAGGAACCCGTCGGCGGTGTCCCGCACCGGGCCGGTGGCGCCCGTCACCACCTGCACGTTCCACAGCCCCAGCCCGGCCACCCCGACCAGGCACAGGCCGACGGCCAGTCCCCCCAGGAACAGGCCGGTGCGCACCGGGCGACGCCGCCGCGCCGGTCGGGTCCACGCCTGCTGCACGCTCATCACCTGCGACGGTAGGCGGGCGGGCCGGGGCGGCGCAGGCGGTTCGCCCCCTGTCGCGCCGCCGGGGCGATCGTCTACCGTCGGCGCACACCCCTGGTGAAGGAGCGACGGATGAGCCGCTACGTGCAGCCGGTGCCGGACATCGACGACCCGTACGCCGGTGACCGGCTGCTGCGGTCGTGGCTGACCCGGCAGCTCGGCGCGGACGGGCACACCGCCGCGCGGGACCGGCTGACCGCGCTGGCCGCCGACGTCGTCGGGCCGCTGCGCGCCGCGCACGCCGATGCCGAGGCCCACCCGCCGACGCTGGTCCGCTACGACCCGTGGGGTGCCCGTGTCGACCGGATCGACACCAGCGGCGGCTGGCAGGCGCAGCGGGCCGCCGCCGCCCGGCACGCCGTGGTCGCCCTGCCCTACCTGGATTCGGCGCGCGGCACGTGGGGGGCCGCCGCCCGTGTCGTCCAGCACGCCCTGCTGCACCTGTACGGGCCGGAGTCGGCGACGTTCTCCTGCCCGGTGGCGATGGCCGACGGGGCCGCCGCGCTGCTGAGCAGCCCCGACGTCGACGCGCAGGTGCGCGACGCGTGGCTGCCCCGGCTGGTCGCCACCGACCCGGACACGGCGATCGTCAGCGGGCAGTGGATGACCGAGTCGCAGGGCGGCTCCGACCTGTCCGGCACCGGCACCCTCGGCCGGCCCGCCGCCGACGGGTCGTGGCGGCTGACCGGGGAGAAGTGGTTCTGCTCCGCCGCCGACGCGGCGATGGCCGTGGCGTTGGCCCGGCCGGAGGGTGCCGGGCGGGGCAGCCGGGTCCTCGCCCCGTTCCTGGTGCCCCGCTACGCGGCCGACTCGCCGCTGGCCGGTGCCACCGCCGCCCCGGACGGCCCCGCCCCCGGGGTGGTGGTGCGGCGGCTCAAGGACAAGCTGGGTACCCGGGCGTTGCCGACCGCCGAGATCGGTTTGCGGGACGCGTACGCGCTGCCGTTGGGTGACCCGGCGGTGCCGGGGCTGGTGCGGGCGATGACCCTGGTGGTGGTGACCCGGGTGCACAACGCGTCCGCCGCCGCGTCGGGAATGCGCCGGGGCCTGTCCTACGCGACGGCGTACGCGCGCACCCGGCGGGTGGCCGGTGGGCTGCTGGCCGACAATCCGCTGCACCGGGCCACCCTCGGCGCGTTGGCGGTCGACGCGGCGGGCGCGTTCGCCCTGGCCGGACACGCGTTCGCGTTGCTCGGCCGGGTCGAGGTCGGCGGCGACCCGCAGGCCGCCGCGGAGCTGCGGGTGGTCGCGCCACTGGCGAAGCTGGCCACCGGACGGCTGGCGGTGTCGTCCGCCGCCGAGTACGTGGAGGCGTTCGGCGGGGCCGGCTACGTCGAGGACACCGGCGTGCCGAGGCTGCTACGTGACGCGCAGGTCCTGCCGATCTGGGAGGGCACCACCAACGTGCTGTCGGTGGACGTCCTGCGCGCGGTCACCCGCCAGGACGCGGCCGGCCCGCTGCTGACGCGGCTCACCGCCGCCGCCGACATGGCCCGCCCGTTGTCACCGGTCCTGGCCGACACGCTCGCCACGGTGGCCGGACAGCTGCGGGCCACCCTCGGTGAGGTCACCGCCGACCCGGCGTCGGCGACGGTCCTGGCCGGCGCGCGTGCCCTGGCCCTGCGGATGGCGTACGCGCTGGCGGCGGCGCTGCTCGTGGAGCACGCCGCGTGGGGTGACGGTCAGGCCGAGGTGGCCGCCCGGTTGTGGACGCGGCGGTGGCTGCGGCACGAGGACATCTCCGCCGACGCCCACCACCACCTCGACCTGCTCACCTGACCCGGGTCAGCGCGCCGTGCAGGAACAGGTCGACCAGGTCGGTGGTGGACGGTGTCGTGGTGGCCAGCGGGCCCGGCGGGGACAGCAGACCGAGGAACAGGTCGGCGAGCTGGTCGGGCGGGAGCCGTAGCCGGTCGACGTCGGGGGTGAACAGGGCGGCCACCGCCGAGCGGACCGCCGTCGTCGCCGTACCGGCCGGTGGCGGGTCGGGTCGGGCCCGACCGGCGGCGTGCAGGGCGCCGAGCACCGCGCCCAGCCGGGCCAGGTGGGCGTGGACCGCCACGGCGGCCTCGGTGAGCCGACCAGGGAGGGGCTGGCGTCGGTCGATGCGGGTCAACCGGTCGAGCAGCGGGTCGGGGCGCAGGACCTCGGCCACGCAGGCGTCGAGCAGCGCCTGCTTGTCGGCGAAGGCGCGGAACACGGTCGCCTCACCGATCCCGGCGGCCCGGGCCACCTCGGCCGTGGTCAGGGTGGTGCCCCGGCGGGTCAGCAGGGGCAGCGCGGTCTGCACGATCATGGCGCGGCGGCGGTCGGCGGCCATGGCCGGCGCGCGTCGTCGGCGTCCCCCGGGTGCCGTCATGGCACCACACTCGGGAGTGAGCGCTTACTCCGTCAACCGGTTTTCGTCAGCCGCGCCGCCGGGCCCGCGCCGCCCAGATGACGTACGCCGGGTCCCGGTCGAGGTTGTGCCGGTCCCGGTCGTAGCGGCGGGTGGTCCGCGGGTCGGCGTGCCCCATCGCGTCCTGCACGTCCTCCAACGGCACCCCCTCCTCGCGGGCGGTGGTGGCGAAGGCGTGCCGCAGCGAGTGCGGGGACAGTTTCGCCGCCGCGGCGATGCCCGCCGTGGCGGCCAGCCGGCGCACCAGCCGGAACACCGAGTGCCGGTCGAGTCGACCGCCGGTCGTGGTGGCCAGCAGCGGCCCGGTCAACGCCTCGACGGCCACCCCGGTCGCCGCCGCCCGCTCGGCCAGGTAGGCGTCGAGGGCGTACGCGGTGCCCGGGGTGAGCGCCCGGCGGCGGGACTTGCCGCCCTTGCCGACGAACCGGACGCTGCGGTGCCCCCGTTCGGCGCCGAGGTCGGTCAGATCGAGGGAGACCAGTTCACCGACCCGCAGGCCGAGGTCGGCCAGCAGGGCGACGGCGGCCCGGTTGCGGGCTGCCGTCGGTCCGGTGTCGGTGTCGGCGGCGGCCAGCAGCGCGTCGACCTCCTGCGGCGTGAGGCCGACGGTGGCCGAGTGGTCCCGGTCGATGCGCGGCCGGTCGGCCCCGGAGACCGGGTTGGCGTCCACCGCCCGCAGCTTCACCAGGAACTCGTACCAGCTGGACAGGGCGGACAGTTTCCGGGCGACGGTGGCCGGGGTCAACGGCCGGCCGCTGCGCGGCGACGGGGTGGCCTCCAACTGCCGGGCGTAGGCGTTGACGTCGAGGAAGGTGGCCCGCAGCGGGTCCAGGTCACCGCCGGCGCACCAGGTGAGCCAGCCGGCGATGTCGCGCCGGTACGCGTCGCGGGTGTGCGCCGACAGCCGACGGTTACGCAGCCACGCCTCGGTGAAGTCGACAGGTGTGCCGGTCAGCGCCGGGCGGGTCGCGGTGCGGGGCAGGACGGGGCCGTCGGGACGCAGCATGCGAGAAAGACTCTCAGCCCCGGTGGGTAATCACGGTGAGGCGCGCCCGGGCGGATTGCCCGACGCCCGGGCGCGACGGCGTTCGGCCCGGTGGGGGCCGGTGCGGCCCCCACCGTGGGGGTGGCGGTCAGGCGGTGATCTGCCGGTGTCCGTTACCGGCAGTGACCGGGACCCGACGCGGCTTGGCCCGCTCGGCGATCGGGATGCGCAGCGTCAGCACCCCGTGCTCGTAGGCGGCCTCCAGCCGGTCGGTGTCGAGGGTGTCGCCGAGGAACAGTTGCCGGGAGAAGGTGCCCATCGGCCGTTCGGCGGCGACCAGTTCGATGCCGTCGGAGGTGGGACGGCGGCGCTGTGCGCGGACGGTCAGCACGTTGCGCTCCACCGTGCAGTCGATGCTGTCGGGGTCCACCCCGGGCAGGTCGAACGCCGCGTGGAAGTGGTCGCCGTCGCGCCAGGCGTCCAGGTGCATCACCGCGGGGCGGCTGGTGGTGCCGAAGAGCTGCTCGGCGAGCCGGTCGATCTCACGGAAGGGGTCGGTACGCATCAGCATGGTCGTGCCTCCTCGGTTTCCTCGGGCCGAAGGTTTCCAGTGGAGTTGAGTCGGGGTGGCTCAACTCGTACTTCAGTATTTACCTCGTCCCGGCGCGCCCGTCAACCCCGTCGTCGGTACGCCGGTAGACCCCCTGGTCAAAGCTCAGCAGGGCCTCGTCGACCAGGTGCCGGCGGACCGTGGGCACACGGTGGTCAGGAGGGCTGGACCTCGTCGAAGAGGGCGAGGGCGGTGGCCGGGTCCGGGCCGACCAGGCGTTCCAGACCGGCCGTGGTGATCGCCGCCCACCTGCCGGCCCGGGCCCACATCCGTTCCTCCCAGGCCCGCACCACCGCGTCCAGATCGTCGGGGTCGGCGGCGACGGACTCCGCGAGCTCGGCGCCGTCGAGCATCGCCAGGTTCGCCCCCGCCCCCAACGGCGGCATCAGGTGCGCGGCGTCACCCAGCAGCGTCACCCCACGCACGTGGGCCCACGTGCGGGACACGGGAAGGACGTGGATCGGACGGTGGACGAACGCGGTGCCCCGGCCGACCAGGTCGCGCACCGGTTGCGCCCACCCGTCGAACAGGGCGAGCAGGGCCGACCGCGTCGCCTCCACGTCGGCCAGGTGCAGCTGCGCGTGCCAGTCCAGCGGCGCGCGGAGCTGCGCGTACACCGTGACGTGGCCGCCGCTGCTGCGCTGGGCGACGATCGCGCGGTTCACCCCGTACACGGCGACCGCGCCGTCGCCGATCAGCTCGGCCAGGTCCGGGTGGCGGGTGTCCACGTCGTCGAGGGAGGTCTCGACCGCGGTGACGCCGGTGTACGTCGGGGTCACCGGCGACACCGCGGGCCGCACCCGCGACCATGCGCCGTCCGCGCCGACCACGAGATCGAACGCCTCCTGCCGGCCGTCGGCGAAGTGCACGAGCGCGCCGTCGGTGGGCACCACCCGGGTCACCTGGTGTCCCCACCGCACGTCGAGCGAGTCGAGCAGCAGGTCACGCAGTTGCCCACGGTCGATCTCCGGGTTGGCCCGCTCGTCCGGTCGGGGTCGCCAGTCCCGCAGCACGGTTCCCGCCGGGTCGAGGATGCGCATGGCCTGCCCCTCGGGACGGGACAGCTCCCGGAACCGTGCCGTCAGCCCCGCCTTGTCCAGCGCCAGTTGGCCGAGCCCCTCGTGCAGGTCCAGCGTGCCCCCGGGGGGACGGGAGTCGGGCCCGCGATCGCGTTCCAGGACGACGACGGGATGGCCGAGGCGGTGCAGGACCCGGGCGAGGGTGAGGCCGCCGGGACCGGCACCCACCACGGCGATACGATGTCTCATGGCGATACACTGTATTGACACCGACCGTGTCGCCGCCACCCATCCGGAGGTGACCCCGTGACCGTGTGGGACCGGCCGGCACCGCCGCCTCCCCCGGTGCCGCTCGACCGGGAACGGATCGTCGCCGCCGCCGTCGCGCTGGCCGACGAGGGCGGCCTCGCGGCGGTGTCGCTGCGCAAGGTCGCCGCCCGCCTCGACGCCGGCCCGATGCGGCTGTACGGCTACCTCGCCACCAAGGACGAGTTGCTCGACCTGATGGTCGACGCCGTGTACGCCGAGATCATCCCCGCCGAACCGCCCGCCGACTGGCGGGAGACACTGCGGGTCGTCGCCCACCGCACCCGGCGGACCGTGCTGCGGCACGAGTGGCTGGCCGACCCGCTCGGCGGCCGACCCACCCTGGGGCCGAACGGCCTCGCCGTGACCGAGACCCAACTGGCGGCCCTCGACGGGCTCGCCGACACCGACACCGTCCTGCGCGCCGTGGAGACCGTCGGCGCCTACGTCATCGGCGCGCTCCGCCGGGAGATCGCCAACCTGCGGGCGGAACGCGCCACGGGCCTGTCCAAACGCGACTGGCAGCGCGCCCACGGCCCACGCGTGACGAGGATCCTGGCCACCGGCCGCTACCCGGCGCTGGCCCGGGCCGTGCACGACGGCACCGAGGTGGACGCCGCGACGTCCTTCACCATCGGCCTGGACTGGGTCCTCGACGCGGTGGCCACCCGACTGCCTCCACCGCCCGCGTGATCCGACGGAAGGAGCCGTGTCACAGCCGGGCGCTACGGTACGCACGTGTCACAGAGCAGGGTGTGCAAGCGGTGCCGGAAGCTGCGGAGCGTGGACGCCTTCGTCGGAGCGTCGGGACGTCCGACCCTCTGCTGCTCGTCCTGCCTGGAGCGGGGTCGGGCCGTCAACCGTGCGATGCGCCAGAGGATGGGTCCGTCGGCGGTGAGGGCGATGAACCTCCGCACCAAGTACGGCATCACCGAGCAGGAGTACGACGCACGGCGTGCCGCCCAGCAGTACCGCTGCGCCATCTGTGGCACTCATGAGCGTGACATGCCCTCCCACCCCGTCGGCCGCCCCCGACTCGACGGCACGCCCACAGCCGACGCGGTGCGCCTGGTGGTGGATCACTGCCACGAGACCAGAAGGGTGCGCGGGCTGCTCTGCGTGAGCTGCAACGCCGCCCTCGGCCACTTCAAGGACTCCCCCCGCGCCCTCCGTGCCGCTGTGCGTTATCTGGAACAGGCGCATACGCCGGCGCTCCGAGGGGAAGGCCCGGTGTGACGTCCGCCCGGTGAACGTTGGGTGGTGGGGGGACCGCCAGGCGGGCCCTTCCAGTGCGTGCCGCCCTGTCGGCGTCTCGGTAGGGACCAGGCCGTAATGGCCGCTGCCTTCTGCCCTGCGCCGGTCGACGTTCCAGCGGCGACGTGGCCCCTCGGTGAGGCCATACGGGTCGACGACACAGCCAATTCCTATACGCATGTAGGAAAATAACAGAACAGTCATTATGGTGCTACACCGTTATGCCCGTTTTGACGGCTCCAATTATCGTATTGCAGTTACCGGTAATACAGTAATTGGACCGGAGTGATCGGTTGGCTGTCGAAGTGGTCCCGCACCCCCGGCCGCCCCCGTGCGGGTTGGGCACGCCACCGCGGCGCCGGCGGCGGGCCAGCCGTACCACAGGCGGTCAGCGGCCGGTGGCGCCGTCGATCCTCTCGCGGATGATGTCGGCGTGCCCCGCGTGGCGTCCGATCTCCTCGATCATGTGGACCAGCACCCATCGCTGTGACGGTGGCAGGGCGCGGCCGGGTGGCCGGGGTGCCGGCCGGGTCAGCTCGGTCCAGGTGTCGATGACCTGGTTCGCCTGGGCGATCGTTGCCCGATAGGCGGCGAGCAGGCCGTCGACGGTGTCGTCACGGGTGGGCTGGAAGGTGCGGCGCATGTTGGTGATCGGTTCTTCGAGGAAGTAGAACCTCTCGACGGCGGTCACGTGTTTGATCAGCCCGAGGAGGTTGGTGCCGGAGGGCACGCCGGCGGTGCGGACCTCGGGCTCCGGCACGTCGGCGACCTTGTCCATGATCGCGTTGCGGAGGTAGTCGAGGAAGCCGACCAGGGTGTCCTTCTCCCCGGGGGCGGTCCAGGCGGGCCCGGTGTCCTTGCGTCTCCTGGGCGGCATCAGCTTGTCCGATCATGTCGTTGGATGAGCAGGACGTTGTCGGTGACGGTGGCGGTCCACCCTCCCGGTCCGGTGGCCCGGCGGTGCGGCGTGTCGGCACGTACGACGGACCACCGGGTCGGGTCGAGGGCGAGCACGGCCGCGGTCTCGCCGGGTGAGGGATGATGCGTGTCGGGATCCTTGTTCCACGACCAGGGTGCGGCCGAGCCGTGGTCGACGATCAGGAGATGACCGCCGGGGCGCAGGGCGTGCGCCGCGGTACGCAGCACCCGCGTGCGGTCCAGTGCGAAGGGGCTGTGCAGGTACTGCGCGGAGATCAGGTCGAACTGCCCGGCGGGGAAGCTCCGGGCCAGGTCGTGCTGTTCGCCGTTCACCCGGTGGTCGATGCCGAGTTGCCGGGAGTGGGCACGTACCCGTTGGACGGCGGCGCTGGAGATGTCGACGGCGGTGACCTGCCAGCCGTGTCGGGCGAGCCAGATGGTGTCGCCGCCGACGCCGCACCCCAGGTCGAGGGCGTCGCCGGGAGGCAGTGTCCCGGCTGTCTGCGTCAACACCGGGTTGGGGTGCCCGGGGCCGCCGTCGCGCCGGGCACGGTGGTGCTGTTCCCAGAAGGACTCGGCAGGGGGCGCATCGGTCATCGGCCCGCCCCCCTCGCGAAGAACTCCACCAGCTCGGTGGTGACGAATCCCGGGTTCTCCGCGATCAGCCAGTGCCCGGCCTTGGGCACCTGCACGGCGCGGGTGATGTCGGACATGAGGGGCTGCACCGTCGAGCGGGTGAAGTCGAGTGTGCCCTCGGCCGTCAGCAGCAGCGTCGGCATGGTGATCGGCTTCGCGGCCCGGTTGTCCCGCTCGTCCTGGTCCAGGGTGCGGTAAAGCTCGAATCCACCGGTCAGCACCTGCGGGCGCTGGTAGGTGCGGGCGTACTCGTCGATCTGCTGCGCGGTGAAGGGAGCCTTCGCGCCCGGCCCGCCGAAGCTGGTCCCACCATGGGCGACGTACCCGTAGAAGAGGGACAGGTAGTCACGGACGTCGTCGTCGACCAGCAGTTCGGGGAACCCGTCCTGGTGGTGGAACGACATGTGCCAGCTCGCCTGCCGGTAGGCGTTCGCACTGAGGGCGGGGCCGGGCATGGGGTAGTCGAGGTGGGCGTACCTGACGACCTGGTCCGGGAACTGGGCGGCGTACTGGAACGCCACCCCGGCACCGAGATCATGCCCGACCAGATTGATCCTGTTCAGCCCCAGCTTGCCGGCGAGCAGCCGGTGGACGTAGCGGGCCAGGGTGGCCTTGTCGTAACTGGGCGGCGCGCCCTCGCTGTCGCCGAGTCCCGGCAGGTCAAGCGCATACACGGTGTATTTCTCGGCGAGTGCCGGCATGATCTCGCGCCACGAGTACCACGACTGGGGCCAGCCGTGCAGGAGGACGAGTGGCTCGCCGGTGCCGCCGGTGACGTAGTGCATCGTCACGCCGTCGACGTGGGCTGTCCCGTGGGTGAACTGACGGTTGAACGGGGCGTCATCGCGGGTGGCCGTGTCGTAGCCCGCCGCGGCGGTGGCGCTGGCTCGCGGTGACGTCGTGTTCTGTGCCCTGCCGCCGGTGGTCGCGCAGGCTGTCGTCAGGACGAGCCCCGCCGTGACGGCTGCGACGGTGCGCGACCACCGGGCCGCCGGTCTCGAAGCTACTGCTGATGTGGGCATCGGTTGTCTACCTCCGCCACCAGCATGACCAGCAGCGTTGCCCACTTGCGAGAAATGTTGCGGATCCGCATCATGGGCCCATGAACGTCACGTCAGGCGACGTCCTTGCGGGCGTCGGCCCGCGGCTGCGCGCACTACGCCAGGCCCGGAACATCTCGCTGGCCGCCCTGGCGGCGGAGACCGGCCTGACCGCAAGCACGCTGTCGCGTCTCGAGAACGGGAAACTGCGCCCGACACTGGAGCAGCTGCTGCCGCTGGCACGGGCGCACGGCGTCCCGCTCGACGAACTGGTCGCGGCCCCACCCACCGGCGATCCCCGCATCCACCTGCGGCCGGTACGGCGCTCCGGCTTCACCGTCGTGCCGCTGACCAGACGTCCCGGAGGCATCCAGGCCTACAAGGTGATCTACCCGCCGGCCGGGAAGTCGGCCACGACGAGCCTGCAGACCCACGAGGGGTACGAGTGGTTCTACGTACTCAACGGACAGGTCAGGCTCATCCTCGGTGACCAGGAATACCAGCTGGGCCCCGGCGAAGCCGCAGAGTTCGACACCCGCGTCCCGCACCAGATCGGCAGCGCCGGCCCGCAGGCCGCGGAACTGCTCACGCTGTTCAGCGCCCAGGGCGAACGCGCCCACCTGTCCCCCTCCCCGACCTCGCCCACCTGAACGCACCCACCCGCAGGATCAGGTCGTGTGGCGGATGATCGAGCCGGCGATCCGTTCGGTGAGCCCGGGTGCGAAGAACGGGTGGTGGCCCATCCCGGGCACGATCTCCAGCCGCGCCGTGGGGATCTGCGCCGCGAGCGCCTCACCGTGGGCCGGCGGGAACAGCGGGTCGTCGCTGCCGTGCAGGACCAACGTCGCAGCCGTGATGCCGGACAGCGACGCCCGCCGGTCGTCGTCCCAGCGCCGACCGGCCAGATCGTGGTTCGCCGCGGCGGCGAGGTTACCGGCCCGGTCGTGACAGTGTTCGACGAACCGCCGCGCGGCCGGCTCGTCGAAGGGCAGCACGTCACCGTTGAGCATCCGCCAGGTCTGCACGTCGGCGTCCACCCGCTGCTGTGCCGTCGCGCGGGGTGCCCTCGCCGCGTCCATCAGGTGGTCGAGGAACCGCGCCGTCGGAGGTGGGAGTTCGCCCTGCGCAGCCGGTTGACCCGCCAGCGCCCGCGCCCACGCCGGGCCGGGGTTGTTCCCCATCGGGGAGGAGGCCATGGCCGTCAGCGTGCGGACCCGGGCCGCCCGGTGCACGGCGAGCCACTGCCCGATCGCCGCACCCAGCGACGTCCCCACGACGTGCGCGGTGGCGACACCGTACGCGTCCAGGACGGCGACTGTGTCCGTGGCCAGGTCGGCGAGTGCGTAGGGGTGCGTCGTGAAATCGACGGAGTCGGAACGGCCGGTGTCGCGGTGATCGAACCGGATCACCTGCCGGCCGCTGTCCACCAGGGCCTCGACCAGCTCGTCGGGCCAGCCGATGCCCTGGGTGGACGTGCCCATGACCAACAGGACGGTGGGGTCGTCCGGCTGCCCGAAACGCTCGGTCCACAACCGGAGGTGCCCGCGACGAACGAAGTTCTCCTCGCCAGTAAGCATGGCGGCACGGTAGCGGTCACCGGTTCACCGGTAGGCAACTACCCGTTGTAGTGGAAAATCGTGCCCGTGAGATAATAGAGGGGCAGGACGGGGCCTGCGGCGAGCCGGCTGCGGTCGTCGACCCGCCGGCCCGAGAATCGACGGATGGCGACGGCTCTGCGCTACCACGCGGCTCTGCACTACTACGTGGTCCACGACGGTGCCGGCGAGCCGGAGGGGTTGCTGGCCGAGGAGTTCCTCCTCGCGGCAGACCACTCCTGTGTCGGGCTGGTGGGTGGCGGCTGGAGCCGCTCGGAGGGCCGGTGGCGCGACGCGTCGGCCACCAGCCGACGCCTGCGGGTCGATCCCACGCTGCGGGCCCGGGTGACGCCCGTCAGCCGGGACGGGGCGGCGACGCTCTACCGGGAGTTCTGCGGTGCTGCCCTGCCGGACGAGGCCGCGTTGCGGACGTGCTTCGGTGTGCTTCCCGCGCCGCCGTCGCCGCCCCTGCTGCTGCACCGGTCCGAGGCCACACCGGGGTTCCGCGAGACGCGCACCTACCGGATCCTGTTCGCCGGCGCGCTGACCCCGGGCGGTCTCACGGCGCTCGGCGGGGCGTGGCGGATGCCGGTCACCGGCGACCTCGCGGAGCCCGGGGTGCGCGTCCTGGGCACGGTGTGCCGTCAGGTCGGCCGCGACGCATTCCGCTGGGAACTGCGCCGGGTCGCCGCGGGCGCCGCCTGGGGACTCGACGTGACGTGCGACCTGACGGGCGACCGCGACGACGCGGTCGGCGTGCTCCTGCACGCACTGACGGCGCAGGTGCGGCTCCAGGGGCTGGTTCCCGTCACCATCGACCGGTTCCGCTGAGCGTCACGGCTACGGCTTCGCGACTGCCGGCGCACGGCGGTGGGCTGCCCGGCGCTCTCGGGGCCGGACGTGGATCGCGCCGTCGCGGACGGCCCACCTGGTCGGGACACGACGACGTCGGGCTACCGCGGCGGATCGCGTAGCAGGGACAGCGATCGGTCGAGCCACTCGGTCAGCAGCGTGCGTTCGGCGTCGGTGAGGCCGGGCAGGTCCGGCGTCACCGCCGCGAGGGTCACCGCGACCGTGTGCAGGGTCGGGTCGGGGGTCACCGGGGCGGCGGTGAGGATGCCGCCGAGGACGGCGTCGAACACGGCGTCGCCGAGTCCGGGGTCGCGTTGCGACGCGGGGGTCCCCAGCAGGGTGAGGATGACGCCGGTGCCGGCGGAGTGGATCATCATGGTGGCCCGCTGCTCGTCGACCCGCAGCAGGCCGGCGGCGGCGAGCCGGCGCACCCGCGAGCGCAGCACCGCCAGACCCGCCACCGACGCCGGGGACGGGTCGCCGGGCCCGCGCGTGCCGAGCAGCCGGAACAACTCGGGGTTGGCCAGGCCGAACTCCAGGTGCGTGCGCCAGCCGGCACGCAGGTCGGCCACCGGGTCCTGCGGCGCGGCGTCCGTGGCCACCGCCTTGGTGGCGACGTAGCTGGCCAGCACGTGTTCGGCGACGGCGTCGACGAGGCCGTTCTTGTCGCCGAACAGCCGGTAGATGGTGGGTGCCTGCACGCCTGCGGCCTGGGCGACGGCGCGGGTGGTCACCGCGTGCGCCCCGTGCTCGCGCAGCAGTCGGGCGGCTGCGGTGACGATGTCGGATCGCGCGTCGTCGCGGGGCGGGGTGTCGGGCGTCACGGTCACGGATCAACGATAACAGCACCTTGTTAGCGACGACTTAGCGGTGTTAACGTCTGCGCCGTAACGTTGATTCGTCGAAGGGATCCCCTCGTGTTCGTCATCACCGGTGCCACCGGGCAGCTCGGCTCCCGGATCGTCGACCAACTGCTGGCCCGGGTGCCCGCCACCGCCCTCGGGGTGAGCGTGCGCGACGTCGACAAGGCCACCCACCTGGCCGAACGCGGCGTGCGGGTCCGCCGGGGGGACTTCACCGACCCCGCCACGCTGGAGCACGCCTTCGCCGGGGCCGACCGGGTGCTGATCGTGTCCGCCGCCATCCGGGGCGGCGACGCGGTCACCGCGAACCGGGCCGCGGTCGACGCCGCCCGCGCCGCGGGAGCCGCCCGCATCCTGTACACCAGCCACCAGGCCGCCTCCCGCGACTCGCTCTTCCCCGCCCAGGTCACCCACGCCGCCACCGAGGAGCACCTGGCCGCGACCGGGGTGCCGTTCACCGCCCTGCGCAACGGCTTCTACGCCGGCGCCCTCGGGTTCGTCATCGGTGACGCCCTGACCACCGGCCGCCTGGTCGCACCGGCCGACGGGCCGGTGTCCTGGACCGCGCACGACGACCTGGCCGAGGCCGCCGCCATCGCGCTGACCGGTCAGGGCGTGCTCGACGGCGTCACCCCCGCGTTGACCGCCGGGGAGGCCCTCGACCTGACGGACGTCGCCGGCATCCTCACCGACCTCACCGGACGCACCGTCACCCGGCTCGTCCTCGACGACGACGAGTGGCGGGCCGCCGCCGTCGCCCGGGGTATGCCCGGGGCCGCCGCCGACTTCACCCTCGGCATGTACCGGGCCGCCCGGCGGGGCGAGTTCGCCGTCACCGACCCGACCCTGGAGGCACTCCTCGGCCGGCGTCCGGCACCCGCCCGGTCGGTGCTCGAAACCTTCGTCGCCGCCGCGTCCCCCACCGGCCCGCAGCCGGCACGTCGGGCCTGAGCCGCGCCACACGACCCGGCGCGCGGGACACGGTGGTGCGAGGATCGGTCGCATGCCCACCGAGGAACGGGTGACCGGGCGCGGGGTCCGGGACGCCGTCGACGAACTGACCCGCACGCTCGGCCCGCACACCGACCGAGACTGGACCGGCCCCGCCGGGGACCTTGCGTGGTCGTGCTGGACGACCGCCGCGCACATAGCCCACGACCTGCTCGGCTACGCCACCCAGCTCACCGGCCGGCCCGACACCGGCTACCTCCCGCTCGACCTGCGGGTCCACCCCGACGCCACCCCGGCCCAGGTGCTGGTCGTGGTGGCCGCCTGCGGGGGGCTGCTCGCCGCCGCGCTCGACACCGTGCCCGCACCCACCCGCGCCTGGCACTGGGGGCCCTGCGACCCGGCCGGCTTCGCCGCCATGGGCATCGCCGAGACGCTGCTGCACACGTACGACATCACCCGCGGGCTCGGGGTGACGTGGCGGCCGCCGACGGCACCCAGCGCGGCGGTGCTGGGGCGGCTGTTCCCCGACGCGCCCGCCGGCGACCCGGCCGACGTGCTGCTCTGGATGACCGGGCGGGCCACCCTGGGTGAGTGGCCCCGCCGCACCGCGTGGACCTGGCGGGCTGCCGTCGACTGATCGGGCGGCTACCCCGGTGGTCGCCGCCACGGCCAGCGGAACCGGGGACGTCGTCGTGCCGGTGGCGCGGGTGTCGGAGCGGACGGCGCGGGGGCGGCGCGGGTGGCGCGGTGGGCCCGCCACTGGCGCAGCACCGCCTCGGTGTCGACCGGGCGGACCGCCACCCGGGGCCCCGCGGGGTACCGCAGCCACGCCACGATCTCCTGGTTGAGCAGCCCGACGAACTCCCGCACCGACTCCTCGGTGGGCAGGTCACGGACCTCGTCGGGCACCTGCTCGACCCGACGGCGCAACTGCAACGGGGTGGGCAGCAGCAGGTCGGTGGGCAGCGCCTCCCGCTCCAGGAAACTCGTGATCCACCAGGACTCGTCGTAGGGGACGTCGCGGCCGGGGATCGGTTTGCCCATGCCGGGCAGGTTGTCGAACTCGCCCCGTTCCTGGGCGCTGCGGATCTGCGCCTCGACAGCGGCCTCCCACGCGTCCACCATCCTCCGGACACCTCCCCCGCCACCGTATCCGCCCGGCCGTCACCGGTGCAGCGCCTGCGGGGCGGGCGGCATTCCCCGGTGTTCAGCGGTGGTGCCGTACGTGGCGGTGCCCGTCGAGGGGGAACGGCGGCCGGGCGGGCAGCACCTCGACGAAGGGGAAGCCGCTCTTCTGCGCCACCCGGCAGGACGCCGGGTTGTCCAGTTGGTGCAGCAGCTCCAGGCGGGCCAGCCCGGTCGCGGCGAACCGGGTGAACGCCCACCGGCTCACCGCGTCCACCGCCCGGGGCGCCACCTGACGGCCGCGTGCCGGCCCGGCCGTCCAGTAGCCGATCTCCGCGTCGACGCGGCCCGGCACCACGTCCTTGAGCAGGACGCAGCCGACCACCCGGTCGCCGTCGGACGTGGCTTCGCAGACGGCGAAGCTGAACCGGCGGCCCGCCGCCCAGCCCTGCCGGTTGCCGTCGACCCACCGCCTGGCCTGCGTCGGCGTGGTCAGCGGGTTACGGGTGCGGGCCCGCAGTTCCGGGTCCCGGTGCGCCTCGACCAACGCGTCGATGTCGTCGTCGCGCCAGCAGCGCAGGAGCAGTCCGGGTGCGGTGACGGTGGGGGCGGCCCGCAGGGTCACAGACATCTGAGCAGTGTGGCCGCTACCCCGCCCGTCCGGAACCCCCGCGGGGGCCGGGCACCACGGGGCGTCGCGGGACGACGGCGCGGCGTAGGGTGCGGGGCAGGTGCGGCAGGACGGGGGCGGCGATGGTCACGGTCGGTGCGGTGGCGGGAATCGCCCTGGTGGCGCTCGGTCTGGTGCTCACCCCGGGGCCGAACATGGTCTACCTGGTGTCCCGGTCGGTCAGCCAGGGCCGGCGGGCCGGGCTGGTGTCCCTGCTCGGGGTGGCCGCCGGGTTCGGCGTCTACCTGGCCGCCGCCGTCGCCGGCATCGCCACGGTGTTCGTGCTGGTGCCGCCGCTGTACACGGCGGTGAAGCTGGCCGGTGCGGCGTACCTGCTGTGGTTGGCGTGGCGGACGCTGCGCCCCGGTGGGCGTTCGGCGTTCACGCCGCAGGAGCTGCCGGTGGACCGGCCGCGCCGGCTGTTCGCCATGGGCCTGCTCACCAACCTGCTCAACCCCAAGATCGCCATCTTGTACGTGTCGTTGCTGCCGCAGTTCGTCGACCCCGCCCGGGGTGACGTGGCGGTGCAGAGCCTGCTGCTCGGCGGCACCCAGATCACCGTCGCGTTGACGGTGAACACGCTGATCGTGCTGACCGCCGGGTCGGTGTCGGCGTTCCTGGTGCGCCGGCCGGGCTGGGCGCGGGTCCAGCGGTGGGTGACGGGCAGCGTGCTCGCCGCGATGGCGGTGCGGATCGCGGCGGACCGGTCCCGGGCCGCGGTGGCGGCCGGCTGATCCGCTCAGACCGGTGACGGCCGGGGTGCCGCCGCCGGCAGTGCCCGGTTCACCGGGCCGTCGACGGCGGCCACGGCCAGTCCGATCGCGTAGAACATCACCGACAGGTTCATGTCGGTGAAGCCGTAGAACGGGGCGAGGGCGAGGGCGACCACCGGCACCACGCTCAGCCACCGGCCGGCCGCGGACACCGCGACGGCGGTGCTGCGGACCAGCACCGCGAGTAGGGCCAGCAGCGTCAGCAGGGCGGGGATGCCGTGGCTGTACGTGGTCAACCAGACCTGCCCCTGGGTGCCGAGGGGTTCCGCGCCGGTGGTGGTGTCGGCGCTGCGGGGGGCGCCGTAGCCGAGCAGCGGCGAGTGCAGGACCGCGTCGAGGGTCTGCCGGTACAGGTCGGCGCGGTCGCGGGTCGAGTCGGTGTTCTCCACCCGGTTCATGATCATGTCGCCGACCGGGACGACCAGGGTGACCACCCAGGCCACGGCCATCCCGGCGGTGATCGTGCCGATGAGCCGGACGTCGCCGCGCGCCAGGGCGCGCAGCCCCAGGTAGAGCAGGCCCACTCCGAGGCCGACGAACATGCCCCGGTTGAGGGTGAGGAACGCCGGCACCAGGGCCAGCGGCAGGGACACCAGCAGCACCCGGCGCAGCGGTCCGGTGCGCACCGCCGACAGGTACGCCAGCACGCACGGCACGAGCAGCGCGAACCCCGTACCCCAGTTGTTGGTGTACGGGTACGGGGCGGCCGTGCGGTAGTACGGGTTGCGGCCGGTGGGGTTGAACTCGGTGGAGTGCACGTGGGTGACCGCCCGGATCATCCGCTGCCCGGCCAGCCCGTCAGGCAGCAGCACCTCCACCGGGGTGGTCAGCGCCAGTCGGGGGGCCAGCACGCCGACCCAGCCGAGCGCGACCATCCCCAACCAGAACAACAGCACCGGTTGGAACAGCCGGTCCCAGCGGGCCCCCTGCCGGGCGGCGGTGTAGACGTACAGGTAGACCACGAGGGCGGTGAGGACGAAACCCAGCCGCAGGCCGTAGACGAGCAGGCTGCTGGCTTTCTCCAGTCGGGTGGCGCTGACCACGATGAGGCCGACGAGGACGAACCACAGCGCCGAGCCGGGCGGCCAGGACACCCGGCCGTGGGTGAGCAGGACCACCGCCAGCAGCATCCCGAACAGCGCCCAGCCGAGGTAGAGGCCACCGAGCAGCCACCACAGCGGCATCGCCGCGAACATCAGGTACAGCGGCCAGAGCGGCAGTGTGCGCGGTGCCGTCGTGTTCCTCGTCCCCACCGGGGCAAGGTTAGGCGGGCGGGGTCCGGTCGGTCATCGGCGGAGTGGCTGTGACGGACGCCATCGGGGCCGGTTCCTCGCGGACCACCGCGACGCCGCCGGCCGGCAGGACCACCGTGCCGTCGGCGGGGGTGTCGGTGAACAGGTCGACGCCGGTGACGGGCACCCGCTGCGGCCGGTCGGTGTGGTTGAGCAGGAACAGCCAGCTCCCCTGCGGGCCGGCGCGGCGGACCGCCTCCACCCCGGGTGGGGCGTCCGGGCAGACCGGGGCGAGGCCGGCGGTCCGGGCCACCTCGGTGAGCAGCCGCCGGTAGGTGCGGTCGTCGGGCCGGGTCGACAGGTACCAGGCGGTGCCGTCGCCGGTGCGGTGCCGGGTCACCGCCGGTCGGCCGTCGAGGACCCCACCGACGTACGTGCCGACCGGTTCGGCGCCGCACAGGTGGACGGTCTCCGACCAGATCCGGCCGGTCCCGCCGCCGGAGAGCAGCACCTGTTCGTCGGCGGCGAGCGGGTGGAACTCCTCCACCCGCAGGCCGAGCAGGTCCCGGTACGCGCCGGGGTAGCCGCCGAGGTGCACCCGGCCGTGCTGGTCGGCCACCCCGCTGAGGTAGCTGACCAGCAGGTGTCCGCCCGCCTCGACGTGGGCGCGGACCCAGCCGGCGACATCGTCGTCGGCCAGGTAGACGGCGGGTAGGACGAGCAGCCGGTACCGGTCGAGCGGGTCGCCGGGGACGACGATGTCGCAGCCGTACCCGGCCCGCCACAGCGCCCGGTGCGCGGCGGCCAGTTCGGCGTGGCCGTCGAGCAGGGTCGAGGGCATGCCGGGGTGGCGCAGCGCCCAGCCGCTGGCGGCGTCGAAGGCCAGTGCGACCGATGCGGTGACCTCGCCGGCGGTGACCTCGGCGAGCCGGTCGAGGTGCTCGCCGAGGCGGACCGTCTCGCGGAACACCCGGGTGTCGGGGCCGGTGTGCGGCACCAGCGCGGAGTGGAATCGTTCCGCGCCGCCGGCCGGGGCCCGCCACTGGAAGAACATCGCCCCCCGGGAGCCGCGGGCGACGTGGGACAGGCTGTGCCGGGCCATCCGGCCGGGTTCCTTGGTGTGCGAGCGGCCGGTGGTGTGGATCTGGCTGGCGGCGCTCTCCATCAGCAGCCAACCGGCCGGCCCGTCGGCGGGGGCCGCGCCGCGTCGGGTGGCGGCCCGTCGGCGGCCGTGGCGTGCCCAGCCGCGGGCCAGGTCGGCGGCGAGGGCGGTCTGTTCCTCGGCGCCGCCGTCGACGGCCGACGGGTAGTGGTCGACGGCGACCAGGTCCACCTCGGCCGCCCAGCGGGCGTGGTCGACCGGCACCCAGTCGCCCAGGACGTAGTTGGTGGTGACCGGCAGCGCCGGGTTGGCCGCGGTGAGCAGGTCACGTTGTTCGACGTACGCGGCGAGCAGGGTGTCGGACCAGAACCGCCGGAAGTCCAGCAGCTGGCCGGGGTTGCCGAGGTACTGGGTGGCCCGGGGGGTGCTCACGTACGCCCAGTCGGTGTAGTGCTGGCTCCAGAAGCTGGTGGCCCAGGCGGCGTTGAGGGTGTCCAGGTCGCCGTGGCGTTCGACGAGCCAGCGGCGGAACGCGGCCTCGGCGTGCGGGCAGTGGCAGGTGGTGCCGTACTCGTTGTGCACGTGCCACAGGGCGACGGCCGGGTGGTGGGCGTAGCGGGCGGCGAGGGTGGCGGCGATGCCCCGGGCGGCGGCCCGGTAGGCGGGGGCGGCGGCGCAGTAGGTGTCGCGGCTGCCGTGGTGCAGCCGGACGCCGTCGGCGGTGACCGGCAGCGCGTCGGGGTGGGCCAGGGAGAACCAGGGCGGTGGGGAGGCGGTGGGGGTGGCCAGGGCGACCCGGATGCCGCCGTCGTGCAGCAGGTCCAGCACCTCGTCGAGCCAGCCGAAATCGTAGCGGCCGGGGGCGGGTTCGAGCCGGGACCAGGCGAACACACCGACGGTGACCAGGTTGATCCGGGCCCGGCGCATCAGGGCGACGTCCTCGCGCCAGGTGGCGGCGGGCCACTGCTCGGGGTTGTAGTCACCGCCGTAACAGAGCCGCCCGTCGTCCCACATACTCACCATCCCGTCGACTTTGTTTGATAGGTGTCCAAACTATGGAGGTGATTTACCCATGTCAATCAGGTTGATCGCGAGTCAATCGAAGTCCCTCGTTGACAGTTCGTTGGGAAGGCAAAGAAACTGTCGGTACCGCCGGAAAACGTGCCCGAGGAGACGCCGATGCCGTACCGACCGCCACTGGTCCCGTACGAGACGTTCGTGGCCGACCCGCCCGACCTGCCCGTACGGGAACCGGGCGAGGACGGGGTCGCCACCGTCGGCCGGGCCGAGGTCGTCGCCACCGACGAGCACGGCGTCACCGTCAAGGCCGCCCTGTCCGACGGCGGCAGCCTGGTGGTCCGCCTCGACGCCGCCGGCCACGGCGTGATCCGGGTCCGCCTCGCCGAGGACCCGCAGGCCCGCAGCCGCTCGGCCCGCGCGTTGCCCCTGGTCCACCCCCGGGCCCACCCCGCCGCGATCACCGTGGACGACACCCACGTGCTCATCGACGCCGGCGCGGTCGTCGCCGAGATCCGTCTCGACCCCTGGCACCTGCGGTTCCTCACCCCCGACGGTCGGGTGCTGCTCGACCAGGACCCGGGCACCAGGGACATCAGCGGCCGACGCCGCACCCTGCCGTTCGGCCGCAGCAGCGCCGACGGCGCGCCCGTCGCCTGGCATGAGAGCTTCGTGGCGTTCGGCGACGAACGGTTCGTCGGCTTCGGGGAGAAGTTCACCCCGCTGGACAAGCGCGGCCAACGGGCCCTGATGTGGAACTACGACGCCTTCGGCGGGGAGTCCGAGCGGTCCCACAAGAACGTGCCGTTCTACCTGTCCGACCGGGGCTACGGGGTGCTCGTCGACAGCGGCATGCCGGTGCAGTTCGACGTCTGCCAGTCCACCCACAGCGCCGTGCAGATCATCGTCCCCGACGACCTGCTCGACTACTACGTGCTCGCCGGCCCCACCCCCGTCGAGGTGCTGGACCGGTTCGACGAGCTGACCAGCCGGCCGTACCTGCCGCCGAAGTGGGCCTTCGGGGCGTGGATCTCCTCGGGGTTCTACCCCGACAGCCAGCAGCGGGTGCTGCAGCGGGCCCGCCGCATCCGGGACCGCGACATCCCCTGCGACGTGCTGCACCTGGACTGCTACTGGCAGGTCGCCGGCCGCTGGTCCGAGCTGCGCTGGGACGACGAGGCGTTCCCCGACCCGGCCGGGATGCTGGCCACCCTCGCCGGGCAGGGGTTCCGGGTGTGCCTGTGGATGAACCCGTACCTGATGACCGACAGCCCGCTCTACGCCGACGCGGCCCGCGCCGGCTACTTCCTGCACCGCGCCGACGGCAGCACGTACGTGGCGGACGTGTGGCACGGCAGCTACCCGGCCAGCGCCATCGTCGACTTCACCAACCCCGACGCCGTCGCCTGGTTCCGGGGGCTGCTGCGCCCCCTGCTGGAGCAGGGGGTGGCGGTGTTCAAGACCGACTTCGCCGAGGGGGTGCCGGCCGACGCGGTGGCGCACAACGGCATGACCGGCGTCGAACTGCACAACGTCTACACCCTGCTGTTCAACGACATCGTCGCCGACCTCACCGAGGAGGTCGCCGGGCACCGTACGGTGTGGGCCCGCTCGTCGTACCTGGGCGGGCAGCGGCACAGCGCGCAGTGGAGCGGCGACGTCAACGCCACCTGGCCCGGCCTGGCCAGCACCCTGCGCGGCGGCCTGTCCCACGGGCTGTCCGGGGTGCCGTTCTGGAGCCACGACACCGGCGGCTTCCACGGCACCCCCGAGGCGGACCTGTACGTGCGGTGGACCCAGTTCGGGGCGCTGTCGCCGCTGGTCCGGCTGCACGGCACCACCAGCCGGCTGCCGTGGGACTTCCCCGCCGACACCGAACGCGACGCGGTCGCCGCGCTGCGGCTGCGCTACCGGCTGATGCCGTACCTGTGGTCGGCGGCGGTGGAGTCGGCGCGTACCGGCGCGCCGATGATGCGGGCGCTGCTCGTCGACACCCCCGAGGACCCGACCGCGTGGACCACCGACCTGCAGTACCGGCTCGGCACCGACCTGCTCGTCGCCCCGGTCACCGACCCGTCCGGGCGGCGGGCCGTCTACCTGCCCACCGGCGACGACTGGATCGACGCCGGCACCGGCGAACGGCACGGCGGCGGCCGGCACCTGCGGGTGGCCGTGCCGCTGCACCGGCTGCCGCTGTTCGTCCGGCACGGCGCCCTGGTGCCGCTCGTCGCGGCCACCGGCACCGTCGGCGACGGACCGTTCGACGACGTCACCCTGGTCAGCTGGGGTGGCGTGGACGCCCGCACGGTGCTGCACGACGTCGACGGCGACACCGTGGTGCAGGCGCTGCGCGACGGCGACACCCTGCGGGTCCGCACCGACGGGCCGCTGCGGGTCCGCCGGCTGAGCGTGGTCGGCGACGACGCCCCCCGCCGGCTGCTGCTCAACGGCGAACCGGTCACCCCGACGCCGTTCACCCCGTGGTTCCCACCGGACTGACCCCACCGGGCCGGGTGGCTGTCCGGGCTCCGGACGTGCCGCTAGAGTTAGTTGAGTTTCCAGCCGAACAGACGTACCGACGGCGCACCGGCCCGCCGACGGCGTCGCCCACCGGCCGACCCGGCGTGCCCGTGCGGGGTCGACGGTGGGCGACGACGCACCGGCACGGCACCACCCACCGTCGGGCGCAGGGAGCGGACAGACCGTGATCAGCATCCACAACGAACCGCAGCCGACCGACCTGGGTGACGTCCGGGTGGCCAACCGGGCCGTGGTCCTGCGGCACGTCCGCCTGCACGCCCCCTGCTCCCGGGCCGACATCGCCGCCACCACCGGGCTCAACAAGGCCACCGTGTCCAGCCTGGTCACCGAACTGCTCGACAGGCGGCTGGTCCGCGAGACCGGGCTGACCGGCAACCGGGTCGGCCGGCCGGCCACCATGCTCGTCCTCGACGGCTCCCCGTACGCGGCGCTGGGCCTGCAGATCGGCGCGGACGACCTGGTGGTGGTCGCCGTGGATCCGGGCGGCAACCGGCTGCTCACCTGGCGGCGGGCGTTCCCCGCCCCGACCGCCGGCCCCGCCGACACCGTCCGGGCGCTGGTCACCCTGGCCCGCCGCGCGATCGGCCGGGTCACCGGGCAGGGCCGCACCGTGCTCGGCCTCACCGTCGGGGTGCCCGGCCTGGTCGACACCGCCGGTGGGGTGCCCCTGGCCAGCGGCCTCGGCTGGCGGGACGTGCCGCTGGCCGCCGATCTGCGGACCGCGCTGCGGGAGACCGGGTTCACCGTCACGGTGGACACCGACGCCAACCTCGCGGTGCTGGCCGAACAGCGCCACGGCGCGTACGCCGGCGCCACCGACCTGGTCCACGTCACCGGCGGGGTCTCCGTCGGCGCGGGGGTGCTCGCCGGTGGCCGGCTGCTGCGGGGCGGCCGGGGCCACGCCGGTGAACTCGGCCACCTCTGCCTCGACCCGGCCGGGCCACCGTGCCCGTGCGGCCGACGCGGCTGCCTGGCCGCGTCGACCGCGCTGCCGGCCGTGGTGGCCCGCCTGCTGCCCGACGCCACCCAGGACGGCCCGGTCACCGACTACCTGCCGGAACTCGACCGGATCGTGGCGTCGGCCCGGCAGGAGGACCCGGCCGTGCTGGCCGGGCTCGCCGAGATCGGCCGGCACCTCGGGCACGGGGCGTCGATCCTGGCGAACCTGCTCAACCCGGAGGCGATCGTGGTCGGTGGGCACTTCGCCACCCTCGCGCCCTGGCTGCTGCCGGCCGCCCGCGCGGAACTGGTCGCCCGGACCCTCGCCCCGCAGGCCGGGGGCTGCCGCCTCGACGCCTCCACGCTGGACTCCGCCGCCCCCGCGCTGGGCGGTGCCACCGCCGCGTTGGCCACCATCGAGGCCGGTCGACTCCCCGCCGGTTGATCCGGGGGCCGGTCCCCTCTTGACCGGCCGACGCGCAGGTGCCAACCTCGAACCGCCGCCCCGTCGTTCGGGCACCCGGGGCGGCACGTTTTCCGCAGTCGTCGAAGCGCTTCGCCGCTCCGGGCCGACGACCGCCACCACCCTCACTCCGCGATGCCGCACGTCACCACGGCCGTCGAAACGCTTCGACCGCCGGCCGGACGCCTCACCGCGAGCCACCGGAAGGTAACCGCAGATGAACGACCCCACCGGACCGTCCCCCGAAACGCACGCCGACGAGCTGCTGGCCCAGCTCACCCTGCCGGAGAAGATCGGCCTGCTGCACCAGTGGCAGGCCCCCGTGCCCCGGCTGGGCCTGCCCGGCTTCCGCACCGGCACCGAGGCGTTGCACGGGGTCGCCTGGCTCGGCCCGGCCACCGTCTTCCCGCAGGTCGTCGGCCTGGCCAGCAGCTGGAACCCCGACCTGATCCGGGCCGTCGGCGACGCCGTCGGCACCGAGGTGCGGGTCAAACACCAGGCCGACCCCGCCGGCGTCGGGCTCAACGTGTGGGCGCCGGTGGTCAACCCGCTGCGCGACCCCCGCTGGGGCCGCAACGAGGAAGGCTGGTCGGAGGACCCGTGGCTGACCGGCCGGCTCGCCACCGCCTACGCGTCCGGGCTGCGCGGCGACCACCCCCACCGGCTGCGCACCGCCCCGACGGTGAAACACTTCCTCGGCTACAACAACGAGACCGACCGGGCCACCACCTCCAGCGACCTGCCACCCCGGGTCCTGCACGAGTACGAACTGCCCGCGTTCCGCGCGCCACTCGCCGCCGGGGCGGCGGTCGCCGTGATGGCCTCCTACAACCTGGTCGACGGGGTGCCCGCGCACCTGAGCCCGCTGCTGAACGACGAACTGCGCCGGTGGACCAGCCACGAGGTGATGGTCGTCGGCGACGCCGGGGCGGTCACCAACATCGCCGGCGTGCAGGGCCACCTGCCCGACCACGTCACCGGATTCGCCGCCGCCCTGCGCGCCGGCATCGACAACTTCACCGAGGACGACACCGACAGCGCACCGACCGTCCGACGCATCACCGAAGCCCTCCAGCGGGGGCTCGTCGACGAATCCGACGTGGACCGGGCGGTCCGCCGCATCCTCAGCGTCCGCATCCGCCTCGGCGACCTGGACCCACCCGGGCAGGACCCGTTCGCCGGGGTCTGCCCCGACGTGCTCGACAGCCCCGCCCACCGGGACCTGGCCCGTGAGGCCGCCCGCCAGTCGATCGTGCTGCTCGACAACGACGGGCTGCTGCCACTGCCCACCCGCACCCCACCCCGGGTCGCGGTCCTCGGCCCGCTCGCCGACACCGTGTACGAGGACTGGTACAGCGGCACCCTGCCGTACGCGGTCACCGTCCGGGAGGGCCTCGCCCGGGAACTGCCCACCGTCACCCACCACTGCGGGGCCGACCGGATCGCGTTGCGCGTCGGCGACCGGTACGTCCGCTGCCCCCGCTCCTCCGAGGGTGGGCCGCTGACCGCCGACGACGGCCGCGACGGCACCTGGTTCGACGTGTTCGACTGGGGGCAGGACGTGGTGGCGCTACGCGCCGTCGCCAACGGCCGGCACGTCGGCGCCGACGACGACGGGGCACTGGCCAACGACCGCCCCGGACCGGGCGGCTGGATCGTGCGGGAGACGTTCCGCTTCCGGCACCGCCCCGACGGCACCACCCTGCTGCACCACCTCGCCACCGGCGCGTACGTGCGGGTCGACGAGGACGGGCGGCTCCGCGCCGACGCCACCGACCCGGACACCGCCACCGCGTTCACCGTCGAACTCGTCGCCGACGGCGTGGCCGAGGCCGCCGCGCTGGCCGACGCCGCCGACGTGGCCGTCGTCGTCCTCGGCAACCACCCGATGGTCAACGGCCGGGAGACCGAGGACCGCGTCGACCTGGCCCTGCCCGCCGGGCAGGAACGGCTGCTGCGCGCCGTGCACGCCGCGAACCCGCAGACGGTGCTGGTGCTCACCAGCAGCTACCCGTACGCGGTGGGCTGGGCGCACGAGAACCTGCCGGCGGTGCTGTGGTCGGCGCACGGCGGGCAGGAACACGGCACCGCCCTGGCGCAGGTGCTGCTCGGCGCAGCCGACCCCGGCGGCCGGCTCACCCAGACCTGGTACCCCGACGCCGCCGACCTGCCCGACCTGCTCGACTACGACGTGATCGGCGCCGACAGCACCTACCTCTACTACCGGGGCGAGCCGCTGTACCCGTTCGGCCACGGCCTGAGCTACGCCCGGTTCCACTACGCTGACCTGCGGGTGGACCCGCCGACGGTGACCGCCGGCGACGAGGTCGAGGTGAGCGTCGAGGTCACCAACACCGGCGACCGGGAGGGTGAGGAGACCGTGCAGCTCTACACCCGGCAGCGCCGCTCCCGGGTCAAGCAGCCGCTGCGGCAGCTGCGCGACTTCACCCGGGTCACCCTCGCCCCCGGCCAGCGGCGCACCGTCACCCTGCGGCTGCGCGCCGACGACCTGACCTGGTGGGACGAGCAGCGCGGCGGCCCGGTGCTGGAGGACGCCACCCACACCCTGCTGGTCGGCCGCTCCGCCCGCGACATCCGCGCCGTCGGCGCGGTGACCGTGCACACCCGCGCCGCCGCGCCGCAACCCCGCCCCACGGTGACCGCCGGCGGTGCCCGGTGACCGGCACGTCCGGGCGCAGCCGCAAGTCGCCCGACCAGGTCACCATCGTCGACGTCGCCCGGCACGCCGGGGTGGCGGTCAGCACCGTGTCGTACGTGCTCAGCGGCAAACGGGCCATCTCCGAGGTGACCCGCACCCGGGTGCTGGCCAGCATCCGGGAACTGGGCTACCACCCCAACGCCGGGGCGCGGGCGCTGGCCAGCCGACGCGCCAACACCATCGCCCTGGTGCTGCCGTTGCGCGCCGGCATGCAGGTGCCGGTGGTGATGCAGTTCGCGATCGCGGTGGTCACCACGGCCCGCCGCTTCGACCACGACGTCCTGCTCGTCACCTCCGACGAGGGGCCGTCGGGGCTGCGCCGCATCGCCGGAAGCGCCATGGTCGACGGGATGCTGGTGATGGACGTCGAGCTGGACGACTCGCGGGTGCCGCTGCTGCGGGACCTGACCCGACCCAGCGTCCTGATCGGCGTCCCCGCCGACCCGACCGGCCTGACCTGCGTGGACCTGGACTTCCACCGCGCCGGTCAGGTGTGCGTGGAACACCTGGCCCGGCTCGGGCACCACCGGGTGGCACTGCTCGGCGCTCCCGCCGCCGTCTACGACCGGGGCACCGGCTTCGCCCACCGCACCCGCGCCGGGGTGGCCGCCGCCGCCGACCGGCACGGCGTCACCGTCGTCACCCAACCCTTCGAGGAGGGGCCCGCCGCGATCCGTCAGGAACTCGCCGACCTGCTCGACCGGCACCCCGACCTGTCGGCGCTGGTGGTGCAGAACGAGGCGGCCGTCGGGCCGGTGCTGGCCTGCCTGCCGACCCTGGGACGACGGGTGCCGCAGGACATGTCGGTGGTGGCGATCTGCCCCGACCAGTTCGCCGAACAGGCCGCACCCCGGATCACCTCGGTGCCGGTGCCCGCCGAGGAGATCGGCCGGCAGGCGGTGGCGTTGCTGATGCGCAAACTGCACGACGAGCCGGTGCCGGAGGTGACGCTGCTGCCGCCCCGGTTGACCATCCGGGACAGCACCGCCGCGCCGACGGCCCGGACCCCCCGGTGACCGGCGGGCCACCCCCGTCGGCACACCGGATCTGGGACGACGCACCGGCCGCCGACTGGCCCGACGCCTTCCTCACCGGCAACGGCGAGTACGGGCTGATGGTCCCCGGTGACCCGCACGCCGAACGGCTGGTGGTCAACCACCACCGGTTCGTGTTGCCCAACGGCACCCACGACGCGCGGGCCCCGCACCTGGCCGCGCTGCTGCCCCGGATCCGGGAACTGGTCCTCACCGGCCGGCGCGCCGAGGCCGGTGAACTGCTCACCGGCGGCCGGGACCTGGCGTGGACCCAGTCGTACCATCCGGGGTTCGCGCTGACCGTCGACGCCCCCGCGACGACGGTGCGGGACTACCGGCGGCATACCGACTTCACCACCGGCGAGGTGGTGGTGCGGTGGTCCGGGCGGCGGCGACGCAGTTTCGTCTCCCGCGCCGACCGGCTGGTCGTCACCCACCTGGACCAGGGCGACTGTGTCGTCGGGGCGACCGGTGACCTGCCCGGCCGCCCCGACACGGTGCACTACGACACCACCGCCTACCGCCACGACGGGCTGGTGTTCCTGCGGGTACGCGGCCGCTACCCCGACGTCGGCGGCGCGTACGGCTTCGAGGCGGTGACCCTGGTGCGGGGCGACGCCGAACCCGCCGGTGACCGGGTGCTGGTACGCGGACCGGCGCTGCTGACCACCGCCCTGGAGCGCACCGCCACCGCGGCGTGGCCCACCGCCGCACAGCAGCGGCGACTCGCCGACGGCCCGGCCGACTACCCGACGCTGCTGGCCCGGCACGTCACCCGGCACACGGGCCCCTACCGGCGGGTCGACCTGGACCTGGCGGTGCCGGCCGCCGACCGGGACCTGCCCGTGGGGGCGCTGCTCGACCGGCAGGTCACCGCCGGTGACCGGTTGGACCCGGCGCTGCTGGAACGGCTCTTCCACGCCGGCCGGTACCTGCTGTTCAGCGCCAGCGGGGTGCTGCCGCCCCGGCTGACCGGCATCTGGACGGGGTCCTGGGACGCGGCCTGGGCGGGGGACTTCACCACCGACGCGAACCTCAACCTGCAACTGGCCGGCGCGAACGTCGGCGCGTTGCCGGAGGTGACCGCCGCGCACGCCCGGCTGGTCCGCGCCCAGGTCGACCACTGGCGGGACAACGCCCGCGCCGTCTACGGGGCACGGGGCCTGCTCGCGCCCAGCCGCACCGACGGTGAACACGGACACCTGTTCCACGTCCACCCGCACTGGCCGTTCACCGCGTGGCTGGCCGGCGCGCACTGGCTGCTGCACCCCCTCTACGAACACCACCAGGTGACCGGGGAACCGCTGGGGGAGGTGGCGGGGTGGCTGGCCGAGGTGGCCGACTTCTTCACCGACGTGCTCACCGACGTCGACGGGCAGCCGGCGCTGGTGCCGTCGTACTCGCCGGAGACCGGCCCCCTCGACGGGGCCGGCCGGCCGGTGCCGGTCGCCGTGAACGCCACCATGGACGTCGCCGCCGCCCGGCACGCCATGACCGTCGCCGCCGAGGTGACCGGGTCGCAGCGGTGGACGGCGGCCCGGGACCGGCTGCCCGGCTACCGGATCGACGCGCGGGGCGCGCTGGCCGAGTGGGCGTGGCCCGGCTACCGCCCCGACGACGACCACCGGCACGTCAGCCACCTCTACCCGGTGTGGCCGACCGGGGAGATCGACCCCGAGGACACCCCGGAGTTGGCGGCGGCGGCGCACCGGGCGTTGACGGTCCGCGGCGACGAGGACGGCTCCGCCCACGGCATCCTGCACCGGGCCCTGGTGGCCGCCCGGCTCGGCGACGGGCCGCTGGTCGGGGCGTACCTGCGGCGGATCGTCGCGGCGGACATGTTCTTCCGGTCGCTGATGAGCGCCCACAACCCGGGCCGGGTTACCTACAACGCCGACGCCGCGCACACCCTGCCGGCGGTGCTGATCGAGGCGCTGGTGCAGACCCGCCCGGGTCTGCTGCGGTTGCTGCCGGCGCTGCCGCCGGGCCTGCGACGGGGGACGCTGCGTGGGGTGACCTGCCGGGGCCGGCTCACCGTCGAGGAGTTGACCTGGGACGACGGTCGGGTCACCGCCCGGCTGGTCGCCGCCACCAGCCGCCGGATCCGGGTCCGCAGCCCCTACGGCGACACCGACTGCGACCTGCCGGCGGGCACCCCGGTGCGGGTGACCCACCGCCGGTGACCCGCCCACGGTCCGGCAGGCACGCGGGTCACAGCGCGTCGGGCCGGCACAGGGCGGGATGCCGCTGCCCGGGGCGCGCGAACCAGGGGGCGTCGTCGTGGGCGGCGGCGGTGTCCAGCCGCAGCCGCGCCCACTCGTCCAGCTCCGGCAGCGCGTCCGGGGCGAACCAGCCGACCTCGGTGGACTCGTCGCCGTCGGCGCGGGGTCGCCCACCGACCGGCCGGCACCGGAACCACACGTTGAGGTATTCGCAGGCGTCACCGTTGGGGTAGACCACCGGGTGGGTGGCGACCCCGGCGATCCGGTCGACGACGACCCGCACCCCGGTCTCCTCCCACACCTCCCGAACGACCGCGTCGGCGGGCTGCTCGCCCGGGTCGACCACGCCGGCCGGCAGCGACCAGCGGCCGTTGTCGCTACGGCGGGCCAGCAGCACCCGACCGGCGTCGTCGTGGACCACCCCGGTCACCCCGGGCAGCAGCAGCAGGTCGTGTCCGACGTGGGCGCGCAACTTGACGATGTACGGGGAGACGGCCACCGGCCCACCGTAACGGTCCCGGCGACGGCGCGGGTCGTACCGGTGGTGGGGGTGTGCCCGGGCAGCCTCTAGACTTCCCCGTCGATGGACCCGCAGCCCACCACCCCCGCCGACCTGCGTCCCTGCGCGCACTGTGGACGTGACGTCCCGCAACGTGCCGGTGCGGGACGCCCGTTCCGGTACTGCCGGGACAACGACGGCGCCTGCCAGCGGGCGTCGCGCAACTCGCGGATGCGCCACCGCAACGCCCCCGGACTGCCCGGTCAGGTGGCCCGCACCTGGGAGGTCGTCGACCGGCTCGACCAGGTGGTGCAGACCCTCACCGAGGCGTTGCACGCCGAATTGTCCCCGGCGGGGGTGCAGCGGCAGCTCGCCCAGGCCCGCGCCGACGCCGCCACCGAGATCGCCGCCGCGCACACCGCCCGCGACGAGGCCCGCGAGGCCGCCGAGACGGCCGCCGCCGACACCGCCCGCGCCCGGCAGGAGACCCGGGCCGCGCTCGCCTCGGCCGACGCGGCGCAGCAGCGCGCCGAGCAGGCCGACACCCGCGCCGCCGCCGCCCGGGAACAGGCCGAACAGGCCGCAACCGCCGCCGACACGGCCCGCCGGGACGCCGCCGCCGCCCAGGCGCTGCGGGTGCAGGCCGAACGGGACCGCGACGCCGCCCGCCACGAGCTGCGGACCCTGCGCGCCGAACGGGACACCGCCCGGCAGCTCGCCGCCGACCTGACCGTCGACCGGGACGCCGCCCGCGCCGACGCCGCCCGGCACGCCACCGACGCGCAGCGGGCCGTCGCCGACGCCACCGCCGCCCGCCAGGAGACCCGGCAGGCGCACGCCGCCGCCACGGCGGCCCGCGCCGACGCCACCGCCGCCGCCGACCAGGCCCGGCAGGCCGAGGCCGAGGCGCAGGTGGCCCGCCGCGACGCCGACGCCGCGCGCGCCGACGCCGACGCTGCCCGGGAGGAGACCGCCGCGCGGACCGCCCGCGCCGGGGAGGAACTGGCCGCCGCGCTGGCCCGGGTGGACGCCCTGACCGCCGAGCTGACCGAGGCCCGCGCCGAGCTGCAACGGGCGCAGCGGGCGTCGGCCGCCGACCGGGCCCGACTGGCCGAACTGGACCGGGCGCTGGCTGACCGGGACGCCGCCCAGCGCCGTGCCGGTCAACTCGCCGACCAGGTCAGCGACCTGGCCACCGCGTTGGCGCGGATCAGCGCTCAGTCGCCGGGCTGACCGGGCTGGATCACGCCGGCCGGGGCGGCCTGCACCTCGACCCGGGTGTCGTGGAACGTCGGCCCACCACCGAGGTCGGTGTCGCGGACCCCGGTGACCGCGTTGACGGTGCTGCCGCCGGGACTCAACCGCGCCCAGTACGCCTTGTAGGTGAACGCCAACCCCGGGCGGGTGGCGTCGTCCACGGCGACGGTGGCCAGGAACTCCCCCCGGTCGTTGTGCACCCGCGCCGGATCGCCGTCGGTCAGGCCCCGGGCGGCGGCGTCGACGGGATGCAGGTGGATGCGGGGCGGACCGGTGCGGCTGCGGTGCCACGGCAGCGACGCGAACGTCGAGTTGAGGAAGAACCGGCCGGCCGGGGAGATCAACGCCAGTGGGAACCGGCGGGCCAGCACGGCGTCACCCACCTCCACCGGCGGCGTGTACCCGACGAGCGGGTCGACGCCCTGCCCGGTCAGCCGCGGATCGTGGAACCGGGCCCGCCCGTCGTGGCTGGGAAACCCACCCTCGGCGTACGGGGCGGAACCGACGGCCACACCGGTGGCCCGCACGTACGTCCGGCGGGTCAACTCGTCGTAGTCGACGCCGGTGCCGTCGAGCAGCTGCCGTGCCAGGTCCTCGTCGCTGTCCCGCAGCCGGGGATGGTCCAACCCGAGCGCGGCGGCGATCCGCCGGAAGATCTCCGTGTTGGGCAGCGCCTGCCCCGGCGGGTCGAGCACCGGCCGGTTCAGGGTGGCGTAGTGGTGGCCGTAGGAGGTGTGCAGGTCGAGGTGTTCCGGCTGCATGGTGGCCGGCAGCACCACGTCGGCGAAGTCGCAGGTGTCGGTCCAGCGTTGCTCCAGCACCACCGTGAACAGGTCGGCGCGGGTCAGGCCGCGCCGCAGCCGGTTCTGGTCGGGAACGGTCGCGACCGGGTTGGTGTCGAAGACCACCAGCGCGGTGACCGGCGGGTCGGCCTCGTCGGTGAGCGCGGCGGCGAGCCGACTCATGTTGATCGACCGGGCCGGCGGGGCGGGCATCCCGGCGGGCCGGGCGACCCGGTCGGCGTCGATGCGGTGGTGCCCGCTGGTGGTGGCCAACGCCCCACCGCCGGGATACCGGAAGTCCCCGGTGAGCAGGGGGATCGCCGCGATGGCCCGGACCGCCTGCCCGGCCCCGGCGTGCCGTTGCAGCCCCAACCCGATCCGGATGGCGGTGGGGCGGGTGGTGGCGATCCGCTCACCGAGGTCCCGCACCACGTCGACGTCGAGACCACACTCGGCGGCGGCCCGCTCCACCGGCCACTCGTCGAGGCGTGCCTGCAACCGGTCCCAGCCGACGGTGTGCGCGGCCACCCACGGCCGGTCGACCGCGCCGAGATCCCGGATGTGCCGCATCAACCCCAGGGCGAGCGCGGCGTCGGTGCCGGGCAGCGGCGCGACGTGCGCGTCGCTGCGGGCGGCGGTGTCGGTGCGCAGCGGGTCGATGGTGACGACGTGGGCGCCGCGCTGCTGGGCCTGCCGCACGAACGGCCAGTGGTGCAGGTTGGTGGAGAGCAGGTTCGCCCCCCACAGGACGACCAGTTTCGCCTCCACCACCGACTCCGGTTCGAAACCGACGGACCCGCCGTAGACCGACGAGAGGGCGGCCCGGGACGCGGCCGTGCAGATGGTGGTCCGCAGCCGCGACGCCCCCAGGTGCGCGAACAGCCGCGGACCCATCGACCAGCCCTGCACCAGGCCCATCGTGCCGGCGAAGTAGTAGGGCAGGACCGACTCCGGGCCGTGGACGTCGATGCTGGCGCGCAGCCCGTCGGCGACCCGGCGGACCGCCTCGTCCCAGCTCGCCGGCCGGTACGACACCGGCCCGACACCCTTCGGGCCGACCCGCACCAGCGGGGTGGTCAGCCGGTCGGGCCCGGTGACCGCGTCGAGGTAACGGTTCACCTTGCCGCACAACACGCCCCGGGTGAACGGATGCTCCTGGTCGCCGCGCAGCGCCACCGGTCGCCCGTCGGTGACGGTGAGCTGCCAGACGCAGGTGTCGGGACAGTCCAGGGGGCACGCGCCGGGATGCACGGTGGTGGCCATGCCGCGGATGCTATCGTCACCGGCCGCCCCGCAACGGCCCGTCACCGCTGCCACCGCGGCGCGCGGCGGCTACCATCGCGGTGCACACACCGATGTCGACCCGGCCGGGGCGAACCCGCCGGGTCGGTGTGGTGGCCGGCTACCCTTGCGGGGGTCGTCCCACCCGTCGGGGCGGGAATGCCCCGGCGGTGACCGGCCGTTACACCGGAAGACCAGCACCACGAGCGAGGGGAAGTCGAACATGGGCGAGCGCATGCTGCGCGGTAGCCGGCTGGGCGCGGTCAGCTACGAATCCGACCGCAACACCGAGCTCGCGCCGCGCCAGACCCGCGAGTACCTCTGCGCCAAGGGCCACCAGTTCGAGGTGCCGTTCGCTGTCGACGCCGAGGTCCCCACCACCTGGGAATGCAAGTTCGACGGCAGCGTCGCCCGGCTCGTCGACGGCACCGAACCGGAACAGAAGAAGGCCAAGCCGCCGCGTACCCACTGGGACATGCTCCTGGAGCGGCGGTCCATCGCCGAGCTGGAGGACATCCTGGCCGAACGGCTCCAGGAGGTCCGCACCCGCCGCGGCCGCGCCTGACCCGCACAGCGACGACGACGCCCCCGGGAGGTCCCGGGGGCGTCGTCGTGTGTCCGGTGTTCAGGGCCGGCGGGGCTCCACGATCTCCCCCTCGATGGCCCGACCCTCGTCGACCACCTGCGGGGCCACCACGTCCTCCCCGGCCGGCGGCGCGGCCGGTTCCCCCTGCCGCACCCGCACCGTACGCGGACCGAACAGGTCACCGGCGACCATCGACGACACCCGCCGCTCGGTGGCCCGCTGCACCCCGGCACGCGCCAACCGGCGCACCGGCGGCACCAGCAGCAACACCCCCACCAGCCCGCTGAGCAGGCCGGGGATCGCCAGCAGCAACGCCCCGGCCAACCCGACCAGCCCGTCGGTCACCTGCCGGCCCGGCGGCTGCCGGGACTCCACCGACGTGCGGAACCCCCGCCAGGCGCGCATCCCCTCCCGGCGCAGCAACACCAGCCCCAGCAGGGACGCGGCGAACACCAGCAGCACCGCCGCACCGAACCCGACGGCCCGGCCCACCCCGATGAACACGGCCAACTCCGCCACCACCGCCAGCAGCAGGACCAGTGGCACGAACCTCAGGTATCGGCGCATCTCACCTCATCCGCGTCGCGCGGCACCCGCTCACCGCCACCGGCCGGACAATGCCCGCGGGGCGACAGGCCCGCCCCTCCAGCATGCCACGCCCCCTCACGGCCACCGGTCGTGACCGCGACGCCACCGCGCCGGCCGCCGGTCCCGCAACCCCCAGGTGGTGATCCGCCACAACGCCTCGGCCACGATCAGCGGGCTCATCTTGCTCGCCCCCCGCTCCCGCTCGGCGAACGTGATCGGCACCTCCACGATCCGCACCCCCGCCCGGTGCGCCAACCGCGACAACTCCACCTGGAACGAGTACCCCTGCGAACACACCGACTCCAGCCGCATCGCCCGCAACGCCGACAACCGGTACACCCGGAACCCACCTGTCGCATCCGACACCGGCATCCCCAACGCCATCCGCGCGTACAGGTTCCCGCACCGCGACAGCAGCAGCCGCCGCCACGGCCAGTTCACCACCCGCGCCCCACCCACCCACCGCGACCCGATCACCACGTCGGCGTCGCGGGCCGCCGCCAACAACGCCGGCAGGTCCTCCGGGGCGTGCGACCCGTCGGCGTCCATCTCCACCACCGCGTCGTAGCCGTGCTGCCGCGCCCACCCGAACCCCGCCAGGTACGCCGCCCCCAACCCCTGCTTACCGGGCCGGTGCAGCACGTGCACCTGAGCGTCGGTGGCGGCCATCGCCTCCGCGAGTGTCCCCGTACCGTCGGGGCTGTTGTCGTCGGCGACCAGCACGTCCACCGCCGGCGCGGCCCGACGCACCCGGGCCACCACGTCGGCGATGTTGTCGGCCTCGTTGTAGGTGGGGACCACCACCAGCACCCGGCCCACCCCCGGCTGTCCCCCGGCTGCCTCGCCCACGCCTGTCCCCCGTTCCTGCCGGCTCACCCGGCGGCGGTGACCTCCCGGCGACGCCGCAACGCCCCCGCGACGACCAGGGCCGCGACCGCCAGCCCGGCCAACGCCACCTCCGGCCACCATCCGGCCCGGGTGGCCGGGGTACGCCCCTCGGCGAGCGTCACGTCCCGCACCACCACCGCCCGGGTGTTGAACCCGGTGGCGTCGCTTACCCGCCCGTCCGGGGCGACGAACCCGGACACCCCCACCGTCGAGGCCATCAACGCCGCACGACCGTGCTCCACCGCCCGCAGCCGCACCATCGCCAACTGCTGCCGGGCCTCCGCCACGTCGAACGTGGCGTTGTTCGTCTGCACCACCAGCAACTGCGCCCCACCGTCGACGGTGTCCCGCACCAGCCCGTCGTAGGCCACCTCGAAACAGATCACGTCCCCGAGCACCACCGCACCCGCGTCGACCACCCCCGGCGACGCCCCCGGCACGAAATCGGCCCGCACCCGGTCCACCTGCTTGGACACCGCACGCGCCAACGACCGCATCGGCACGTACTCCGCGAACGGCACCGGATGCCGCTTCGTGTACACCTGACCCAGATCCGGGCCGCCGCCCGGCCGCCACAGGATGCCCGCGTTACGGACCTCACCGTCACCCGGGCCGGCGAGCACCGCACCGACCAGGATCGGCGCGCCGATCGCGTCGGCGGCCTGCGAGATCCGCGCCCCGGCCGCGGCGTTACGCAACGGGTCGATGTCCGAGGAGTTCTCCGGCCACACCACCAGGTCGGGACGCCGCTCGGCACCCGAGGCGACGCGCTCCGCCAGCGTCAACGTCGCGTCGACGTGGTTGTTCAGCACCGCCTGCCGTTGGGCGTTGAAGTCCAGACCCAACCGGGGCACGTTGCCCTGCACGATCGCCACCCGCACCGTACGGCCACCCGGGTCGGCCCCCGACGGCACCAGCCACCCCACCGCCACCAGCGCCACCACACCCGCCACCACAGCGGCCACCGGCTGCCACCGCACCCCCGGCCACCGCCGCCACACCGCCACCAGCAGCAACCCGCCGACCACCGCCACCACCGCGGTGACCAGCGGCGCACCCCCCAACCACGCCCACCCCAGCAGCGGCGACGAATCCTGACTGAACGCCAGCCGCCCCCACGGGAAACCCCCGAACGGGGTACGGTCCCGCAGCGCCTCCTGCCCCACCCACAACACCCCGGTCACCGGCGGCCACGCCCACCGCCACCGGTCCACCACCGGCGACACCCACGCCGTCGCCGCACCCAGCACCGCCAGATAGCCGGCCTGCAACAACGACAGCAGCACCCACGGCAGCAGCCCGGTGTGCAGGTTCGTCCACGCCAGCAGCGGCGCGAACAACGCCACCCCGGTCAGGAAACCCAACCCGGCGCCCGCACGCAGCCGCCGCCGGTGCGTCGCCGCCGCCAACCCGGCCACCCCGACCGCCGCCGACGGCCACCAGCCGTACGGCGGGAACGCCACCAACAACGCCAGCCCGGCGGCCACCGCCACCGGCACCGCCACCCGCAACGGCAACGGCGACCGCACCGGCCGCACCACGGTCGGGGTACGCGTCTCATCCCGGTCGAGCGTCGTCACCGGCACCTCACCACGATCACGGGCCGAAGGCTACCCGCCCCGCGCCGGTGCTCCCGAGACCACCGAGCCCGAACCGGCCGAGGTCACCCCGGCCCCACCGCCCTGATCCGGGAACCGGTCGTGGTGGGGCGGACACGAAATCGGGGCGCGGCCTAAGCCGCGCCCCGATGCTCCCAGGCCCTTCCCGGCCGGTGGGGCGAGAACGAGCGACGCCGACCTTCGGACCGACCCGACGGTGGACTGGCTGCCCCCGCCTGGCCGTTGTCTACTGGCCGTGCCCCTCACCCTGCCCGTACACCGGTAACCGCGGCCGGTTCGCGCCGCCCCGCCGACCCCCGCCCGCTGGACCTGGCCGCCGCGACGCGATACACCAACAATGTCGCTCGGCCAGCGGACGAAGGGACGAAGCGAACAACAGCCGCTTCCCGTAGTAGGACTCAAAGACGGTACGGCCTACACCCCCGCCGCTGTCAACCCACCCACGGCCAGTCGCCCCCACCGACACGGCGTGTCGCGTCGGCGGGTCTCAATCCCCACCCAGATGCCGCCGCAGCAACGCCCCCGCCGCCGCCGGATGCTCCGCGGCGAGCAACCCACCGGCGGCCAGCACGTAATCCACGTCCACCACCGGCCGCGCCGCCCGCGGCAACGGCCACCCCCCGGCATGATCGGTCAACACCTGCGTCAACACGCCCACCGCCGCCCCGGCGTCAGCGTGACGCAACACACCCCCGGAACCCACCAGCAACCGCACGTCCCGCAGATCCCGCCCCGCCCGCTCACCCGTCGCCGCACCCCGGGCATGCCGCCGCAACGCCACCGTCGCCGCCAACGCCGCGATCCGCCCCTCCACCACCCGGTCCCGACCGTCGACCGGCAGGAACCCCGGATCGGCCGCCCGCGCCGCCGCCGCCACCCCCAACGTCTCCTGCTCCGCCACATCGAGCAGCCGCTCCTCCACCGCCGCCCGCACCACCCCCGGCGCACTCCACCGCATCCCCAGGTCACCCTCCACCGTGCGGGCCCGCCACAGCGACCCCGCCACCTCCCGACCCGGCCCGTCGGCCCGCTCGTCCGGCGTCAACACCGAATACACGTCGGTCGTCGCCCCACCCACATCCACCACCACCAGGTCACCACCCACCACGTCGGCGAGGACCTCCACCCCCGTCAACACCGCATCCGGGGTCGCCGCCCGCACCAACCGGCCGAACCGGGCCCCCCGCGACAACCGCTTACCCCCGATCACGTGCCGCAGGAACACCTCCCGGATCGCCGCCCGCGCCGACGCCGGCGCCAACACCCCGATCCGGGGCAACACGTTGTCCGCCACCGTCACCGGCACCCCCGCCGCCGCCAACACCCCCCGCAGCGCGTCCCGCACCTCCACGTTGCCCGCCAGCACCACCGGCACCCGCCACCGGGCCCGCGCCAACCGGGTCGCGTTGTGCGTCACCGTGTCGACATCCCCGCCGTCGGTGCCACCCACCAGCAACACCACGTCCGGGCGGGCCGCCCGCACCGCCGAAAGCTCCGCCGCCCCCAACCGGCCCGCCGCCACGTGCACCACGTTCGCGCCCGCCGACAACCCCACCCGTCGACCCGCCTGCGCGGTCACCAACGGCTCGTAACCCACCACCGCCAGCCGCAACCCGCCGCCCGCCGACGAACACACGTACCACGGCAGCACCCCGGCCGGCCCCGCGCCGGCCCCGTCGGCCGCCGCGCCCACCGCCGCGTCCAACCCGTGCAGCACGTCCGTGCCGACCGACGTGGGCGCCGACGCCGCCCCCACCAGCCGGCCCGCGTCCAGATCCACCACCGCCGCCTTCGTCCAGGTCGACCCGACGTCGGCGCAGACCGCCAGCCTCACGCCGCCGCCGGAACGACCACGGTGCCCGTCGCCGTCACCGCCACCACCGGCTCCGCCAACACCTCCGCCGCCGACCCACCCCGCTCCGGCCGACCCCGGCACACCACCCGCGCCACGAAGTCGATCCCCCGGCTGCGGGTACCCACCCGCACCACCGTCGCCGTCACCTCCACCACGTCACCCGCCCGCACCGACGACACGAACTGCACATCCGAGTACGACGCGAACAACCCCTCGTCACCATCGGTACGGATACACACCTCCGTCGCCACGTCCCCGAACAACCCCAACACGTACGCCCCGTCCACCAGGTTCCCCGCATAGTGGGCATGCGCGTACGGCACGTACCGCCGGTGCGTCACCGTCAACCCCAACCGTGCGTCACTCATCCCCGCGCCTCCCTGTCCGTCACCAACGCATGCACCAGGTACGACGCCACCTCACCCGGCGTGGTACCCCGACCGAAGATCCGGTCCACACCCAGCTCCGCGGTCATCGTCTCGTCGAACCGCGGCCCACCCACGATCAGCAACGGCCGCTTCCCCGCCGGCATCGCCTCCCGGAACGCCGCCGACATCTCCCGCGTGTTGTGCAGATGCGCATCCCGCTGCGTCACCACCTGCGACACCAGCACCGCATCCGCCCGCTCCCGCCGCGCCGCCTCCACCAACTCCGGCACACTCACCTGCGCACCCAGATTGGTGACCTTCAACTCCCGGTAGTACTCCAGGCCCTTCTCCCCGGCGATACCCTTCACGTTGAGGATCGCGTCGATGCCCACCGTGTGCGCGTCCGTGCCGATACACGCCCCCACCACCGACAGTTTGCGACGCAACCGCCGCTTCACCACCGCGTTGACCTCCTTGGCCGCCAGCAGCGGATAATCCCGCTCCACCACCTGCACCGCCGACAGGTCCACCAGATGGTTCACCCGCCCGTACACCACGAAGAACGTGAACCCGTCACTCATCGGCTTCGCGTGCACCAGCATCGCCGGATCGATGCCCATCTTGTTCGCCAACTGCACCGCCGCACCCTCGGCCCGCTTGTCGTGCGACACCGGCAACGTGAACGACACCTGCACCATGCCGTCACCTGTGGTGTCCCCGTACGGCCGCACGACCGTCTTCTCACTCATGATGGTTGCTGCTCCAGGATCTCCGTGGCCGGGTTGTAGTAGTCCGCCTCGTGCCGCGCCACCCCGGACAGGCCCTTGCCCCGGTCCGCCGGCCGCTTCATGATCCCGAACGTGCCCTCGGCGATCGCCGTCAACAACGACTGGTCCCCGATCCGCTCCAGCAGATCCACCGCCTCACCCAACACCCGGTGCGCCCGCTGCTGGATGAACCCACCCGGCGCCGGCACGAAATCCTCGTGCAACCCACCCGCCGCACCCAACACGTACCGCACGTTCTGCAGGGCGATGTCCCGGTCCGACAACCACGGCGTCACCACCGCCTCGGTCATCATCCCCACCAGCAGGATCCCCTGCCCCGTCATCGTCCCCACCAGATTGAAGAACCCGTCCAACAGATTCCCCCGGAACACGTCCCCCGTCATGTGCTTCGTCGGCGGCATCCACTTCAACGGCGCATCCGGAAACAACTCCCGCGCCAACAACGCGTGCGCCAACTCCAGCCGGAACGACTCCGGCACCTCCGGATTGATCTCGAACGCGTGCCCCAGGCCCAACTGGGTGTCGGCCAACCCCGCCTCGTGCGCGAAGAACTCGTTGAGCAACTGCGACACCGTCACCGTGTGCGCCTCGTCCACCGCATCCGCCGTGGTCAGGTAATTGTCCTCACCGGTGTTGATGATGATCCCCGCCCGCGCGTGCACCTGCCGCGAAAACCGCTGATCCACGAACGTCCGAACCGGATTGATGTCCCGGAACAGAATCCCGTACATCGAATCGTTGAGCATCATGTCCAGCCGCTCCAGGCCGGCCAACGTCGCCATCTCCGGCATGCACAGCCCCGACGCGTAGTTCGTCAGCCGCACGTACCGGCCCAACTCCTTCGACGTCTCGTCCAACGCCGCCCGCATCAACCGGAAATTCTCCTGCGTCGCGTACGTACCCGCGAACCCCTCCCGGGTCGCCCCCTCCGGCACATAGTCCAACAACGACTGCCCCGTCGACCGGATCACCGCGATCACGTCCGCACCCGCCCGCGCCGCCGCCTGCGCCTGCGGAATGTCCTCGTAGATGTCCCCCGTCGCCACGATCAGATAGATCCACGGCCGCTGCTTCGGATCCCCGTACCGCTTCACGAGGCGATCCCGCTCCGCCCGCCGCCTGTCGACCCGCCGCACACCCGCGGCCACCGCCCTGCGGGCCGCCCGACGCGCCACCGTCGCAGCCCTGCCAGCGGGCAGCGTGAACCGCACCGAACCCGCCGCCGCCTTCTGCGCCAGCAACGTCACGTCGTCCAACTGCTCCCGCACCAACGCGTCGAACACCGGCGCCGCCACCCCGTGCCCCAGACCCACGTCCGCGACCACCGCGTCCACCAGGCGGTTCACCCACGGAATACCGTCCGGGTCCGCGCCCGCCACCCCCGCCAGGCGCAGCACCGCCCGCTCCACCGACACCGTGGTGTGGGTACGCGCCAACTCCACCACCGGCTGCCCGGCCCGACGCGCCAACTCCCGCGCCCGCGCCACCAGCACCGGATCCAGGTCGAGCTTCCCGCTCACCACGACGACCCGCCGCACCCGACGACGGCACGGACCCGCGCCGGCACCTCAATGGTCCGCTCGCTCACGACACGCCTTCCTCGTAGATGACCTCACCGCGCAGCACCGTCGCCCGACACACCGGCAACGGCGTCGGATCACCCGGCCCCCGCAACTCCGGATCGTCGGACTGCACCACCGGCAACCCCCGCTCCACCCCCGCCGGGGCCTCCCACACCGCGAACGTCGCCGGCGCCCCCTTGGCGATCACACCCTCGTTGTCCAGATGCACCGCCCGCCACCCGCCCCGGGTGTGCGCCGCGAACGCCGCCCGCACACTCATCCGCTGCGCCGGATTGTGGTGCGCCGCCGCCGCCCGCACCGAACCCCACGGATCCAGCGGCGTCACCGGCGAATCCGACCCGAACGCCAACGCCACCCCGACCGAGTGCATCGCCCCCATCGGGTTCGACTCCCACGACCGGTCCAACCCCAACCGCGACTCGTACATCCGGCCCGCACCACCCCACAACCGGTCGAACGCCGGCTGCATACTCGCCACGATCCCGTACTCCACGAACCCGGCGATCAACCGCTTGCTCATGATCTCCGCATGCTCCACCCGGTGCCGGGCCGCCCGCACCCGATCCGTGCCCAACACCGCCACCGCCCCCGCGAAACCCGCCAGCACCGTCCCGATCGCCGCGTCACCGATCGCGTGGAACCCGCCCTGCACCCCGTGCGCCGCACAGTCCACCAGATGATCACGCACCTGATCCGCGCTCAGATACCCGTGCCCACACCCCTCACCATCGCGGTACGGCCCCGACAGATGCGCCGTGCGCGACCCCAACGCCCCGTCCGCGAACAGATCACCACCCGCACCCACCGCCCCCAACTCCCGCGCCCGCGCCGCCCCCGACAACTCACCCCAGTACCCGTACACCTCCGGCACACCGGCACCCGACAGACCCAATAGACCCGTGAAATCCTCCTCGTCGGAGATCTCCGGCCCACCACACTCGTGCACCGCCGCGATCCCCAACGACGCCGCCCGCGCCAACGCCACCCGCTGCGCCGCCACCCGCTGCCCCCGCGTCACCCCGGCCCGCGCCGCCGCCCGCACCACATGGTGCGCGTCCCGCCGCAACCACCCCGACGCGTCGAAACCCGGCAGCTCCACCACCTGCGGACACGCCGCCAGCAACGCCTGCGACACCAACGCCGAATGGATCGACGCCTGCGACAGATACACCCGCCGGCCACCCGCCGCCCGGTCCAACCCCGCCGCGTCCGGCAACGCCGCATCCACCCAACCCGACTCGTCCCAGCCGTGCCCCAACACCACCGCGTCCGACGGCAGACCCGCCGCGAACACCGCCACCGCATCCAGCAACTCCGCCGCCGACCGCACCGACGACAGATCCAGGCCCGACAACACCAACCCGGTGTCCGTGGCGTGCACGTGCGCGTCCACGAACGCCGGCGTCACCAGCGCCCCACCCAGCTCCACCACCCGGTCGGCGACCGGCGCGTCCGCGTCCGCACCCAACCAGGCGATCCGCCCGTCCCGCACCATCAGCGCCGTCGCGCTCGGCTCCGCCGGACAGTGCAGCACTCCACCGCGGTACAACGTCGAGGGGTTCGTCATGGCACTCAGTCTGCCGCCAACCGGGACGCGAAGAGACCACGTACCCCCGGCTCCGACCGCACCAACCCCAACGCCAACTCCGCGTGCCCCGGCACGTAACCGTTGCCCACCAGCATCGTCACGTCCGCCGCCAACCCCTCCGCACCCAGAGCCGCCGCCGCGAAACTCGTCGCCATCGAGAAGAAGATCACCGTGCCGCCGTCCGCCGTGGCCAACACCGCGCCGTGCTCACACCCCGGCACGTCCACGCACACCACCGTCACGTCCGCCGGCCCACCCAACGCCGTCGTCACCGCCGACGACACCCCCACCGGATCCCGGGCGTCAGCCAACGCCACCACCGACGCCAGACCGGCCGCCACCAGCGCGTCCCGCTCCGCCGCCACCGGCACCACCCCGACCGTACGACCAGCACCCGCCCGCCGCGCCGCCGCCAACGACAACGACCCGCTCTTACCCGCCCCACCGATCACCGCCACCGTCACCGGCGACCCGTCACCCGCCCGCTCCCGCCGCGCCACCTGCTCGGCGACCACCCGGGCCGTCAACGCCGGCGCCCCGCACACGTCCAGCACCGCCAACGCCAACTCCGGATGCAGATCCGCCGGCAACACCGCCGCGATCGACCGCGCGAACAGGATCGCGTACCCGTCACACGGCACCTGCTCGCTGCGCCCGTCCCACCGGGCCAGCCCGTCGAGGATCGCCAGCGGGGTCAGCGTCAACGACACCAACGTCGCCACCCGGTCACCCACCGCCAACCCCAACGGCGACCGCCGGCCGGCCTCCTCCACGGTGCCGATCAGCATCCCACCCGACCCGGTCACCGGATTCTGCATCTTGCCCCGCGCCGACACGATCTCCAGCACCTCGGCACGGACCTTCGCCCCGTCGCCGTCGTGCTTCTGCGCCAACTGCCGGAAACTCGCCGCGTCCAGATTCAGCCGCTCCACCCGGATGCGCACCTCGTTGGGGGCGATCCGCGGGTCGGCGTCCAACCGCCAGGCCGCCTGCGGCAGCACCCCCGCCGGTTCCACGACGCGGTGCAGACCCACCGGTGACGTCACGCCGACCTCCCCTCTCCACCGCCCGAAGCCCCGACCAGGACTCGCATCGCGGGAAAACTTACGGCAGACTAATTTCTTCGCCGGATATTTTCCAGTAGCCTTCGGATCTACCGATCATCGCACCAGCTTGCCGGTCACCCCGGCCGCACGCACCACGAGGAGGGGCCGTGACCCAGACCCAACCGATGGCGACCATCCCCGGCCCCCGCCCCGCCCCGGTCGCCGTACCGACCGCCGGGCAGCCCTACGAATACCGCCGCACCCCCCTGGTCGAACCCGACTGGACCCGCTTCCCCGGCTGGCGGGACGTCACCCGCGAACAGTGGGAGAACGCCCAGTGGCAACGCGTCAACTGCGTCAAGAACATCAAGCAGCTCCGCGCCGTCCTCGGCGACACCGTCGACGAGAGCTTCTACACCGACCTCGCCGCCGACCAGCAGGCCCTGGCCACCATGTCGATGCTGGTGCCACCCCAGATGATCAACACGATGGTGCCGTTCGCCCCGATGACCACCGAGGCGTTCCGCGCCGACCCGATCCGCCGCTACATGATCCCCGTCGCCGCCGACCGGCGCACCGACTGGCCGTCGCACCCCTACGCCAGCCGCGACTCACTGCACGAACACGACATGTGGGTCGCCGAGGGCCTCACCCACCGCTACCCCACCAAGGTCCTCGCCGAACTGCTCTCCACCTGCCCCCAGTACTGCGGCCACTGCACCCGGATGGACCTCGTCGGCAACTCCACCCCCGCCGTCGACAAGCTCAAGCTCACCCTCAAGCCCGTCGACCGCTACGACGCCCACATCACCTACCTCAAGGCCCACCCCGGCGTCCGTGACGTCGTCGTCTCCGGCGGCGACGTGGCCAACGTCCCCTGGCGCAACCTCGAGTCGTACCTGATGCGGCTGCTCGAACTTGAAACCGTCCGCGACATCCGGCTCGCCACCAAGGCCCTGATGGGCCTGCCCCAGCACTGGCTGCAGAACGACGTCGTCGAGGGCCTGGAACGGGTCGCCCGCACCGCCGCCCGACGCGGCGTCAACCTGGCCATCCACACCCACGTCAACCACGCCCAGTCGATCACCCCGCTGGTCGCGAAGGCCGCCCAGACCGCCCTCGACGTCGGCGTCCGCGACGTGCGCAACCAGGGCGTGCTCATGCGCGGCGTCAACGCCACCGCCCCCGACCTGCTCGACCTGTGCTTCGCCCTGCAGGGTGAGGCCGGCATCCTGCCGTACTACTTCTACATGTGCGACATGATCCCCAACGCCGAGCACTGGCGGGTCCCCGTCTGGCACGCCCAGCAGCTCCAGCACGACATCATGGGCTACCTGCCGGGCTACGCCACCCCCCGGATCGTCTGCGACGTGCCCTTCGTCGGCAAGCGCTGGGTGCACATGCTCACCGAGTACGACCGGGAACGCGGCATCTCCTACTGGACCAAGAACTACCGCACCTCCATCGAGTCGGCCGACCTGGAAGCGCTGAACAAGCGCTACGCCTACTACGACCCGATCGACACTCTCCCCGAGGCCGGCCAGCAGTGGTGGGCCGCCCACCGCGACGATTGAACCCGCACCACCCCGTCGCCCCCGTGACCCGGACCGGTCACGGGGGCGACGGGCGTCACGCCCCGCGCGGGGCGTACATGATCACGGCGACGCCGAGCAGACAGATCGCCGCGCCCGCCACGTCCCACCGGTCCGGCCGGAAGCCGTCGACCAGCACCCCCCACGCCAGCGATCCCGCCACGAACACCCCGCCGTACGCGGCCAGGATGCGGCCGAAGTTCGCCTCCGGCTGGAACGTCGCCACGAACCCGTAGACGCCCAACGCGATCACCCCGGCGGCGATCCACCACAGGCCCCGGTGCTCCCGCCAGCCCTGCCAGATCAGCCACGCCCCACCGATCTCGGCGAGCGCGGCCAGGACGAACAACACCAGCGAACGGGCGACCAGCATGCCCGCACGCTAACCCGGGTGGCCCCCGCACCGTGCCCAGGGGCCACCCGACCGGCGTGGACCGTCAACGCATGGCGTCCCGGACGTCCCGACCGGCGTCCTTGACGTGCTCGCCGGCCTGCCTGGTCCGCGCCTCGCTCTGCTCGGTGGCGCCCTCGGCCCGCATCCGCTCGTTGTCGGTCATGTCGCCGAGCCGCTCCTTCGCGGCGCCGGTCAGCTCCTGGGCCTTGTTCTTCGCCTTGTCGGTGAAGCTCATGTCGCCTCCTGTCGCTGCGGCGGTCACGGGGCCGCTGCCCCGTACCGGTGGCGTCCCCGATCCGGCCGACCCGAAACAAACCGCGCCGTAGGCGCTGGCGGGAAGGGGTGCGCCTTGGCGCACCATCTGTACGGCGTCCTAGGACAATAGGTGGCCGGCTGGGACCGGCGGATGCTGGTTGACTGGGCGGATGAGCGAGATCATCCTGATCCGGCACGGCGAGACGACGTGGAGCGCCAGCCGACGGCACACCTCGTACACCGACCTGGAGCTGACCCCCGACGGCGAGCGGCAGGCCCGCGCCCTGGCCGGGGTGCTGGCCGGGCAGCGCTTCGCCACCGTGCTCGCCAGCCCCCGGCGACGGGCGCTGCGCACCGCGCAGCTCGCCGGCCTCACCGTCGACGCCACCGACGACGACCTCACCGAATGGCACTACGGCCGGTACGAGGGCCGCACCACCGCCGACATCCACACCGAACGCCCCGACTGGGACCTCTGGACCGACGGCTGCCCCGACGGGGAGACCCCCGACCAGGTCGGGGCCCGGGTCGACCGGCTGCTCGCCCGGCTCACGCCGCTGCTGGCCCAGGGCGACGTCGGGCTGGTCGGGCACGCCCACCTGCTCCGGGTCGTCGGTGCCCGGTGGATCGGCCTGCCCGCCGCCGGCGGCGGCAAACTACGCCTGGACACCGCCACCGTCAGCGTGCTCGGCCACGAACACGGCCGCCCGGTGATCCTGCGCTGGAACGGCCGCTAGCACCCGGGCGGCAGCTAGGCCGGGGCCTCCGCGCCGCTGCGGGCACGGCTCCGCAGCTCCCCCACGGCCACCTTCGGCGGACGCCCCTCGTACGGGGTGGACAGCACCACCGTCGTGCGGGTGGTCACGTTCGCCGCGGTGCGGATCTCCTGGAGCACCCGTTCCAGGTCGGCCGGCCCGGCCACCCGCACCAGGAGCAGGTAGAAGTCCTCACCCGCCACCGAGTAGCAGGAGTCGATCTCGGGCAGGTGGGCCAGCCGCTCCGGCGCGTCGTCCGGCTGCGACGGGTCGAACGGCCGGATCGCCACGAACGCGGTCATCGGCAGGTCCAACGCCTCGAACGACACCCGGGCGGTGTACCCGTTGATCACGCCGCGCTGTTCCAGCCGGCGGACCCGCTGGTGCACGGCCGAGACCGACAGGCCGACCCTCTCCGCCAGATCCGTGTACGACAGGCGGCCGTCGGCGGTCAGCGCGGCGACGATGGCACGGTCGATCTCCTCCACCCGTGCAACCTACCCGGTGGAGCGCTCCCCTGGCGACGACGTCCCGCCCGATGTGACGCTCAGCGGGCCGCCCGGTCGCGCACCGCGTCGGCCGCGAAGTTGAGCACCTCGGCCAGATCCTCCTCATCGAGGAAGGGCAGATCGGTGAGGATGTCCGTCACCGACATGCCCTCCGCCATCATCGCCAGCAGGGTCGCCACCGGGACACGGGACTGCCGCACACAGGGCGCGCCGCCCATCACCTCGGGGTCGATGGTGATCCGGGGAAACGTCACCGGCACAGGTTAGTCCCTCGCCAGCGCCCGGGAGATCACCAGCCGCTGGATCTGGTTGGTGCCCTCGACGATCTGGAGCACCTTCGCCTCGCGCATGTACCGCTCGACCGGGTGGTCGGCCACGTACCCGGCCCCGCCGAGCACCTGCACCGCGTCGGTGGTCACCCGCATCGCCACGTCGGTGGCGAACAGCTTCGCCTTGGCCGCCTCGATCGAGTACGGCCGGCCGGCGTCGCGCAGCCGGGCCGCCGCCAGGGTCAGCGCCCGCGCGGCGGAGATCTGGGTGGCCGCGTCGGCCAGCAGGAACCCCACCCCCTGGAAGTCGACGATGGCCCGGCCGAACTGCTGCCGCTGGCGGGCGTAGCCGACGGCGTAGTCCAGCGCCGCCTGGGCCAGGCCGACCGCGCAGGCGGCGATGCCCAGCCGCCCCGAGTCCAGCGCGGACATCGCGATGGTGAAGCCCGCGCCCTCCCCGCCGATCAGCCGCTCGGCCGGCACCCGGGCGTCGTCGAAGGCGATCTGCGCCACCGGCGACGAACGCAGCCCCATCGTCCGCTCGGCCGCCTGCGGGGCGATGCCCGGCGTGCCCCGGTCGGCCAGCAGGCAGGAGATGCCCTTCGGGCCCGGCCCGCCGGTGCGGCAGAACACGTTGTAGAAGTCCGCCACCTGGGCGTGCGTTATCCACGCCTTGACCCCGGTGACCAGATAGTCGTCGCCGTCGCGGACCGCCCGGGTGGTCAACCCGGCGGCGTCCGACCCACCCTGCGGCTCCGACAGGCAGTACGCCCCGAGCAGTTCCCCACCCACCAGCTCCGGCAGCAGCTTGCGCTGGGCGTCGGTGCCGAACGCGGCAAGCGGGTAGCAGGACAGGGTGTGCACGCTGACCGCCTCGGCGACCGCGAGCCACCGGCCGGCGAGGATCTCCAGCACCTGCAGGTAGACCTCGTACGGCTGGGCCGCACCGCCGTGCTCCTCGGCGTACGGCAGGCCCAGCAGGCCGGCCCGGCCCAGGGTGCGCAGCACGTCGCGGGGGAACTCGGCGCGCTCCTCGAAACCGGCTGCCCGGGGCGCGAGTTCCCGGTCGGCCAGTTCGGTGGCGAGGTCGAGCAGGTCGTGGGCCTCGTCGGTGGGGAGGATGCGGTCGACAGTCATAGCGCGATGAGCTCCAGAGGTGGGTGAGCCGCCGCCCGTCGTCCGTCGGGCGCCACCCCGCAAGCTTAACGGTCGTTCGGGTCGGGGCCCAGTCCGGCGTCGGCCGGCACCCCGGTGAACCGCGCCCGCCGCGGCTACGTACCACCGGACGCCTTCCCCGGTCCCGACGAGCCCGACCGGAGTTCCCATGCACCGACGCGCAGCACTGACCTCGACGGCGGTGGCCCTCGCCGCGCTCGTCGCCGGCTGGGCGGCCCTGACCGTCCCCACCGCGAACGCCGAGACCGACGCCGCACCACCGGCCGCCACGAGCCCGGCCGACCCCGCGAGGTCCGCCCCGCCACCGGCCACCGCCGACGCCCCGGTCCCCGCCACCGGGGCACCGGCCGCCGCGCCCGTCGGGTCCCCGGTGGACCGCCACGGCCGGCTACGGGTGTGCGGGGTGCACCTGTGCGACGCGGCCGGCGAGCCGGTCCAGTTGCGCGGGATGAGCAGCCACGGCCTGCAGTTCTTCCCGAACTGCCTCAACCCCGACTCGCTGGCAGCGCTGCGCACCGACTGGCGGGCCGACTTCGTCCGGGTGGCGATGTACGTCCAGGAGGGAGGATTCGAGACCGACCCGGCCGGCTTCACCCGCCGGGTCGACGAGGCGGTGGAGACCGCCAGCGCCCTCGGCCTCTACGTGGTGGTCGACTTCCACGTCCTGACCCCCGGCGACCCGCTGGTCAACCTGGACCGGGCCCGGTCGTTCTTCGCCGAGGTCGCCGCCCGGCACGCCGCACGGACCAACGTGCTCTGGGAGATCGCCAACGAGCCCAACGGGGTCGCCTGGGCCACCATCAAGAGCTACGCCGAGCAGGTCATCCCGGTGATCCGCGCCGCCGGCCCGGACAGCGTGGTGCTGGTCGGCACCCGGGGCTTCTCCTCCCTCGGCGTCTCCGAGGGCGCCGACGAGACCGAGGTGACCGACGACCCCGTCGAGGCCGAGAACATCATGTACACGTTCCACTTCTACGCCGCCTCCCACCGGGACCTGCAACGCGACACGGTGGCCCGGGCCGCCCGGAGCCTGCCGCTGTTCGTCAGCGAGTTCGGCACCCAGACCTTCACCGGCGACGGCCCCAACGACCTGGCCAGCGCCACCACCTGGCTGGACCTGCTGCAACGCCTGAAGATCAGCTACTCGATGTGGAGCTACTCCGACGGCCCGGAGAGCAACTCGGTGTTCCGGCGGGGCACCTGCGCCGGCACCGACTTCACCGGCACCGCCGTGCTGACCGAGTCGGGAGCGTTCATCCGCTCCCGGATCCTGGGCTGAGCCGCCGGGACGCCCGCCGTCGATATCATCACCCCATGCAGACGGAGGTCGTCTTCGAAACGCACTCCTGGAGCGAGGACAACGAGCGGGGCGTCGGCACCGGCTGGCTGCCGTAGAGATCGCCCTCTCGGGAACCACCGTCCCGGTGCTGCACGACTGGCGGCTACGGGAGTGCGACTACGGGGAGCGGAACGGCAGTCCGGCGCGCGAACTGCACGAACAGCGCAGCCGCTACCTCGACCGTCCCTACCCCGGCGGGGAGAGCTGGCGACAGGCTGTCCGACGGGTCGGACGCTTTCTCGACGACCTTCCCACGCGGTGGGCGGGACGGCGGATCCTGGTGATCGGACACGTCGCCACCCGATGGGGGCTCGACCACCGGATCGACGGGGTAAGGCTGGAGGACCTGGTGGACGCCGACTTCGCCTGGCGGGAAGGCTGGGAGTACCGGCTGACGGACCCGCCAGGGCCGTCGTCCTCCTGACCGACGCCGGTCAGGAGGCGACGACCGCCGAGATCCGGCGGACCCTCTCGGGGTGGGTCAGTACGTCCACGCTGTCGACGTACTGGTCCACCGCGCCGACCAGGGGACGGTCCCGCAGGGACGGGTCGACGATCGAGTTGCGCAGCGCGGTGGCCACGCGGGGCGCGTCGAGCACCAGGAAGGGCCGCCCGTGGAAGGGCCGGACCGCCACGTCGACCGGTCCGGCCAGCCCGGTGTCGTTGGTCCACCCGGCCACCGTCTCCAGCGCCCGCACCAGCCCTGCCTGCCGGTGCGGCCAGTCGCCCGGACCGAGCGTGTCGGCCAGCGCCGCCACCACCGGGCCGCCGTCTGGTAGCGCGGCGAACACACTGCCGAGCCACTTGTCGTACGGCGGCCAGCGGCGACGGGCCAGCAGGCCGAGCCGCATCAGGTCCCGGGCGACGCGGGCGGCCACCAGCCGGCTGCCCAGCGCGTCGCCCACCTCCGCGCACCGGCCGACGAGATGCTCGGCCTGCCCCACCCGGGTCCACCCGGCGGCCAGCACGTGCCGCCACACGTCGTCCGGATACCAGGCCAGGGCGGCCCGGACCGCGCCGAGGGCACCGTGCAGCCCGTCGTGGAAGACCGCCCCGCCGGTCAGCTCGGCCAGCCGCTGGGTCGGCACGGCGAGCCAGTCGTCGGTGGTGACGGCGACGGTGGGGTCGAAACCGAGCCGGCCCCGCAGCCAGTCGGGCAACCCGACCACCTCGACCCCGCTGCGGTCACCGTCGACGTCGGGCAAACCCACCCGGGCCGTCGGCCAGCTGAGGAAGCGGGTCGGCCGGCCCAGGAACCGCAGCGGCAGGTCGGCCAGTGCCGCGCGCAACGGTGCCAGTTCGGCCGGGTCGGCGACGAAGACCTGGGCCCGCGGCCCCCAGTCGTGGTCGGTGGAGCGCTCGGTGTCCAGGCCCAGCAGCTCCGAACCGCCGTCGAGCAGGCCGGCGGAGTACCGCAGGCCGGGCAGGCGGTCCATCAGCAGCGGCGCGATCGCCTCGTCGTGGAAGCGGCGGCACAGGACAAGACCGGGCACGAACTCCATGCCCGGCAGTCTCACCCGGCGGCCACCGTGCCGTCACGCCGGATTCCGACCGACACCCACCCTCGACGCCGGCGTTGTGGAGGATCGGCAGGCCGAGGCCGACGACGGTGGTGGCAGGTGGATCGCGGTCATCGGTGTTCCCGCGGAGCGGTGGTGCCGCGGGTGGAGCGCAGGCTCCACCCGATCGACACCGTGATCGTCACGACGATCACGCCGAGGGTGACCGGGATGGGTAGTTTCCCGACCGGGGTCTCGGACAGGATGAGCTTGACGCCGGCGAAGGCAAGCAGGACGGCGAGGCCGTAGTGCAGGTGGACGAAGCGGCGAAGCAGCCCGGCGAGGCAGAAGTACAGGCTGCGCAGGCCCAGGATGGCGAATGAACTGCATGTCAGCCGGATCCGGCTGACAGAACGCTGTGGATCCGCGGCACCTCGGGAAGGCGCTGCCGACCTCCGACCGCGGCGAGGGAGGTCAGCCGCCGGTGACAGCGGAGACCGGGCCGGTGCGGACGGTGGGCGTCCCTCATCCTGTCGGTGGGGTGTGCCAGGCTGTCGGGCGTGGCAGACCAACAGCCGATCCTGCTGATCGACGCGCCCAGCCTCTACTTCCGGGCCTACTTCGGGGTGCCCGAGTCGGCGGCACGGACCGACGACGGCCAGCCGGTCAACGCCGTGCGCGGGTTCCTCGACATGCTCGCCCAGCTGGTCCGCACCCGCCGGCCCGACCGGATGGTCTGCGCGCTCGACCACGACTGGCGGCCCGCCTGGCGGGTGGAGCTGCTGCCGTCGTACAAGGCGCACCGGGTCGCCCCGGCCGGCGGCGAGGAGGTACCCGACACCCTCTCCCCGCAGGTGCCGGTGATCCTCGACGTGCTGGCCGCGATCGGCATCACCGCCGTCGGCGCGACCGGCTACGAGGCCGACGACGTGCTGGGCACCCTGTCGGTCACCCAGCCCGGCCCGGTGGAGGTGGTCTCCGGCGACCGCGACCTGTTCCAGCTCGTCGACGACGAGCGCCGGGTCCGGCTGCTCTACATCGGTCGCGGGGTGGCCAAGCTCGACGACTGCGACGACGCCGCCGTCCGGGCCCGCTACGGTGTCCCCGCCGACCGGTACGCCGACTTCGCCGCCCTGCGCGGTGACCCGAGCGACGGGCTTCCCGGGGTGCCCGGGGTCGGCGAGAAGACGGCCGCCCGGCTGATCGACCGCTACGGAGACCTGCCCGGCATCCTCGCCGCGCTCGACGATCCCGGCTCCGGGTTCGCCCCGGGGCTGCGCGCCAAGCTCGACGGCGCCCGCGACTACCTGGCGGTGGCCCCGAAGGTTGTCCGGGTCGCCACCGACGTGCCGCTGCCGGCGCTGCCGACCACGCTGCCGGCCGCCCCCGCCGACCCCGACCGGCTGCTGGAGCTGGCCCAGCGGTGGAACCTGGCCGGCTCGTGCCGGCGGCTCGTCGACGCCCTCGCCCAGCACTGACCGCGCGGAGGCGGTGCGGGCGGATCGTCCACCGGTCCGCCCCGCACCACCGACCGGACGGTCGGGATCCCGCCGTCGGAGCCTGCGGCGGTCAGCGCGACGGCGGGGGCGGGGCGTCCCGACGGGACGGGAACGGGGTGCCCGGCCGGCCCAGGGTGGTCGACCGGGCGCGCAGGCCCACCGGGTCCGGGGCCGCCTGCGGTTCGACGACCGGCGCGTTGACCTGCCGGGCCTGCAGGTAGGCGGCGGCGGCCCGGTCGTCGTCGGTGGGCGCGGCCAGCAGCGCGTAGACCAACCCCACCACCACGAAGATCACCGCGAGGACGATCGGCACCAGCAGGGTGCTCACCCCCGCGCCGGTCACCTCGCCGCGCTGCCCGTGCAGATGCACCGACAGGGCACTCATCCCGGTGAAGTGCATGCCGTTGACCGCCACCCCCATCACCAGGGCGGAACCGACGATCGCCAGGCCCCGGCGGACGGTCATCGCCAGCCACAGCGCCACGGTGGCCGCGACGATGGCGATGGCCACCGACAGCCCGACCCGGGTGGCGTCGTAGTTCAGGTCACCGTTGAGCCGCATCGCGGCCATCCCGGTGTAGTGCATGGCCGCGACGCCGATCCCGGTGAACAGGCCACCCCCGAGGACCTTCGCGGCACCGAGCCGGCCGGTGCCGACGATCGCCAGGCCGATCCCGACGGCGGTGACGGCGATCACCGTGCTCGCGGCGGTCAGCGGCACGTCGTACCGGATGCGGGTGCCGGTGACCGCGAACCCGAGCATGGCCATGAAGTGCATCGCCCAGATCGCGGTGCCACCGATCGCCCAGGCGGCCAGCAGGCCCCACCAGAACCGCTGGCCGGAACCGGTGGCGGTACGGATCCGCCCGGCACAGACCAGACCGAGGAACGAACCGAGCACGGACAGCGCGTAACTCAGCGCCGGTGTGATCCACCCGTACTCAAAGTGATTGATCTCCGCCACAGCGGTCTTCCCCCCACTCATTACCGGCGCGTAGGCGACCGCGCCCGAGCAATGATCGGGGAGCCTGCGAGCAGGCGCAACAGCGGCCCCCCGGCAATCCGGGGGGTGCCGTCACGGTGACCGTCCGATGCGTCGATTCACCGCCCGACGGTGACCGAAAGTGATGATCAGGCGGAGGGGTAATGGGCGAGTACGCCCCGGTTCACGGCGGCGATCGCCTGCCGCGCGGTGGCCCGCAACTCAGTCGACGCCCCACCGGAGTCGGATAGTTGACCGAGCAGGTCGGCGACCTGTCGGGCCCAGCGGACGAAATCCCCGGCCGGCATCTCCCCGTCGAACTGGTGCCCACTGGCGAGCACCTTGGCCAGGGTCTCCCCCCGCGCCCACCGGTAGATCGGCCAGGCGAACCCCAGATCCGGCTCCCGGGTGGCGGTCAGGCCCCGCTGCGCCTCGTCGGCCTCGATCTCGCTCCACAGCTTGAGCGTCTCGTCGACCGCGTCGGCGACCGGCCCACGCGGCAGCGACGCCCGCTCGTCGACGTCCCGCCGCGCCTCGAACACCACCACCGAGACGGCGGCGGCCAGCTCCGCCGGCGACAGACCGTCCCAGACACCCCGCCGCAGACACTCGGCGACCAGCAGGTCGGCCTCCGTCCAGATCCGGCCCAGCATCCGACCGGCGTCGGTCACCCCACCGTCGGCCGACAGGTAACCCCGGGCGGTCAGCAGGGCGACGATCCGGTCGAAGGTCCGGGCCAGGGAGCCGGTCCGCCCCGACACCCGCTGCCGCAGCTCGTCGGTGTCCTTCTCCAGCCGCCGACGCCGCTCCGCCCACCGGGCGTGATCCTCCCGCTCCGGGCAGGCGTGGCAGGGGTGCCGCCGCAACTCGGTGCGGAGCTGGCTGAGCCGGTGGTCCTCACCGGCGGCCTGCCGGGACCGGCCACCCCGCCGGCCACCGTGCCGGTCCAGCCCGGTGCCGCTGACCTCGGCGGCGAGATCCCGCCGGGCAGCCGGCGAACGGTGGTTGAAGTGCTTGGGCACCCGGATGCGGGCCAGCACCTCGGCCGGGGTGGTGAAATCGCCGGGACTCACCCGCCCGGCCCAACGGTCCTGGGTGAGCACCAGCGGCCGGGGCTCACCGAACCCCCCGGTCGCCGGATCGAGGACGACCGCGAGCCCGGCCCGCCGCCCGGACGGCACCCGGATCACGTCACCGACCCGCAACCGCTCCAACGCCGCCACCGCGGCGGCCTTGCGCTGGGTCTGCCCCTGCCGGGCGATGGCCCGCTCCCGGTCGGCGATGGCCACCCGCAGCGCGAAGTACTCGTCGAAGTCACCCTGGTGACAGGCCGCCTCCGCGCCGTACGCGTCGATGGTCTCGGTGTTGCGCTGCACCTGGCGGGCCAGCCCGACCACCGACCGGTCCGCCTGGAACTGGGCGAACGACGACTCCAGCAGCGCACGGGCCGGCTCGGCACCCACGCTACCGACCAGGTTGACCGCCATGTTGTACGACGGCCGGAAGCTCGACCGCAGCGGATAGGTACGGGTGGAGGCCAGGCCCGCCACGTGCCGGGGATCGGTCTCGGGCGACCACACCACCACGGCGTGCCCCTCGACGTCGATGCCCCGCCGACCGGCCCGCCCGGTGAGCTGCGTGTACTCCCCCGGGGTCAGGTCGACGTGGGCCTCGCCGTTGAACTTGACCAGCCGCTCCAGCACCACGCACCGGGCCGGCATGTTGATGCCCAACGCCAGGGTCTCGGTGGCGAAGACCGCCTTGACCAGCCCCCGGACGAACAACTCCTCGACGACCTCCTTGAACACCGGCAGCATCCCGGCGTGGTGGGCGGCCAGACCACGCTCCAAGCCGTCGAGCCACTCCCAGTAGCCCAGCACGCTCAGGTCCTCGCCGGGGATCGCGGTGACCCGGGACTCCACCACCCGACGGATCTCGGCGCGTTCCTCCGCCGAGGTCAGCCGCAGACCGGCCGCCAGGCACTGCTGCACGGCGGCGGCGCAGCCGGCCCGGCTGAAGATGAACAGGATCGCCGGGAGCAGCCCCTCCCGGTCGAGCCGGTCGACGATGTCCGGACGCAGCGGCCCCCGCCAGCGCGGACCCCGCCGACCGCCGCCGGGGCCGGCGCTGCGCCCCTCCCCCAGCTCCAGCCGGCGGGTCTGCTCCCGGGTGTAGCGCAACAACTCCGGGTGCACGTCGTGCTTGCGGGCCGCGTCGGCGTCGTGGAACAGGTCGAACATCCGCCTGCCCACCAGCATGTGCTGCCACAACGGCACCGGCCGGTGCTCGCTGACCACCACCGCCGTCTCACCGCGCACCGTGACCAGCCAGTCGGCGAACTCCTCGGCGTTGGAGACCGTCGCCGACAGCGACACCAGGGTGACCGAGGAGGGCAGGTGGATGATCACCTCTTCCCAGACCCCGCCCCGGAACCGGTCGGCGAGGTAGTGCACCTCGTCCATCACCACGTAGGCCAGGCCGGCCAGGGTGGCCGAACCGGCGTAGAGCATGTTGCGCAGCACCTCGGTGGTCATCACCACCACCGGGGCGTCCCCGTTGATCGCGTTGTCGCCGGTGAGCAGCCCGACCTGCGCGGCACCGTAACGCTGCACCAGGTCGTGGTACTTCTGGTTGGACAGCGCCTTGATCGGCGTGGTGTAGAAGCACTTGCGCCGGGGAGCGGGGGGCGCGTCCCCGGCCGGCGACGCCGCACCCGGCACGCCCCGCAACGCCAGGTGCACGGCGAACTCACCGACCACCGTCTTGCCCGCCCCGGTCGGGGCGCAGACCAGCACCCCGCTGCCCCGCTCCAGCGACTGGCACGCCTCCCGCTGGAAGTCGTCGAGGTCGAACCCCAGGTCGAGGGTGAACTCTTCCAGGGCCGGGAACTGGGCGGCCTGGGCAGCCCGGCGACGGGCCTCGGCGTACCGCTCGGCGGGGCTCGACATGTCAGCAAGATTAATCGGTACCACCGACACCCACCCGCCAAGGCCGTCCGGCACGACCGTCGGGGCGGGTCGGTAGGGTGCACGACGTGCCGGATCATGCCGAACCGTCCCCGACCCCGAACGGCGTCACGCACGCCACCCGGGCGGGCGCGTCCCGCCATCGCGTCCAGGCGGTGCTCTTCGACTTCCACGGCACCCTCGCCCAGGTCGAACCGGCCCACGACTGGGTGGTCGCCGCCGCCGCGACGTGCGGGGTCGAGCTGGAGCGGATGCGGGCCACGGCGCTGGCCGACCGGCTGCTCACCGCCGGCCGGGCCGGCGGCCCGCTGCCGGCCCGGGTACCGCCCCGGCTCGCCGAACTCTGGGCCGACCGGGACCTCTACGAGCACGCCCACCGGGCCGCGTACACCGGGCTGGCCGAGACGGTGGACGCCGGGATCGACGGCTTCGCCGAGGCGCTCTACGAGCGGGTGCTGACCCCGGACGGCTGGGTGCCCTACCCGGACACCGCGCCGGTGCTCACCGCGCTCCGCGACGCCGGGATCCCGGTGGCGGTCGTCAGCAACATCGGCTTCGACATCCGCCCCCTCTTCGCCGCCTGGGGCCTGGCCGACCTGGTCGACGCGTACGCGCTGTCGTACGAGGTGGGGCGGTGCAAGCCGGACCCGGGCATCTTCCTGCGCGCCTGCGGGATGCTGCGGGTGGACCCGGAACGGACGCTGATGGTCGGGGACACCCCGGCCGACGCCGGGGCGGTCGCCGCCGGCTGCGGGGTGCTGGTGCTGCCGGCCGCCGGACCAGGCCGCCCCAGCGGTCTCGGCACCGTGCTCGACCTGGCCCTGCCCTCCCCGTGACCGGGTCGTCCGGCCGGGCGACGGCGGTCGGGCTGGTGCTCGGCGGGGCGTTGTCGGTGCACTTCGGCTCCGCCGTGGCCGCGCTGCTCTTTCCCCGGGTCGGCGTCCCCGGCACGGTCACCCTGCGGCTGGCCATCGGGGCGGTGCTGATGCTGCTCGTGTGCCGCCCCCGGCTACGCGGACACGACCGGGCCGACTGGCTGGCGGTGGGCGCGTTCGGGCTCGCCCTGGCCGGCATGAACTCGGTCTTCTACCAGGCCATCGAACGGATCCCGCTCGGCCCGGCGGTGACCCTGGAGGTGCTCGGGCCGCTCACCCTGTCGGTGCTGACCGCCCGGCGGTGGACAGCCTGGTGCTGGGCGGGCCTCGCGCTGGCCGGGGTGGCGCTGCTGGGCCAGGGCGGCTTCGACCGGCTGGACCCCGTCGGCGTCGGCCTCGCGCTCGCGGCGGGCGCGCTGTGGGCCGCGTACATCGTCAGTTCCGCGCGGGTCGGCGGCCGGTTCCCCCGGGCCGACGGGCTGGCCCTCGCCCTCGCCCTGGCCGCGCTGCTGTCCCTGCCGTTCGGCCTGGCCGACGCCGGGGCCCGGCTGTGGCATCCGGGGGTGCTGGCCCTCGGGGCCGGGTTGGCGCTGCTCGCCTCGGTGCTGCCCTACACGCTGGAACTGCTGGCCCTGCGCCGGCTGGCCACCTCGACCTTCGCCGTGCTGATGAGCCTCGGTCCCGCGCTCGCCGCGCTCGCCGGCTGGCTGATCCTGGGGCAGGACCTGCACCCCGTCGAGGTGCTGGCGATCGGCCTGGTGGTCGTCGCCAGCATCGGCGCGGTCCGCGCCGCCGCCCCGCGTGGGCCGCTCACCGCAGCAGACGCACCGCCCGAGGCACCGCGCTGATCCGTACCGGCAGGTCCAGGGACCGTTCCCCGTCGGCGTAGGTGGTGATGCCCTCGGCGGCCAGTTCGACGGTACGGGCCCGGAAGCTGCTCGCCAGCGGATGCGTCACGTGGGTGCCGGCGTAGATGCGCGGTTTGACCCGGATCAGGGTGCGCCTGTCGAAGCGGCCGCCGACGACCACGTCGAGCAGCCCGTCGGTGAGGTCGGCGGCGGGGCAGATCCGCATACCGCCCCCGTAACGGGCACCGTTGCCCACCGCCACCAGCACCGCGTCCACCTCGTGCGCGACGCCGTCGAGGCGCAGCGTGTAGCGGCGCGGGCGCAACCGGGCCAGCTCGACGAGGATCGCCAGGTCGTACCGGCGGGGGCCGCGCGGCCAGCGCATCCGGTTGGCCCGCTCGTTGACGATCGCGTCGAACCCGGCGGCGAGGACCGCCCCGTACCAGCGGTCGGTGCCGTCGCCGCCGGTCATCCGGGCCAGATCGACCCCACGGGTACGGCCGGCCCGCAGCGCGTCGGCGATCACCGCGACGGCGGCGAGGGGATCGGCCGGGAACCCCGCGTCGGCGGCGAAGTCGTTGCCGGTGCCGACCGGCACCGGGGCGAACGGCACCGCCGTACCGCCGACCGCCTGCAGTGCCCGGTGGACCGTGCCGTCGCCACCGACCGCAACCAGCGCGGACGCCCCGGCGGCGACCGCCGCGTGGCAGGCCGCCTCGGCCCCGGCGGGGTCGTGCGCGGTGAGCAGCTCCACCGGGTGCCCGGCGGCGGCGAGGCCGTCGAGGACCCTGGGCAGCAGCGCCCGGTGCCGGCCCCGGCCGGCGACGGGGTTGGCGAGCACGGCGACCGGGCCGGCCGCCCGACGATCGTCTGCGGTCACGGCGAGCACCGTACCGGCTCGACCGGTCCCCCGGCTGGCCCCGATTCCGTCTGCGTCCCACCTGGTCGGGTGGCTGTTCTTCCGCCTTGTTCGCGGGTGGGGTCGGGGTCACCATCCGCAGGGCATCCTAGGCTGCTAGGTGGGATGGATCCGGGGTGGGGATGACCGGTGCGCGTCCTTTCGATCTGACGACGTCAACGACTCGGTTCCCGACCGGGCACCACGACACCGGGCACCACGACGAGGTTTCGCGGCCTCCGGGGCTGCCGGGCCGGGCTCCCGGTGTGACGCCGTCGACAGATGACGCGTCACCGTCATCAGCTCGAGAGGATGCGAACCGACCACCGGTCCCCACCCGCCAGCCCGGGGGCCGGCGGGTGGGGACCGGAACCGGCCCACCGGTGCGGGGCCGCACCTGGTGGGTCAGCCGTGTGCCTTCTGCTGGCAGGGCACGCAGAAGCGGGCCTGGGGCAGCACCTCCAGCCGCTCGGCGGGGATGGACACCTCGCAGCGTTCGCAACGGCCGTAGCTCCCCTCGGCGATCCTGCGCAGCGCGCCGGCCAGGTGGTCCAGGCTCTGCCGGGTCGCCGCGATCAGCGCGCCCCGGGTGTGCGCCTCGGCCGGATCACCGGTGTCGGCGGTCAGCTCGGTCAACCGGGCGGTCTGCGACGCGAACTGGTCGGTGAGGCTCTCGCGGAGCATGGTCAGCCGGTGCTGGTCGGCCTGGTGGTGCAGATCGGTGCTCATGGAAGGGTCCTTTCGGGCTCAGAAAAGCCGGAAAATAGAAAAAGGGCCGAAGCCTGGTGGCTTCGCCCTGGTGGCCGTTGCGGAGGATGCGGGGTCTCCGGGTGGGCCACGCCCGGCGGGGATCGGGCTCGGCCGCCCCTGGGTGGGCACGACGGCGGGCAGGGTCGCGTCGGGAACGGTCCCGCCGGGAACCACCGCCCCGCACCGGCCGACCACGACCACCGCCACCGGGGAACCGGTGGCGGTCGGGCGGAGGCTGACGGCCGGGTACATGGGGGCAACCATAGGCCGTGTCCGGGGGAAAACCAACGGATAACCACCGTCGGGCCGACCACTGCCGGACCGCCCTCGGCGGCCCGGACGACCGGCCCGACGGCTGTGCTTACATGGGCACCATGGCACAGCCGGTGATCCTCACCATCGACGACGACCCCGCCGTCTCCCGGGCGGTCGCCCGGGACATCCGCCGCCGGTACGGCGACCGGTACCGGGTGGTCCGGGCCGACTCCGGCCCCGGCGGGCTGGAGGCGCTGCGGGAGATCAAGCTGCGGGGCGAACGGGTGGCGGTGATGCTGGCCGACTACCGGATGCCCGAGATGAACGGCATCCAGTTCCTGGAGGCCGCGATGGACCTCTTCCCCGCCGCCCGCCGGGTGCTGCTGACCGCGTACGCCGACACCGAGGCGGCGATCGACGCGATCAACGTGGTCGACCTGGACCATTACCTGCTCAAGCCGTGGCACCCGCCGGAGGAGAAGCTCTACCCGGTGGTGGACACCCTGCTGGAGGCCTGGCTGGCCAGCCCCGACCAGGCCAGCGACGAGATCCGGGTGGTCGGGCACCGCTGGTCGGCCCCGTCGTTCGCGGTCCGTGACTTCCTCGCCCGCAACCTGGTGCCCTACCGCTGGCTGCTCACCGACGACCCGGAGGGTGGCCGGCTGCTCGCCGCCGCCGGGGCCGACGCCACCGACGTACCGCTGGTGGTCACCCCGGACGGCAAGGCGCTGGTCGCCCCGACGGAGGCGGAACTGGCGGCGGTGGCGGGGCTCACCGTCGCCCCGTCCGCCGACTTCTACGACCTGGTGGTGGTCGGTGGTGGGCCGGCCGGGCTCGGCGCCGCCGTCTACGGGGCGTCGGAGGGGCTGCGCACCGTGCTGGTGGAGCGGCGGGCCACCGGCGGCCAGGCCGGGCAGAGCAGCCGGATCGAGAACTACCTCGGTTTCCCCGACGGGGTCTCGGGCGCCCAGCTCACCGACCGGGCCCGCCGGCAGGCGTTGAAGTTCGGCGCGGAGCTGCTCAGCACCCGCGAGGTGGTGGGGCTGGAGAGCGCCGGAGCGGCCCGGCTGCTGCACTTCGGCGACGGCAGCACCATCGCCGCGCACACGGTCGTGCTGGCCACCGGCGTGTCCTACCGGGTGCTCGACGCGCCCGGTCTGGCCGACCTGACCGGGCGCGGGGTGTTCTACGGCGCGGCGTCGACCGAGGCACCCAGCTGCGTCGACCAGGACGTCTGGATCGTCGGCGGGGCCAACTCCGCCGGCCAGGCGGCGGTGCACTTCTCCCGGTACGCCAGCCGGGTGCACCTGCTGATCCGGGGTGCCGACCTGACCGCCTCGATGTCGTCGTACCTGATCCAGCAGTTGGACCGGATCGACCGGATCGTGGTGCACCCGCACACCGAGGTGGTCGGCGGCGAGGGCGACGGGCACCTGGAACGGCTGCGGCTGCGGGACACCCGCGGCGGCGACGTCCGCGAGGTGGACGCCTCGTGGCTGTTCATCTTCATCGGCGCGGAGCCGCGCACCGAATGGCTGGACGGGGTGCTGGTCCGCGACGGGCGGGGCTTCATCGTCGCCGGCCCGGACCTGACGGTCGGTGGCCGCAAACTACCGGGGTGGACCCTCGCCCGCGACCCGTACCACCTGGAGTCGAGCCTGCCGGGGGTGTTCGCCGCCGGTGACGTGCGGGCCTCCTCGGTCAAGCGGGTCGCCTCGGCGGTCGGTGAGGGTGCCATGGCCGTCTCGCTGGTACACCGCTATCTGGAGGCACAGTGAGCGACTCCGACGAACGACTCACCCCGGACCAGGTTCGGGAGCTGTTCCTGTTCGCCGCCCTCGACGCCGACCAGCTCGACTGGCTGGCCGAACACGGTCGGGTCGAGCACCGGGCCGCCGGCACCGTGGTCTACGCCGAGGGCGAGGAGGCGACCTGCTTCTTCACCCTGCTGTCCGGCACGGTGTCGATGAGCCGGCGGGTGCACGGCGACGACCTGGAGGTCACCCGCACCGACCAGCGCGGCGTGTACGGCGGGGCCACCCAGGCGTACCTCGGTGGGCAGGTCGACCAGGTCTACCTGAACACGCTGCGCGCGGTCACCGACGCCGCGTTCCTGGTGCTACCCGCCGAGACGTTCGCCCACGCGGTACGGACCTGGTTCCCGATGGCCATGCACCTGCTGGAGGGGCTGTTCTTCGGGATGCGCGACACCCAGACCATCATCGGCGAGCGGGAACGGCTGCTCGCCCTGGGTTCGCTGTCGGCCGGGCTCACCCACGAGTTGAACAACCCGGCCGGGGCGGCGGTACGGGCCACCTCGGCGCTGCGGGACCGGGTCGCCGGGATGCGGCACAAGCTGGCGATGATCGCCGACGGCCGGCTCGACGGCCGGCGGCTGCACGCCCTGGTGGAGTTGCAGGAGGAGGCGGTGAAGCGGGCCGCCCGCGCGCCGCAGCTGTCCCCGATGGCGGCCAGCGACGCCGAGGACGCCCTGGCCGACTGGCTGGACGGGCAGCGGGTCACCGCCGGCTGGGACCTGGCGCCGACGCTTGTCGCCGCCGGCCTGGACACCGCCTGGCTGGAGCAGGTCCGCGAGGTGGTCGGCCAGCAGGACCTGGAGTCGGCGGTGCGGTGGCTGTCGTACACGTTGGACACCGAGCAGTTGATGGCCGAGATCGACGACGCGGTCACCCGGATCTCCACCCTGGTCGGCGCGGCCAAGCAGTACTCGCAGCTCGACCGGGCCCCGCACCAGGTGGTGGACGTGCACGACCTGCTCGACGCCACCCTGGTCATGTTCAAGGCCAAGGTGCCGCCGGGGGTGCGGGTGGTCCGGGCGTACGACCGGGACCTGCCCCCGATTCCGGCGTACGCGGCCGAGCTGAACCAGGTGTGGACGAACCTGATCGACAACGCGCTGTCGGCGATGGGCCCGGAGGGCACCCTGACGCTGCGCACCGGCCGGGCCGGCGACCTGCTGGCCGTCGAGATCGTCGACACCGGGCCGGGTATCGCCGAGGCGGTCCGGCCGCGTATCTTCGAACCGTTCTTCACCACCAAGGCCGTCGGTGAGGGCACCGGGCTGGGGCTGGACATCTCGTACCGGATCGTGGTCAACAAGCACCACGGCGACATCCGGGTGGAGAGCGTGCCCGGGTCGACCGTGTTCCGGGTGCTCCTGCCGTTCACCGCCCCGGGACGCGCCACCGACGCCCGGGGACGCTGACAGCGAATCCGGCCGTCCGAGGATGCTGTGATCGCGCGGTCACGGAGGATAATGGTTGGTCGCCGTCGGGGGCAAGTAGTGGTTCCCCTCATGTCGCCGGGAGTGGCCCGGCCATACGCTCGGCCACGGGGGGTCTGCCGTCCGCCGCAACCGGCCGGCAGGTCGCCGTACCCCGTCCCCGACGCAGGCGGAGGCCATCGTGACCATCGACCGGGTGACGACCGGGCCGGCGACCGCCGGCACCGCGGTCGGCTACACCGTTGAGGAACTCGCCCGCAAGGTGGGCATGTCGGCGCGGAACATCCGCGCCCACCAGGCCCGCCGGCTGTTGGCACCCCCGGTGCGCCGGGGTCGGGTCGCGCTCTACGACGACTCCCACGTCCGCCGGCTGGAGGCCATCCTGACGCTGCAACGGCAGGGTTTCAACCTGGTCTCCATCGAGGCGATGCTCGGCGTGCGGGGCGGCGACGACACCTCCGACGGGCTGACCGCGATGCTGCAACGGTTGGCTGCCGAACGGCCCGCGTTGACCCACGCGTTGACCCGGCACGGGGTGATCGGGCGGGCGCCGGACGGTACGGTGCGCACGGTGCGGCCCCGGCCGTTGCGTGCCGCGTTGGACCTGCACCGGGTCCGGATGGGCACGGTGCCGGCGTTGCAGGCACTCAGTGAGGTGCTCGACAGCGTCCGGCCCCTCGCCGACGAACTGGTCGCGGAGGTCACCGCCCGGATGTTGACGCTCGCCCCCGAACTGGGTGGCGGCGGGCCCCGGCCGTCGTGGTCCGACGGGGACCGGGAGACGATCCTGCTGACCCAGGGGGTGGTCAACGTGCTCACCGAGGCGTTCCGGTTGGCGGTGGAGCACCAGGCCGAGGCGCACATCGCGGGCCTGCTGGACACCAACGGTCCACAGCCGACGCCCGTCGGGGACGGCGCCCTGGCCGACAAGGGCTGACGCCACCGCAGCGGGGGCCCGGCTCAGCGGTCGGTGTCGTCGAAACGGGACACCCAGGCGACCAGACCGGAGCGGGACTCCACGCCCGCCTTGCGGTAGATCCGGGTCAGGTGCGCCTCCACCGTGCGGGGGCTGATGTGCAGCTGACGGCCGATCAGCCGGTTGGTGACGCCGGTACTGGCCAGCCGGGCGATGTGCCACTCCCGGTCGGTCAGGGCGGTCTCGGCGAGCGCCCGCACCGGCCGGGCCAGTCGCAGGCCGACCCGTTCGGTGCCGCACCGGGCGGCCAGTTCCTGTGCCCGGCGGCGGGCCCGGCCGGCGGGGCCGTGCTGGTCCACCGCCTCGGAGGCGCGGGCGATGGCGACCAGGGCGAGGCTGTGCCGCAGCGTCATGCCGGCGGCCCGGAACCGGTCCGACGCGGTGCGCAGGTACGGCAGCGCCGTCAGCACCTCGCCCCGGGCGAGCAGCACCTCCCCGTACGCCGATTCGGCGAAGGCGTACTGGCCGGGCAGGCCGAGCAGGTCGGCGGCGGCCAACGCGGCGCGGGCCCGCCGGTACGCCTCGGGCAGGTCCCCGGCGGCCAGGGCGGCGGCGCAGAGCAGTTCGTGCCACATCGGTCGCAGGGAGGCCTGCAGGCGGGTGAGCCGGCTGTCGCCACCGGCGTCGGTGAGCATCTCCACACAGGTGGCGGGGTCCCCGGCGAGCAGTGTCGCGGTGGCCAGCGCGGTCGCCGCGGTCCGTCCCGACCAGCTGTCGAGGTCGTTGGCGAGCTCCACGGCGGTGCGGGCCAGGGCCACCGCGCGCTCGTCGTCGCGCGGGCCACCCCGCCACGCGGTGGCCTGCGCCTCGAAGGCGAGGGCGAAGCTGAGCAGGGAACGGCTGCCGATCCGGCGGGCGATGCCGCCGGCCTCGGTGGTCAGCCCGATCACGGTGCCGAGCTGGCCCCGGTGGTAGGCGACCTGGCTGCGGCCGAGCAGCAGTTGGCAGAGCCCGTCGTCGCGGTGGGCGTCCCGGACCAGGGTGATTCCCCGGTCGAGGTGCCGGGTGGCGTCGGCGGGGCGTTCCAGGAACAGCTCGGCCAGCCCGAACGCCAGCAGGCAGTCGGGGCGCTCGCGCAGGTCCCGGTCGGGCAGCGCGTCGACGATCGGCGCGCCGACGGCGAGCAACTCCCGGGCGATCTGCACCTCACCGTCGTGGGCGGCGGCGAGTCCGCGCACGGCGAGCAGGCCGGCCCGGTCGACGCCGCTGGCCTCGCCGTCGGGTGCGCCGCCGGGCACCGGCGACGGGTGACCGGACAGGATGCCGATCGCGCCGAGTTCGGTGGCGAGCTGGAACGCCCCGGCGGTCGGCGTCGGTGTGCCGACCAGTTCCCGGCGGCTGATCGCGGCGGCCTCGGCGTAGTTGCCGAGCAGGCGTTCCACCCGTACCCACTGGGCGACGGCGGCGGTCCGGCGGCCGGTCGGGTCGACGGGCAGTTCGGGGACGACCTCCCGCAGCAGGGTGCGGCTCTCGGCGAGGTTGCCCATCTCGCCGGTGATCCGGGCCAGCAGCAGGGTGACGTCGTGCCGGCTGTCCGGGGAGCCGGCCGGCGGGCGTACCGCGCGCAACGCCGTACGCAACCAGCGGACGGCCAGTTCCGGGGCGTCGCCGCGGATCTGCTCGGCGGCCCGGCAGAGCACGTCGACGTAGGGTTCGACCGGCCGGCCGTGGGGCAGCCCGAGCAGGTGTTCGGCCTGCTCCGCCCGCTCGGCCGGCGGGGCCTGCCGGGCGAGCAGCACGGTCAACGCCCGGTGGTGTGCCTCCGCCCGCCAGGCCGGGTCGGTGTCCTGCGCGACCGCCGCGCGCAGCACCGGGTGCCGGAAGGTGAACCGTGCCGTGGTCGGGACGACCCGCAGCAGGTCCCGGCGGACCAGACGCCAGGCGGACTCGGTCACCTGCCCGGCCGGCAGCCGGGCGACCTCGGCGAGCAGGTCCACCCCGCACGGTGTGCCGCACACGGCCGCGGCACGCAGGCAGGTCGCGTCGACCGGGGCCAGGCCGGCCCACTCGGCGCGCAGGGTGGCCACGGCCCGGTCGGTGAGCCGGGGTCCGGTGGTCGGCGCAGCGTCCCGGTCGCCGTCGGCCGGCCCGACGGCGTCCAGCGCGGCGAGGTAGCCGGGGTTGCCGGCGGCCCGGTCGTGGCGGCGGCCCAGGTCGGCCGGGTCCTCGTCCGGGTACAGCGCGACGGTTTCGGCGAGGCTGAGTGGTCCCAGTTCGATCCGCTCCCGGCCCCGGCCGCCGGGGATGCCGGCGTCGGGCGGGCCGAACGGCATCGCGGTGTCGAGCTGGCGGGGCCGGTAGACCAGGATCAGCAGCAGCGGCGCGGACACCGGGTAGCGCAGCAGGTGGGCGACGAGCCCCATGGACGAGGTGTCGGCCCAGTGCAGGTCGTCCAGGACGAGGGCCAGCCCGTCGCGGGCGGCCAGGGTGAGCAGCCGGCGGGCCAGTTGGTAGGTGCGGAACTGGCGTACGTCGAGCGGAGCGACGGCGGGCGGGGTCGGCAGGCCGTCGGGCACGGCGGTGGGGTGCTGTGGGTCGACGCGCACGGGGTGGGGGGCGCCGAAGGCGTGCCGGAAGACGTGGAACGGGATGTCCCGCTCGGCTTCCACGCAGGTGCCGACGGCCCGGGGCAGGGCCGGGAGGCAGCCGTCCAGCGCGGCGTGGACGAGGCGGGTCTTGCCGATTCCCGGGTCGCCGACCACCTCGCACACGACCTGGGTGCCGGTGCGGACGCTGTCGGCGTGGGCGGCGCGGATGCGGGCGACCTCCGGCCGCCGTCCGACGAATGGTGAGCCGGACAGCGCATCCTCCAGCCCAGCTGCCGTCACGCAGATCACGTGTATTCCCTGCGACCCTCCAATGGGGATTGCCGGGACTATACCGGTGGCCGGAAACACGAGGAACATCGATGTCGCGGGGGTGACCGAACGATTCGGCCCGCTGACCGTACGGATGGCGGAATCGGCCGTTTCCGGTGTGGCGTCGTCGTGCGGCGTCGGTCGGTGGTCAGCGGGTGGGCGGGGTGACAGGCAGCGCGGCGATCAGTCGGATCTGCGCGGTGCGGGACTCGTCGATGCGCCGGGCCAGGTCGCGGACGGCCGGGGCGACCGCCACCGCCAGGTGCGCCCGGGCCAGCGCGGCGGCCTGCCGCTGCTGCGGCACCAGCACCGCCACCAGGGCGGCGTCGTAGCCGGCGTCCGGGGTGCCGCGCAGCAGTGCTACCGGGTCGGGGGTGTCGCCCGGGTCGGGGTGGGCGTGCCGGTGGTGGTCGCCGGCCGGGCCGGCGGCGGCGATCCACCGGCGGGCCTGGGCCACCTCGTCGCTCTCGGTGGCGTCGATCGCCGCGACGAGGGTCCGCAACCGGGGTTCCCGGACCCGTTGCGGCGCGGCCCGGACGATGGCCAGGGTCCGTTCCTGGTGGGCGGTCATGGTGTGCAGGAACACCAGGTCGGTTCCGTCTACCACGGTCGTCGTGCCCGACGGTGCCGGCGCGGGGGTGGCCGGAGGCGCGGTGGACGCGCATCCGGCGAGCAGCAGGGCCGCCACGGCGACCAGGGTGCCCCGGCGGCGGCCGGGTCGGCCGGCGGGCACGGGTGGCCGGCCGCCGCCGGCCCGTCGGGGGCCGGCGGCGGGTGGGGACGTGACGCCCGGTCGAGGCGGTGGCATGGTCGACGGCCGGGTCAGATCCGGGTCCACAGGGCGGGTACGTAGGGCGGCTCCCAGCCCGGCAGGGCGGTGTGCGCCTGCCGGCACCGGTAGCTCACCGCCTGGTAGGTGACCACGTCGCCGACCTGGTAGCTGCGACCGGCCGTCCAGCTGCCACCGGTGGTCGGCGCGGCGGTCGGGGTCGGGGTGCGGGTCGGGGTGGGCGTGGGCGCGGGGGTGCGGGTCGGCGACGGGCTCGGGGTGGGGGTGGGGCCGGTTCCGCCGATCTGCACGTCCACGCAGGAGTAGAAGGCGTTGGCGGTGTCGGAGATGTTCCAGACGGCCAGGATCTTCTGTCGGCCGGTGAAGCCGCCGAGGTTGACGGTGTGCGAGACGGTGGCCTCGGGTTGCCGGCCGCCGCCGTCGACGACGCCGACCCGGGTGCCGCCGATGAAGTACTCCCAGGTGCTGGTGGCGTGCCGGGCGGTGTTCACCCAGGTGAAGGTGACCGTGCTGCCGACCGGGGTGGCCGGCCAGCCCCGGTTGTCGTCGTTCAGGACGTCGAACTGGGTGATGCCGGCGTTGCAGCTGCGCAGGCCCTTGACGCCTTCGACGCTCTGCGGCTCGTAGCGGATCTGCCCGCAGTCGGGCACCTTGCCCTGTGCGCAGAGGGCCTGGCGGCTGGGCGGGGCGGAGACGTAGCCGTGGGCCTGGGCGGGGGCGGCGAGGCCCAGGGAGGTGACGACGGCACCTGTCGTCACCAGGGGGACGGTGATCGTGCGGCGCATGGGGTACTCCTCGACGAGGGGGGATTGTCACCACGGTAAATTAAAGTTTGTTAACAGTAAAGACGTCTTCCTGTTTTCGGCACCGGATGCCGGCCGCCCCCGGGACTGTCCCGACCCGCGACGGGTATCCGCGCCCGCATGGAGTGCCGAGGGCGGGTCCTCGTAATCTCGGCGGACGTCGGCGCCGGCCACGACACCGCAGCCGGCGAACTGGCCCGCCGGCTGCGGGAACGCGGCCTCACGGTGGACCGGCTGAACCTGCTGGACGTGCTGCCGCGCCCGGTGCGCTGGATGCTGCGGGAGGCGTACCGCGACGTGCTGCGTCGGCTCCCCCGCGGCTACGACGCGCTGTTCACCCTGACCGCCCGGTCCCGGCTGTCCGTCGCGCTGATCCGCGGCCTGCTGCGACCGGTACGACGCCGGCTGGGCCGGGCCATCCCACCGGACACCCTCGCCGTGGTGACCACCTACCCCTTCGCGAACCAACTCCTCGGACCGCTGCGCCGGCAGGGCCGGCTCACCGTCCCGGTGGTCAGCTACGTCACCGACTTCGCCCTCCACCCCACCTGGCTGAGCCCCGGCGTGGACCGGTACTACGCGCTGCGGCACGCCGAGGCGCCCCCGGCCGACGCCGACGCCACCCCGGTCACGACGGTGCAACCGCTGGTGTCACCCGCCTTCGGCGGCGCGCACCGCACCGACCGGCGGCAGGCCCGCCGCCGGTTCGGGCTGCCCGAGCAGGACCGGCTGGCGTTGATCGTCGCCGGGGCGTGGGGCGCCGGGGACGTCGAGACCACGGTGGCGGAGGTCGGCGCGACCGGCTGGGCCCGACCGGTGGTGGTGTGCGGGCGCAACACCCCGCTCTACGAGCGGCTGCGCCGGGACTGGGAGCACGTGTTCGGCTGGGTGGACGACATGCCGACCCTGATGCGCGCGGTGGACGTCGTGGTGGAGAACGCGGGCGGCCTGACCTGCCAGGAGGCGCTCTCCGCCGGGGTGCCCGTGGTGACCTACCGGCCGCTGCCCGGACACGGGCGGGCCAACGCCGGCATCCTCGCGCGGGCCGGCCTGACCCGACGCGCGTCGTCGGTGGAGCAGTTGCGGCCGGCGCTGGTGGAGACCGCCGGCCGGCGCGACCGGCCCGACCCGCTGTCCGCCGACCCGGCCGCCGTGGAGGCACTGGTCACCGCGATGGCCACCGTACCCGGTGACGGCCGGGCGTACCACCAGCCACGCCGGGGCCTCGGCGACGCCGTGGCGGTGGTCGCGGCGCTGCTCGCCCCGACGCGGGACCACCGGTGAGGCAGCGGACGGCGGGCCTGCTGGCGGCGGGCCTGGTCGCCGTCGCCGCCGGCCTGCACGGGGCGCCGGCGGTCACCGCGCTGCCGGCGCTGCGGGGGCGACTGCTGCACCGGCTCGACGGGGTGGGACCGCCGGACCGGATCGCGCTGACCTTCGACGACGGCCCCGACCCGCGGTCCACCCCGCACTTCCTGGAGGTGCTGGCCGCCCACCGGGTACGGGCCACGTTCTTCCTGCTCGGCACGATGCTGCGCCGGCACCCCGAGCTGGGACGGCGGCTGGTCGCCGCCGGGCACGAGGTCGCCCTGCACGGCGGGGAACACCGCAACCTGCTGCTGCGGGGGCCGCTGGCCACCGGCCGCGACCTCGCCGCCGCCCACGAACTGACCGTCGCCGTCACCGGGCAGACCCCCCGGTTCTACCGCCCGCCGTACGGGGTGTCGACCGGGCCGGCCCTGCTGGCCGCCCGCCGGTTGGGTCTGCGGCCGGTGCTCTGGACGTGCTGGGGACGGGACTGGACCCGTACCGCCGACGCCCGGTCGGTCCTGGCCGAACTCCGTCGCGGTCTGCGCGGCGGCGGCACCGTGCTGCTGCACGACTCCTCCTGCGCCGCCACGCCCGGCGCGTGGCGGTCCGCCCTCGACGCCCTCCCCCACCTGCTCGACGAGTGCCGGCAACGGGGGTGGACGGTGGGCCCGCTCGGCGACCACCTGGACGGGACATGACCCTCGCGGTGCTGGCCGCGCTCGTCGCGGCGTTCGCGTTCGCCCTGTCCACCACGCTGCACCAGCGCGCGGCCAAACAGCAGCAGCGGCGGCGGGCGCTGGACCTGCGGCTGCTGTCGCGGCTGGTGCGGACCCGGCTCTGGCAGCTCGGCTGGATCCCCGACGTCGTCGGGGTGGGCGCCCACGCCGTGGCGCTGCGCTACGGACCGCTGACCCTGGTGCAACCGTTGCTGGCCAGCGGGCTGTTCATGGCCATCCTGATCGAGGCCGGCTGGCGCCGGCAGCCGGTGCACCGGCGCGACCTCGCCGCCACCCTCGTCGGCACCGCCGGGCTGGTCACCTTCCTGGCCGCCGCCGACCCCCGGGCCGGGGTGACCGAGCCGGGCGCGTCGGCCTGGGGGTGGGTCGCCGCCGGCACCGTCGCCGTCGTCGCCGGCTGCCTGGCCGCCGCCCGCCGGGCCGGCGACGCGGCCCGGGGCACCCTGCTCGGCATCGCCGCCGGGGTCCTCTACGGGGTGAGCGCCGCCCTGCTCAAGGCGGTGGCCGCCCGGTGGCACGGCGACCCGGTCGCGCTGGCCCTCGACCCGAGGTCGTGGGCGCTGGTGGTGGTCGCCCTGCTCGGCGTGCAGGTGAACCAGGCCGCGTTCCAGCACGGACGGCTCGCCGCGCCGCTTGTCGCGTTGACCCTAACCGAACCGGTCACCGGGGTGCTCGTCGGGGCCACGGCGTTCCGGGAGACCCTGTCGCTGACCGGGGTCCGGTTGCCGCTCGTCGTCGGCGCGGTCGTCGCCCTCGTGGTGGGCGTCCGGCTCGGCGTGTCCCGGGCCGCCCGGGACCCGGCACCCGCCCGGCGGCGGTGAGCCGGGTGCCGGTCAGTCCGGGGGCACCAGGACGAGGCGACCGGCGGTGGTGCCGGCCCGCTGGTCGGCCCAGGCGTCGACCGCCTCGGCCAGCGGCCGCACCTGGTGGGTGACGGTCAACCGGCCGGCGGCGGCGTGCCCGGCGACCAGCGTGATGGCCGCGGCCCGTTCGGCGGGGGTCAGCTCGTTGTTGGTGTAGCCCAGCAGGCGCAACGATCCGCCGCGCAGGGTGGCCGAGTCGATCGTCGCGGTCGGCGCGGCCGACCCGCCGAGGTTGACCAGCCGGCCACCCGGGGCCAGGGCACGCAGGGCCGCCACGGCGGGCACCCCGAACAGGGGGTCCAGCACCAGGTCCACCGGGCCGTCGGCGGCCTGCCGGAACCGCCGGGCGAGGGTCTGCGGATCATCGGTGGCGGTGAGCCGGACCACCGCGTCCGCGCCGCAGCGGCGGGCGGAGTAGACGGCGGCGTCGGACCGGCAGGCGGCGACCACCCGTCCCGCCCCGGCGAGCCGGGCGAGTTGCACGGCGGCCTGCCCCACCGTGCCGCCGGCGGCGAGCACCAGCACCACCTCCCCAGGTCGTAGTCCACCGCGCAGGGTCAACGCCGCCCAGGCGGCGACCGCCGAGAGTCCGAGGGCCGCCACCAGGTGGTGGTCGGCGTCCGGCGGCAGCGGCACCGGGTCGGCGGCGGGGACCACCGCGTACCCGGCCAGGCTGCCGTCGCCCGGCGCCATCCCCGCCCGGGTGGGGAACCAGACCGGGGTGCCGTCGTCGAGGGTGCCCACGCCCTGCACCCCGGGGACGTACGGCAACGCCGGCGCGCCCAGGTAGGAGGTGCCCGAGGCGCAGAGCAGGTCCAGCGGGGTCAGCGGGGCGGCGGTGACGCGTACCCGCACCTCGCCGTCGGCCGGCACCGGTCGGGGGCGGGTGACCACCTCGGGTGGCACGCCGTGACCGGTGACGACGACGGCGGACATCGACGCGGGGTCGGCTCCGGCGGCCATCAGGTGGCGATGTCGGGGTAGGGCAGCGAGAAGTGTGCCAGCCGCAGGCCGTACTGCTTCTGGTAGGCCATCGGTTCGACGTGGTCCCGTTCGAACATGGCGATGAACAGGGTCAACGTCAGGAACGGGTGGGCGCCGAGGGCGAAGAGCCGGACATGGTCGTGGCTGGCCAGCGCGTCGCGTTCCTCGTCGGTGAAGCGCAGCCAGGTGCTCGCCTCGCCGGTGTGGCAGTTGAGGACCGCGTTGGCGCGTTCGGCCTCCCACCAGGCCACCGTGCCGTGCGGGTCGGTGCGGTAGCGCTCGACCAGCTCCGGGTCGCGGTCGACGGTGTAGAGGAACTTGTCGACCAGGTAGCGGCTCATGCCGGCGCTCCGTTCGGGTACCAGGTGAAGTACGCCTCCATGGTGTGGAACAGGTCGAGGGTGTCCACGTGGTCTGCCTTGGCGCCCGCGCCGGCCACCCCCATCATCAGCATGAAGTCCATGAAGCCGTGGGTGGCGTTGCCGGGGGCGTGCAGGCTGTCCAGGGTCACCTCGGACAGGCAGCCGTCGAGGTCGCCGTTGGCGATCCACTCCACCGCCCGGCGGTCGAACTCCGGGTCGGGGCCCTGCGGGCCGAACTGGCGGGGCCCGCCCAGCTCCAGCGACAGGTGTCCGGTGCCGATGACGGCCACCCGCAGGTGGCTGGGCCAGCTCTCGACGATCTCCCGGATGGCCGCGCCGAGCTGCACGAACCGTTTCGGCTGCGGCAGCGGCGGGGCGAAGATGTTGGTGTAGATCGGCACGATCGGCAGGTCCGCCTCGGGCCGCAGCGTGATGATCGGGCAGGTGATGCTGTGGTCGATCCGCAGCTCGTTGCTGAAGGCCAGGTCGAACCCGGCGTCCAGGCCGGCCCGCAGCACGTGGGCCGACAGGTCCTCCTGGCCGCGCAGCAGCATCCGGGGCAGGCCGAACTCGCGTTCCTCGTTGTACCAGTTGGCGTCGTAGAACGGGGCCTTGCCGACCAGGAACTGCGGCATGTTGTCCAGCCAGAGCTGGTGGAAGTGGTCGGAGCCGACCATCACCAGCACGTCCGGCCTGGCCCGGGTGAGGGTCTCCCGGAACGCGAGGATCTTGCGGGCCCACTCGTCGGCGAACGGGGGCCGGTCCTCGCCGGTGGCGGTGGTGGCGCGGTAGTAGAACGGATGGTGGGTGGAGGCGATGACCGCGACGACCTGGGCCATGGCCGCTCCTCTCGCAGACGGTGGAGGTGGGGGGATCAGTCGGCGTCGTCCGGCACGTACCGGGCGTTGCGGTCGACGGTGCGGTAGATGTCCATGCCGAGCGGGCGACGGCGTTCCTCGGCGAGGTGGCCGAGCAGGCCGGCGGTGCGGGCCAGCAGGGCGAAGCCGCGCAGCAGGTCGATGGGCAGGCCGAGGTCGGCCAGGGCCGCGCCGCACACGCCCGCGCCGTTGAGGGGCAGGGTGCGGCCGAGCACCTGCGGGTGGACCCGGCCGATCGCCTCGAACAGCCGCAGGTGCGGCCCGCGCAGGCCCTCCTGCTCGGCGATCGCGATCAGCACCGGGGTGCGCGGGTCGGTCTCCTTGTGCACCGGGTGGCCGAGCCCCGGCACCAGACGCCTGTCGGCGCGGGCGGCGCGGACCGCGTCCAGGGCGACGGCGTCCCAGCCGGCGTCGTCGGTGGGCGGCTCGGTGAGACCCGCGAGGGTGTCGGCGAGGAACCGGCCGCAGTCCTCGGTGACGCCGAGGAAGCGGGAGCCGCCACCGAGCAGGCCGGCGGCGATCGCGCCCTGCAACGCCTCCGGCGCGCTGAGGTAGGTCAGCCGGGCGGCGATCGCGGTGGGGGTGAAGCCGTGGTCGGCCAGGGCCACCAGGACGGTCTCGAAGACGCGGACCTCGCCGGGGCCGGGGCGACGCCCGGCGACCAGCCAGAAGGCCAGTTCACCGAAGCCCACCCGGCCCATCAGGTCGCCGGCCAGGTCCTGACCGAGCAGGCGGATGGTGGTCGGGTCGGAGGTGCCGATCGAGGTCGGGAAGTCTAGCTGCCGGTCAGCCACGCGCGGATCTCCTCGCCGTGTTCGTCGAGCGCGGGCGGCGGGGTGCCGTACCGCGCGGGGGTGTCCGAAAGGGTGATCGGGTGCCGGATCCCGGGCACCGCGGCGGTGCCCTCGCCGACGGTGACCACCGGATCCAGCCCCAGGCGTTCGGCGAGCGCCACCCCGCCGTCGATGGTGTTGATCGGGGCGCAGGGCACCCCGGCGGCCATCAGGTCGGTGAACCACTCGTCGCGGGTGCGTCGGCGCAGCCGCTCGACCAGCAGCGGGCGCAGCGCCTCCCGGTTGGCGGTGCGGTCCTGGTTGCGGGTGAACCGGGGGTCGTCGACGAGTTCCGGCAGGTCGAGCACCTGGCAGAGCCGGCGGAACTGCCCGTCGTTGCCGGCGATCACGATCAGCTCGCCGTCGGCGACGGGCAGCGGCTCGTACGGGAAGAGGCTGGGGTGGGCGTTGCCCATCCGGTAGGGCACCACCCCGCCCGCGACGTAGCCGCTGCTGTGGTTGACCAGGCCGGACAGCGCGGAGGAGAGCAGGTTGACCTCGACGTGCTGGCCACGGCCCGAGTCGTGCCGGTGGTGCAGGGCGGCGAGGATGCCGATCGAGGCGTGCAGCCCGGCCATCACGTCGAACACGGAGATGCCGGCCCGGTAGGGCGGGCCGTCCGGGTCGCCGGTGAGGCTCATCAGCCCGGAGATGGCCTGCACCATCAGGTCGTATCCGGGGTAGCCCGCGCCGGCGCCGGTGCCGAACCCGCTGATCGAGGCGTAGACCACCCGGGGGTTGCCGGCGGCGACGGTGTCGTAGTCCAGCGCGAAGCGGCGCAGCCCGCCGGGCTTGAAGTTCTCGATCAGGACGTCGGCGCGGGCGGCCAGCTTGTGCGCCACGGCCAGGTCGTCGGGGTCGGTGAGGTCGAGCGCGATGGACCGCTTGTTGCGGTTGATGCCCAGGTAGTAGGTGGAGACGTCGTCACGGACCGGCGGCATCCAGGTGCGGGTGTCGTCGCCGCCGGGCCCCTCCACCTTGATCACCTCGGCGCCGAGGTCGGCCAGCAGCATGGTGGCGTACGGCCCGGCGAGGATGCGGGAGAAGTCGGCCACCACGACGCCGTGCAGCGGCCCGGTCCTGCTCGGTGTCTCCTCCGCCATGCCCCACCCCTCGACTTGACCGCCAGGCGGACGACTGTCCGCCTGGCCAGTTTCCCGATGAGCCCACCGGGCGTCAACACCCCGAGGCAATTCTCGGGAAACTCCCAGCTCCACGCCGTTTGCAACGAGCGGAAACAGTTCGGCAACTCGCCCTTGACATGACCGGTGACCGGGAACACACTGGCGAAACTTGATCTGACCGTACAGCGGACGATCGTCCGCAGACCTCGGAACGGAAGTGGCGGCGATGAGCGCGAACGAGGGGCGGACACCGGCGGTGGGCCGGCCGGTGGTCTTCCGCAACGGCCTGGTGCTGACCATGGACGACGCCCACACGGTGCTGCCCCGCGCCGACGTGCTGGTCGTCGACGACCGGATCGCCGCCGTCGGCGTCGGGCTGGACGTGCCCGAGGGCACCTGGGAGATCGACGCGGCCGGCGGCATCGTCATGCCCGGCATGATCGACACCCACCGGCACATGTGGCAGACCGCGATGCGCGGCTACGGCGCCGACTGGACCCTCACCCAGTACTTCGTCTGGTACTACCTGGAATCCGGCAAACTGTTCCGCCCCGAGGACGTCCACGCCGGCAACCTGCTCGCCGCCATCGAGGCGATCGACGCCGGGGTCACCACCACCGTGGACTGGTCGCACGGCCTGCAGACCCCGCAGCACGCCGACGCCGCCGTCGACGCCCTGGAGGCGGTGCCGGGCCGGTTCGTGCTCGCCTACGGCAACCTGCAACAGGGGCCGTGGGAGTGGGCCACCACCCCCGAGTTCGGCGACTTCGTCACCCGCCGCATCCACGGTCGCGGCGACCGGCTCGGCTTCCAGATGGCCTTCGACGTCACCGGCGACCCGACCTTCCCCGAGCGGGCCGCCTTCGAGGTCGCCCGGGACCTCGGCGTACCCGTCACCACCCACGCCGGGGTCTGGGGGGCCACCAACGACGACGGCATCCGGCTGATGCACGAGCACGGCTTCATGACCGAGTCGACCGTCTACGTGCACGCCGCCACCCTCAACCGCGACTCGTACCACCGGATCGCGGCCACCGGCGGCTCGGTCTCGGTGTCCACCGAGAGCGAGCAGAGCGCCGGCCAGGGCTACCCGCCCACCTGGCAGCTACGCCAGCACGACATCCCGGTCTCGCTGTCCATGGACACCAGCGTCTGGTGGAGCGGGGACCTGTTCTCCGCGATGCGCGCCACGCTCAGCGCCGACCGCTCCCGGGAACACCTCGAGGCGCACGGTCGACAGGAGACCGTCACCCACTGCCACCTGCGCGCCGAGCAGGTGGTGGAGTGGGCGACCCGGGGCGGCGCCCGGGCACTCGGCCTCGACCACCTCGTCGGCGCCCTCACCCCGGGCCGCCGGGCGGACGTGGTGCTGATCAAGAACGACCGGTCGCCGGTGATGTTCCCGATCCTGCACCCCTACGGCCACGTTGCGTTCCAGGCCCAGCGCGGCGACGTGCACACCGTGCTGGTCGACGGCCGGGTGGTCAAGCACGAGCACCGGCTGGTCGACGTCGACCTCGCCGCCGCCCGCACCGCCGTGGAACGCACCGTCGAGCACCTCACCGCCACGATGGGCGTCGACGCGTGGGAGAAGGGGATGAACCCGGACGTCCCCGAGACGGCGGTGCTGGACAACCCGTACACCTACACCGAGTGGGACGCCGGCTCGGCACAGTGGAAGCATTAGCCATCCGACGCGCCCGGCGGGTGACCGCCCGCCGGGCGCGGGGCAGCCAGCGAAGGGACCCCATGGGGCGCGAGGCCGGAACCGACTTCATCGAGGCGCTGGCGCGCGGCCTCGACGTGCTGCGCTGCTTCCGTCCGGGCCAGCCGACGATGACGCTCAGCGAGATCGCCACGGTGACCGGGCTGGCCCGCCCCACCGTCCGCCGCATCCTGCTCACCCTGGAGGAGCTGGGCTACGTGCGCGCCGCCGACCGGGGCTTCGCGCTCACCCCCCGAGTGCTGGAGCTGGGCGTGGCGTACGTCAACTCGCTGAGCATCTGGGACGTCGCCCGTCCGCACATGCGCCACCTGGTCACCGAGACCGACGAGTCGACCTCGCTGGCCCAGCTCGACGGCAGCGACATCGTCTACGTGTCCCGGGTCGCGGTGCCCAAGATCGTCACGCTCGCGGTGACCATCGGCACCCGGTTCCCGGCCGTGGCCACCTCGATGGGCAAGGTGCTGCTGGCCGCCCTCACCCCGGCGGAACTCACCGCCGTGCTGGCCGTGCCGAGCCGCTCCGGCATCGCCGCCCGCTGGCAGCCGGACCGCGCCGAGCTGGACCGGGAACTGCGCGAGGTGCGGGCACGCGGCTGGGCCCTGGCCGACCAGGACCTGGCCGCCGGCATCCGGTCGGTCGCCACCGGGGTACGCGACGGCGACGGCCGGGTGGTGGCAGCGCTCAACGTCACCGTGCACGCCGCCGAGACCTCACTGGAGCGGCTCACCGACGAGCACCTGCCCCGCCTGCTGCGCACCGCCGCCGAGATCAGCCGGGACTGGGCCCGGCTGGACTCCGTGCCGATGACCGTGCAGCGGCCCGCCACCAACCGTCCGGGCTGAGCCGGCGGCTGCGACAGCCGTCTCAGGATCACCGTCCAGGCTGGTCAGCGGCTTCCCGCCCTGGCACCGTCGGCCGTACGCCGTGCCGCACCGGCCGGCGTCCCGGCCGACGCCCTCCGCCGCCCGGTCCGGCCTCTCCCGCCGGCGCCGGGCCCGCCCCGCGACGGAGAGCGCACCGGCCGCCCGTCGATCCGTGGGAGCGTCGATGCAACCTTCCGTCCGTACCGCACCGCCCCGTCCCGGGCGGCACACCGCCACCGCCGGCCGACCGTCCGACCGACGGTGGCGGCGACTGCGCGCCCTGCTCGTCGTGACGCTGAGCGGCCTGCTGGTCGCCTCCGGCCTCACCCTCGTCCCGACGGCCGACGCCGCCGACGGCGGGTACCCCCGTGGCCCGGCCCCGACGGCGGCCAGCATCGCCGCCGCCCGGGGACCCTTCGCGACCGCCGAGACGACCGTGTCCGCGCTGAGCGTCCGGGGCTTCGGCGGCGGCACCATCTACTTCCCGACCAGCACCGCCGAGGGCACCTTCGGTGCGGTGGCGATCGCGCCCGGGTTCACCGCCGGCCGGTCCAGCATGGCCTGGCTGGGGCCACGACTGGCCTCCCAGGGGTTCGTCGTGTTCAACATCGACACCGTGACCCGCTCCGACCAGCCGGCCAGCCGGGGCCGGCAACTGCTGGCGGCGCTGGACTTCCTGGTGGACAGCAGCACGGTGCGCGACCGGATCGACCGCGACCGGCTGGGCGTGATCGGCCACTCGATGGGCGGCGGCGGCGCGTTGGAAGCGACCATCGCGCGGCCGTCGCTGCGGGCGGCGATCCCGTTGACGCCGTGGAACCTGACCAGGGACTGGTCCCGGTCCCAGGTACCGACGCTGATCGTGGGCGCCGAGAACGACACCGTCGCACCGACCCGCAGCCACGCCGAACCGTTCTTCGCCAGCCTGCCCGACGGGTTGGACAAGGCGTACCTGGAGTTGAACGGAGCGAGCCACTTCGCGCCCAACACGCCGGACACCACCATCGCGTCGTTCAGCATCTCCTGGCTCAAGCGCTTCGTCGACGAGGACGTCCGCTACGAGCAGTTCCTCTGTCCACCGCCCCGGACCGGGGCCGAGATATCCGCGTACCGGGACAGCTGTCCGCACGCGGTCTGATCCGCCCGACGCCCCCGGCTCAGGCCGGGGGCGTCGAGGTGAGCAGCGACCGCAGGGCCTGCTCCGCCAGGGCGAGGTCGATCGGGCGTCCGGTCAGCAGCTCGGCGTAGAGTGCGGACTCGACGATGCGGATGTAGAGGTAGGCCAGCGACTCCGGCTCGCCCGGCAGGGCCCGCAGGTCGGGGCCGAGCACCTCGCGGAAGATCGCCACCTGGGCACGGACGAAGCGGCGGTGCACCAGCCCCGGCGTGGTGAACAGGATCCGGGCGGCGAGTTCCGGTTCGGCGGCGAGGAACCGGCGGAACGGCGCGGACCGGGACAGCTCCCCGACGTAGTGCCGGGTCACCTCCACGACGCCACCGACCCCGTCGGCGCGCCGGGCCCGACGGGCCACGGTGAGCAGCCGGTTGCCGAGCCACCACAGCACCTCGCCCAGCAACCGGTCCCGGCTGCCGGCGACGCGGTAGAGGGTCGCCCGGCTGACCGCCAGGGCACGGGCCAACCCGTCCATGTCGACCGTGCCGTGGGCGAGGAAGTAGTAGCCGCCGCCCCGGACCAGGGCCTCGTGGCTGAGCACCCGGCGGGGTGGCAGGCCACGCGACCCGCCGGGTGCGCCGTGGCCGCCCGCGTTGTCGGGCCGTGCGGCACCGGACGTGCGCGGACGGAACGTCGCTGAGCCCATACCTGGTACACGGTCGTCGACCATCGATTGTTCAACGACATCCCCACCGGCATCGCGGTGAGCTGCGCCGACGCGAGCGGCGCGGCCCGTCGGCGGATCAGTCCGGGTGGGACGCGGCGGGACGACCGGCGATGGCCGGATAGACCTGCTCCACGATGGTCAGCAGGGTGGCGGTCAGCAGCAGGTGCACCTGGTCGCGGTCCAGCGCGCCCCGCTGGAGCCATTCCCGGGCGGTCGAGGTGGCCAGCCCCCCGTACGCCCGGATCATGCCGCGCAGCTCGGCCCGGCAGGTCGTGACGTCGGCCAGCCCGACCGCGACGAGCACGCTGTCCGCCGCGACCTCCTCGGCCTCGGTGAGCACCCGGGCGACGTCGGCGTCGTGGCCCATCCCACCGGCGGTCACGGCGGCCAGCCAGGAGTCGCGGTGCCGGGAGACCACGTCGAGGAACCAGGTGACGCTGGCGTCGACCCGGGTGCGCAGGTCGCCGTCGGGCAGCCGCTCGACGGCGACCCCGGGCACCGTCACCATCACCCGCACGACCTCCAGGTAGAGCTGCTTCTTGGTGCCGAAGTAGTGGTTGATCAGGCCCCGGGCCACCCCGGCCTCGCGGGCGACGTCGGTGGTCGACACGTCCGCGTACGGGCGCGCGCCGAACAGCCGTACCGCGCAGGCGAGGATCTGTCCCCGCCGGGCGTCGGGCTCCAGCCGCCGTCGCCGGGGTTCGGTGTCAACGCTCATCCGCCGAACCCTATCGGCAGGTCGGCGCGGCGTGTCCCGGGTCGGCGGCCGGTCCCGTCAGCCGGGGTGCCGGTCGCCGGCGGGCGGGTCGACGCCGGACGATGATCAAGGATTGTTGACACGTCGCCAACAGGGCGTGAGGGTGGACCCATGCCGACGCCTGGACTCGACACCTACACCTCGCCGTGGCGCGCGCCCGAGCACGACGACCTCGCCGACCTGGCCCGCGACTTCTTCACCCGGGAGGTGCTGCCGCACACCGAACGACTGCTGGCCCAGGGCCACCCGGACCGCGACCACTACCGGCGCGCCGGTGAGCTGGGCCTGCTCGGCCTGTCCGTGCCCGAGGAGTACGGCGGGGGCGGCGGCGGCTTCACCCACGAGGCGGTCCTGCTGCACGAGCAGGCACACGTCGGGGAGAGCACCCTCGGGCTGGGGGTGCACAGCGGCATCGTCACCGGTTACCTGGTCGCCTACGGCAGCGCCGAGCAGCAGCGGCGCTGGCTGCCCGGACTGTGCCGGGGGGAGCTGGTCGGGGCGATCGCGATGACCGAACCCGACGGCGGCTCCGACCTGCAGGCGATCCGGACCCGGGCCGTCCGCGACGGCGACGACTACCTGGTCACCGGGGCCAAGACGTTCATCAGCAACGGCGGCCTCGCCGACCTGGTCGTCCTGGCCGTCAAGACCGACCCGACCCAGGGCGCCGCCGGCATCTCCCTGCTGGTCTGCGAGGTCGGCGACGAACCGGCCGGATTCCGGCGGGGCCGGCTGCTGTCCAAGATCGGGCTGCACGGCAACGACACCGCCGAGCTGTTCTTCGACGGGCTGCGGGTGCCGGCCGACCACCTGCTCGGCGGGGCCGAGGGGCTCGGCTTCGGCCAGATGATGCGGCAACTCCCCCAGGAACGCCTGGTCATCGGCGTCGGCGCGGTGGCGGCGATGCAGCGGGCCGTCGAGCTGACCACCGCGTACGTCAAGGAACGCACCGCCTTCGGCAAACCGCTGATCGGCCACCAGAACACCCGGATGGTGCTGGCCGAGTGCGTCACCCGGACCCGGGTCAGCCGGGTGTTCCTCGACGACTGCATCGGCCGGCACGACCGGGGCGAGCTGGACGTGGCCACCGCGGCGATGGCGAAAGCCTGGCTCACCGAGGGACAGTGCGAGATCGTCGACAGGTGCCTGCAACTGTTCGGCGGCTACGGCTACACCACCGAGTACCCGATCGCCCGGATGTACGCCGACGCCCGGGTGCAGAAGATCTACGGCGGCACCAACGAGATCATGAAGGAGCTGATCGCCCGTGCCCTCTGACCCCGACGCGCCCACCCGTGGACCGCTGGCCGGGGTACGGGTCGTGGAGCTGGCCAGCCTGGCCCCGGCCCCGTTCGGCTGCATGGTGCTGGCCGACCTCGGCGCGGACGTGGTGCGCGTCGACCGGCCGGGCGGCGTCGGTCCGGGACGGCTGAGCGTCCCGGCGACCGGCCCCCTGCACCGGGGGCGGCGGGTCACCACGCTGGACCTGAAGACCCCCGCCGGGGTGGCCGACCTGCTGCGTCTGGTCGAGCGGGCCGACGTACTGGTCGAGGCGTACCGGCCGGGGGTGGCCGAGCGGCTCGGTTTCGGGCCGGAGACCTGCCGGGACCGCAACCCCCGCCTGGTGTACGCCCGGATGACCGGCTGGGGGCAGGACGGCCCGCTGGCCGACCGCGCCGGGCACGACATCGACTACATCGCGCTGGCCGGCGCGCTGGAGCCGCTGGGCCGCCCCGGGCACCGCCCGCACGCCCCGCTGAACCTGCTCGGCGACTTCGCCGGGGGTGGGATGCTGCTCGTCACCGGGGTGCTGGCCGCGCTGCTGGAACGGGAACGCTCCGGCCTCGGGCAGGTGGTCGACGCCGCGATGGTCGACGGGTCGGCGCTGCTCACCGCCTTCCTGCACGGGATGCTCGGCGCGGGCCGGTGGACCGCCCCCCGGGGCGGCAACCTGCTCGACGGTGGCGCGCCGTTCTACGACACCTACCGCACCGCCGACGACGGGTTCGTGGCGGTGGGCGCGCTGGAACCGGCGTTCTACGCCGCGCTGCTGACCGGCCTCGGCCTGGCCGACGACCCGACGCTGCCCGCCCAGTACGACCCGGCCGGCTGGCCGGAGCTGCGGCGGCGGTTCACCGCCCGGTTCGCCGAACGCACCCGCGACGAGTGGACGGCGGTCTTCGCCGACCGCGACGCGTGCGTCACGCCGGTGCTCGCCCCCACCGAGGCGCACCGCCATCCGCACAACGCCGCCCGGGGCACCTTCGTCGCGGTGGGCGGCGAGGTGCAGCCGGCACCCGCACCCCGGTTCGCCCGGACCCCCGCGCCGCCGCCCCGGCCGGCACCGGACCCGGCCGAGCCGCTGGACGTCGCCACGGTCCTCGACGCCTGGGCCGACCGACCGTGACCTGCCGACCCGGCCGGCCGGCGAGCACCGGTCCGGCGCTCGACCGGGTGCGGCGGTGGGCGACCGGCGGGGCAGTCGAGCCGGAGCGGCGACGGACCGGGCCGGTCAGCCCACCGGGACGGCGGGAGCCGGACGGGCGGGGGTGGCGGCCGGTAGTTGGCGGTCGTGCCACCGGCTGAGCAGGGCCAGCGAGGTGACCGCCCCGACCAGCGCGAGGAACATGTCCCACTGGGTGTCCCAGACGTCGCCCTGGGTGCCGAGGAAGTCGTCGGCGGCGGAGCCACCGGCCACCGAGGACCACCACTCGATCATCTCGAAGAAGGCGCTGAAGGCGAGGCAGGCGCAGACCACCAGCGGGGCGAGCCAGCGGCTGCCGCGCAGCGGGGAACGCCGGACGAGGATCTCGCGGACCAGGATCGCCGGGACGAAGCCCTGCACGAAGTGCCCGAGCCGGTCGTACGGGTTGCGGGAGAGGTCGAGCGCGTCGCGTACCCAGTCACCCGGCGGGACCCGCGCATAGGTCCAGTGCCCGCCGACGATGAGGACCAGCGCGTGCGCCGCCAGCAGGCAGCACAGCAGGGTGGTCAACGGGAAGCGCCGCCACACCAGCAGCACCACCGGCACGCCGACGATCACCCAGACCGTCTCCAGCAGCCAGGTCAGCCGGTCGTACGGCCGGATGCCGGACAGCACCAGCGCCACGACGACGAGGCCCAGCAGCAGCGGCGGGACGAGGGTACGGGCCCGGGTCACGGCGACCACCTGTTCGATGCGTGGGGGCCGCCCAGTCGCCGCCCGGCCGCCGACGATAACAGCGCCCACGTCGGAGCACCGTCGTCGGGCCGCCCGTGCGTCGGAGCGGTGGGGCGCAGGTCCGGTCCGGGCCTGCCCGGTCGGCACCGACCGGCGGGGTTTACCTGAATCCATGGGTGTCGATACGGTGCAGGCGGCCCGTCCTGGCACCCCGTCACCGCAGAAGGAGCCCCATGCCACCCGCCACCCGCACCCGAGGTCCCCGTCCCCGGCGGCTCGGCCTGCTGGCCGTCACCACCCTCGCCCTGGTCGCCGCCGCCACCGCCGTCGCCCCGCCGGCCGCCTCCGCGGCCACCGTCGACACCGGCGTGGACTACGTGCTCGTCAACCGCAACAGCGGCAAGGCGATGGACCTGTACGACTGGTCCACCGCCGACGGCGCGCCGGTCAGGCAGTACACCCGCAACGACCTCGCCGTGCAGCGGTGGCGGTTCGTCGACGTCGGCAGCGGCTACTACCAGCTCCGCTCGGCGCACAGCGGCAAGGTCCTCGAACTGCCCAACGCCCTCGACGGCACGGCCCTGGTGCAGAACCCGGCGACCAGCGGCAACACCCGGCAGCACTTCCGGCTCGTCGACTCGGCCGGCGGCTACGTCCGGCTGCTCAACCGGCACTCCGGCAAGGCCCTCGACGTGTGGGAACGGTCCACCGCCGACGGGGCGACCATCTCCCAGTACCAGGACCTCGACGGGACCAACCAGCAGTGGCAGCTCGTCCGGCCGGGCGGCACCGCCGACTGCGGCAGCGGCGCTTTCCAGGCCGAGGCGGTGCTGGCCGGCGGCACCTGGACCGTCCGCAACGGCGGGACGACCGTACACACCGGCACCGACCTGCGGGCCGCCGTACAGGCCGCGGTGAACAGCCTGACCGCCGGGCGGACCAGCAAGCAGCGGGTGGTGGTGCGCGGCTCGGGTTCGATGAGCGCCAACTCCCGCATCTCGCTGCCCAGCTACACCACCCTCGACGTGTGCGGGACGATCAACGTCACCGGCACCGGCTCCGGTGACCAGGCCCCCGTCTACTCCCGGGGCACCACCCAGGTCGAGGTGCAGCACCTCACCCTCACCGGCACCCCGCTGTACGGGGTCTTCCTGCGCAACGTCACCAACGTCGTGCTGGGGCAGCTCGACATGCGGCTCTCCGCCGGCCTCGGAGTCCGCATCGACAACCGGGGCGACACCAGCCAGTGGACCCGCAACGTGCGCATCGACACCGTGTACGTCTCGGGCGCCAGCTCGCACGCCGTCGAGACGTACGGCGTGGACGGGCTGACCGTGGGCACCGTCACCGCCCGCAACGTCGGCGAGTCCGGTCTGCTGCTCAACCAGACCATCAACGCCACCGTGTCCACCGTCGACGCCGAGAACGCCGGCACCGGCACCGGCTACGCCGCGTTCCGGATGGCCAACCGCAACGGCCGTATCGGCGACAGCTACCCGACCAACATCCGGGTCGGCACCGTCCGGGCCCGGGGCGGTGGCCGGGGCGTGTTCTGCGTCTCCGAGTCCGGGGGCGCGACGATCGACCGGGTCGACATCGCCAACACCGGCAACAACGCCGTGCTCATCGAGAACTGCTACGGAGTGAGCCTGGCCACCAACGGCGGCACGATCAGCGGCGGCGGCGAGGTCCGGCTCGCCGAACGCGCCGAGTTCCCCGGCAACCGGGACCTCACCCTGCGCAACTTCACCCTGGTCAACAACCGGATCGTGGAGAACCCCTGCGCCGACAACCTGACCATCGGCAACATCACCCTGAACAACGCGACGATCGTCCGCTGCTGACCCCCGGCGGGGGCGTCGGCGGCGTGTCGGTGGCGTGTCGGCGCGGTGTCAGCCGGCCGGCGCACGCTGGCCGGCATGACAGCTGAGTTGATGATCGAAGCCGAGGGCCTGGTCAAGACCTTCGGGTCCACCCGGGCGTTGCAGGGGGTGGATCTCGCCGTACCCCGGGGCACCGTGCTCGGGGTGCTCGGCCCGAACGGCGCCGGCAAGACCACCGCCGTGCGCATCCTGTCCACGCTGCTGGTCCCCGACGCCGGCACCGCCCGGATCAACGGCCTCGACGTGGTACGCCAGGCCGAGCGGGTCCGGCAGTCCATCGGCCTCACCGGCCAGTACGCCTCGGTCGACGAGGACCTGACCGGGCGGCAGAACCTGGAACTGTTCGGGACGCTGCTGGAACTCGGCCGGGCCGGCGCGCGGCGGCGGGCGGCCGAACTGCTCGACTGGTTCGACCTGACCGCCGCCGCGAACCGGCCGGCCAAGACCTACTCCGGCGGGATGCGCCGCCGGCTGGACCTGGCCGCCAGCCTGGTCGGCTCACCGGACGTGATCTTCCTGGACGAACCGACCACCGGCCTCGACCCTGCCAAACGCGAGGACATGTGGGACGTGGTCCGGTCGCTGGTGGGCAACGGGGCGACCGTGCTGCTCACCACGCAGTACCTGGAGGAGGCCGACGCGCTGGCCGACGCCATCACGGTGATCGACCACGGCCGGGTCATCGCCCACGACACCCCGGACGGGCTCAAGCGGATCGTCGGCGGGCAGACCCTGGAGGTGCGGCCGACCGACCCGGCGCAGCTGGCCCCGACCGCAGCGATCCTGTCCCGGGTGGGCTCCGGCGCGCCCGCCGACGAGATCCGCAGGGGGGTGCTCGCGGTGCCGGTCACCGACGACTCCGCGTTGACCGAGAGCGTCGCCCGGCTGGCCGCCGCCGGCATCGCGGTCACCGAACTCTCGCTGCACCTGCCCAGCCTCGACGAGGTCTTCTTCACCCTCACCGGCCGGACCGCGGCCGACGACACCACCCGTACGGAGGTCGCCGCATGAGCACCCTGACCGGTATCCCGCCCCGCACCGGACCGACGCTGTCCACGGTCGTGGCGCAGCCCCGGCCGTTGCGCCTGCTGCGACACTCGCTGGCACTGGCCAGACGCAGCCTGATCAAGACCTGGCGCACCCCCGAGGCGCTGATCGACGTCACCCTGCAACCGGTGCTGTTCCTGGTCATCTTCGTGTACGTCTTCGGTGGCGCGGTCGCCGGCTCCACCCACGACTACCTCCAGTACCTGCTGCCGGGCATCCTGGCGCAGACCATCGCCACCGGATGCATCGCGATCGGCGTCAACCTCAACACCGACATCGCCAAGGGCATCTTCGACAGGTTCCGTTCGCTGCCCGTCCCCCGGTCCGCACCGCTGGTCGGCGCGGTGTTCGGCGACGTGGTCCGGTACGTGATCGTGACCGTGTCGACGCTGGCGATCGGCTACCTGCTCGGCTTCCGGGTCGAGTCCGGCCCGGTCCAGGCCCTCGCCGGTTGCCTGCTCGCGGTGCTGTTCGCGCTCTGCCTGAGCTGGCTGCCGGTCTACGTCGGGATGAAGGTCCGCACGCCGGGCGCGGTGCAGGGGGTGATGTTCGCGCTGATCATGCCGTTGAGCTTCGCGTCCAACGTGTTCGTCGCCGCCGGCACCCTGCCGGGCTGGATGCAGGCGGTGGTGACGGTGAACCCGCTGACCCACCTGGTGACGGCGATGCGCGGACTGTTCCTCGGCACCCCGGTCGGCAACCACGTGTGGTGGACGCTGCTGTGGTGCGCCGGTTTCGTGGCGGTGTTCATGCCACTGGCGCTGCGGGCGTACCGTCGGCGGGTCTGACCCGGCCGAGCAGGTCGTCCATCAGCTCGCCGATCCGGGTGGCGGCCGCGGCGGCCGGCCGCGCCCGCCACCCGGCCAGCAACGGCTCCCGCCGCGCCTCGTCACCGAGGGCGGCGGTGAGCCGTTCCCCGATGCCCGACGGGAAGAACGCCGCCGAGTTGCTGCCCAGCCGGGTGCCGAGCGCGAACAGCTCACGGGCGGTCCCGACGTCGTCGCGCCAGGCGGCGAGTTCCGCGCCCCCCAACGCCCAGGTCCCGATCACCGGCAGGTCCCGCGACGACAGCGCCTCCGCGCCGGCGGCGGCCAGCAGGTCGGTGGCGCGGAGGTCGACGTCGCGCCGAGCGGCCGGCCAGACCTCGGCGATCCGCAGGCGCAGCACCGCCACCGCGACCCGCAGCACGACCCGGGCCTGCGGCGGCGGGCCGGTCCAGCCGGCCAGCGCACGGACCACCGCCTCGGCGTGGTCGAGCGCCTCGGCGTGCCGCCCGCGCTGCCAGGCGAGGCGGGCCAGCCCCAGGCTCGCCTGGGCGGTCTCCACCTCCTCCCCCTGGCCGGGGGTCGCCGTCTCGACCAACCGCCGCTCGGCCGCCGGGTCACCGCACAGCGCGAGCTGCACGTCCAGCACCACCCGGGCGGCGCGGACGTCCTGGGTGGCGCCGATCAGCTCCATGTGGTGCACGCCACGCGCCAGCCACTCGGTGGACCTGCCGTCGGTGAGGGTAAGGCCGTGCCCGACGACCTGTGCCGCCATCGCCATCCCCCAGTGGTCGCCGGCCGTCTCGAACCGGCGGTACGCCTGCTCGGCGTCGGCCACCGAGGCCGCCGGCAGACCCCCGCTGTCCCCGATCGCCGCGCGGGCGAACAGGCCGAAGCCCTGCACGTACGGGTCGGGATGCTCGATCAGGGTGGTGGTGCCCGGCAGCGCCAGCTCCGGTTCGAGCTGGTCGAACGCTGGCAGCACCGTGGCGAGCACCGCGTGCCGGGAGGAGACCTCCCGGGGCCGCTCGGCCAGCAGCCGGAACAGGGCCCGGCGGGCGAGCACGGCGAGCCGGAGCGGGCCGGTGATGCCGGCGTTGACCACCACCAGCAGGCACATCCAGGCCAGCCGGTCGGCGTCGGGCAACGGCCGACCGCTGGCCCGGCCGGAGACGATCGCGCAGCCGCGTCGCCGGTCGGGGGCGTCGAGGTGCAGCAGGCCCCGGGACCAGCCGGAGACCTCCAGGTGCAGGCCCCGCACCGCCCACAGGTGGAACAGCGGGGTGGCGATGTCCACCACCGCCGGTTCGTCGTCGTGCCCGGCCGCCCACCGCAGGCCGGCGACGAGATTGTCCTGCTCGGCGGCGCACCCGGCGAACGCGTCGAGCTGATCGGGGCCGATGAACCGGTCGAGCAGCCCGACCGCCTGCCGTCGGGCCCAGCCGACCAGGCCGGCCATCGCCGGGGCGCGGTCACCTGCCGCGTCGAGCCGGGCCTCGCCGTACTCGCGGACGGTCTCCAGCATCCGGTAGTGGGGTGGGCCGTCGCCCTCGACGAGGGTCAACAGGGACTGTTCGACCAGCCGCGCCAACCCACGCCGGACGTCGGGCAGGCCGGCGACGGCGGCGGCGAGGTCGGCGGTGAACGGGGCGGGGACCACCGCGACCCGCTGGAGCAGGTCCCGGTCGGCGGGGGCGAGCAGCTCCCGGCTCCAGTCGACCATCGCCCACAGGCTCGCGTGCCGTTCCGGCAGGCCGCGCAGCGCGGCGTCGAGCAGCGCGAACCGGTCGGTCAGCCCGGCGAGCACGTCGTCGATCGGCATGTGCCGCAGCCGGGCGGCGGCCAGTTCGAGGGCCAGGGGGAGATTGTCGAGGCGATGGCACAGGGCCAACGTCCGGTCGGTGTCCCAGGTGGGCACCGCACCACCGGCGCGGGCCCGGGACTCGACCAGCGCCACCGCGTCGGCGTCGGGCAGCGCGGTCAACCGGTGCACCCGCTCCCCGGCCAGGCCCAGCGGCGCCCGGCTGGTCGCCAGCACGGCCACCTCCGGCGGGCTCACCGCGACCAGGTCCGCGACGACCGCCGCCACCGGGTCCAGCAGGTGTTCACAGTTGTCCAGCACCACCAGGCCGTCGAGATCCGGCGCCAGGGCACGCAGCCGCTCCGGCGGGGTGAGCACCCGGCGGTCGAGGCCCAGGGTGCCGCCGGCCGTCGTGGTGTCCGCCCCGCCGAGAGCAGCCAGAACGGCGGGCAGCACCTCCTCGGCGGCCCGCAGCCCGGCCAGTTCGATCACCCGGGCCGGCCGTCCGGCCGCCACCGCCCGACGTACCACCTCGGCGGCGAGCCGGGTCTTGCCCGCGCCGCCCGTGGCCACGACGGTCACCAGGGCCGCCTCGGCCAGCGCCGTCTCCACCGCCTCGACGTCACGTTCCCGGCCGACGAGCGCGGTCACCGGCCGCCGCCAGGCGGACGGCAGGACCGTCCGGGCCGGCGCGACCGGCGACGCGGGGCCGGCCGGGGTGGTCAGCTCACCCCGCAGCAATGCCAGGTGGACCTGGTTGATCAGCGGCGACGGGTCGGTGCCGTAGCGGTCGGCCAGCTCGGTGCGCAGCCGCGCGACCACCTCCAGGGCCTCGGCGTCACGCCCCTGGGCGGCGAGCATCCGGACCAGCAGGGCGGCCGACGGTTCGTCCGGCGGGGTCCGCGCGACGAGCCAGCGCAGGTCGCTGTCGTCGTAGGGGCCGGGGCCGGTCAGCGCCGCCTCGGCGCGCAACGCGACGACGTCGGCGAACAGCCGGGCGGTCGCCCCGGTGTCCGACTGCGGGACCTCGGGGAACAGCGTCCGGGCCGCGTCGGCGGCGTCCCGGGCGGCCGGCCCGGCACCGTCGCGCAGGGCGGCCCGCCCCCGCTCCAGCAGCGACCGGGCCCGGACGGCGTCGACGGTGACCTGGTCGGCGGGCAACCGGTAGCCACCCGGCACGGCGACCACCGGCAGTCCGAGCCGGCGTACCCGGGAGACCAGGGCCTGCACCGCGCCGGTCGCGTCGTCCGGTGGTGCGCCGTCCCACACCGCGTCCACCAGCAGCGGGGTGGAGACCGCCCGGCCCCGCGCGTCGACCAACGTGCGGATCACGGCGGCGAGCCGTTCACCCCGGACCGGCCGGCCGTCGACGGCGAGCGGGCCGAGGATGCTGATCTGCACGGCTCCAGCATCCCTCACCGGGACACCCGGCCGACGCCGTCCCCCCGGTTCAGCGACGGGTCCGCCGCGACCTGGCCACCCCGACCAGCGCCGCCAGCAGCAGGCCGACGCCGATCACCCCGACCCCCAGCAGCAGCGACCGGGTTGCGCCGACGCCGCCCCGGGGCCCCGGGGCGGGGGCCGCGCCCGGGGACGCCGCCGCCGGTGCTCCGGTGGACGCCGTCGGGGCGGGCGGGGACGACGCGGCCGGCGTGGGGGGCGAGGGGCCCGCCGGGCGGGCGTAGCGCAGCACCGTCGGCAGGGTGCCGGGCGGCTGACCTGCGGTCTCGGAGACGGTGAGCAGGAAGCGGCCGTCGCGGCTGTAGCTGACCGACTCGCCCTGCGGCTCGTCGGGCAGCGCCACGGTCCGGGGCGTGCCGCCGGTGAGCGCGCCCACCACGTCGCCGTCGGTCACCTCGTACTCGAAGGCGTCGGCGTAGGTGCGCAGCACGACCCGGCGGCCGTCCGGGGCGACGGCCCCGCCGGTGACCAGCCGACGGCCGAAGAACGAGTACGGGTTCGGGGTCGTGGTGAGCGGCAACCGGACCTGCCCGGCCAGCGTCAACGGCACCGTCGCGCCGGCCCGCAGCGGCCCGGTCGGCACGTAGACGCCGGCGCTGCCGCCCTGCTTGGTCACCACCACCGGGCGACCGGCCCCGTCGAGCAGCAGCGCCTCCGCGTCGTGCGCCCCGTCGGGGTACGTCAGGCGGTGCAGCACCGGCCGGCGGACCCCGGGCGCGAGCTTCCACAGCGCCACCGTCGACCGGGTCCGGTCGTTGTCGCCGGTGTCGGCGACCCAGACCGTGCCGTCCGCGCCGAGCGCCAGGTCCTCGGTGTCGCGGGGCCGCGACGGGTAGGCCACCGTGCGCACCACCGCGCACCGGGTGTCGAGGAAGAAGATGCGCCGCCGGGACGCCTCGTCGGCGCCGTCGTTGACCATCACGAACCCGGAGTCGGTGACGGCCATGCCGGAGATCTCGGTCAGCCGCCCGTCGCGGACCCGGCACACCGTGGCCGGCACCGCCGCGCGGGCCGGGTCGGGGACGGCCACCGTCGCCGCGCCGACGACGAGCAGCGTGGTGAGCAGCGTCGATACGCGGATGGCCGGCCGCCGCGTCATCGCCCCTCCCCCGCCGTGGCCGACGACGCCCGCCGTCGACGATCCGAGCACAGGAGCTTGCCGGTCGTCGTAGGCCGCGTCAATGCCGCCACCCCGCCAGCCACTGAGGTGTACGCACGCCACCGCGTCGCGGCCGCGTACGGGCCGGTGCGGGCGGCGGCCGGTGACTAGCCTGGGTCGGTGCCTCCACGCCTGCCCCACCCGGACCCGGGCACGCCGGACACGGCGGGGCCGCTGCGGTACATCTGGTGGCTGGTCCGCTGCCAGCCGTGGCGGGTGCTGCGCGGGTCGCTGTTCGGCACGGTCTGGATGGTGGGGCTGTCGGTGCGGCCGTTCCTGGTCGCCCGCGCCGTCGACGACGGGCTGCGGACCGGCGACACCGCCGCGTTGCTCGGCTGGGTCGCCGCGATCGTGGTCGCCGGGGCCGCGCTGGCCTGGGCGGGCATCATGCGGCACCGGACCATGACGTTCATCCGGGAGGACGCCAGCGCCCGCTCGGCGGCCGTGCTGCTGCGTCAGCTCGCCCGGGTCGGGGCGGTGCTGCCCCGCCGGCTCGCCGCAGGTGACGTCGCCACCGTCGGCGGGTACGACATCGTGCGCACCTCGCAGGTGCTCACCCTGACCGGCCCCGGCGTGGGCGCGGTGCTGGCGTACGCGGTCGCGGCCGTGGTGCTCTGGTCGATCGACCCGGTGCTGGCGCTGGTGACGCTGCTCGGGGTGCCGGTGATCGCCCTGGTCGTCGGTCCGCTGCTGCGCCGGCTGGAGCGGGCCGAGGCGGTCTACCGGCAACAGCAGGGCGAGCTGACCACCCGGGCCGACGACATCGTCGCCGGCCTGCGGGTGCTCGCCGGGGTGGGCGGCCGGCACCTGTTCGCCCGCCGGTACGCCGCCCGGTCGCAACGGCTGCGGGCCGAGGGCTACCGGGTGGGTGCGGTGCTCAGCTGGGTCGACGCGTTGACCGCCGTCATCCCCGGGCTGTTCCTCGCCGTGGTGGTGTGGCTGGCCGCCCGCACGGCCGTGACGGGCGGGATCACCGTCGGGCAACTGGTGGCAGTCTACGGCTACGTGGCGGTGCTCATCGTGCCGGTCTGGTTCCTGCTGGAGGGCAGCTACCAGTTGATCCAGGGCCGGGTCGCCGCCCGGCGGATCGTCGACCTGCTCCGGCTCGCCCCCGACCCGGTGGGCGGCCCGGCGACCCGTCCCGCCCCGGCCGGCCCGGCCCCGCTGCACGACCCGGACAGCGGGCTGACGGTCCCGGTGGGCGGGTTGGTCGGCGTCGCCGCCGACGACCCGGCCGACGCCGCGGCCCTGGCCGACCGGCTGGGCCGGTACGTCACCGGCGCGGTCACCTGGGGCGGGGTCGCGCTGACGGCCGTCGACCTCGACGAGGTGCGCTCCCGCATCCTGGTCGCCGACCACGACGGGTACCTCTTCGCCGGAACGCTGCGGCAGATCCTCACCGGTCCACACGGCACCGTCGACGACGCCCGGATCGACGCGGCGGTGCACGTGGCGTCGGCCCGCGACGTTGTCGAGGGGCTTCCCGACGGCCTCGACGCCCCGGTCGGCGACCGGGCCCGTACCCTCTCCGGCGGCCAGCGGCAGCGGGTCCGGCTGGCCCGTGCCCTGCTCGCCGACCCGGAGGTGCTGATCCTGGTCGATCCGACGTCGGCGGTGGACGCGCACACCGAGGCCCGGGTCGCCCAGCGCCTGCGGCAGGCCCGTACGGGTCGCACGACGGTGCTGCTGAGTACCTCACCGGTGCTGCTCGGGCACGCCGACACGGTCGCCCACCTGCGCGCCGGTCGGATCACCGGCACCGGGACGCACACCGCGCTGCTGGCCGCCGACCCGGACTACCGGCGGCTGGTCTCGCGGACCAGCGGCACCGACGACACGCCGGTGGGGCGGGCCGGACGGTGACGAAGCTCCCGGTCGCGAGTGCGGCGGTGGTCCGGCGGGCCGCCCGCGACGTGCTCGCCGGTGACCGGTGGGCGGTCGTCGGGGTGCTGGCGTTGCACAGCGCCGCCGCCCTCGCCGGGTTGGCCGCGCCGTGGCTGATCGGGCGGATCGTCGACCAGGTCACCGCCGGGGCCGGGGCGGGCGCGGTGGACCGGCTGGCGCTGGCCATCGGCGGTTGCGTGCTGGTGCAGGGGCTGCTCGCCCGCTACGCCCAGTTCGCCGGGCACCGGTTCGGTGAGCGGGCCGTGGCGCGGCTGCGCGAGGACTTCGTGACCCGCCTGCTCGGCCTGCCCGTCTCGGTGGTCGAGCACGCCGGCACCGGTGACCTGGCCACCCGCAGCTCGGTGGACGTGTCCACGGTGGGCACCATGCTGCGTGACGTGGTGCCGGTGCTGGTCATCGCGGGGACCCAGTTGACGCTGCTGTTCGGCGCGGTGTTCCTGCTGGACCCGCTGCTCGGTTTGGTCGCGCTCGCCGGGTTCCCGTCGATCGGGGTGGCGGTCCACCGGTATCTGCGCCGGGCCACCCCGGCCTACCTGGCCGAGGGGGCGGCGACGGCGGAGCTGACCGAGGCGCTGACCACGACCGCCGAGGGCGCCCGTACCGTCGAGGCGTTGCGGCTGGGCCGTGACCGGGTCGCCCACGGCACCGCCCGCATCGGCGCGGTGTGGACCACCCGGCGGGCCACCCTCGCCCTGCGGTCGGCGTTCTTTCCGGTGGTGGAGGGCAGCTATCCGCTCCCGATCGCCGCCGTGCTGCTCACCGGGGGTGTGCTGCTGTCGCGGGGACGGGTCAGCCTGGGTGAGGTGGTCGCCGCCGCGCTCTACCTGCAACAGGCGATCGACCCGCTGGACCGGCTGCTGCTGTGGGTGGAGCAGGCACAGCGCGGCGTCGCGTCGTACGCCCGGGTGCTCGGGGTGGGGCAGGTGCCGCCGGAGCCCCGGGGCCGGGCGGCCCTGCCCACCGGGCGCATGGTGCAGGTGCGCGGGGCCACGTTCCGGTACGCGGACGGCCCGCAGGTGCTGCACGGCATCGACCTGACGGTCGCGGCAGGGGAACGGCTGGCCGTGGTCGGCCCCTCCGGGGCGGGCAAGTCCACCCTGGCCCGGTTGCTCGCCGGCATCGACGTGCCCGCCCAGGGAACGGTGACCCTCGGCGGGGTCGCGGTCACCGACCTCGACCCGGCCGAGCGCCGCCGCCGGATCGCCCTGGTCACTCAGGAACACCACGTCTTCCTCGGTACGCTGCGGGACAACCTGGTGTTCGCCGCGCCGGGCGGCACCGACGCGCAGTTACGGGCCGCCCTGGCGGCGGTGGGGGCCGACTGGTTCGCCGACCTGCCGGACGGCCTCGACACCCCGCTCGGGGCCGGGGTGCGCGACCTGGGCCCGGCCGAGGCCCAGCAGCTCGCGCTGGCCCGGCTCGTCCTGGCCGACCCGGACATCCTGATCCTCGACGAGGCGACCGCCGCGTTGGACCCGACGACCGCCCGGCGCACCGAGCAGGCGCTCGGTGCGGTGCTGGCCGGCCGGACGGTGATCGCCATCGCGCACCGGCTCAACACCGCGCACGACGCCGACCGGGTGGCGGTGCTGGAGGACGGCCGGATCACCGAGATCGGCCGACACGACGACCTGGTCGCCGCCGACGGCGTCTACGCGTCGCTGTGGCGGTCCTGGCACGGCCACTGACAGGGGATCAACCCGGGCACGGTTTCCGGCACCCCGGGGACGTGCCGGAGCAGCGCGGTGAACCTCGGCTCACGGGTCCGGGCGGCGACCACCGTCCACCGCCCCGACCCCGCCCGGTGCCACCATCGCCGATGCGCCCCGCCGGCCCGACGCAATCGCCTTGTTGCCCCACCGGTCGGCGTCTACTGTGCGGTGATGCTCTCGGGACCCCTGACGTTGACCCTCGATGCCCGACATCCGGACCGGCTCGCGCGCTTCTGGGCCGGCCTGCTCCACCGGGAGGTCGTCGAGGACGCCGCCGGTGGTGCGCTCCTGCCCGGCACGACGACCCAGCTCAGCCTCCGGTTCGTCCCGAGCCCTTCGGAGAAGCGCGGGCCGAACCGGATGCACCTGCACCTGACCAGCACCAGCCCCGACGACCAGCGGCGGCAGGTGGCGGCCGCACTGGACCTCGGCGGCAGCCACCTCGACGTCGGGCAGCGTCCCGAGGAGGGGCACATCGTCCTGGCCGACCCCGAGGGCAACGAGTTCTGCGTCATCGAGGCGAGCAACGGTTTCCTCGCCGGGTGCGGTCCGCTCGGCGAGATCGCCTGCGACGGCACCCGGCAGGTCGGCCTCTTCTGGAGCGAGGCGTTGGGCTGGCCGCTGGTCTGGGATCAGGACCAGGAGACCGCCGTCCAGTCACCGCACGGCGGCACGAAGGTCGCCTGGGGCGGCCCGCCCGTGGCCGCGAAGCAGGGCCGCAACCGGCAACGCCTGGACCTCGCGCCCGCGGGCGACCAGCAGGCGGAGGTCGACCGACTGGTCGCCCTCGGGGCCACCCGGCTCGGGGTCGGCGCGTCCGGCGACGTCGTGCTGGCCGATCCGGACGGCAACGAGTTCTGCGTGACGGCGAGCTGACCGCCAGGCCGTTCGCCGGGGTGCCCCCGTCGGCTCACGGCCCGTGCCGGCCGATCGGGTCAGTCGAGGATCGTGACCGTGGTCAGTCGACTCAGACCGGAGATGGTCAGGACGCTGGCCAGCAACGGGTTCGCCACCACCGACAGGCCGTCGACGTGGGCGAACAACGCGGCCAGCGCGGCGCTGTCCAGGTATTCCACGCCGGTCAGGTCGACGGTCAGCCGGTGCCCGTCGACGGCGGCGTCGGCTATCGCCGTCCGGAACTCGTCGGCGTTGCTCATGTCGATCTCGCCGGTGACGGTCAGCACCGGCGCGCCGTCGGCCTGCCGGCCGGTGGCCAGGCCCAGGGGCGTGTTCATGCGGGGATCCTCGTGTGCAGCTCGACGGTGGTGCCGGCGTCGGTGGTCCGGATGTCCACGTGCGACATCAACGCGCGCATCAGGTTGATGCCGCGTCCCCGGTCGTGGTCTATCTCGGGCACCTTCCACCGTCCGGAGTCGACCACCGTGACGAACAGGTCGGTGCCGGCGGCCACCGCGAGCAGACGGATCAGCCCGGGACGGGCGTCGCGGTGGCCGTGCTCGACCGCGTTGGCGCAGGCCTCACCGGTGGCCACCAGCACGTCCTGGGCCAGGTGCGGGTCGGCGCCGGTGCGGCGCAACCACTGGCGCAGGGTGGAACGCACCGGGGCCATCTGCGAGCGTTCGGCGGGGAACGACAGCTCCAGTGGTGCCGGATGGCGGTAGAGCAGCAGGGCGATGTCGTCGTACCCGCCCTGCGGGGTCATCCGCCGCATCACCCGGTCGGCGAGCTGCTCCACCCCGGCGGTGTGGTCCTCCCGGACGGCGGAGGCGGCCTGCGCGATCCCCGTGTCGAGCGACTGGCGGCGGCGTTCCACCAGACCGTCGGTGTAGAGCAGCAGCACGGCCCGAGCCGGCACGATGCTTGTCGCGTCGGGGCGGCCACCGCGCGACGGGATGCCCAGCGGGCTGCCCCGGCCGTCGGCCAGCAGTTCGGTGTGGCCGTCGGGGTGGGTGAGGATCGCCGGTGGATGCCCGGCGCTGCTGTAGGTCAACTTCCCGGTCTCCGGATCGAGGATGCCGCAGAACACGGTGGTGCAGGCCGCACCGGGCAGCATCCGGGCGAACCGGTCCAGGGCGGTGAGCACCTGCGCCGGGCCGGACGCCTCCAGCAGCAGGGCCCGGCAGGCGCTACGCAGTTGCCCCATCACGGCGGCGGCCGGTAGACCCCGGCCGACGCAGTCGCCGACGACGATGCCGATCCGGCCGTCGGGCAGGGTCACCGCGTCGTACCAGTCGCCGCCGACCTCGAGGGGGCGGGTCGCCGGCTCGTAGCGGACGGCGAACCCGGCGGGGAGCTCGGCCGGACCGAGGATGGAGCGTTGCAGGGCGACCGCCACCTCACGTTGCTGGTCGGTGGCGTGGGCCCGGTGCAACGCCTGCCCGAGCGCGCCGCACAGCAGCAGCAGGAGCATCTGGTCCTCGGTGCCGAAGCCGCGCGCCGGGTCGAGTTCGAGCCAGATCACCAGCGGACCCTGCGGCGAGTCGACAGTGGTGCCGACGCCGGCGGGCCGGGACCCGGTGGCCGGGTCGATGGTGATCCGCAGGGGTGGCTGCGTCCGCAGCGTGGTGACCGTCTCGCGGACCGGGCCGGACAGTTGCTCCCAGTCGGTGCCGGGGGTGGCGGTCACCGTCGGCGTGCCGTCGGGCGCCCAGCGGACGGCCACCCCCCGGTGGGCCTGCCAGAGCTGGCTCAGCTCCTCGATGCCGGCGCGCAACGCCTCGCTGGTGCTGGCCGCCCGGGACAGCCGCTGGTTGAGCGTGCTGAGGGCGGTCTCCCGCTGCACCGCGTACCGTTCGGCGGTGACGTCGCGGATGGTGCCGACGACCATCCGCCGTCCGTGGTCGTCGGTGACCGCGTTGAAGGCGACCGCCGTCCAGAGGCGGTGCCCGTCGCGGTGCCGCAGCGGCACCACGAACGATCCGTGGGAGACGGTCATCGCCTGGGCGAACGCGTCGGCCACCAGCCGGTTCGCCGAGGCGTCGGCGACGTCGTCGGGCCACCACGGGTAGCGGGGGCGGTAGGGCAGGCCCTCGGGGCCGTACCCGAACAGTTCGGCGAAGGCGGTGTTCATCTCCACCAGCGCGCCGTCGGCGTCGAGGACGAAGAACCCCTCCTGCAACGAGTTGATCATCGCGGCCCGCCAGTTGGCGTGGTGGTTACGCAACCGGGCCAGGTCGACGTTGGCCCGGACCCGGGCCAACAGCTCCTCGGCGGAGAAGGGTTTGACCAGGTAGTCGTCGGCGCCCGCCTCCAGCCCCTCGACGGCGGCCTCCTGGCCGGCGCGGGCCGACAGCAGCAGCACCGGCACCCCCATGGTGCGGGGTTCGGCGCGCAGCGCGGCGACCAGTTCGAGGCCGTCCAGACCAGGCATCATCACGTCGCTGACGATCAGGTCGGGTGGTGCGGTCCGGGCCCGGGCCAGCGCGGCGATCCCGTCGCCGACGGCGGTGACGTCGTAGCGGGACCGCAGCAGCCGGTGCAGGTACTCGCGCATGTCGGCGTTGTCGTCGGCGATCAGCACCCGGGGCCGGGCCGCGCCGGGAAGGCCGGCCGGTGCCGGCTGCGGCACCGGCGGGTCGTCGGTGCCGGCGACCGGCAGCCAGCGCAGCGCCTCGGCGACGAACGGTTCGGCGCTGTCCGACGGCACCGGCGCGCCGACGCCGGTGACGACGTGCTCGGCAGGCAGGTGGGCGACGCCGTACGGCAGCCGTACGGTGAAGGTGGTGCCGACGTCCGGGGTGCTGTCCACGGTGATCGTGCCGCCGTGCAGGCCGACCAGCTCCCGGACCAGGGCCAGGCCGATGCCGCTGCCCTCGTGGGACCGGGACCGGGCCTGCGGCACCCGGTGGAAGCGCTCGAACAGCCGGGGGATCTCGTCGGCCGGCACCCCGATGCCGGTGTCGGCGACCTGCACCGTCGGGGTGCCGTCGTGGTCGGCGACCGTGACCCGGATGCCGCCGTGGAAGGTGAACTTGAGGGCGTTGCTGAGCAGGTTGAGCACCACCTTCTCCCACATCGTCCGGTCGACGTGCACCGGCCCCGACAGCGGCGGGCAGTCCACGTCGAGGGTGAGGCCGGCGCGTTCGACCGCCGCCCGGAACACGCTGGCCAGCTCGGCGGTGAACCGGGACAGGTCGACGGGCTCGTAGCTCGCCTGCATCCGACCGGCCTCGATGCGGGAGAAGTCGAGCAGCGCGGTGACCAGCTTGCCCAGCCGCAACGCGTTGCGGTGCATGACGTCCAGCTCGTCGCGGACCTGCGCGTCCCCGTCGCCCAGCCGGGCCCGCAGCTCCTGCAACGGGCCGCTGATCAGCGTCAGGGGGGTACGGAACTCGTGGCTGATGTTGGAGAAGAACGCCGTCTTGGCCCGGTCCAGCTCGACGAGTTCCTCGGCCCGCTGCTGCTGCACCTCGTAGGCGACCGCGCCGTTGATCAGGGCGGCGCTCTGCTGGGCCACCAGGTCGAAGAAGGTGCGGTAGCCGTCGTCGAGCGCCCGGCCGGCGCTGGCGGCCAGCACGATGACACCGATGTCCTCGGCGCCGGTCTCGCCGTGCAGCGGCAGCACCACCGCCTCGGTCGGCGCGGTCTGCCAGCCGCCGGCCGGCAGTTCGCCCGCCCGGTCGAGCAGGTCGGTGACGTGCGCCGGTCGACCGTCGGCGAGCACCTGCGCCACCGGCCACACCGCGGCGGTGGCCCCGCCCGCACGGTCGACCTCACCGGCGCGGGTGCTGGCGGTCAGCCGCAGCCCGCCGTCGCGGGCCCGCAGGTACACCGCCGCGTACGGCACGTCGGCCCCGGCCCGGCCGAGCGACCCGGCGACCAGCTCGCACGCCTCACCGACGGTACGGGCGGTGCCGGCCTGGGCCCCGAGATCCTGCAACGCGGCGAGCCGCCGCTGGCCGATCACCCGTTCGGTGGTGTCGCTGACCGCGGTGAACACGCCGCGCACCACACCGTCGTCGTCGTGCAGCGGGCTGTAGGAGTACGTCCAGTAGGTCTCCTCCCAGTAGCCGTGCCGGTTCATCGGCAGCAGCAGGTCCTCCGACCAGGTCGCCTCGCCGGTCTCCACCACGCCGCGCAGCATCGGCCCGATGATGTGCCAGATCTCGCCCCACACCTGGTCGCCGGGCTTGCCGAGGGCCGGGTGTTTGCTGCCGAGCAGCGGGCCGTACGCGTCGTTGTAGAGGAAGCGCAGCTCCGGGCCCCACCAGACGATCATGGGGAACCGGGAGGTCAGGCAGATCCGGGTGGCGGTGCGCAGGCTCGCCGGCCAGTCGGCGACCGCGCCCAGTGAGGTGGCGGGCCAGTCGAAGGCGCGCATCCGGGCCGCCATCTCGCTGGCGCCGGTGAACACGGAACGCCCCGCCTCAGCCTCGGCCATCGCCGCCCCGCCCTCCCGCACGTCTCGCGCAGGGACGACCGCGTGTCCGCGGCTCGTCGCCGGTCACCGGCAGAGTCTCCTGCCACTGCGGCACAGCATGCCGTATGCGCCGCCGCAGCAGAAATCGGGCGGGGCGTGAAGGCCCGTCGTCTCCCGGCCCGACCCACCGCACCGGACAAGTCGGTTTCGGGAAAGTTTCGGTTGCCGACGGGCCCACGGTCACCCGGGCCGGCACCAGGGCCGGTGCTCCCCGACCGGCCGGTGTCGGGGGGCCGCACCGCCGCAACGACCAGGGCGTCACCCGAACTCCGAAACTTTCGGGCTATGCTGCCGACGGGCGCACGACTGTGGAGGAGATGGGCATGGCGGAGGACCGGGCGACGCTGTCGGAGATCGCGACCGCCGCGGGGGTGTCCGTGCCCACCGTCTCGAAGGTGCTCAACGGTCGACCCGACGTCGCCCCGGCGACCCGACGCCGGATCCAGGACCTGCTCGACCGGCGGTCGTACACCGCCCGCCGGGCGCCCGCGATGCCCGGTGCCGCCGGCCTCATCGACCTGGTCTTCCGGGATCTCGGCAGTCCCTGGGCGATGCAGATCCTCGACGGTGTCGAGGATCTGGCCTACCGGGCGGGCGTCGGGGTGGTCGTCTCCGCCGTGCACGGGCGCAGCCGCAGCCGCCCCGACCGGCGGTGGATCGAACAGCTCTCCAAGCGCCGCTGCGACGGGGTGCTGCTCGTGCTCTCCGACCTGTCCCCCAGCCAGCAGGGCCAGCTCGAAGAACTGGGCATCCCGGTGGTCATCATCGACCCGGCCGGCCAGCCCGGCGCGGGCATCCCGTCGGTCGGGGCGACGAACTGGTCCGGCGGGGTGGCCGCCGCCGAACACCTGCTCGACCTGGGTCACCACCGGATCGCGGTGATCGGCGGCCCGCCGACGGTGCCGTGCAGCCGCGCCCGGGTCGACGGGTACCGGGCCGCGATGAACGCGGCCAACCGCAAGATCCCCGCCGGGTACGTCCGGCACGGCGACTTCACCTCCCCGTCGGGCTACCGGGAGATGAACGCCCTGCTGGACCTCGCCCAGCCCCCCACCGCCGTGTTCGCCTGCGCCGACGAGATGGCGTTGGGCGCCTACGAGGCGCTCTACGAGCGCGGCGCCCGGGTCCCCGACGACATCAGCATCGTCGGCTTCGACGACCTCGACTCGGCCCGCTGGGCGGCTCCGCCGCTGACCACCGTGCGTCAGCCGCTGGCCGAGATGGCCGGCATGGCGACCCGGATGCTGCTCTCCCTGGTGGCCGGGGAGGGCCTGGACAGCCACCGGATCGAGCTGGCCACCCCGCTGATCGTGCGGCACAGCACCCGCCGGCTGGCCTGACCGGGCGGGTTCCGGTCTGCGCAGGAGTCACGGACCGTCCGGGCACCGGTCACGGGGTCAGCGCGGCAGGGAACGGGCCAGCCGGAAACCGACGTCGTCGATGCGCAGCGTCGGGTGGCTGCGGCGGCGTACCGAGGCGCGGCAGCTCCAGTGCTCGTCGAACCAGCCGCCCCCGCGCAGCACCCGGTAGCCGCCGTACACCTCGGCGTCGTAGACGTCCCAGCACCATTCCCAGACGTTGCCGAGCAGGTCGTACAGGCCCCACGGGTTGGCGGTGCGGTCGGCCACCGGGTGCGGTCGTTCGCCGGAGTTGCCCCGGTACCAGGCGATCTCGTCGAGCGGACCGTAGCGCGGACCGGTGGTGCCGGCCCGGCAGGCGTACTCCCACTCGGCCTCGGTCGGGAGCCGGTAGCCGTCGGCGCGCGGGTCCCAGTCCGCACCCTCACCGTCGTCGTGCAGCCGGTACGCCGGGGTGAGCCCCTCCTGCCGGGACAGGGCGTCGCAGAAGCGCACCGCGTCGACCCAGGACACCCCCTCGACGGGCAGCCGGTCGCCCCGGGTGGTGCTCGGCCGCTCCCCGGTCACCCGGGCGTACCACCCCTGGGTGACCGGTACGACGCCGAGCCGGTACGCCGCCACCCCGACGGACCAGCGCCGCTCGGTACGCCTGTCGGACAGGGTCACCTGTCCCGCCGCCACGGTCACCATCGCGGTCAGCGCGTCGTCGTCCACGGCAGCCGAGCCTAGCGAGGACCCGGCCGGGCCGGTCAGCCGGCGGCCGCCGCCGCCGCGCGACCGGCGGTACGGCCGGAGAACAGGCAGCCGCCGAGGAAGGTGCCCTCCAGGGCGCTGTAGCCGTGCATGCCCCCGCCGCCGAAGCCGGCGACCTCGCCGGCCGCGTACACCCCGGCCAGCGGTTCGCCGTCGGGACGCAGCACCCGGGCGGACAGGTCGGTGTGCAGGCCGCCGAGGCTCTTGCGGGTCAGCACGTGCAGTTGCACCGCGATCAGCGGGCCGGCCGCCGGGTCGAGCAGCCGGTGCGGGGTGGCGACCCGGATCAGCCGGTCACCCCGGTAGCGACGGGCCCCCCTGATCGCGGCGAGCTGGGCGTCCTTGCCGAACGGGTGGGCGATCTCCCGGTCGCGCGCCTCGACCAGCGCGGTCAGCGCGGCGGTGTCGAGCTGCGGACCGTCGGTCTCGGCGGCCAGCTTGTTCATCCCGGCCACCAGCTCGGGCAGCGAGTCGGCGACGACGAAGTCGGCCCCGTGCCGCTTGAACGCCTCGACCGGGCCGGGCGCCCCCGGCCGGACGCGTTGCAGCACCTGCCGGACGCTGCGGTTGGTGAGGTCGGGGTTCTGCTCGGAGCCCGACAGCGCGAACTCCTTCTCGATGATCTTCTGGGTGAGCAGGAACCAGCTGTAGTCGTGGCCGGTGGCGCGCAGGTGCCGCAGGGTGGCCAGGGTGTCGAAGCCGGGGAACAGCGGTGCCGGCAGCCGGGCCCCGGTGGCGTCGAGCCAGAGCGAGGACGGGCCGGGCAGGATGCGGATGCCGTGCTGGGGCCAGATCGGGTCCCAGTTGCGCAGCCCCTCGGTGTAGTGCCACATCCGGTCCGGGTTGATCACCTGCCCGCCGGCGGTCTCGGTGATGGCGAGCATCCGGCCGTCGACGTGGGCGGGGACGCCGGTGACCATCCGGGTGGGCGGGGTGCCGAGCCGGGCCGGCCAGGCCCGCCGGACGAGGTCGTGGTTGCCGCCGATGCCGCCCGAGGTGATGATCACGGCCTGGGCGTCGTGCTGGAAGTCGCCGACGACCTCCCGGGAGCTGCTGCACCCCCGGGGCGCGTCGTCGGGGGCGAGGAGCGCGCCGCGTACCCCGGTGACGGCTCCCGCGGTGGTGACGAGTTCGTCGACCCGGTGCCGGAACAGCAACGTCACCCGGCCCTGCGCGACGGCCTGCCGGACCCGCCCGGCGAACGGCTCGACCACGCCGGGGCCGGTGCCCCAGGTGACGTGGAACCGGGGCACCGAGTTGCCGTGCCCGTGGGCCGCTCCCCCGCCCCGCTCGGCCCAGCTCACCACCGGGAAGACCCGGTGACCCATCGACCGCAGCCAGGCCCGCTTCTCCCCGGCGGCGAAGTGCACGTACGCCTGCGCCCACCGGCGCGGCCAGTGGTCCTCGGGCCGGTCGAAGGCGGCGCTACCGGTCCAGTCCTGCCAGGCCAGCTCGACCGAGTCGCGGATGCCCATCCGCCGCTGCTCGGGCGAGTCGACGAAGAACAGCCCGCCGAACGACCAGAACGCCTGCCCGCCGAGGTTGTGCTCCGACTCCTGGTCCAGCAGCAGCACCCGACGGCCCGCGTCGGCGGCCTCGGCGGCGGCGACCAGACCGGCCAGGCCGGCGCCGATCACGATGACATCCGTCTCCATGCGCCGACCCTACGTAGCGCGGTGCCAAAATGATCCGTGCCGGGGTGCAGTATTCACCAGCGGAATTGTCACCCGGATGACAAAGGATGGCCGATCGTGTCCGACGCCCTGCTCGACATCGAGCCCGGTCTCGCCGGTCTCGCGCCGTCGGTCGGCGACCACCTGCGGGGGCTGCGCGGACCGCTGCACGAGCGGATCCTCGCCACCGTCCGGGCCGCGATGGCCGCCCAGGGCCGGTCGTTGACCGGTGGGCAGGGGCAGGGCCTGGCGCTGGGCGTGCAGACCGCCGTCGACACCTTCGTCGACGCGGTCGCCGACCCGGCCCGGGAGCTGACCGGAACCCGGGAGGTGTTCCACGCCCTGGGGCGCACCGAGTACCGCGAGGGGCACCGGGTGGACGCGCTGCGGACCGTGCTCACCCTCGGGGCCCGCGACATCTGGGCCTTCCTGGTGGAACACGCCACCGGGCCGGCCGGGCCCGGCGGGCCCGCCGCCACGCCGGCCGGCCCGGCCCCGGCCGACCTGTACGTGATCGCCGGGGCGTTGTTCGGCTACGTCGACGCGCTGGCCGGGGCCGCCGCCGAGGGGTTCCTCGCCGAGCAGCGGGACACCGCCCAGGACTGGGCCACCACCCGACGCCGACTGGTCACCCTCCTCGTGCAGCCCGATCCGCCGACCGGGGCGGTGCTGCACGCCGCCGCCGACGCGGCCCGCTGGCCGTTGCCGGCGACCGTTGCCGTGTTCAGCGTCGAGGGCACCGACGCCGAACACGTGGCCCGGGGCATCGGCGCGGGCGCGCTGGCCGCCGTCGTCGGCGACGCCATCCGGGTGGTGCTGCCCGATCCCGGTACGCCGGGACGGTTCGACCGCGCCCGGCAGGCGCTGGTCGGACGACGGGCCGCGCTCGGGCCGACGGTGCAGCGGCAGCAGGCGCGGCTGTCGTACCGGCTGTCCCGCCGGGCGCTGACCCTGCACCAGCAGGGTGCGCTCGGCCCGGACCCGGTGGTGTCCTGCGACGACCACCTGCTCACCCTGCTCACCGCGTGGGAGCCGGGCCTGGCCGGGCACCTCGCCGGCACGGTGCTGGCCCCGCTGGCCGGGCTGCGGCCCACCACCCGCCGGGCCCTGGCCGAGACCCTGCACGGCTGGCTGCGCCGGCAGGGACAGGTGGTCGCCGTCGCCGAGGACCTGCACACCCACCCGCAGACCGTCCGCTACCGGATGCGGCAGCTACGCGGCCTGTTCGGCCCGGCCCTCGACGACCCGGACGCCCGCCTCCTGCTGACCCTCGCCCTGCACCAGCGCCCGACCGGTGAGCCGGATCGTTCCGGCGACGGTTGAACCATGTGACCACGAAATACGAACCACTGTGCGTGCGTACCACCCGTTCCGCCGTACTGCTGGGGTTACTCCTCGCGCTGCTGTCCGTACCGCTGACCCCGGCGACCCCGGCCGCAGCCCACGCCGCGCTGGTCGCCACCAGCCCGGTCCGCGACGCCGTGATCGGCTCCCCACCCGGGGAGGTGGTGCTGGTCTTCAGCGAGTCGGTCTCCCCGGTCATCGGCCGGGTGCAGGTGCTCGGCCCGGACGGGCGGCGGGTCACCGCCGGGGAGCCGGTCGCGGACGGGGCCACCCTGCGCATCCCGGTCCGGGTGCCGGACCGGCCGCTCGGCACCTACCTGGTCAGCTACCGGGTCATCTCGGCCGACAGCCACCCGGTCGCCGGCAGCTTCGCCTACTCGGCCGGTGCGCCGTCGGCGACGCCCCCGGAGCCGGTGAGCGTCGACGAGCGCCCCTCGGGCGGGTGGACCCCCGCCGCCCGGTACATCGGCTACCTGGGCCTGGTCCTGGCGATCGGCCCCACCCTGTTCGGCGCGGTGCGCTGGCCGCGCCGTCGCCGCCGTCGCGCGGTGACCGCCACCGGGTACGTCGGTCTCGCCCTGGTGGTCGTGGGCACCGCCGGGACGTGGGTGGCGCAGGCCGCGGACATGGTCGGGGTGCCGGTCGGCGACCTGTCGCGTGGTGACCTGACGGCGGTGGCCGACAGCGACATCGGGCCGTTGCTGGGGGCCCGGCTGGCGCTGGCCGCGATCGCCGCCGGGCTGCTGGCGGCGGTGGCCGCAGGGCGGGCCGGGCGCGGCCGGCGGGTGGCGCTGGCGCTGGTGGGCCTGGCCGGGATGGTGACCTGGCCGCTGGCCGGGCACCCGGTGGCCTCGCCCCTGCCGCCGGTGAGCATCCTCGCCGACGTGGTGCACCTGGCCGGGATGAGCGTGTGGCTGGGCGGGCTGTTCACCCTGGCGGTGTTCCTGCTGCCCGGCACCCACCGGCGGGTCCTGGGCCGGATCCTGCCGGCCTGGTCGCGGTGGGCGACCGTCGCGGTGGGGTGGCTGGTCGCCTCCGGCGTCGGGCAGGCCGCGATCGAACTCGGCCGGCCCGGCGCGCTGGTCGGCACCGCGTACGGTCGGCTGCTCTGCGCCAAGGCGGCGCTGCTCGCCGCCGTGCTCGGCGTCGCGGCCTGGCAGCGGCGGGCGGTGCGCGCCGGCCGGGCCGCCGACCGGCCGGGCCGGGTCGCGTGGGCCGCCGGGGTGGAACTCGCCGCCACGGCGGTGGTGCTGGCGCTGACCGCCGTGCTGGTGCAGACCCCGCCCGGCCGGACCGCCGACACGCAGGCCGCCCGCGCCACCCGCGAGGGCGTCGCGCAGACCCTCACCAGCGCCACCTACACCCTCCAGTTCGACATCTACCCGGTCCGGGTGGGGGTGCCGAACTCGCTGCACGCGTACGTCTACACCCCGCAGGGGCAGCCGCTGCCGGTGGCCCAGTGGACGGTCAGCCTCGCCCTGCCGGCGGCCGGGATCGAACCGATGACCGTGCCGGTGGACACCCCGGAGCCGCACCACGGCAGCGCCGAGATCAGCCTGCCGGCGCGCGGGGACTGGACGATCCGGTTCACCGTCCGCACCAGCGACATCGACCAGGCCACCGTCACCGCGACCGTCCCGGTCCGCTGAGCGACGGCCGACCCGGCCGGGGGTACGGGGTGGCCGGGCCACCGTCCCTTACGGTTCGCCGGGCCGATCGGCTAGCCTGCATCGGCCCGGGTGTCCCCGGGCGGAGGGAGGACACCATGACCACACCGACATCCCGGCACGTCGCGCAGGAGCGGGACGCCGCCGATCCGCTCGCCGGCCTGCGGGACCGGTTCGTGGTCGACGACCTGCTCTACCTCGACGGCAACTCGCTGGGCCGGCTGCCGGCCGCCACCGGCGACCACCTGACCGGCCTGGTCCGTGGCGGGTGGGGCACCGAACTGGTCCGGAGCTGGCCGACCTGGATCGAGTGGCCGCGCCGCATCGGGGACCGGATCGCCGCCCACGCGCTGGGCGCCCGCGACGGCGAGGTGATCGTCTCCGACTCCACCTCGGTCAACCTCTACAAGCTGGCCGCCGCCGCCCTCGACGCCCGGCCCGACCGACGGACGATCCTGGCCGACGCCGAGGAGTTCCCCACCGACCGGTACCTGCTGGAGGGGCTGGCCGCCCAGCGCGGGCACACCCTGCGGCTGCTCCCCTCCGACCTCGACGAGGGGCTGGACCCGGACACCCTGGCGGCGGCGCTGACCGAGGACGTGGCGCTGGTGGTGCTCTCGGCGGTGTCGTACCGCTGCGGGGCCCTGCTGGACGTCGCGGCGGTGACCGAGGCGGCCCGCCGGGTCGGCGCGCTGGTGCTGTGGGACCTGTCGCACGCGGTCGGCTCGGTGCCGCTGGACCTGACCGCCGCCGGGGCCGACCTCGCGGTCGGCTGCACCTACAAGTACCTCAACGGCGGCCCCGGAGCGCCGGCCTTCCTCTATGTGCGGCGGGAGCTGCAGGAGTCACTGCGGCAGCCGATCTGGGGCTGGTTCGGCCAGCGGGACCAGTTCCGGATGGGTGCCGGCTACGATCCCGCGCCCGGCCCGGAGCGGTTCCTGGTGGGCACCCCGCCGGTGCTCGGGATGGCCGCCCTCGACCCGGCCCTGGACGTGCTGGCCGACGCCGGGATGGACCAGGTGCGGCAGAAGTCGCTGCGGCTCGGCGAGCTGATCATCGAACTGGCCGACGCCTGGCTCGTCCCGCACGGCTTCCGGCTCGCCTCGCCCCGCGACCCCGCCCGGCGCGGCGGGCACGTGTCGCTGCACCACCCGGAGGCGTTGCGGATCTCCCGCGCCCTGGTCGACGCCGGGGTCGTCGGCGACTACCGGGTGCCGGACCGGCTGCGGCTCGGCCCGGCGGCGCTCTACACCCGTCACGTCGACGTGTGGGACGCGATGGACCGGCTGCGGGACATCGCCGAACGGCGGGCCTGGACCGGGGTGCCGGCGGAGCCGTCCCGGGTCACCTGAGCCGGACCCGGGCAGTTCCCGGATTCTCCCCGCCCCGCCGCCGACTTCGTACCAGCATGTCGGGTGGAGGCGGGGGGTGGCGTGGAGGTCCTGGTCCTGATCGTGGTGCTGGCCGCCACCGTGCTGGTCGGCACCACCATCGGCGGCCGGTACCGGGTCGCCCCGCCGGTGCTGCTGATCACCATGGGTGGCCTGCTGGCGCTGCTGCCGCCGCTGTCGGACGTGGTGCTCGAACCCGAGGTGGTGCTGCTGCTCTTCCTGCCGGCCGTGCTCTACCGGGAGAGCCTGGTGATCAGCCTGCGGGAGATCCGGTCGAACCTGCTGGTGATCGCCTCGTTGGCGGTGGCGCTGGTGGTGGTGACCATGGTGGCGGTGGCGCTGGTCGCCAAGGGGCTGGGGATGAGCCCGCAGGCGGCCTGGGTGCTGGGCGCGGTGCTCGCCCCGACCGACGCGGCGGCGGTGGCCGGCCTGGCGAAGCGGATGCCCCGCCGCATCCTGACCACGCTGCGGGCGGAGAGCCTCGTCAACGACGGCACCGCGCTGGTGCTGTTCTCGGTGACGGTCGGGTTGATCGTCGGTGGCACCGCGCCGGGGGTGTTCGGTTTCCTGGGGCGGTTCTTCGGCTCGGCCGCCGGAGGCGTCGCCGCCGGTCTGGTCGTCGGCCTGGTCGTGGTGCTGATCCGCCGCCGGTTGGACGACCCGCTGCGCGAGGGCGCGCTGAGCGTACTCACCCCGTTCGCCGCGTTCCTGCTCGCCGAGGTGGTGCACGCCAGCGGGGTGCTCGCCGTCGTCGTGGCCGGCCTGCTGCTGTCGTACGCCAGCCCGAGGATCATCCGGGCCCGGTCCCGGGTGTTGGCGTACGCCTTCTGGGACCTGTCCACCTTCCTGATCAACGGGGCGCTGTTCGTGCTGCTGGGGATGCAGATCCCCCGGGCGGTGAACCACGTGACCAGCACCTCGCTGGTGCGGTCGGTGGCGATCGCCGCCTCGGTCACCCTGATGGTGGTGGTGGTCCGGCTGGTGTGGTTGCAGCTGTTCTCCTACGGCCTGCCGGTGGTGGGCCGGGGCGCCACGGTGAGCCGGCGGGTCCGGGTGGCGGCCGGCTGGGCGGGGTTCCGGGGGGCGGTGTCGCTGGCCGCCGCCCTCGCGGTGCCGGTCACCACGGTCACGACGCACACGCCGGTGCCGGAACGGGATCTGATCATCTTCTGCACCGCCGTGGCGATCGTGTCGATCATGCTGGTGCAGGGCACCACCCTGCCGGCGGTGGCTCGCTGGGCCGGGCTGCGCGGGGACGAGGCACGCGGGGACGAGGTCCGGCACGCCCGCCGCCGGGCCACCGAGGTGGCGTTGGCGGCGCTGCCGGGCGTCGCCTCCGACCTCGAGGTCGACGGCACGGCGGTGGACCGGTTGCGTGCCGACTACCAGCGTTACCTGGACCTGGTGACGGAGTCCGGTGGGGGGCCGGAGGCCGACCGGGCCCAGGAGTCGGACACGCGGCTGCGGCTGGGGGTGCTGGAGCACAAGCGCCGCGAGGTGACCCGGCTGCGCGACAACAACGAGATCGACGACAGCGTGCTGCGCGAGGTGCAGGCGGCGCTGGACATCGAGGAGATCCGCCTGCTCGGCCCGCAGACCGAGGACTGAGCCGGTGTGCCGCCGACGGTCCCGGTCGGCGAAGGGCGTGCCCGGCGAGATCACCCTGCGGGCGGGGTGTCAGCCGGGCGGCGGCGGGCACTCGGGAACGGCGATCGAGTTTCCGGTGAACAGTCCCAGGTGTGGATGGCCGGAGAAGATCCGGACCGCCTCGTCGTGAGAGTCCGCCTCCACGATGGGGTAACCCGTCATACCGTCGGTGAAGTCCTCGACCCCCTGCGCCGTGACCAGCTTCTTCGCGAACAACGGAGCGCCCGGGTCGACGAGAGCCCGCTCGTTGGCCTGCGCCCACGATGCCCAGGCGTGGAGGAACTCGGTCTGCTGCTGTTCGCTGAGTGCGGCCTTGCCGGCCTCGTCGGCCGCGCCGTTGAAGAGCGCAGGGAACCTGCCCATCCCCGCATCGTAGCGGCGGCCGGCCAGGCGTACCTGCCGCGCCTCGCGGACCCCGGGACGCGGGCGGAGCGTTCAGCGGCTACGAGCACGGACATGTCACCGGGACGACCAGCGTCGTTGAGCAGCACGTAGCCGGCGAACTTCCCAGCTCTCGACCGCAACTGTCCGATCACTGAATGCTGATCGGGTGTGGCTCGTAGGACAACCGTCCTTCCGGCCAGGAGCCGCACCCGCGTCCGGCGCGCCGGTCTTGCTGCCCGAGCACCGTCGCGCCCCGTCTAAGGAGGACCGGGTGGACAGTGTGCAGGGTGAGCCGGCGCCGAGTCGGGGCGAGCAGATCCAGGCCGCGGAACACGAGGCGGCGAAGCAGCGACTCCTCGCGCAGGCCGAGGCCGAACGGATACCGGCCGAGGAGACGACCCGGGCGCTGCCGGACCGACGGTGGCGTCACGGGCAGTAGCGGACCGTCGCGGGCGGGGTGCGTCCGTTCCCGGCGGCGGCATCGATTGACAGTCGTGCACGGGCGGGGTTACGGTGCGCCCAGGAAAGCGCTTTCACGCACCGTTGCCCACCTCCACCCCGTCCCCGGAGGTTCATCCGCCATGCGCAGAAGCCGCCGCCTGCCCGCCCTCGCCGTCGCGGCACTCACCACCGCGCTGCTCGCCCTCACCCAGCTCGGCGGCGCACAGGTCGCCCATGCCGCCACCCTGTTCAGCGACGACTTCGCCGACGGCGACCTCGCCGGCTGGTCGAGGTCCGGTGGTTCCTGGGCGGTGGCCGCCGACGACAGCCCGGCGTTGCAGCAGGCCAGGGCCGACACCGGCGACGCCCGGCTGTTCGCCGGCAGCGCCTCCTGGGCCGACCAGGCCGTCCAGGCCCGGGTGAAGCCGCTGACGCTGCCCGGCAACGGCATGGTCGCGCTGCTGGCCCGCGCCAGCGGCGCGACCAGCTACTACCGGCTCGCCCTGCACGCCGGCGACCAGGTCCGGCTGGAGGCGGTACGCAGTGGCCGGGTCACCCCGTTGGGCACGGTGTCCCACCCGGTGACGGTCGGCGACTGGCACACGCTGCGGATCGAGGTCGCCGGGACGGTGGTACGCGGCTGGGTGGACGGCGTCCCCGTCGGGGCGGGCACCGCGACGCTGACCGCGACCGGCCGGATCGGGGTGCAGACCGGCAACGCCACCGCCCGCTTCGACGACGTGCTGGTGACCCGGGGTGAACCCGCGCCGACCAGCGCACCGCCGAGCCCCACCGCCACCCCGACCGGCGCGACGCCGACCCCCACCGCCACCCCGTCGGACACCCCGTCGCCCACCGGCCCGACGCCCACGCCCACCGGGCCGGCGCAGCGGTCCTCGGTGGTCGCCCCGGACGGCAGCGGGGACTTCACCAGCGTGCAGGCGGCCGTGGACGCCGTGCCGGTGGGCAACGCGAGCCGGTACACGATCACCATCAGGCCGGGCACCTACCGGGAGACGGTGGCGGTGCCGGCCGGTAAGCCGTACGTGTCGTTCGTCGGGTCGACCGGGGACCCCCGGGACGTGGTGATCGTCTACGACAACGCCTCGGGCACCCCGAAGCCGGGCGGTGGCACGTACGGCACGTCGGGCAGCGCCTCGGTGACCATCGACGGCAACGACTTCACCGCCCGGCACCTGACCTTCGCCAACGACTTCGACGAGGCGGCGCACGACTACAGCGCCGAGCAGGCGGTGGCCGTGCTGACCCGGGCCGACCGGCTGGTTTTCGACGACGTACGGTTCCTGGGCAACCAGGACACGCTTTACCACAACAGCGCCTCCGCCGACGCTGTCGGTCGGGCGTACTTCCGGGACTGCTACGTCGAGGGCGACGTCGACTTCATCTTCGGCCGGGGCACCGGGGTCTTCGACGGCTGCGAGATCCGTTCGCTGGACCGGGGCTCGACCAGCAACAACGGCTACGTCACCGCCGCCTCCACGATGATCGGCAACCCGTACGGCCTGCTGTTCACCGGCTGCGCCCTGACCACCGACGCGGCGGCGGCGCAGAGCGTGCACCTCGGTCGGCCGTGGCACCCAAGCGGGGACGTCAACGCGATCGGTCAGGTGGTGTTCCGTGACAGCGTGCTCGGCGCGCACGTGAAGGACTCCCCCTGGACCGACATGTCCGGCTTCTCGTGGCGCGACGCCCGGTTCGCCGAATACCGCAACAGCGGTCCCGGGTCGACGGTCACCGCCGACCGGCCACAGTTGACCGACGCGCAGGCCCCGGACTTCATCCCGCAGCGCTACCTGGCCGGCGTCGACGGCTGGAATCCGATCCCCTGAGCACCCGTGCCGCCGCCGGCCACGATCCGCCCGTGGCCGGCGGCGGCGCGGACCCGACGGCAGCCGGGCATTTACATTTAACAAACTTAACTGATAGCCTCCCCGCCATCGACGAGGAGGTATGTCATGCGACTTCGACCAGGGACGACGGCCGTGCTGGCCGGCGCGGTGCTGCTCGCCGCCGCGCTGCCCGCCGCGAACGGCGTCGCCGCGCCGGCCACCGTCACCGCCGGCACCCTCGCGGCCTGCTCCGCACCGGCCTGGGCCGAGGGCGTCAGCTACCCGGCGGGCACCCGGGTCAGCTACCTCGGCCACCTCTACGAGTCGCTGGTGACCCACACCCCGCCGGCCGGCGCCGGCTGGAACCCGGCCGCCGTGCCGGCGCTCTGGCGCGACCTCGGCGTCTGCACCGGCACCCCCTCCCCCACCCCGACGCCCACCCGGCCACCGTCGCCGACCCCCACCCCCACCCGGCCCCCGACCCCGACACCCACCCCCGGCACGACCACGCCGCCGCCCGACGGCACGGGCTGCGCGCTGAAGTCCCGGCCGGCCGGCAAGGTGCTCCAGGGCTACTGGGAGAACTGGGACGGCGCGGCCAACGGCGTCCACCCGCCGCTGGGCTGGATACCGATCACCGACGCCCGGATCACCGGGCACGGCTACAACGTGGTCACCGCCGCCTTCCCGGTGATCCGCGCCGACGGCACGGTGCTCTGGGAGGACGGTATGGACGCCACCGTCCGGGTGCCCACCCCGACCGAGATGTGCCAGGCCAAGGCCGCCGGGCTGACCCTGCTGCTGTCGATCGGCGGGGCCACCGCCGGCATCGACCTCGGCTCGGCGGCCGTCGCGGACCGGTTCGTCGCCACCGTCGTGCCGATCCTCAAGCGGTACCACTTCGACGGCATCGACATCGACATCGAGACCGGGCTGACCGGCAGCGGCGACATCACCCGGCTGTCCCCCTCGCAGTCGAACCTGATCCGCATCATCGACGGGGTGCTGGCCCAGATGCCGGCCGGCTTCGGCCTGACCATGGCCCCGGAGACCGCCTACGTCACCGGCGGCAGCGTCACCTACGGCTCCATCTGGGGCGCGTACCTGCCGGTGATCAAGCGGTACGTCGACAACGGGCGGCTCTGGTGGCTGAACATGCAGTACTACAACGGCAGCATGTACGGCTGCGCCGGTGACTCGTACCCGGCCGGGACGGTGGCGGGCTTCACCGCCCAGACCGACTGCCTCAACGCCGGCCTGGTCGTCCAGGGCACCACCATCCGGGTCCCGTACGACAGGCAGGTGCCCGGCCTGCCCGCGCAGCCCGGCGCCGGCGGCGGCTACCTCGCGCCGGCCTCGGTGGCGCAGGCGTGGAACACCTACCGGGGCGGCCTCAAGGGGCTGATGACCTGGTCGGTGAACTGGGACGGCTCCAAGGGCTGGACCTTCGGCGACAACGTCCGCACGCTCCAGGGACGCTGAACCCGACGGGTCGGGGCCCCGCCCGCAGCGGGGCCCCGCCCGGCGGGAGCATTCCGGGAATGACAGCCGACCCCGTACCCGCGCCGCCGATGACCTACCGGCAGGTCCTCACCACCCGCAACGTGCCCCAGCTACTGCTGTCGGCCTCGTTGTCCCGCCTGGCGTCCGAGATGCTGCTGTTCGTCGTCGTGCTCTACGTCCTCGCGCGGTTCCGTTCCCCGGTCCTGGCCGGGCTGGGCGGGTTCTTCCTGACCCTGCCCGGCTTCCTGGTCAGCCCGATGGCCGGCGCGCTGCTCGACCGGGTGGGTGCCGCCCGCGCGGTCATCCTGGACAACCTCGTCAGCGCCGTCCTCATCGGTCTGATCGCGCTGGCCTCCGCGGGTGGCCGGCTCACCCCCGCCGTGTTGCTGACCCTGCTGGGGCTCTTCTCGTTGACCAGCCCGCTCAGCGCGGGCGGGATCCGCACGCTGATCCCCCGGTTCGTGCCCGACGACGCCTACGACCGGGCCAACGCGCTGGACCTCAGCACCTACTCGGTCATCGAGGTCGTCGGTCCGTTGGTCGGCGGTGCCGTGATCGCGCTGATCGGCCCCGACCCGGCGCTGGTGCTGGTGGTCGCGATGTACGTCCTGGCCGCGCTGAGCCTGCTGCTGCTGCGAGGGTCGGCCGCCGAACCGCCCCGGACGGAGCGCCGGCACCTGCTGCGCGAGGCGTGGGAAGGCGTCAGTTATCTCGTCCGCGACGCCACCCTGCGCGGGCTCGCCCTGTCCTACTCCTGCTACCAGGTCACCTTCGGCATCCTCGTCGTGGCGGTGCCGGTCTCGGTGGCCCAGCGGGTCGGCGGCGCAGGGCACACCGAGCAGTACGCCGGCGCGCTCTGGAGCCTGGTGGGCCTGTGCGGTGCGGCCGGTGCGCTGGCCGCCGGACGACTGCTGCGGGCCGGTCGCGAACGGCTGCTGCTGATCGTCACCACGGTGCTGTCCGCCGTCGCGATCTACCCGCTGGGCGCCGTCGCGACGCTCGCCACCCTGGCGGTCGGGCTGGCGCTGTTCGGCCTGCTGGAGGGCGCCCTCAACGTGGGTGTGCTGTCCCTGCGGCAACGACGGACCGATCCCGCCCGGCTGGGCCGGATCATGACGGTCTCCATCAGCGTCAACCTGATCGGGTTCCCGGTCGGCACCGCGCTCGGCGGGGTCCTGGTCGAGCGCTCCGGTTCACTCGCGTACGCGGTCGCGGCGGGCTTCGCGCTCCTCGCGGCGCTGTGGGGCGCCCTGGTCATCCCCCGCGAGCCGGCCGGGACGCCCCCGGTCAGAGCCGGGCACCCACGTCGACGCCGCTTGCGGGGCGCAGGAAGTCCGACGTCGGGACGGATCCGTCGGCGGCCCGGGGGCCGGTGACCGTCGACGGGTCGGTGCTGGCCAGTGGCCAGGTGCCGCCGAGGTCCCAGGAGTTGCCGCCCCCGGTCGAGGAGCCGGGCGACACCTCCGGGGAGTTGCCGACCGCGAGGTTGCGGTGCAGCTGGGAGGCGGACCGGGAGACGTCGAAGCCGGCCTTGCCGTTGCGCCACGCGGTGTTGCGGTCGAAGACCAGCGCGCCCGGGTTGCCGTTGTCGATGAAGCCGCCGGCCGAGTTGCCCCAGGCCATGCTGTTGCGGGTGACGTGGTCGACGGCGGGGCGGGGATCGTTGCCACCGCCGTGCTTGAAGCCGTTGCCGTCACCTGCGTAGTCGGGCAGGTCCCAGTAGTTGTAGCCGTTGTCGTAGGCGACGCTGTCCTCGATCAGGATGGGCGACAGGAACAGCCAGGCGTCGAACCCGTCGTCGGAGTTGCGCCACAGCCGCGCGCCGCGTACCTGGTTGTCGAGGCCCGAGCCCTCCTTGATGGCCAGCCCGTCGGCGCTCTCGCCGTTCTTGCGGGGGTCCCGGTTGCCGTAGCTGTCCAGGTTGACGATCCGGTTGCCGCTGGACGCGCCCTGCAGGTGCAGGCCGGACTCGTAGTTGTCCCGGGTGACCAGACGCTCGTACCTGCCGTAGTTGGTGTCCACCCCGAAGATCCCGTACGGGCCGTGGACGATCTCCAGGCCGACGAACCGCCACCAGTCCGCCTCGACGTGCAGCACACCCCGGTCGGCGCGGGGGATGCTGGCGCCCACCGCGGCCGGCGTGTACGGCATGTTCTCACCGTCGATGACCACCTTCTCGCCCTGGTAGTTCATCAGGGTGATCGGGTGGTATCCGGTGCCGTCCTTGAGGATCTTGATGGTGCTGGTCGGCGCGTAGGTGCCGCCGCGCACCGCGATCGTGGTGCCGGGCTGGGCCAGGTCGTGCGCGCGTTGGATGGTGCGCAACGGCCGGGCCAGCGTCCCGGGGTTGGCGTCGTCGCCGTCGGTGGCCACCACCAGCACGACGGTCCCGGGCGGCGGCACGGTGGGTGGCGGGGTCAGCGGTGGTGTGGTGGCCGGCGGGGTGCTGCTCGGTGGCGGGGTGTCGTTGTGGACCGGCGGTGTGGTCGGCGGGATGTCGACGTTGCTGACCAGGACGTCGTCGAAGGACGCCGACGAGTATGTGGTCTGCACCCCGATCCGGCCGGCCCCGATCAGCGGGTTGGTGACCTCGCCGACGAAGACCCCGTCGACGCGGCCCCGCACGGTGCCGCCGGTGACCTCGACGGCGAGGGTGTGCCAGGTGCCGGTGGCCACCGGGTGGGAGATGCCGGCCAGCACGGTGACCGTGCCGCCGTTCACCGCCTGCAACTGCGCCTGGTCGCCGGGCAGCAGCGCCAACCGGTAGTAGCGCGTCGACCCGGCCGCGCGGGCCAGCAGGCCGACCTGGCTGCCGGGGCCGAGGCTGAGGCTGAGCGGCTTCACCCGGGCCTGGACGGTGTAGTCGGTCCAGCCGGCGTTGCCGGCGAAGAGCCGGGCGTTCCCGCTGCCCGCGTCGGACTGCCGCAGCGCCGGGGATCCGTCGGTGACGACACCCCACGTCCCACCCGACCGGGACCAGCCGACGGTGTCGCCGTCGGTGAAGTCGTCGCTGAACATGGTGGCGGCCGAGGCGGTGGTGGCCGGCCCGGCCAGGAGGGCGGCCGTGGCGGTGAGCACGGCGGCGACCAGCGGGGCCAGCCGGCGCAGCGGGGACGGGCGCATGGGGCGTACCTCCGGCGGGGTGGGCGGCGCGGAGCAAGAATGCGCTTTCCGGACGATACGAGAGGGCATCGACATCCGTCAACCTGGCAGGGTCGACCCGACCGGAGGTCCAACGACGCGGCGGCCGACCCCCGGGAAAGGGGATCGGCCGCCGTGGTCAGCCCGGCGTCACCGCCAGGTGTCGTTGGCGCTCCACGAGCCGGTGGACCCGACGGTGCCGCTACGGTTGCCACCGGACTCCCAGGTCACCGTGCCGTTCGGGTTCTTCTTGAGGTACTTGTACTCGAACGTCGTGTTCGCCGGCAGGGCGACCGTGGCCCGCCACAACGGGTAGGCGGCCGAGGAGAGCGCCACCGCGTTGGCCGGGTTCCACGAGCCCAGCGCCGCGACGCTGCCCACCACGTAGACGTTCTGCCCGTACGTGGTGGTGGCGTTGACGGTGAACGACGCCCCCTGGGTGCCGGCCGGGTCACCCCGGAAGGTGTCGGTCACCGAGGAGGTGCCGCCGCTCGGCGTGGTCAGCGTCCGGTTGCTCCCCGACTCCCAGGTCACGACGCCGGCCGCGGTCTTCTTGAGGAACTTGAACTCCACCGTCGAGGACGCCGGCAGGGTGACCACCGCCCGGTACGTCCCACCGCCCTGCGCGGTCAGCGGGACGGCGGCGGCCGGGGCCCACGAACCCAGCGCCGGGACGCTGCCGACGACGTAGGCGCTCTGGTCACCGGTCAGCGTGGCGGTCACGGTGAAGGTGGTGGCGACCGTGCCGGCCGGCGCGGTCGGCGTCGGCGTGGCGCTGGCGGTGGGCGTCGGGGTGGCGGTGGGGGTGGTCGACGGGCCGCCCTTCGCGTTGACGTGCAGCGCCACCGCGCCGTTGGCGGGGATCTGCACGGTGGCCCGGCCACCGCTGACGGTCACCGTGGTGCCGGTGCAGCCGGCCGTGCCGCGTGCTCCGGAGATCACGTCGCAGTACGACCCGTCGGCCAGGCCGGTGGTGAAGGTGGCGGTGGTGGCGGAACCGGAGTCGTTGATCCCGATCCAGGCCCGGTCGCCCCGGTGGAAGCCGATGACGTTGCTGTTGACCACGGTGAAGTCGGAGACGCTCCTGACCGACTTCGCGGCGTTCGCCCAGCCGACCATGCCCTTGATCCCGGTGGACCGGGTCAGGCAGTTCCAACTGCCGCCGCAGACGGTGTCGGTGACGTAGCCGTTGCCGTCGGCGGGCGGCGACTGGTTGCGGTTGGACCAGGTGAAGCTGTCGTAGACCGACGGCTTGCCGTGCGGGTAGGCCAGCGCGAAGTAGTTGGCCAGCACGTAGTCGCTGCCGTCGCGGTAGGACAGCACCACCCCGTCACGTTCCAGGTCGTGGTTGGTGACCATGGCGAACACGTTGGCGCTGGGCGCGTCGAGGTTCCAGCTGCCGACGTTGGCCAGGTTGGCGATCGAGCCCTGGAACGCGGACTTCAGGCCCTTGGCGTACCCGAAGTCGAGCACGTCGCCGTTGCCGGTGAAGGCGCGCGCCTTGAGCGCGTCGTTGCTGGCCCCGTCGAAGATCTCCTGGGCGACGTACGGTCGCTTGTTCTCGGCGGTGGTGTTGCGCACCTTGCCGAGGATCGCGGCGAAGTCGTCCTTCTTGACGTGCTTGACCGCGTCCACCCGGAAGCCGTCGACGCCGAGGCCGACCAGGTCGTTGAGGAAGCCGGCGATCTTGGTGCGAACGCTGTCCTTCTCGGTGTAGAGGTCGGTCAGGGACAGCAGCTCGCAGCTGGTCACCTGGGCCTCGTTGTTCCAGTCGTTGATCGCACCGGAGGTCGGGCAGTTGTCCCCCGGGCGGTGGAAGTCGCCGGTGCCGTAGGGCACGGCGGGGAAGCTGTAACCGGGGCCGGAGAAGTCGGTGCCGGCGTACCCGACGACCGACTCGGGGTTGTTGGCGCCGGCCATGTGGTTGACCACCGCGTCGACGTACACCCGCACGCCGGCGGCGTGGCAGGTGGTGACCATGTCGGCGAACTGCTGCCGGGTGCCGAACCGGCTCTCCAGCCGGTAGGAGACCGGCTGGTAGACCTCGTACCAGGGGTGGACGCCGTCGGCGCTGCTCGGCAGGCTGACCGACTCCTGCGGCGGGGCGACCTGCACCGCGCCGTAGCCGGCCGGGCCGAGGTGGTCGGTGCACGCGGCGGCGACGGAGCGCCAGTTCCATTCCCAGAGGTTGGCGGTGACCTCGCTGTCGTTGAGGGCGACGGCGGCGGAGGCGGGAACGGTGGCCGGCAGAGCGCTCAGGCCGGCGAGGGAGGTGGCGGTGACGGCGAGGGCGAGGAGACCCCGTCGCAGACGGGCTGCCCGGGAGACGCGGGGTGTGGACATCGGGAGTGGACCTACTTCCGGGGGTCGAAGAGGCGCTTGGCGGTGGGACGGCCGTCCGGTGGAGAAGACGATGCGGCATCGATGAAAGGTTTTGCAAGACCTTGCGGCAAACTTTTCGACATCCGCCCGCAATGATCCGTAAGGAGTTGCAGCGTGCGGTGTTCCGGCCACCCGGCGTCGCCCGCGCTCCACGTCGGGGTTTGCCCTGCGTCGCGCCCGGAACCCGGCGTCGTCCGTACCGTGACGAGGGGGTGCCGTGCCCCGTCCGCCCACCGGCCGGGCCGGCACCGCATGGCACCGGTGACCACGTCGTTACGCCGGGGCCTGCGGCCGGTCACCGAGTCCACCCGGGTCAGCACCGCCGAGGTCTTCTTCGACCTGGTGTTCGTCTTCGCGTTCCTCCAGGTCACCACCCTGATGATCGCCGAGGACAACGACCTGGGCGTGCTGCACGGGCTGCTCGTGCTGAGCCTGCTGTGGTGGTCCTGGTCGCTGTTCGCCTGGCTCGGCAACCGGGTACGCGCCAACTACGGCATCGCCCGGCTCACCCTGCTGGCCACCACGCCGGTGATGTTCGTGCTCGCCGTCACCACCCGGGAGGCGTTCCAGGACTCACCGGGCGGGATCGACACGCCGCTGTGGTTTGTGGGCTGCTATCTCGCCGTACGGTGCTGCTACCTGATCCTGCGGCGGTACTCGTCGCCGCAGCTGCGGGCCCGCCACGTCCTGGCGCTCACCGTGCCCCCGGTCGTGGCAGCAGGGCTGCTGACCGGCGCGGCGCTGCTGCCGCGCACCGCGCTGCCCACCGACCGGATGCTCGCCGCGCAGGTGCTGCTGTGGGTGCTGGCCGGCATCGTCGACTATGTCGCCGGCCAGGCCCTGCCGCTGCCACCACGCATGATCTTCTCTGCCCGGCACTGGACCGAACGGCACAACCTGATCGTCATCGCCGCCCTCGGGGAGGTGCTGATCGCGGTCGGCATCGCCGGCTCCCAGCTGACCAACTCGATCGGCCTGCTGACCGCCTCCGCCCTCGCGGTGGTGGTGGCGGGCGCCCTGGAGTGGATCTACATCGACCTGTCGACGCTGGTCGGTGAGCACGCCCTGCGCGCCGCCCCACCGGCCGAACGGGTCGCGCTCGCCCGGGACTGCTACTCCTTCCTGCACCTGCCGATGATCGCCGGCATCATGCTGCTGGCCCTGGGTTTCAAGCACATGCCCTCCCTCGTCGGGGAGGCCGACACCTACACCGGCGGCCAGCCCCTGGACCACACCGGCCGCTACGCGCTGTACGGCGGCGTGGTCACCTTCCTGCTCGCCCACGCGACGTTCCAGTGGCGGCTCAGCCGTACCTGCCGGAACCTGATCTGGCCCCGGCTGGTCGCCGCCGCGACGCTGCTCGCCCTGCTGCCGGCCACCGCCGGCATCCCCGCCCTACGGGCGCTGGCCTGGCTGGCCCTGGTCTGCCTGGCCACCGCGGTCACCGAGTACCTGGTCAGCCGTAGCGAGCGACGTCGGCTACGCCGGGCCCTCGTCGACGAGCACGAGGCCAGTTGCCCGCACGGGCCGGGCCGGGCGGTCTCCTGACCGGTCCGGCCGCCCACGTCGGCATCCGACGCGGACGGCCGGACCGGCGGATCCCCGCCGGTCAGCGTCCCGGCGTCGGGGTGCTCACATCGGGTTCCAGCCGTCGCTGCCGGCGAGGTAGCGCTGCGGCGTGTAGGTGGCCGCCTGGGCGTCACTGAGCTGGGGACGGTTGCCGTTGGTGCCGGCGCCGGGCCCGGTGTTGCGGTACTCGCGGAACCGCGCGTTCTGCCACACGTTGCCGGACATGTCGGTCCAGGGCTGGGCGGTCTTCATGGTCGCGCTGAGCGTCGACTCGCGGTAGAGGACCTGGGCGTCCGGCCCCCACGGGCGGCCGAGCTGGGTGGTGTTGTTCGTCGCCCCGGTGATCGTCGACCGGTAGATCAGCATCCCGTACGTCTTGCTGGCCGGCGTCCGGGCGGCGGTGATCGGTCCACCGGTCGACCGCTTCTCGTAGATCGAGGTGCCGTCGATGACGATCGTGCCGCCGCCGAAGATGAAGTCGACGGTGCCTTCCACGTAGGAGCCGACCACGTACGCCCGGGTCTTGTCGTTGACCAGGAAGGTGTCCTGGTCACCGAGGAGCCGGACGTTGCGCAGCACCGCCCGGTCGGCGTTCAAGTGCAGCGCCACCGCCTGCTGGTCGACCCCCGAGGAGTTCTCCACGAAGTCGTTGGCGATGGTCAGGTTCTCGGCGACGAAGTTCGCCCCGTCGACGAACATGCTCGCGCTGTTGAAGGTGCCGTAGGTCGTGCCGTCCGGCTTGCGGGTGCCGGCGGAGTTGTTGAAGACGAGCACGACGTTCGACGGTGCCGAGCCGAGGCCCCGCAGGGTGACGTTGGTCTTGTTCGACGCCACCCGGACGACCTCGCGGTAGGTGCCCGGCTTGATGGTGATCGTGGTCCGGCTGGAACTGTTCGCCGGCACCGCGTCGATGGCGGCCTGCACCGTGCGGTACCTGCCGGTGCCGTCCGAGGCGACAGTGGGCGTCCCGCTGGTCGGCGGTGGGGTGGTCGGCGGAGGCGGGGTGGTGGGTGGCGGCGTCGTCGGGGGCGGGGTGGTGGGTGGCGGGGTGGTCGGCGGGGGTGGGGTGGTCGGCGCGGCGGTGGTGGGGGTGGTCGTCCCGGTGCAGGCCGTGCCGTTGAGCGTGAAGCCGGCGGGGTCGGGGTTGCTGCCGGTCCAGGTGCCGTTGAACCCGACGTCCACCGCGCCGCCGGTGCCGATGGCGGCGTTGTAGTCGAGGTTGGTGGCGACGACGGCGCCGCTGGCCGGGCTGGCGGTGAAGCCCCACGCGCTGGTGATGGTCTGCCCGGCCGGGAAGGTCCAGCCGAGCCGCCAGCCGTTGACGGGGTCACCCAGGTTCTTGATCGAGATGGCGGCGGTGAAGCCACCGGTCCACTGGGCGCCGACCTGGTAGGTGACCTGACAGCCGGCGGCGGCCTGCGCCGAGACGGCGGTGACGACACCGGCGACGAGGGTGGTGGTGACGGCGGTGGCGACGATCGACGCCGCCCGCCGGGTGCGATTTCTCACGAGCGAACTCCCCATGGTATCCGAACACGGACAGCCGTGGGAGCGCTTTCCTGAGCCTCCCACACCCACCTTCCGCTGTAAAGCGTCACCGGCCGGGCACCCCGGGTAGGTGCCCACCCGGTCCGGTCACCCGGTGCTGATCATCCTGTCGGTCGGGCCTGTTACGGTCGCGCCGCTGTCACACCAGTCGAGCCGGAGGTAGGCGTGATCCGTTCGCACTTGTCGTCGTTCGCCGGAATGCCGGTGGTCCCCTTCACACCGGGGATGACACTGCCCGACGAGCCGTCGGCCGTCGCCTGGCGGCTGGAGGTCGAGGACTTCGAGGCCGAGCCGGAGGAGTTCGCCGGCCTGGTCGCGGCGCTGCGGGCGGAGGTGCCCGGCGAGTCGGTCCGCGCCCTGGTGATCGGCGAGTGGGGCTCGGCGTACGAGCGGGCCCTCCCGGTCGACCTGCTGGCCGACGCCGCGAAGGACTGGACCGCCCTGCGCGCGGTGTTCCTGGCCGACCTGGTCAGCGAGCAGTGCGAGATCTCCTGGCTCACCCACGGCGACCTCACCCCGCTGCTGACCGCGTACCCGCAGCTGGAGACGCTGTGGGTACGCGGGGCCAACGAGCTGACCCTGCGACCGGTGCGCCACACCGGGCTGCGGGAGCTGGGCTTCCAGACCGGCGGCCTGCCCGGTGCGGTGACCCGGGCGGTGGGCGACAGCGACCTGCCCGCCCTGCGCCGGCTCGACCTGTGGCTCGGCCGGCAGGACTACGGCGGCGACACCGGCGTCGACGACCTGGCCGCGATCCTGACCGGCGACCGGCTGCCCGCGCTGCGGCACCTGGCGGTCTGCAACGCCGAGTTCGCCGACCACGTCGCGCAGGCGGTGGCCACCGCCCCGGTGGTGTCCCGGCTGGAGGTGCTCGACCTGTCGATGGGCGTGCTGACCGACCCCGGCGCAGAGGCGCTGCTGGCCGGGCAGCCGCTGACCCACCTGCGCCGCCTCGACCTGCACCACCACTTCCTCTCGCCCGAGGTCGCACAGCGGCTGACCGACGCGCTGCCCGGTGTCCAGGTCGACCTGGACGACCCGCAGACGCCCGACGAGTACCACGGCACCGTCTACCGGTTCACCGCGGTCGGGGAGTGAGCGACGATGACGTTCGGTTCCCACGCCCAGACGTTCGCCGGCCGGCCGGTGGTCGAGTTCCCCGCCGACGGGCCGCCACCCGTCGTGGACGGCCCGGTCTGCTGGCGGATCGCCGACTGGCACTTCGACGGCGACACCCGGCAGGACGTCCTGTCGGAGCAGTTCCGGGACCGGTTCGACAGGTTCGTCGAGCAGGTCGGTAACCGGGTCGAGGCGCTCGTCGTCGGGGCCTGGGGATACGCGGCGTTCCACCACGCCCCGATCGCCCAGCTCTGCGCGGCGGCTCCCCGGCTGCCCCGGCTGCGGGCCCTGTTCCTCGGCGACATGGTCGTCGAGGAGTGCGAGGTCTCCTGGATGCGGGTCGGCGACGTCAGCCCGTTGCTGACGGCCTATCCGGAGCTGGAGGTGCTGCGGGTACGCGGCGGCGAGGACTTCAGCTTCTCCCCGGTGCGGCACGGGCGGCTGCGGAAGCTGTCCGTGCAGAGCGGCGGCCTGTCCCGGGAGTTCGTCGCCGCGGTGCTCGCCTCGGAACTGCCCGCGCTGCACCACCTGGACCTGTGGCTGGGCACCGACGACTACGGCGGGAACACCACCGTGGCCGACCTGGACGCGCTGCTGGCCGGGAAGCTCTTCCCGGCGCTGCGCCGGCTCGGGCTGCGCAACGCCGAGATCGCCGACGAGCTGGCCGCCGCCCTCGCCACCGCCGCCGTGGTGCCCCGGTTGGAGCGGCTCGACCTGTCGCTGGGCACCCTGTCCGACGACGGGCTCGCCGCGCTGCTCGACGGGCAGCCCCTGACCCACCTGTCCACGCTCGACCTGCACCACCACTACCTGTCGGAGGAGGCCGCCAACCGGGTGGTCGCCGCGTTGCCCGGCGTCGAGGTGGACGTCTCCGAACCGCAGGATCCGGACGAGGACGACGGGGAGACCTACCGCTACACGGCGGTGTCGGAGTGACATGCGACTGACCGTGGTGGGCAACCCCGACAACCGGCGGGTCGCGCTGTTCCGGCGGGCCGTACGCGAGGCGGGGTTGCCCGACCCGGCGGTGCTGCCCTGGGCGCGGCTGCTCACCGGGGCCGCCCCGCCGGACGCCGACGCCCTGGTCCGGGTCGACTCCCCCGGCGAGGACGCGGAGGTGGACCGGCTGCTGCGCGGCGCGGCCACCCCCGCCCGGCACGGGGAGCTGATCGGCCTCGCCGACACGTACGCCGGGCTGGTGGCCGCAATGGGCCGGGTGGCCGCCGGGGGCGCGACGCTGCTCAACCACCCCGACGACGTGGCGACGCTGTGCGACAAGCGCCGCTGCCACGCGCTGCTGTCGGCCGCCGGGGTGCCGGTGCCGGCGGCGCTCCCGCCGGTCGGCGGCTACCCGCAGTTGCGGGCGGCGATGACGGCGGCCGGCTGGCACCGGGTGTTCGTCAAGCCGGCACACGGCTCGTCGGCGGCCGGCGTGATCGCGCTCGCGGTCGGGCCGCGCCGGGTGCAGGCGGTCACCCCGATCGAGATCACCCCGGACGGGCTGTTCAACTCGCTGCGGCTGCGCCGCTATGACGACGAGGCGACCATCGCGGCACTGGTCGACCGGCTCGCCCCGGAGGGCCTGCACGTGGAGCGGTGGCTACCCAAGGCCGGGCTGGCCGACCGGGTGGTCGACCTGCGGGTGGTGGTGGTCGCCGGCCGGGCCACCCACGCCGTGGTCCGGGCCGCCCGGGGACCGCTGACCAACCTGCACCTGGGCAACGCGCGCGGCGACCTGGCCGCGCTGCGGGCGGCGGCCGGCCCGACGGCGTGGGCGGCGGCGATGGAGACCTGCGAGCGGGCGGCGGCATGCTTCCCCCGGTCACTGCACGTCGGGGTCGACCTGATGTTCCTGGTGGGCTGGCGGCGACACGCGGTGGCCGAGGTCAACGCGTTCGGCGACCTGCTGCCCGGGGTGCTGACCGACGGCCGGGACACCTACGCCGAGCAGGTGCACGCGCTGACCAGCGGCCGGTGGGACCGCTGGCGGGAGGAGGTCGGATGCGCACGCTGATCGGCAGTCACGACATCTGCCTGGTCACCCTGGACACGCTGCGTTTCGACGTGGCCGCCGAGCTGGCCGAAGCCGGTCGGACACCCCGGCTGGCCCGGGTGCTGCCGGGCGGGCGGTGGGAGCGGCGGCACTCCCCCGCCAGCTTCACCTACGCCGCGCACCACGCCTTCTTCGCCGGTTTCCTGCCCACCCCGGTCGGGCCGGGCCGGCACGAGCGGCTGTACGCGGCGGCGTTCCCGGGCAGCGAGACCGCCGGGGCCGACACCTGGGTCTTCGACGCCCCCGACCTGCCGACCGCGCTGGCCGGAGCGGGTTACCACACGCTCTGCCTGGGCGGGGTGGGCTTCTTCAACCGGCGCAGCCCGCTCGGGTCGGTGCTGCCCGGCCTGTTCGCCGAGGCGCACTGGGAACCGGAGTTCGGCGTCACCTCCCCGACCTGCCTGGACGCGCAGCTCGACCGGCTGGCCGAGGTGCTGCCCGGCCAGCCCGCCGACCGGCCGGTGTTCACCTTCCTCAACGTCGCCGCCCTGCACCAACCCAACCGGCACCACCTGCCCGGCGCGGCGCACGACAGCCGGGACAGTCACGCCGCCGCCCTGGAGTACGTCGACTCCCGGGTCGACCGGCTGTTCGCCCTGCTCACCGGGCGGGGACGGCCGGTGTTCACGATCGTCTGTTCCGACCACGGCACCGCGTACGGCGAGGACGGGCACACCGGCCACCGGATCGGCCACGACGTGGTGTGGACCGTCCCGTACGCCCACTTCGTTCTGCGACCGGGGGAATGGTGACCAGCACCGACACGGGCCTCGACGGCTCGCCGTACCAGCAGTACCTCTACGCGTACCCGCACAAGACCTCCTACCGGGCGCTGCGGCCCCGGCCGCTGCTGGCCGACGTGTGGCGGGCGGAGGCCCGCGACGCGCTCTTCCTCTACGTGCACCTGCCGTTCTGCGAGATGCGCTGCGGCTTCTGCAACCTGTTCACCCGGGCCAACGCCCCGCAGGAACAGGTGACGGCCTACCTGCGGCAACTGCGCCGGCAGGCGGAACGGGTCGCCGACGCGCTCGGCGACGACGCCGGGTACGCCCGGGTGGCGTTCGGCGGGGGCACCCCCACGTACCTGACCGCCGACGAGCTGACCGACCTGTTCGACATCGTCACCGGCACCTGCGGGGCGCGGCTGCCGGGCGTACCGCTGGCGGTGGAGACCTCGCCGGCCACCGCGACGCCGGACCGGCTCGCGGTGCTCTCGGCGCACGGGGTGCACCGGGTGAGCATCGGCGTGCAGAGCTTCCTCGACGTCGAGGCGCGGGCCGCCGGCCGGCCGCAGCGGCGCACGGAGGTGGAGACGGCGCTCGGCGCGATCCGCGACGCGGCGGTCCCGGTGCTCAACATCGACCTGATCTACGGCATCGACGGGCAGACGGCGGCGACCTGGCAGGAGAGCCTCGACGCGGCGCTGGCCTGGCGGCCGGAGGAGCTGTACCTCTACCCGCTGTACGTGCGGCCGTTGACCGGGCTGGGTCGGCGGGCGCACGGCCGGGCCGACTGGGACGCCCACCGGCTGGCCCTCTACGAGCAGGCGGTGCAGGTCCTCGGCGCGGCCGGTTACCGGCAGGAGTCGATGCGGCAGTTCCGCCGCGCCGACGTGCCCGCCCCGGACGGACCGGACTACTGCTGCCAGGACGACGGCATGGTCGGCCTCGGCTGCGGGGCGCGCTCCTACACCACCGCGCTGCACTACTCGTTCGACTACGCGGTCTCCGTGTCGCAGGTCCGGTTGGTGTTGGACGACTATCTTGCCCGGCCGGCCGACGACTTCCGCCACGCCGAGTTCGGCTTCGCCCTCGACGGCGCCGAGCAGCGCCGCCGGTGGCTGCTCAAGTCGCTGCTGCGCGCCGAGGGGGTCGACGCGGCGGCCTACGCCGCCCGGTTCGGCCGGCCGCCGGGCGAGGACTTCCCCGAGCTGGGGCGGCTGGCCGACCGGGGCTGGGCGGACGCCGACGGGCTGCGGCTCACCCCGGCCGGGTTGGCCCGCTCCGACGCGATCGGCCCGTGGCTGACCTCCGCCCGGGTCCGGCAGGCGATGACCGGGTACGTGCCCCGGTGACCGCTGCGCCGCCGCACGTCCTCCCGCCCCGCACGGAACTGCCGCTGCACGTCGTCCCGCCCCGGGCGGCGCAGCCGGCGTGTTCCGGGGCCGGGGCCGCCGACGTCGGGGCGGAGCTGGCGGTGCTCTACCGGGGGCCGCTGGCGAGCTGCAACTACGACTGCCCGTACTGCCCGTTCGCCAAGCGGGTCGACCCGCCGGAGCTGCTGCGCGCCGACCGGGCGGCGCTCGACCGGTTCGCCGACTGGGTGGCGGCCACCACCGACCGGCGGCTGTCGGTGCTGTTCACCCCGTGGGGCGAGGGGCTGACCCGCAGCTGGTACCGCGACGCCATGGTGACGCTGTCGCATCTGCCGCACGTCGACCGGGTGGTCATCCAGACAAACCTGGCCGCCCGGGTGGACTGGCTGGCCGACGCCGACCGGGCCACGGCGGCACTGTGGACGACGTACCACCCGGGGCAGGTCACCCGGGACCGGTTCCTCGCCCGCTGCGCCCGGCTGTCCGAGCTGGGCGTGCGCTACTCGGTGGGGGTGGTCGGCCTGCCCGAGCACCTGGCCGAGGCGCGGGCGCTGCGGGCCGCGCTGCCCGAGACGGTTTACCTGTGGGTCAACGCCGCCGACGGGCACCACTACACCGCCGGGCAGGAGGCGGCCTGGACGGCGCTGGACCCGCTGTTCGGCTGGAGCGTCCGTCCGCACCCGTCGCTCGACCGGCCCTGCCACGCCGGGGAGACGGCGATCTCCGTCGCGGGTGACGGCACCGTGCGCCGCTGCCACTTCCGGCCCGCGCCGATCGGCAACCTCTACGACGGGTCGTGGCGGGCCGCCCTGAAGCCCCGGGCGTGCGACGCCGCCCTCTGCGACTGCCACATCGGGTACGTCCACCTCAAGCCGCTCGGGTTGCGCGACGTGTTCGCCGGTGGGGTGCTGGAACGCATTCCCGCCATATGGCCGGTCCCGGGTCAGCCGGAACTCTGAGCGGTCCGGCCGGTCAGCGGGTGCGCTCGGCGCGGCGCAGCAGCCCGGCGGCGAGCAGCCCACCGGCCAGGACCGCCACCGCCCCGGCGGTCTGCCCGGTGACCAGCGCCGACGCGAACGCGTCGGTGACCCGACCGCGTTCGGTCTCGCCTGCGGCGGCGGCCAGCGCGGCCGGGTACGAGCCGGCGCCGGCCACCGCCACCGGCGCGAGCGCGGCGAACCGGGCGTTGAGCACCGCGCCGAGCACGGCGATGCCGAGGCTGCCGCCCACCTCGGCCATGGTGCCGTCGATCCCGGCGCCGACACCGGCCTTCGCCGGGGGGATGGAACTCATCACCGCCTCGACGATGGCCGGGTTGGCCAGGGCGCAGCCGAAACCCATCACCAGCAGCCCGGTGAGCAGCACGGCGTAGCTGTCGGAGCGGACGTGGGTGACCAGGGTGAGGCCGGCGGAGAGCAGCACCATCCCCAGCGCGATGGCCCCGGGCACCCCGAGCCGGCGGATCAGCCGGGTGGCGACCCCGCCGAGGTTGAGCAGCACGATGGACAGCGCGAACGGCACCATCCGCAGTCCCGCCTCCCAGGCCGGGTAGCCCCGGACGAACTGGAGGTCCTGGGTGAGCAGGAACAGTGCGCCGGTGGATCCGAAGGTGATCAGGACGACCCCGGTGACCGCGCCGACGAACCGGCGGTCGGTGAAGAAGTGCATGTCCAGCATGGGGGCGGCGATCCGCCGTTCCCAGCCGACGAAGGCGGCCAGCAGCAGCACGCCGACGCCGGCCGCGCCGAGGATGGCCGGTGAGGTCCAGCCGCGTTCGGGACCGTCGATGATCGCCCAGACCACGCCGGTGAGACCGGCGGTGGACAGCAGCACCCCACCGACGTCGGGCCGCCCACCCACCGGGTCGCGGGACTCCGGCACCAGCGCGAGGCCGGCCACCAGGCAGACCAGCACGATGGGCACGTTGACCAGGAAGATGGCCCCCCACGGCAGGTGGGCGAGGATGATCCCGCCGATGGGCGGTCCGGCGGCGTACCCGAGGGCGCTGGTCGCCGCCCAGAGGCCGATCGCCCGGGAGCGTTCGGCACCGTCGAAGACCTGCATGGCGACGGCGAGGGTGGCGGTGACCAGCAGTGCCCCGCCGACGCCCATGCCGGCGCGGGCGGCGATCAACTGGTCGCCGGAGCGGGCCAGCCCGGCGGCCAGCGAACCGACGCCGAACAGCACCAGGCCGGCGACGAGCATCCGGCGGCGGCCGTAGCGGTCGGCGGCGCTGCCGGCGGTGAGCAGCAGCCCGCACTGCACCAGCGCGTACGCGTTGATCATCCACTGGATGTCGGTGGTGCTCGCGTCCAGCTCGGTGGTGAGCACCGGCACCGCCACGGTGAGCACCGTGTTGTCCAGCACCACGGTCAGCTGGGCCAGGCAGAGCACCGCCAGGATCAGCCAGCGCGACCGCAGCGGGGTCGCCGGGCCGGGGGGCGCGGCGGACAGCGCGGTGGTCATCGGGGCGGAGCGTAGCGGGCGAGCGGGTTGGTCAGGGTGCCGGCGAACTGGAGCGCCGCCGACGGGTCGGCGAGGTCGACCATCTGCTGGTTGTTGCGCAGTTGCAGCCGGTTGAGGCAGGACAGGGTGAACTCCTCGGCGAACAGGTCGTGCCGGCGCAGCCGGTCGGCCAGGTGCGGCACCCGGGCGGCGTAGTCGGTCGCGCAGTCGGCGACGGTACGCCAGAAGTCGTCCTCGTCGAGCACCCCGGCCCCGGCCAGCACGGCGTTGAGGTGGCGGAAGAAGCAGTCGAAGACGTCGGTGAAGATGGTCAGCAGCTGCTCGTCGTCGGGGATGGCGGCACGGACCCGCCGCACCAGCGGCGGCAGGTCGGCCTCGGGGTCCATCACCACGATCTCCTCGGCGATGTCCTTGAAGATGACCCGCTCCACCACGCCGTCGTGCAGCACCAGGATGACGTTCTCGCCGTGCGGCATGAAGGCCAGCCGGTGGGCGTAGAAGCTGTGCAGCAGCGGCACCAGGTAGGCGTCGAGGTATCGGCGCAGCCACTGCCGCGCGAGCAGGCCGGACTCGGCGATCAGGGCGGCGGCCAGCGACCGTCCGTCGCGGTCGGTGTGCAGCAGGGCGGCCATGGTGGACAGCCGCCGGCCGGGGGCCAGGCCGGGCACCGGGCTCTCCCGCCACAGCGCCGCCAGCATCTTGCGGTACGGCGAGTAGCGGTCGGTGGCCGCCTCGTACTGCGGGTGGCGGTAGCCGACGGCGGCCCGCTCGCGCAGGATGGTCAGCCCGGTGCCGGTGAGCACCGGGTCGCCGGTGACCAGGTCGACGAGCCAGTCGTTGATCGCCGGGGTGGCCTCCATGTAGGCCGCCGACAGGCCGCGCAGGAACCCCATGTTCAGCACGGACAGCGCGGTCTTGACGTAGTGCCGGCGCGGCTCGGTGACGTTGAAGAAGGTCCGGATGGACTGCTGCGGCAGGTACTCGTCGGGGGCCTCGCCGAGGCAGACCAGCCGTCGGCGGGCCACCTCCCCGGCGAAGGTGACGGCGAGGCGGTTCCACCACTGCCACGGGTGCACCGGGATGAGCAGGTAGTCGTCGGGGTCGACGCCGGCATCGGCCAGGGTGGCGGTGAACCGGGCCAGCGTGTCCGGGCCGAGTTCGGTGTGCAGCAGGGTGGCGTAGTCGAGGTCGGCGGCGCTGCTGAAGGTGGCGTGGTCGCGGTGCGCGGCGACCCAGACCAGTCGCACCGGCCGGCCGGCCTCCGGGGCGTACGCGTGGTATTCGTGCACGCCGAAGCCGATCCGGCCGTTGTTGGCCACGAAGCACGGGTGGCCCTCGGTCATCCCCGTCTCGATGGCCTGGAAGTCGGCGCGGGCCAGCTCGTCGGCGCCCACCGCCGGCCGGGTCAGCTTGAACGCCGTGCCGGCCAGGGTGGAGGTGATCTCCTCCAGGTAGACGGGGAGCACCTGGTCGGTGAGGCCGAGCGCGCCGCGCAGTTCGAGGCAGAGGTCGACGGCGTCGAGCGGTAGGTCCTCGTCGCCGCGCCGCCGGGTGATGCTCTCCGGGTCGATCTGCCAGTGGTCGAGGGTGAACCGGCGGGCGGTGAAGCGGTACTCGACCGTGCCGTCGTCGCAGCGGACCGCCCACCGGCCGTCCCCGGTGGCGGCGGGCTCGATCAGGCGTTCGTGGGCGAACTCGGCCAGCGCCTTGGCGACCAGCAGCCGGTTGGCGTGGGCCCAGGTGGCGGGGGTCAGGTGGGCCACGGATGCGGCGGGGTTCACGCGGGCACGTCTCCTCGGGTGGCGGCCAGGAACTGGTCGCGGGTACAGACGCTGAGCAGGGCGTCCTTCTCCGGTTTGCGGATCGGTCCGACGACGGTGAAGCCGACGGCGGCGTTGAGGGCGTGCACGGCGGTGTTGCGCACGTCGGGTTCGACGACCACCCGTCGGATGGCCGGGTCGGCGAAGAGCCAGTCCAGGACGGTGGTGATGACGGCCCGGGTGAAGCCGTGCACCGGCCGGTCGGTGGGGGCGCAGAGGAAGTGCATGCCGACGTCGCCGGGCTGCGCGGGATGGAGGCCGACCAGCTCGACCCGGGCCGGGTCGTAGCGTTCGGCGAGGAACGTCGGTTCGCCGCGCCACAGCCCGAGGTACGCGTCGTGGTGCGGATGGTCGGCGATGCCCCGGTACTCCCGGGCGACCCGGTCGACGTCGGCGTCCTGCATCAGCCAGAACGCCGACTTCGGGTGGGTCACCCAGCGGTGCAGCAGCCCGGCGTCGCCCTCCGGGTCGAGCGTGCGCAGCGCGAACTCGCCGAGCGCGGGGTCGTGCCGGCGGTGGACGACGTGGGTCACGAGGTGCCGCCCGCCGGGACGCCGAACTCCTGGAAGGCGATCCGATCCTCGATCGGGTAGTGCTCGCGTCCGGTCAGCTCCCGGATGATCCAGGAGTTGCGGTACGGGCCCATGCCCAGGTCGGGTGAGGTGATGCTGTGCGTGTGGGTGCCGGCGTTCTGCAGGAACACCCCCCGGCCGGTGTGGTCGATGCTGTAGTTGCGGGCCACGTCGAAGCGGCCGTGGGCGTCGAAGCGCAGCCGGTCGCGGATCGGGTCGAGGAACTGCGGCACCCGGTAGTGGTAGCCGGTGGCCAGCACCAGCCCTTCGGTGTCGAGGGTGAGGTCCCGCTCCTGTTCGATGTTGCGCAGCCTGAGGGTGTAGCGGCCGGCGGCCTCGTCGTACCGGGCGTTGGTGAGTTCGGTGTTGGTCAGCAGCCGGGTCGGCACCGGCCCGTGTACCCGGTGGGCGTAGAGCAGGTCGAAGATGTCGTTGATCAGGTCGGCGTTGATCCCCTTGAACAGGCTCTTCTGGGCGCCCTCCAGCCGGTAGCGGGTGGCCTCGGGCAGCGCGTGGAAGTAGTCCACGTAGTCCGGGGAGGTCATCTCCAGGGTGAGCTTGGTGTATTCGAGGGGGAAGAAGCGCGGCGACCGGGTGACCCAGTTGAGCTGGTAGCCGCAGGCGCCGAGGTCGGTGAGCAGGTCGTGGTAGATCTCGGCGGCGCTCTGCCCGCTGCCGACGACGGTGATGCTGCCCTTGGCGCGCAGCGCCGCCCGGTGCTCGCGGTAGCGGGAGTTGTGGATGACGTCGCCGCCGAGGCCCCGGCAGGCGTCCGGGACGTACGGCGGGGTGCCGGTGCCCAGCACCAGGTGCCGGGCCCGGTGGGTGACCCGTTCGCCGGCCACCTCGGCGTGCACCACGTACCGCTCGTCGGCGGGGTCGTAGGAGATGCCGGTGACCTGGTGGCCGAAGCGGACCGAGGGCAGCTTCGCCGCCGCCCAACGGCAGTAGTCGTTGTACTCGTGGCGCAACGGGAAGAAGCTCTCCCGGATGTAGAACGGGTAGAGCCGGCCGACCTCCTTGAGGTAGTTGAGGAACGAGTACGGCGAGGTCGGGTCGGCCAGGGTGACCAGGTCGGCGATGAACGGCGTCTGCAACCGGGTGGACTCCAGCAGCATGCCGGGGTGCCAGTCGAACCCGTCGCGGGCTTCCAGGAACAGGCCGTCGAGGTCGTCGAGCGGCGCGGTCAGACAGGCCAGCCCGAGGTTGTACGGGCCCAGCCCGACGGCGATGAAGTCGTGGGTCGACACAGGGTTTCTCCAGGGCGGGGTGGTCAGCCGACGGGGCTGGACAGCTCGGCGGTGGCCCGGGCGCGGGCGTACCAGCCGGCGTGTTCGGCGATCAGGTCGAGCACGTGGGCGATGTCGTCCAGGGTGGTCTCGGGGTTGAGCAGGGTGAGCTTGAGGTGGTGCGCGCCGTCGACCTTGGTGCCGGCGACCAGGGCCGCGCCGGAGGCGGCCAGCGCCTCACGGGCGTGCAGGTTGGCCTCGTCGACGACGTCGCGGCCGGCGCCCGGCGGCAGGTAGCGGAACACCACGGTGCTCAACTGCGAGCGGGTGACCACCTCGAAGCGGGGGTCGTCGGCGAGCAGCCGCCAGGCGGCGGCGGCGAGGTCGACCACCTCGTCGAAGAGGCTGCCGATGGCGTCGGGGCCCATGATGCGCAGGGTGAGCCAGAGCTTGAGCGCGTCGAACCGGCGGGTGGTCTGCAGGCTCTTGTCGACCTGGTTGGGGATGCGCCGCTCGGCCATCCGGGCCGGGTTGAGGTAGTCGGCGTGCCAGGTGGCGTGGCGCAGCACCCGCCGATCGCGGACGACCAGGGCGCTGGAGCTGACCGGCTGGAAGAACGACTTGTGGTAGTCGACGGTGACCGAGTCGGCCCGTTCGATGCCGGCCAGCAGGTGCCGCCGGGTGGGCGAGACCAGCAGCCCGCAGCCGTACGCGGCGTCGACGTGCAGCCAGACCCCGGCGGCGGTGCAGATCTCGACGATCCGGTCCAGCGGGTCGATGGTGCCGAAGTCGGTGGTGCCGGCGGTGGCGACCACGGCCAGCACGGTCTGGCCGTCGCGGCGGCACCGGTCGAGGGTGTCGGCCAGTTCGTCGGTGCGCATCCGCCGGCCGGCGTCGGTGGTGACGGTGAGCACCGCGTCGGCGCCGAGGCCGAGCAGCTTGGCGGCCTTCTGGACGCTGAAGTGTCCGGCGGTGGAGGTGATGATCCGCAGTCGGGACAGCACCTCGGGCCGGCTGGGCCGGTCGGTGCCGCCGCCGACGATCCGGGCGTACGCCTCCTCCCGGGCCAGCAGCAGCGCCTGGAGGTTGGACTGGGTGCCGCCGCTGGTGAAGATGCCGTCGGCGGCCGGGCCGAAGCCGATCCGCTCGGCGGTCCAGTCGACCAGCCGGCGTTCGATGAGGGTTCCGCCGGCGCTCTGGTCCCAGGTGTCCAGGGAGGAGTTGACCGCGCTGAGCACCGCCTCGCCGAGCAGGGCGGGGATGACCACCGGGCAGTTGAGGTGGGCCAGGTAGCGGGGGTGGTGGAAGTAGACGGCGTCGCGCAGGTAGACGTCGTGCAGTTCGTCGAGGGCGGCGGCGGTGTCGCCGAGCGGACGGTCCAGGTCGATGCCGGCGACCCGGGGGGCCAGCTCGTCGGGGGTGATGCCGGTGCCGGGCCGGTCGACGCCGGCCACCCGGGCCGCGACCCGGTCGATGCCCTCGGTGACGGCCCGGCGGTAGTCCTCGACGGTGCCGGCGGTGAACAGGTGGGCGCGGGGTGGGGTGGGACGCGTCCCGGTCACGGGGGCCTCGACGGTGGATCCGGGCAGGCTCATGGGCAGTCCTCGACGGTCGGTGACGGGGGCGCGGGCGGGACGGTGGGCGGGTCAGGTCGTCCCGGCGGCCCAGTTGATCTCGCAGAGTTAGGCTACCCTAACCTAACTTCTTGTCAATCCCGACACCCCGCCCCGCCCACCGGCTCAGCCGACCGGGGTGGCGTGCGCAACCGCCGGCTCGGCCGGCCGGATCGTGCCCGGCCGGAACCGGCGCTGGTGCCCCAGTCCGACCAGGACGCCGACGGCGACCAGCACCACCGAGGCGAGCGCGACGGCGGGATAGCCGACCCGGTCGGCGGCGGCCAGCCCGACCGAGGCCGCCAGGAACGAGCAGATCAGCCCGAACGACGACAGCACGGTGAAGTCGGTCCCCCCGGTGCCCGGCCGCGAGTAGTCCATGTTGACCACGTAGAGCACGACGTTGGCCACGGTGTACGCGGCCATGAAGCAGCACAGCGCGGCCACCGTCGCCGCAAGCGGCGCACGCCCGTTCAGCAACGGCAGCAGCATGACGGTGGAGACCGCGAGGGCCGCTCCCCCGACGACGAGCAGCCGCGCCCGGCCGAACCGGTCCACCCCGACCCCGGCGAGCAGGCCGGCGACGATCGCCGGGGCGCTGATCACCACGCCGGTGACCACGCCGATGCGGGCCAGCGACCAGCCCGCGTCGACCAGCGCCGGGGTGACCAGGGCGTAGGCCGCACCGGCTCCGGTGTAGACCAGCGGCACCACGCCGAAGGTCCACCAGCGGCAGCCGGGCTGCCCGAACACCGACAGCAACGCCCGGTACGCCTGCCCGGCGCCGGCCACCCGGGCGACCCGGTCCGGTTCCCGCAGCCGCCACACCACCACCAGGCCGACGGCGGTCAACGCGGCCAGCAGCCCGATCGCCGGCAGCCAGCCGAACCGGTCGTAGACCAGCACGCACGCGCCGCCACCGAGCAGGTTGCCCAGGTAGCTCGCGGCGACCTGGATGCCGTTGCCGGCGCCCCGCGTCCCCTCGGACAGCACCCGGACGGCGACCGCGTCGACCGCGATGTCCTGGGTGGCGGAGAGGAAGACGTAGGCGGCGCAGATCGCCACCACCGGGCCGAGCTGCCGGGTCGGGTCGGCGAACGGCAGCAGCGCCAGCAGGCTCAGCACCAGACCCGCCTGCAACGGCAGCAGCCAGGACCGGTAGTGCCCGTGCCGGCGGGAGCCGTACCTGTCCAGCAGCGGGGCCCAGAGGAACTTCAGCGGCCAGACCAGGCCGACGAACTGGAGCAGAGCCAGGGTGTCCAGTGAGGTGCCGCCGTCGCGCAGGATGGCGGTCAACCCGACGGTGATGAACCCGATGCCGAGATACTGCGTGACGTAGAGCGTGGTGAGCGTGCCGAGGCGTCCGGTCACCGCGCGCTCCAGTAACCCAACGCGGTGAGCTGCTGCTTGCCCACGCCGAGGGTGCGCCGCACGTGCCTGGTGAGCGCGCGGGTGCTGCCCGCCTCGCAGGCCAGCCAGTAGTGGGCGTCCGGCGCGGCCGGCAGCTCCGCCCGGACGGTGTCGACGAGCTGCTGCCCGTCCTGCCCGCGCGGCACCCAGGTGACCCGGTGCTGGTCCCCGGCGCGCGGGGTGAGCGCCTGCTCCCCCGGGTGGGCGTACTCCAGCCAGACCGTGGCGGGGATGTCGGCGGCGGCGTCGAGCAGGCTGTTCACCGCCGGCAGCGAGGCGGCGTCACCGACCAGGTAGAGGTGCGCGGGGGCCGGGTCGGGCAGGGCGAAGGCGCTGCCCTGGAGGGTGGCCACGATGGTGTCACCGACCTGCGCGCCGGCCGCCCAGCGGGCCGCGCAGCCGTCGTGCAGGGCGAATTCGAGGCTGAACCGGCCGGTCGCCGGGTCCGGGTCGACCAGGGTATACGCCCGCTGGTGCGAGCGACCCGCGTCGTCGAACCAGAGCCGGATCCACATGGTGGGGTGCACCTTGGCCGCCGCCAGCAGGCCGCCGTCGTCCATCAGCAGACGCCGGTAGTGGTCGCCGACCGGCTCGGTGCCGCGCACGGTCAGCCGGAAGTCCCGACCGCCCATGGCCTTGAGCACCAGGGCCTCCCAGTTCCGTTTCACACGCCCTCCAGGTAAGGTCCGCCTAAGTTAGGCGAGGGTAACTTACCTGGGGAGTCCTGTGGAGAGTGGGACCGGTACGGAACCGGGCGGTCGTCCGGCCACCGGCGTGCACCGCGACCGGTGGGGCGTACCGCACCTGTGGGCCGACACCGTCGACGAGCTGGCCCGATGGCAGGGCCGGGTGGCCGCCACCGACCGGGCCTGGCAGCTCGAGGTCGAACGGTGGCGGGCCGAGGGCCGGCTCGCCGCCCACGTCGGGCCGACCGAACGCGACTGGGACCGGTTCGCCCGGCGCTCCCGCCTCGACGACACCGCCCGGCGCTGCTTCGAGCAGCTCACCCCGGCCACCCGGCGCTGGGTCACCGCGTACGCCGACGGGGTCAACGACGCGTTGCCGGCCGGCGCGGCGGCGGCCCCGGAGTTCGCCGCCACCGGCAGCACGCCCGGCCGGTGGCGACCCTGGTCGCCGCTGGGCGTGTTCCTGGTCCAGCACATCCTGTTCGGCACCTTCCCGCAGAAGCTGTGGCACGCCCACGTCGCCGCCACCCTCGGCCCGCACGCCCGCGACCTGTTCGCCGTCGAGGGGCCCGGCGGCTCCGGCAGCAACGCCTGGGCGCTGCCCGCCGACCCGCTGACCGGGCGCGGGCCGGTCATCGCCGGCGACCCGCACCGGCTGCTCGAACTGCCCGGCATCTACCAGCAGATCCGGCTCGCCTGCCCCGAGTTCGACGTCGTCGGGCTGGCCTTCCCCGGCGTGCCGGGGCTGCCGCACTTCGGGCACGCCGGTGACGTCGCCTGGGCGGTCACCAACGCGATGGCCGACTACCAGGACCTCTACCGCGAACAGCTCCGCCGCGACGGCGACCGGGTGCTGGTCCGCGACGCCGACGGCTGGGTGCCGGCCCACCGGCACGTCGAACGGATCGAGGTACGCGGCGGCGCGACCGAGACCGTCGAGGTGATCGAGACCCCGCGCGGGCCGGTCATCGACCACGACCGGCACACCGGCGAGGCGCTCAGCCTGCGCACCCCGACCTGGGTCACCGGGAACCTCGGCTTCGAGGCGCTGCTGCCGCTGCTGCGGGCCCGCACCGCCGACGACGTCGCCGACGCGCTGCGTGGCTGGGTCGAACCGGTCAACAGCGTGCTCGTCGCCGACCGGCACGGCACGGTGCTCCAACTCGTCGCCGGCCTGGTGCCCGAACGCGACGACAGGTGCCGGCGCGAACCGGTGCCCGGCTGGGACGCCCGCTACCGGTGGCGCGGCGACTACGCCACGACCAAGCCCGTCGAGGTCGGCGGGCCGGTGGTCTGCGCCAACGACCGCCGCGACGACACCGCCGCCCTCGGCGTCGACTTCGCCCCGCCGCACCGGGCCCACCGCATCCGTGACCTGCTCGCCGACGGCGTCGCCGCCCCCGACGTCCACATGGACACCCGACGCGGGTCGACGGTCCTGCGGGACCTGCTCGCCCGGCTCGACCCGACACCGCTGAGCGCGCCGGCCCGACGGCTGCGGGACCGGTTGACCGGATGGGACGGCCGGATGGCCGCCGACAGCGTCGACGCCGGGACGTTCGCCGCCTGGCGGGCCGCGCTGGTCCACCGGCTGGCCGCGCATCCCGCGCTGGGACCGTTGCACTCCCCCGGCGGCTACGACCCCCTCTTCGCGCCGTGGACCGACCCGCTGGCCCGCATCGGGCACGCCGTGGAGGGGGTGGTCGCCGGGCTGCCCCGCCTCGGCGGCGCGGTCGAACCCCTCGCCGCCGCCGCCCTGGAGGACGTCGCCGCCGCCGACCCACCCGGCCCCTGGGGGCGGCGACACCTGCTGCACCCGCTGCACCTCGGGGTGTCCGACGCGGTCACCGAACGGGTCGCCGCGATGCGGGCGGCCACCGCCCTCGGCGGCGACACCGACTGCGTGCTGGCCACCTCCAGTGTTCCCGGCGTCTCCGACGCGTGCTGGCGCGGACCGGTCGCCCGCTACGTGTGGGACCTCACCGACCGGGCGGCGAGCCGCTGGATCGTCCCCTTCGGCGTCTCCGGCCGCCCCGACGACCCGCACTTCGCCGACCAGTTGCCGCTGTGGGCCACCGGTGGGCTGATCCCCGTCGGCACCGACTGGCACACCCTGACCCCCGCACCCCGAGACGAGGACCCCGTGACCTACCAGGAGCAGATCCCCGGCTTCGGTGAGCTGACCCTCACCGTGGTCGACCCGGCCGCCCACGCCACGCTGCTGCACGGCTGGGTGACCGAGCCCCGCGCGACGTTCTGGGGGATGGGGTCGTACACCGTCGAGGAGGTACGCGAGGTCTACACGTTCGTCGACAGCCTGAGCACCCACCACGCGTACCTGATCGGGTTGGACGGCGCGCCGGTGGGCCTGTTCCAGAGCTACCAGCCGGAGGCCGACCCGGTCGGGGAACGCTACCGGGTACGCCCCGGCGACATCGGGATGCACCTGCTGCTCGCCCCGGGCCGGCGGCCCCCGCGCGGACTCACCGACGCGATCGGCCCCGCGCTGGCCCGGTTCCTGTTCCGCGACCCCACCCGGCTGCGGATCGTGGTCGAGCCCGACGTGCGCAACCGGTTCGCGCTGCGCCGGCTCGAACGCGAGGGGTTCACCTTCGCCGACGAGATCGACATGCCCGACAAGCGCGCGCAGTTGGCGTTCCTCACCCGGGAGCGGTTCGAGGCGGACCACCCCGTCCCGGCGTGAGCCGCCGGCCCGACGCTCTCGGGTGCTCAGTGCGGCGGCGTGTCGGCCCGGGTGCGGACGACCTGCGACCATGCGGGCACCGGCAGGCGCGCGGTGGAATTGATGACGAGTTGGTGCCGGTCGCCGAGCTGGTCGTCAGCCTGGATCCTGATCTCGAACGGATCGCACTGCACGAACCCGTCGACGGTGAACGAGCCGAGCCGGTATCCCTCCGTGAGCTTGGGCTGCGGCGGAAGGGGCGCCCGACCCAACCAGAAGAACTCCGCGTCGACCGGTCGCACGCCCCGCGCGGCCAGCTCCTCCTGGAAGGTCTGGTACGGCAGCCAGGGTCCGTCACCGAACCGGTAGTCGACCCTGGTGACACCCGCGAACCCCGGGCCGGTGTTCGACAGGTGCAACTCCCAGCGGCCACCGTCGGTGCCGTACGGTGTCCACGAATAGCCGAAGCGGGGCTGGTTGGCGCGGGCGAACTGCGCCCGGGTCAACATCAGGCCGGCGAGGGCAGCCCCGATGGCGACAGTCGTCTGCAGGTCGACCAGCGAGAACCGCAACGGCCATTCGGTGGTCGCCGCGACATCGACGTTGCGACGGACGGCTTCCCAGACGAAGTTCACACCCAGCAACCCGAGCACAACCGCAGGAAGCACGGTGAACAGGCGTGATCGCCGCACCGTGTGCCAGTGCGGCACCCCACCCGGCGCGCGGGTACCCGTGAAGTCACCGGTAGTCACCGTTCGACCGTAGTCGAGGGCGGCAACGCGGCTCGCGTACGCCCGCCGCCGACGGACGTCGGAGCGGCGTGGCGTAATCGGGTCGCGGGCCGGCCCGCCGGTGGGGACGATGTGGCGATGTCCGGCACACCCGAGGGGTTCACCTACCGCCTACGCAAGAACGGTGACGTGGAACTGCTGCACCACGGCCGCCTCGCCACCGTGCTGCGGGGCGTCGCCGCGGCCCGGTTCCTGACCGACGTGGACAGCGACGACCCGCAGGAGCTGATGGCCCGCCTCACCGGCAACTACCGGCACGGCAACGAACGGACCGCCAAACGGCACCCCCGCAACCGGGGCCGCTGACCCTCCGCACGCACCCGTCCCGGACCGGGGCCGTGGACCGTCAACCGTCGACGATCTGCTCACGGAGGATGTCGGCGTGCCCGCAGTGCTGGGCGAGTTCGCGGAGCACGTGCAGATACACCCACCGCAGCGGGACCGGTCCCATCCGGTGCCCGGACAGGACGTCGTCCAGGCCCAGCGTCGCGGTCGCCCGGCGGGACGCCGCGCAGGCCGCCCGGTACGCGTGCCGCACGCCGGCGACCGTGTCGCCGTCGTCGAGCACGAACGACTCCTCCGACGCGGCGGGGATGCCCAGCTCGGCGCGCGACCGGCCGGTGACGGCCTCGTCGAACCAGACCCGCTCCACGAAGGTCGCGTGTTTCACCAGGCCCAGCAGCGTGGTCCGGGAGGCCACCAGCGGGCGGCGGACCTGTTCCTCGGTCAGCCCCTCCAGGCAGCCGTCGAGCGCGGCACGGTGCTCGTCGAGGAACGCCTCGAACTGCGCAGCGAGCGGCTGGGCCACGACGGCTTCGGCGAAGGTCGGCGGAAAGGCGGGCATGCGGGACAGCATCCCAGACTCGCCGGCCGTCGACTGCCCGGGAAGGTCCCGCCGGCAGTACGTCGAACCCGGGTGCAGAGCCTGTGGAGCACTTTCGCTTGCCGAGTCGGGGTAGCTTGAGACGGTGGACGCCAACTCAGTTACCGCCATTTCGGCAACTGTGATCGCCGTCGCCTCGCTCTGCGTTTCGATCATGGAAACCAGGGCGAACCGCAGACACCATCATCATTCGGTCCGACCACTGTTGGCGTTCGACTGCTTTCGTAGGAGCGGTCAGCTGGCGGGCATCAGAGTCCGTAATTGCGGCCTTGGTCCTGCGATCATCCGGTCAACGACCTTCTACCTGGACGGCGACGAGGTCGGACCGTGGGAGAAACCCACTGTGGATCCGCTGCGCGACACGTTCGGGAAATGGCCTGACTTCACTTCCCTGCGCCGGGATGTCCCCATCCCGGTCGGACAGGAGATCGTGTTGTTCGCGGTTGACGACTACGAGCCGGCGAGAGACGCAGATCTGTGGCGGGCGGTGACCCACCGGATCAGAATTCGTGTGCGATACGGGTCGGTGTACGGCGACGAAAGACACGAGGCGTGGTTCGAGGGGTCTCCCGGCCACGAATGGGAACCCGCCGTCGCGGGTCGCCACCCGGACCAGGATGACCATGACGAACGGCACTGACGGGAAGGTCGACTTCCGGCGGACCCTGGACGCCTACCGGGCGCAGAAGGGGCGGTTCCGGCTGGTCGACGTGCCCGACATGCAGTACCTGATGATCGACGGCCGGGGCGACCCCAATACCGCGCCGGCCTTCACCGCAGCGGTCGAGACGCTCTATCCCGTGGCGTACCGGGTGAAGTTCGCCAGCAGGCGGGAACTCGGGCGGGACTACGTCGTCCCTCCGCTGGAGGGCCTGTGGTGGGCCGAGGACATGGCGTCCTTCACCACGGTGCGGGACAAGTCGCGGTGGCGCTGGACGCTGATGCTCATGGTCCCCGACTGGATCGGGCCGGACCTGGTCGCCGCCGCCGTCGCGCAGGTCGGGGCGAAGCGGCCACCCGGACGGCTGGACGACGTCCGCCTGGAGCGGCTGGCCGAGGGGCGGTGCGTGCAGACCCTGCACGTCGGCTCCTTCGACGACGAGGCCGCCGTGCTCGCCCGCCTGCACCACGAGTTCGTCCCCGCCCACCGGCTCCGGCTGACCGGCACCCACCACGAGATCTACCTGAGCGACTTCCGCAGGGTCGCCCCCGACCGGAGGCGCACCATCCTGCGCCAGCCGGTCGTCGCCGACAACCGGCCCGTCGGGGATCGTCGCGGGGCTGCCGCCGACGGCGGGGGTCAGCCGGCGCGGTAGCTCAGGTGGTAGCCCGGCGGCCAGCTGTGCAGGTTGTTGAGTTCGGCGGCCGGGCCGGTGCAGTCGGCCGTCCGGTAGCCGGCCACCGAGTGGAAACCTCCGCTCCAGGCGAGCAGCCAGGTCGCGTCGGCCGGGACGGGACGGCAGACGCCGTCGGGCGTGGCCTGCCGACCGACGACCTCGGTCGGGTAGCTGGAGTAGAAGACCAGCCCCGTGTCCGGGCTCTGGACGGGCTCGCCGGCGGTCGCGGACGACGTCGGCAGGATCGCGGTGAGCACGACGCCCAGGGCGACGGCGAGACCCGCGGCTGATCGGTGAACGGCGCGCATGGCGGTCTCCTTCGGTACGGCTGCGGTCCGTAATCCGGCGCGAGCCACAGAAAGTGACGATGCTCGATATAACAATCCGTCGGGATGCGTGCGGTGTCAAGGAGCCGGGGCGGGGCAGCGGCCTGCCGATGGTGGCGTCGGAACCCCGCAGAGTGACGGAACGGCCGGTCGGACCGGACCTCGGGACGGGGCGACGGGAGGCCGTGGAAGTGTCGTACCCGTGGGCCATGATCTTGTGGTCACGGCGACGCCGGCCCGGCCGGCGCGCGCCATCAACCATGGTCGACGCCGGTGGTCCGGCGGGTGGGAGGACATGCGGTGACGGACGCTGACGAGGCCGCGGCGCGGCGGCGGAGCGTGGTGGCGGTGGTGCCACCGGCCCGGCCCCGCAAGCTGGCAAAGGTGCCCTTCGTCGAGCTGGCTGACGGGCGGTTACAGGGTGTGGTGTCCAGCGGTTCCGACATCGAGCGGGTCTACGTCTCGTCGGTGACCGCCGGTGACCACGCCTACCATTGCAGCACCAACAACAACCGGCCCTGCGGCGGGCTGCGCGGCGCGCCCTGCAAGCACCTGGAGGCCCTGGCCGACGAGGCCGTGCTCCAGTACGGCGTCGACCGGGTCGCCCGCTACCTGCGGGTCGACGCCGGTGACGGCACGCAGACCGGGGTCGAGCTGCTGTCCCGGCTGGACGCCCGGCACGAGCCGACCTCCGCCGCCGTGGTGTTCAGCCGGTTCCTGCGCCACCTGGCCTACCTGGAGCTGCCGGCCAGCACCGCCGTGCTGCCCGAGCTGCACTGGTTCCCGTCGACCGGGGCAGGTCGCTGATGCTCGGCACACAGCTGGCGCAGCTGCACGGCGACACACCCACCGGGCTGGCCGACGCCGACGACGTGGTCGCCGGATTCGACGAGGCCCTGCTGCGGGGCTTCGCCCGGGTCGGCGAGGCGGACGCCGCCGCGCTGACCGCACTGGCCGCCGCGGTCGCGGGCACGCCGCTGGGTGAACGGATGGCCGAGGCGGTGGGCAAGGTGACCGCCGGATCCGGCGGGCAGGAACACCTGGCCGCCCTGGCCGGAGCCCGGACGGCGCTGCTGGGCGCGACCCACGACGCCCTGCTCGACCAGCTCGACACCGCCCTCGGGCGGCACCGGACCCCGTGGACGCCGACCGGCGAAGCGGGTGCCCCCTCCCCCGCCCGCGCCGCCGCCCGGTCCTGGCTGCACGAGACGGCCCTCGCCGGCTGGCGCGGCATCGACCACGAGCTGCTCTCGGCCGTCGGCACACCGGTCGAGGCGCCGTTGGCCGAGCCGGGGGCACGCCGGCTGGCGGTGCTGCTCGACGGGCTCGCCGCCGAGCTGCGGGCCGGGTTGCCGGTGGCCACCATGGCGCAGCCGCCGGTACGCCGCTGGGCGGACCTGTGGGCCCGGGGCGTGCTGCTGGCCCAGGACGGGCCGGCCACCGACCCGACGGCCGGCACCACCACGGTGAGCGGTCGCCTGCTGCCGCTCGGGGTCGACGTCCACGAGCACGAGACCGCCGTCCAGGTGCAGCTGCACGCGATCCTCGAACCGGCCGACGCAGGCACGCCCCGGCTGGTCCGGGTGACGGTGGGCGCGGCCAAGGTCGCCACGATCGGCGGCCCGGCGGTGTGGCGGCTGCTGTCGGCGTACCCGGTGCTGCTCACCGCGATCGCGCAGCGGCGGGCGCTGACCGTCACCGATCTGCCCGCGCAGGGTGGCGACCTGCACTGGGTCGATGGGCAGGCGCAGGCCGGCGAGCCCGCCGACCCGTTCGCCACCGCCCGGGTGCTGCTGGGCACGGCGACGGCGGCGGCGATCCCGCCGTTGGACCGGCATCCGGTGGCCATCGCCGAGCCGGTGCTGCTGGAGGGCTACACCGTGCACGACGGCGGGTCGACCGTCGACCTCGGCGGGCAGCGCCTCGCGGTCGCGCTGGACCGGCTGCCGGCCGCTGGGCCGCTCACCCCGGCGCTGGTCGCCGCCTCGTCGTCCTGCCTGGGCCTGGCCCGCTTCGACGGCGGCCGGTGGCTGGTGCAGCCGCTGGCGGTGCAGGCCACCGTCAAGCGCCGGCCGGTGGAGGCGCACAACGGCGACTGGGCCGACGGGGTGACCGACCCGAAGGTGGCCAAGGCCGAGGCCAGGGCGGGCGACGCCGTGGCCGTGCTGCGCGAACGCGCGGGACGGTTGCTGCGCCGATGAGCGAGCCGATCCCGCCGACCGGCGCCCTGCCCCCAACCGACGCCGTGCCGTCGGGCGACGCGGTGACCCCGGGCGACCTCGCCGCCGCCAACCGTCGGCAGGTGCTCTACTGGCGGCTGCTGGGGCGGCTCTTCGACCCCGACGAGCAGCCCACGCTGGAGGCGGCGAGCGTGGCCGTCGTCGACGACCTCGGCCTGCCCGCCGCCCTGCTGGACCCGACCGTGTCGGTGGACACCGTGGTGCAGCGTTTCCCCGCGCTCGCCGACGAACTCCGGGGCCTGCTCGCCCCCGACCCGGCCGGCCCGACCGACGACCGGCCCGTCGACGCCTCCCCCGACGCCGTGGCCCCGTCGGCCACGACGCCGGAGGCGACCACCGACAGCACGGAGGCGACGGAGGCGATCATCGACGGCCCGGGCGCGCCGGGCGGGGGTGACCCCGCCGTCGGCGGGGTCCACCGGCCCGGCGAGGCCGAGGTGCGCCGGGCCGCGCTGGTGTCGAAGCTGCTGCTCAACGTCTTCGGCACCGGGTCCGGGCCGGTCAGCGCCGGCCAGTTGGCCCGGTGGCAGGCCGACGCGGGTTGGTTCGAGCAGGCGCTCGGCTGCCCGCCGGGGGAGCTGCGTCGGCAGGGCGGCACCGGACTGGGCGCCACCCTCGCCGGGCTGGAGGGCGACTTGGTCCGCCGGATGCACCTGCGGGAGGTGCTGGCCGACCCGAAGCTGGCCGCCCAGCTCACCCCCAGCATGTCGCTGATCGAGCAGCTGCTGCGGGACAAGTCCAACCTGTCCGGGGTGGCGCTGGCCAACGCGAAGTCGCTGATCCGGCGGTACGTCGACGAGGTCGCCGAGGTGCTGCGGACCCAGGTCGAGCAGACCACCGTCGGCGCGATCGACCGGTCGGTGCCGCCGAAGCGGGTCTACCGCAACCTCGACCTCGACCGCACCATCTGGCAGAACCTCACCAACTGGAGCCCGGAGGACGAACGCCTCTACGTCGACCGGCTCTACTACCGGCAGACCGCCCGCAAGACCACCCCGTCGCGGCTGATCGTGGTGGTGGACCAGTCCGGGTCGATGGTCGACTCGATGGTCAACTGCACCATCCTGGCCTCGATCTTCGCCGGGCTGCCCAAGGTCGACGTACACCTGATCGCGTACGACACCCGGGCGTTGGACCTGACCCCGTGGGTGCACGACCCGTTCGAGGTGCTGCTGCGCACCAAACTCGGTGGCGGCAACGACGGGCCGGTGGCGATGGCGATGGCCCGCCCCAAGATCGTCGAGCCGCGCAACACGGTCATGGTGTGGATCTCGGACTTCTACGAGTTCGACCGCTCCCAGCCGCTGTTCGACGGCATCGAGGCGGTGCACCGCTCCGGGGTGCGGTTCATCCCGGTCGGCTCGGTCAGCAGCTCCGGTCAGCAGAGCGTCAACCCCTGGTTCCGGCAGCGCCTCAAGGACCTGGGCACCCCGGTGCTCTCCGGTCACATCCGCAAACTCGTCTTCGAGCTCAAGAGCTTCCTCACCTAGGAGAATCACCCCTCATGTCCGAGATGTTGCGTGCCCCCGCCGAGGTCAAGTACGCCGACGAACTCGACTACCTGGAGTCGGTCGACACCGGCCCGAAGCCGTTCTCGTGGCGGTTGAGCCCGCGCATGGTGCGGCTGTTCGTCCTCGGCTCGGAACGGGCCGACGGTCTGGAGCGGGAGATCCCGCAGAAGTGGTTCGGTGACCGCAGTTTCGTCGAACGCAGCATCGTGACCCTGGCGTCGGACCGGGGCCTGCTGCTCATCGGCGACCCCGGCACCGGCAAGAGCTGGCTGGCCGAGCTGCTGTCCGCCGCGATCTGCCGCAACTCGACGCTGGTCGTGCAGGGCACCGCCGGCACCACCGAGGACCACATCAAGTACTCGTGGAACGTCTCGATGGTCATCGCCAAGGGGCAGTCCCGGGAGTCGATGATCCCGTCGCCGATCATGACGGCGATGGAGCAGGGCGTGGTGGGCCGCTTCGAGGAGCTGACCCGCTCCACCAGCGACGTGCAGGACGCGCTGATCTCCATCCTGTCGGAGAAGTACGTCTCCATCCCCGAGCTGAGCGACGACAACATCGTCTTCGCCCAGCCCGGTTTCTCGATCATCGCCACCGCGAACAGCCGCGACCGGGGCGTCAACGACCTGTCATCGGCGTTGAAGCGCCGGTTCAACTTCGTCCGCATCCCGGTGGTCACCAACAAGCGCAGCGAGGCGGAGATCGTCCGGTTCCGCACCGAGGAACTGCTGCGCCGGCACCGCATCGAGCTGGACGTGCCGCCCACCCTGTTGGACATCCTGTTGCAGAGCTTCGCCGACCTGCGGGCCGCCGCCGCGTCGGCGACCAGCGACGACGAGAAGCTGGAGTCGGCGCTGTCCACCGCCGAGCAGATCGGGGTGCTGGAGGACGCCATCCTGCACAGCCAGTTCTTCGGCGACCGGGCCCTGCGGGTGGAGACGCTGGCCTCCTCGCTGGTGGGATCGTTGGCCCGACGCAGCCCGGAGGACCTGGCGATCCTCAACAAGTACCTGCACGGCGTGGTGGAGCCCCGGGCCAAGAAGAACGGCGAGGGCTGGGGCGGCTTCCTCGACGGCGGTCGCCAGGCGATCGCCTCGCTGTCGTGACCACCGCCGACGCCGGCACCGCCGCGCCGCCCGGCGCCGCCCCGCCCGCGACCGCCGGACCGTTCGGGGCGCTGCGGGAGCAGCTCACCGACGCAGCGGCCACGTTCGCCGGTTCCGCCGACGCGCTGGCCGGCATCCTCGCCGGCATCGTCGACGACGTCGACCGGGCGCTGGGCGAGCGGTTGGAGATCTTCCCGGTCTGTCACCACTCGCCGGCCTCGGCGCTGGCGATGGTCCGCCGGCTGCGGCACAAGCAGCCCAAGGTGATCTACCTGGAGCTGTGCGAGGATCTCCAGCCGCTCCTGGGCGAGCTGCGCAACTGTCGGCTGCCGGTGGCGGTGCAGGCGTTCGCCTCCGAGCTGGACGGCTTCCCCGCCGAGTGGGGGCCGCTGAGCGTCGTCGCCCCGGTCACCGAGGCGTCCGCCGAGTACCAGGCGATCGCGTACGCGCTGGAGACACCCGGGGTGGAGCTGGTGCTGGTGGACCGCTCCACCGACCACGTCTTCCAGTGGTCACCGCGCGGCGACGCCCCGGCGGCCACCGACGCGCCGGCCGACACCGCGCCGCAGACGGCGGGCGGCGAGGCCGGGGAGCAGTCGGCCCTACACGGCGACGCGGTCGGCGTGGAGATCGGCGACCTGCGGCCCCGGTTCGCCGAGCTGGAGGCGTACCTGCTGCACCACGGCAAGGTGCGGCACTGGTCGGAGTGGTGGGACCAGTACGTCGAGCGTCCCCTCGCCGACGCCGACCACGACACCTACCGGCAGGTGATGGTGTTGATCGGCAGCCTGTTCCGCCGGCTGCGGCCGGCCGGGTCGGACCGTACCGACCGGGACGAGGACCGGGAGCGCTACATGTGGACCCGGATGCGGGAGCACCTCGCCGCGTCCGGGGCCGACCCGGCGGACTGTCTCTACGTGTGCGGCGCGTTTCACGCCGCCAGCCGGGTCGAGCAGTTCGGCCTGGACTCCCCCGCCCCGGACTTCGCGATCACCCCCCGCACCGGCACCCGCTGGCGGTACGGGCTGATCCCGTCGAGCCACTCGGCCATCGAGGCGCAGTTCGGGCTGGCACCGGGGTCGGTGTCGATCGCCGCCGCCAACTGGACGCAGGCGGTCGGCCGGTCGGGCCTGGCCCCGTACCGGCTCGACGGTCAGCGGGGCGTCCGGGGCGGCCGGGGCAAACGGAAGGCCGCCCCGCCGGTCGCCACGCCGGCCGGTCCGGTCGCCGACCGGCTCACCGGGTTCCTCGCCGCGCCTCCGGCGCTCGACGGGCTGGACGAGGCGGAGCTGCGCGGGTGGTGCGTGGACATCGTCCGGTTGGCCCGCCGCAACGGGTACCTGGCCAGCACGGCCGACGCGATCGCGGTGTTCGAGACGTCGATCCTGCTGGCCGGGTTGCGCAACCGGGCCCGGCCCACCCCGTACGACTTCGCCGACGCGGCGGTGACCTGCATCGAGAAGGACGTCGTGCCGGGCCGCCGCGACGTGCGACGGCTCTGCGAGATCCTGCTCGGCGGGGACCGGATCGGGCAGGTCGGCTACGACGCCCTGCCACCGCTGGCCCGCGACGTGCTCGACCGGCTCCAACCCCTCGGCCTGGACCTGGAGAAGCGCACCATCCAGCGGGCCCTGCTGGACCTGCACGCCACCCCGGCGCTGGCCGGCTGCTCGGATCTGCTGTGGATGCTGCGGCACCTGCTGCCCGCCGACGCGGTCCGCCCGATCATGGGTGAGCGCCGGTTGGGGCACCGGTCGATCCAGGAGAGCTGGGACCTCGCGTTGGGCCGGCACCAGCGGGCGCTGATCGAGCTGGGCTACGAGGGGGTGACCGTCGAGCAGGTGCTGGAGCAGCGGCTGCGGCGGTCGGTCCGGGGCCCCGACGCGACGGCCGCCGGTGCTCTCGCCGCGGTGGAGGACGCCATCCGGTTGCTGGACAGCCCCCGGTTGGTCGACGAGTTGGGCGCGCGGGCCGTGGAACTGCTGTCCACCGAGCGCACGGTGGACGACGCCCCGGACGTGCTGCGGCGCATCCGCCGGTTGCTGGCCCATTACCGGGCCACCGCGCCGACCCTGCCGGCCTGGTGCGAGGCGTTCGTGACGACCGGGTACGCGCACTACTGCACCCTGTTGCCGACCGCGTTCGTCGAGGAGGAGACCGGGGTCCGGCAGGTCGGGGCGATGCTCGGCTTCCTGTTCAGCATGGAGAGCCTGGCGCTGTCGCTGGGCTGCGACAGGTCCCAGCTCGAACTCGCGGTGGCCCAGTCGCATCCGGAGAGCCCGGCGAAGGTCGCCCTGCTCTGGGCGGCCCGGCACCAGCTCGGTGTGCTGCCGCTGGCCGAGCTGCGGCAGCGCTGCGCCGACCTGCTGGGTAACCCGCTGGTGGTGCCGGCGTTCCCGAGGTACCTCTCGGGTTTCGTTCACGCGCTGGAACCGGTGCCGGGGCTCGCGCCGTTCGTGGTGGAGACGATGTCCACCGCGTTCGCCCGGTTGCCCGACCCGGTGCTGCTGCCCTGGCTACCCACGCTGATCACCACCCTGCGCGAGCACGGCCCGGAGTTGGTGCCGCTGCTGGTGCGGGAGGCCGCGCGCACCTTCCCGGGGACGCTGCCCGAGCTGGACGCCTGGGTGCCGCCCTGGATGGGGCCGGCGGCCGGGCCCGCCCCGGTGGCCCGGCCGGGCGCGCCGACGGGGCAGGTGCACGGCCTGCTCGCGGCGCATCCGGTTGCGGTGGACGCGGTCGCCGGGCTGCTGGGCTGCGAGGGCGGCTGGTCGGAGCCGGTCGACGCCCCGGCGGAGTCGGCGGCGGCGACGCTGCTGCTCGCCCATCCGGACACGGTGGAGGCGGTGTCGGTGCTGCTCGGCTGAGGCCGGCGGTCGTGCCGGGCGGCGGGTGGCCCGGCACGACCGCCGGTCGCCGGGTGGGGTGCCGCCACCGCAGGTGTGGTGGCGGCACCCCACGGCCGGGTCACCGGCTGGGGGTCGTCGCCGGATCGCCGGGGTGGGTGGTCAGGGCCTACGTCACGGGGTGTACGTCACGCCCGGGTAGTCGGCCTGGGCCTGGACGAACTGCGCCTGCCAGTCGGCGGGCCAGCCGCCGAAGGCGGTGGTGGCCAGCGGTTTGAGGCTGACGCCGGCCGCGCCGCTCCAGAAGTGCACGAACTCCCCCCAGTTGAGGTCCCGGGCGTAGACGCCGTCGAACTGGTGGAAGTGCTGGGACAGCAACTGGAAGAACTTGTTGAGCACGACCTTGCCGCCGTAGTTCTGGTAGATCGGGTAGAACCAGTCCCGGAACCAGTACGTGTTGGCGACGGGGAAGTTGTCCGAGGTGAGCAGCTTCGCGTTCTTCCAGCGGGTGGCGTCGGTGGTCCGGCCGGTGCCGACGTAGCAGTCGTACTGGAAGATCTCGGCCCACTTGCTGTCGCCCCAGATGCCGTAGGCGGGTGAGCCGTTCACGCCGAACGCGGTGAACTCGACGGTGTGGTTCATCTCGTGGGAGATGACGTCCTCGTTGAGGTCGGTGTTTCCCCAGCCGCCGCCGCTCATGTCGTTGACGTCGCGGAATGCCGTGTTGGGGTCGAACTGGCTCAGCGCGAACCCGCCCGATCCCGCGTCGTCGTGCAGCACCTCGTACAGCCGCTGGCCGCTGAGGTTGCCGTAGTTGGCCTGGACGTACTCCCAGATCTGTTTGGCGTAGTCCTTCACCCAGGTCAGATCGGTCGAGGCCAGTCCCGGATCGCGGTAGACGGCCACGTTGGCGTCGTAGTAGTAGCGGGTGAGCGTCTCGTTGGGGGCGTGCCAGGTCTCGGTCCAGGTGGTGGCCGGGGTCGCGCTGAGCGTGGTGGTGTCGGCGGTGGCGTAGCCGGAGTTGCCGGCCACCCCCTCGGCCCGTAGCCGGTAGTAGTAGTGGGTGCCCGCCGGCAGTTTCAGGTTGTGGAACTTCGTGGTGCTGGCCGGCAGCACGTACGCGGTGCTCCAGGTGGTGCCGTTGGTCGAGCGTTCCAGCCGGTAGGCCGTCTCCCACCGGGTGTTGTCGGTCCAGGTGAGCCGGATCTGGTCGCTGGCCGCGGTGGCGAGCAGGCCGGTGGGCGCGGCCGGCGCCGGGGTGGTGGCGGTGGTGGTCCCGTAGATCTGCCACTCGCCGATCTGCATGTTGACCGACCCGTTGGTGGCGGTCACCCGCAGCCGGTAGTACCGGTAGGCGTTGGTGTTGCTGAACGAGTAGGTGTTGCGGTGGAAGCCGGTGATGAACGTCTGGTTGCTCTGGGTGTCCAGCGGAGTCCAGCTGCCGCCGGTGGTGGAGGCCTCGAAGACCCAGTTGCGCGGGTTGCGGTCGGGCCAGTCGTTGGCGGAGGTGACGGCGTAGCTGGTCACCACGGCCGCCGTGGTCGCCTCGAACTGGATCCAGCCGGCGCCGCTGTAGGTGAAGTACTTGCGGTAGGACGTGTTGTCGATGACCTTCTCGATGCCCTCGTCGCCGGTGGTCGACCACTGGTCGGTGATCGTGCCGGGGGTGTCGGTGACGTCCACCGCGGCGGCGAGGTGGACGCCCGGGAGGTGGCTCGGGGTGCCCGCGACGAGCAGGAGGATCGCGGCCACCGCGGCGAGCAGGGGCAGTGCCGCGCCCGGGGGGCGGCGACGGAGCGGGTCAGCGCGCATGGAGTGGGGTCCTCTCGGCGTGGTCGGTCCTGACCGGTGCGTGCCGGGAGCCGATGCCACCTCCCGGTGACCCCCGCGCACGCGGCACGACGGCCCGCCCGGCGTTTCTCGGGGGATCGGGTCGTCGAATAAATGGCGGGGATTGGCTCCGGAATGGCTTCGCCAGAAGCTTGACGAATCGGCCGGGCGACACACCGGAATAGCATTCGATGTGGATGCCGCGACCACTCCCCGTTGACCGTCTGCGCACCGAATACTAGTTGCGGGATAGCAAGCGGTCAATGAGACCTCTTTCTCACCGATGAGCGGGAAATGCAATTACATAGATATCCCACCCGTGGGAGGCAACCCGGGACGGCGGCCGGGGCCCGGGTGGGTGACGGTCCGGCCACCGGCCGGGCCGGGCACGCGGCGGCGCTGGCCGGCCGTCGTTCACTCCCCTCCCGCGCGCCGTGCAGCGGCTGTTCACCCGTCTCTCGGAGGCTTCGTCACCGACACGGTCGACACCCGGATCACGTGGAGGGCTCCGCAGTGCAGCACAGCAATTCCGAGGACGCCACAGGCGGTCAGCTGTCACGCCGCCAACTGGTGAAGTACGCGGGCGTCGGCGCGACGCTCGCCGCCGCCGGCCCGTTCGTGGGCGTCGAGGCGGCCCACGCCGATCCCGACCGGCAGGATCAGGCGACGGCCGGCGCAGGTCGGGCCGATGACCGGATCTGGCGGGCCGGCGACCACCACATCCACTCCGAGTACAGCGGGGACTTCGACACCTCGACGAACCCGCCGACGTTCCACAAGGGCGCCGACGCGGTCTATCCGATCGTCACCAACGCGATCATGGCGAAGAACTTCGGACTGACCTGGGCCATGTGCACCGACCACGGTGGACCGACGCACTCCAAGGTGAACCTGGAGCAGGCGTACCCCGATCTGCTGCGGTCCCGCCGGCTGGTGCCCGAGGTGTTGCAGTTCTGGGGCATGGAGTTCGACGCCCCGGCGATGGACCACCACACCCTGATGATCCCCCGGCACGCCGACGAGGCGAAGCAGCTCTTCGAGCTGGAGAGCCGGTTCGCCAAGCGGGACCCGTTCCCGGCCGACCCGGGCCGCGACACCGAGGCCAAGATGGTGGAGTTCCTCCGGGTGGCGCGGAACATGCCGCACAAGCCGCTGGTGATCGCCCACCACACCTCCCGCTCGGCGACCGGGCTCGGGGTGTACGGGCAGGACCTCCCGCACGAGTTCCGCAACGGCAACGACGCGGCCCCGGACGTGTACGTCGGCTTCGAGGGCGCCCCGGGCCACCAGGCGGGCCCACTCAACGGCAGCGCCCGCGGCGGCTACGGCAACCACCCCACCTACGGCGGCTACGACCAGGCGACCGCCCGGGTCGGCGGGCTGTGGGACGCGCTGCTCGGCGAGGGGCGACGCTGGTGGATCACCGCGACGTCCGACTCGCACGTGCACTGGACCCGGGGCGGCACCGACTTCTGGCCGGGTGAGTACAGCAAGACCTACGTGCTGGCCCGGCAGGAGTACCACGACATCATGGACGGCCTGCGCCACGGGCGGATCTTCGTCACCACCGGTGACCTGATCAGCCGCCTCGACGTCACCGCAAGCAGCCAGGGACACTCGGCCGGCTCGGGTGAGACCGTCACCGTCAGCCGCCGCGACCGTACCGACGTGGACGTCGTGATCCGGTTCCGGCCGCCGGCCGGGACGAACGGCAACGGCGACCGGCCGCAGGTCCGGCGGGTGGACCTGATCGTCGGGCAGGTGACCGGACCGAGCGTCGACCGGGACGCCGACACCAACCCCACCACCGCGGTGGTGGCCCGGTTCGGTCCGCGCGACTGGCGGCAGCAGGGTGCCCAGTACGTCGTCCGGCACACCCTGCGCGACGTCGGGGTCGACAGCTACCTGCGGGTCCGCGGCACCAGCACCGACGAGGCGGAGCCGCTGGCCGACGGGCTGGAGAGCCCGTGGAGCGACCTGTGGTTCTACTCCAACCCGGTGTTCGTCCGGGTCCGCTGACCGCCCGGTCCCGGCCCGCCGTCGGCGGGCCGGGGCCGCCCGCACCCGGTCGACGACGGTGAATATGATCAGGCGTACGGCGGAGGTTCCCCCGGGCGGACGACGGTCCAGGGTGGACGCCGACTCGCCATGAAACGCCCGCGTTCGAGCGGGTGTGGGGCAATTGGCGAATCGCGTACCGGTCCCCGGTTGTGAATCTTGACCACCCGAAAGCGCAGGTCATACGCTCCGGGCACCCTTGATTCATTTCCCGGGAAGGGAAACGAAACGCCTCATGCGAACGCCGATATTCCGCTCCGCATCGCTTTCCCGCCAGCGGTTGGCCAGCGCCACCGCCATCGTCCTCCTGGCCGGAATCACCCCCCTGGTGGTCGGCCCGTCCGCCTCCGCCGCGCCCCCGACGACGTGTAGCACCGATCCCACCGACCGGTTGGCATCGGTGCCCAGCCCGGAGAGCTTCCTCGGCTTCCCGCTCGGCACCGGCCAGGAACGGGTGGTCACCAACGAGGAGGTGCGGGGCTACCTCGACGCCGTGGACACCGCCTCGAAGCGGGTCGTCACCGACGTGCTGGGCACCAGCGTGCTCGGCCAGCCGCTGCCGTACGCGATCGTGTCCAACGAGCGCAACGTGCGGCCGGCCGTGCTCAAGGGCATCGCCGAGGACGTCCGCTCGCTGCGCGACCCCCGGACGGTCAACCAGCAGCAGGCCGGCGAGATCGCCGAGGCGGCCCCGGCCATCGTCTGGGTCACCGCCAACGTGCACGGCGGCGAGAAGAGCGGCACCGACGCCGCCCTCAAGACGCTGTACGAGCTGGCCGCCGGGCTGTCCTGCGAGGTCCAGCAGCGCAACGACAACCTGGTCACGATCATCGTGCCGACGCAGAACCCGGACGGCCGCGACGCCAGCCGCCGGCAGAACGAGTACGGCTTCGACATGAACCGGGACTGGTTCGCCCGGACCCAGCAGGAGACCGACGGCAAGCTCGAACTGATGCGCAAGTACCCGCCGCAGGTCTTCATCGACGCGCACGAGATGGGCGGCCGGCAGTACTTCTTCCCGCCCAACGCCGACCCGATCCACCACGAGATCTCCGGCGAGGCGGTCGACTGGATCAACCGGATCGGCGAGGCCAACAAGGCCGGCTTCGGCTACAACGGCGCGTGCGGCGGTGCGGTGACCACCGAGTGCTACTTCAACTACTCCACCTACGACCTGTTCTTCATGGGGTACGGCGACACGGTGCCGGCCGCCGGCTTCGGCGCCGCCGGGATGACCTTCGAGAAGGGCAGCTCGTCGGCGGTGGCCGACCGGGTGCAGCAGCAGTTCCACACCCAGTGGTCGACCCTCGGTTGGGCGGCGGCGCACAAGGGTGAGGTGCTGAACGGCTGGTACAAGGTCTGGAAGGACGCGCTCGCCCAGGGCCGGGCCGGCACGCTGGAGCCCAACGAGGTGGTCCAGCCGACCAACACCGTGCAGTTCCCGGTGCCGAACCAGACCGTCAGGTCGTACTTCCTGCTGCCCGACCGGCAGCTCGCCGACGCCCGCCAGCTCGTCGAGCGACTGCGCCGGATGGACGTCGAGGTCTACCAGGTGAAGAAGGCGGTCAAGCTGCCCACCGCCAAGCTCTTCGGCGGCCGCTCGGCGACCAACCTGACCGTGCCGGTGGGGTCGTACTGGATCCCGATGAACCAGCCGCAAAAGCACTGGATCCAGGCGATCATGGGCGAGGACCCGTACACGCCGTTCCCGTACTTCTACGACGTGTCGTCGTGGAGCAACCCGCTGCTGATGGGTGTGAACGCCGTCTACACCGGCGCGGACGTCAAGCCCAACGCCGAGCTGATCGACAAGATCCAGAACACCGGTGGCGGCAAGATCCTGGCCGCGCCGCCGCTGAAGGGCTCCTACACCTACGAGCTGGACTCCGCCGCCGCGGCCGAGTTCACCTTCACCCTGCTGGGTCAGGGCGTGCAGCTCGTCCGGGACCTCGACAACGGCCAGGTGGGGATGCCCGCCGGCGCGTTGACGCCGGAGCTGAACACCACGGCCAAGAAGCTGGGCGTCACGCTCACCCCGTACACCACGGCGGCCGTCGGCACCCCGATCAGCCGGCCGGACGTCGGCCTGTTCCAGGGCACCGGCATCTCCACCACCTCCGGCTCGCACGGTGAGGCCCGGTACGTGCTGGGCAAGCGGTGGGGCCTGGACCTCACCCCGGTCACCACCGCCGACATCAACGACAACACCCCCGCCTTCACCGGCCGCACGGTGCTGCTGGTGCCGGACGGCAGCAACGCGACAGGTGGGCTGACCGCGACCGGGCAGGCCAACCTGCGCAACTGGATCGCCCAGGGCCACACCTACCTGGGCCTGCGCAACGAGGGCACCCGGATGGCCCGCGCCGCCGGGCTCACCTCGACCACCGAGAAGCCGAAGCCGACCGGCTACACGGTGATCGGCTCGCACCTGCGGGTCGACGTGGACCCGGACAGCCCGGTCGGGCTGGGCCGGCCGGCGGAGGACTTCGAGTTCAACAACAACGACCCGATCCTCACCCCCAGCAGCACCGGCCGCAACGTGCTGCGCTACCCGAGCGGGGACACCTTCTGGGCCAACGGCTACACGGTGCAGGGTGACGCGCTCAAGGGCACGGTCGCGGTGGTGGACGAGCCGACCGGCGCCGGGCGGGCGGTGCTGTTCGCGTTCAACCCGCTGTTCCGGGCGTACAACGAGAGTGGCCTGCACCTGGTGGCCAACGCGCTGCTCTACCCGGGCGGCGGCACCGCGGCCCGGACCGCGTCGCCGGTCCAGGTCGACCCGGCCCGCGCCGCCGCGGCGGCCACCCCGGTCGCCGAGAACCTGGGCGGACAGTGGCGGCCGTTCACCCTCCAGGTGGCCGCCGGTGACCTGGCCCGCGCCGAGGCGGTCGTGCGGCGGTACACCGACACCGCCCGGGTATCCGTGGCGGACGGCTCGGCGTACCTGCTGATCCCGAACCCGGCGGGTCTCCAGATCGACGAGCACCCGTTCCTGGGTGACCTGGTGCGGACCCTGCGGGCCGAGCAGGTCCCGCTGCGTTCCGTGGTGGGTTAGCACCCGCCAGGGTGGGGGCGACGCCGCACGGCGTCGCCCCCACCCGTCCCCGATCCGGCACGGCGGCGGCCGGCCACCCGCCCCGGCCACCCCGCCCGGAGCGGGTGATCCGACGTCGACTAGGAACGGTACATGCCCCGCTACCTGCTGTTTCCCGGCCGACATCACCTGCTGACCCGGTTCCAGGCCGACTATCTGCACCGGCTTGCCACCGGCGGTCACCACGACGCTGCCGACGGCGACCACGCCGGTGCCGACGCCGGGCCGACCGGCACCGGCGGCCGGGTCACCGACGACGAGGCCACCGTGGTCTGGGCGGTCACCTCGGCCAACCACGAGAACACCCGGCGCAACCCGGTCCCCTACCACCGGCGGGAGGCGGCGATCGAACGGTTCAGCGTGCTGGCCGGGCTGCGGTCGGTGGTGGTGCCGGTCTTCGACACCGCCGAGACCGACCGGTTCGCCGAGGTGACCCTCAAGAACGTGGCGGCCACCGCCGGCCTGGAGCTGACCCCGGCGAACACGGTGGTCGCCTGCTCGACGCCGCAGGTCGCCGCGATGTACGCCCGGTTGGGGTTCCCGCTCGCCGGGGTGGAGGCCGACGTCGACCCGACCCCCGCCCGGCCCTGGGACGTGCTGTTGCGGCTGGCCGCCGACGACCCGTCGTGGCGGGAGCTGGCCCACCCCGCCACCCTCGACGTCTACGCCCGTTACCGGCTCGACGACCTGGTCCGTTCGGTCGTCAACGACCCGGTGGTCGGGGACGAGGGCGGGCTGACCGCCACCCGCGACTACCGGACGTACGCCGAGGCGTTCGCCGACGCGGCGCAGCGCAAGTGGGCGGCGGTGCGCGAGCACGTGCGGCCCGGCCGGATCGTCGACGTCGGCTGCGGCGCGGGCGCGGTGCTGGAGCTGGCCGACCGGGAGCCGACGCTGCGGGAGAGCGACCTGATCGGGGTCGAGGTGGCCCGCCACCTGTACGAGGAGTGCGTGCACAAGAAGGCACAGGGCTTCTTCGCCAACCCGAACGTGTTCTTCTACCGCCGCAACGTGCTCGGCGGGGCGGTGTTCGCACCCCGCTCGGTGGACACCACGATGACCTTCGCGCTGACCCACGAGATCTGGTCGTACGGCGATCAGATGGCGTCGCTGCGCCGGTTCGTGCAGGCCATCTACGACCACACGGTGCCCGGCGGGGTGTGGATCAACAGCGACGTCTGCGGGCCGGACGGCCGGGACCGGACGGTACGGCTGCGGCTGTCGACCACCGACGGGGCGAACCCGGCCCGCCCCCGTGCGGATCTGGCGTCACTGCCGGCCGACCAGGTGGCCGCGCATCTCGCCGGGCTGTCCACGCGGGCCCGGCTGGACCAGTTCGCCGTCGACTACCGGTTCCCGTTCGGATTCCGCCCGGTCGACGACGGCACCGGCGCGGTGGTCGAGCTGCCGCTCGGCGCGGCGATGGACTTCCTCACCCGCAAGGACTACACCGACAACTGGCTGTCCGAGACGCAGGAGGAGTTCTGCGGGCTGGAGTGGGCCGACTGGAAGGCCCTGCTGGCCGACGTGGGCTTCGAGGTCGACCCGGCCAGCGGCCCGTACCGCAACGACTGGATCGTCACCCACCGGCTCGCGCCGACCGCGGCGCTGTCGACGGTGGACGGGGCGCCACTTCACTGGCCGGTGACGCACGTGCTACTGGTCGCCCGCCGGCCGGTCAACACCTGACCCTGCCGGGAGACGGAAGGCCGGGGGCGGGAGGGATCCGCCCGCCCCCGGCACCGCCGTCAGGAGGCCGGTCAGGACAGGAACTTGTCCAGCGCCGCCTCGATAGTGCCGCTGTCCGGGGCCGCGTACGCCTTCATCGTCGTCTTGTTGTACGAGATGAAGCTCGGGCACCGGGTCGCCGGGGCGTTGACGACCCCGCCGTCGCCGATCTTCTCCGCGGTCTTCGCGGCATAGAAGGTCAGCTGGTAGCGCGAGGAGATGTACGAGACGCTGACGTTCTTGCCGTCGCTGGCCTTGTAGTCGCACTTCTTGGGCGCGCCCTCGCTGCCCGGGACCATCGACATGCAGCCGACCACCGACACGCTGGTGAAGTCCGCCGACTTGGCGTAGTACCGCTTGTCGGAGCCGACGATCTTCGACGACCAGAACGACGGCCGCTCCGGGTTGTTCGAGAAGACGTACGCCTTGGCGGTGGCCGGGCCGCTGTAGGTGGCCGCGTTGAGGATCGGGCTGCCGTCGCAGACCGACGACAGGTCGCTGGAGTAGCGGGCCGTCACGGCGTTGTTGTTGTTGTTCGGCTGCTCCGTGGGCGGGTCGGACGCCTGCGGAGTGGACGAGGGTTCCGTGCCGGAGCCCTGGTTGGCGGTCGCGCTCGGCGTCGGGGTCGGGTCGGGCTCGTCGTCGTTGCCGACCAGGGCGAGCCCGATGCCGGCGCCGCAGAGCGCGAGGATGAGGACCACCGCGCCGATGATGAGGCCGATGACCAGGCCCCGGTTCGACTTCTGCGGCGGCACGGGAACACCGAACTGCGGGGCCTGACCGTACTGCGGGGCCTGGCCGTACTGCGGGGCCTGGCCAGGCTGGCCGTACGCCGGGTAGCCGGCGGGCGGTGCCGGCGGCCCGCTCCACGGGGTGACGTTCGGATCCGGCTGTTCTCCGTACGGAGGGTGACTGTTGCTCATCTGAAGCCCTTATCGCTGTCGACGGTACCCAGGCACTGGATCATCGGTCAGGGTAGTGAGCGGCACAAACCGAGGCGCTGGTTGTCGGACGGCAACGAACCCCGGCCGACCACGGGCGGAGGGGGTATGACTACTTTCCGTGGCGAAGTGCGATCCCCGTGACGCCCGCCAACCCGTTGCGGGTGGCTCCGGCGGCGAAATGTGAGGTGTGGAAAAGGGATTCCGCCCGGATCGTGCCTTCCGTGCCGGACACCGCGAGAAGGGTTCACAATGTGACGTAGATCATGCATCACGATCTCGACAACCGCGACGACCGCTGCAAACCACGACGTGGCGAGGATCTCCCACTGCCCGCTATATATCGATGTTCATCACATTGAAGTATGGGCATGCGACGGTGGATCGGCTTATCGTGAGGCTCATGAAAAGGTCCCGCCCGTCCCGGCGGGCACCCCGCGTCCACCGCACGAGGAGGCGGCCCATGCCTGCCGCGCCCCACCCCACCACCCTCCGCCGGATCGTCCTCGCCCTCGCCGCCTGCGCGGCCGTGCTCGTCCCGCTGACCCTCACCGCCCCCGCCGCGCGGGCCGCGCCCGTCACCGTGGTCAACGGCACGCAGTTCACCGACACCAACGGCGCCGGCGTGCACGCCCACGGCGGCGGCATGATCAAGGTGGGCGACTACTACTACTGGTTCGGCGAGAACCGCAACGACAACAACACCTTCCGGTACGTGTCGGTCTACCGCTCCACCGACCTGCGCACCTGGGAGTTCCGCAACAACGTGCTCACCCAGTCCTCGGCCGGCGAGCTGGCGACGGCGAACATCGAACGCCCCAAGGTGATCTACAACGCCAACACCGGCCAGTACGTGCTCTGGATGCACTGGGAGAACGGCGTCGACTACAACCAGGCCCGGGTCGCGGTGGCCACCTCCAGCACGGTCGACGGCAACTACCGCTACCTGGGCAGCTTCCGCCCGCTGGGCCACGACTCCCGGGACCAGACGGTGTTCCGCGACGACGACGGCACCGCGTACCTGATCTCGGCCACCCGCAACAACGCCGACCTGAACATCTACCGCCTCACCGCCGACTACACCGGGGTCGCGTCGCTGGTGCGGACGCTGTGGCCGGACAACTACCGGGAGGCCCCGGCGATGTTCAAACGCAACGGGGTCTACTTCCTGGTCACCTCGGGCGCCACCGGCTGGTCGCCCAACCAGGCACGGTACGCCACCGCCGGCAGCGTCGGCGGCACCTGGACCAACCCGGCGAACTTCGCCGACGGCACCACCTACGACTCCCAGTCGGCATACGTGCTGCCGGTGCAGGGCAGCGCCGCCACCTCGTACCTCTATCTCGGCGACCGCTGGGCCGGCGCGACGGGCGGCCCGGTCAACCAGTCCCGGTACGTCTGGCTGCCGCTGAACTTCCCCACCGCAACCTCGCTGACCATGAACTGGTTCCCGCAGCTCACCATCGACACCGCCACCGGCGCGGTCTCCGGGGTCGACGGCGGCTACACCTTCGACACGCTGCGCGCCCGGCACAGCGGCAAGTGCCTGGACGTGCTCGACCGGTCCACCGCCGACGCCGCCGCCGTGGCCCAGTACGGCTGCAACACCGGCACCAACCAGCAGTGGCAGCTACGCGACGCCGGCTCCGGCTACGTCCAGATCGTTGCCCGGCACAGCGACAAGTGCCTCACCGTGGCCGGCGGATCCACCGCCGACAACGCCGCGGTGCAGCAGTTCGGTTGCCAGTCGGGGCGTACCGACCAGCAGTGGCAGGTACGCGACGCGGGCTCCGGGTACGTCCAGCTCGTGGCCCGGCACAGCGGCAGGTGCCTCGACGTCAGCGGCTACTCCACCGCCGACGGCGCCCGGGTGATCCAGTACACCTGCGGCACCGGCGCCAACCAGCAGTGGCAGCGGGTCCGGGTGGCCTGACCGCACCCCGTCCGCCGTCCCGCCTCCCGCAGGCCGGGACGGCGGACGACCGCCGCCCCGCGCCCCACCAGCACCGGAACCCGGTGTGACGATTCCCTCACCCCACGTGTCCCCGCGCCGACGTCTACTGGACCGGACAGCAGACGTCCTCGCGGGGGTACGGGGTGTCCGACAGCACGCAGGAACAGCTCCACCGGCTCCGGTCACTGCGGACCGCCGCCGGACTGACCATCGGGGAACTCGCCGCCCGGTCCGGGGTGAGCGCCCGCACCATCGGCGGGATCGAGCGGCACACGATCCGCCGCCCGCACCCCGGCACCCTGCTGGCGCTGGGCGCCGCCCTGGGGCTGCACGGGCCCGACGCCGGCCGGCTCGGCACCACCGACGAGCAGGTGGGCGGGGTCACCGGGCTGCCCGGGGTGACACCCCACTTCACCGGCCGCCACGCCGACCTCGCCTGGCTGACCGCCCGGCTGGGCCACCGCCACGCGGTGCAGCTGATCGGCCTGCCCGGGGTGGGCAAGACCGCGCTGGCCGTCCAGGCCGCCACCCGGCTGGCCGACCGGTTCCCCGACGGGGTGCGCTTCCTCGGCCCGGTCGGGGACGCCACCGCCGCCACGATCGCGCGACGGCTGCTGCCGGCCGCCACGACGGCGTCGACCGGGTCGGACCCGCAGGCCGTCGGGGCGTACCGCGACCTGGTGCGCGCCCGGCGGATGCTGGTGGTGCTGGACGGCGTCCGGGACACCCGCCAGGTCGGGCCGTTGCTCCCCGCGGACGCCGCCGCCGTCACCCTGGTCACCGGCGGGCAGCCGCTGGCGGGGCTGCCGGAGGCCGACCGGTGGCTGGTGCCGCCGCTGCCGGCCGCCGACGCGCGGGCCGCGCTGACCGCGCTGGTGCACGGCAGCGGCACTCCCGCCCCGGCCGTGGCCGAGCTGGCCGCCTGCTGCGCCGGTCTGCCGCTGGCCCTGCGGGTGACCGCGAACCGGCTGCTGACCCGGCCGCAGTGGAGCGCGCAGTGGCTGATCGACCGGTTGACCCGACCGGACCGGGTGCTCGGCGCGCTGGTCGCCGGGGACCTGTCGGTCCGCGACGCCTTCGAGCGGGCGTACGCCGGGCTGCCGTCGCCGGCCCGGCGCGCCCTGCGGCTGCTGCCCCGGCTGGTCGGGCCCGCGCCCGCCGAGGCGGGTTTCCTCGATCTGGCCGAACGGGGCTGGCTCACCCCCGGCCGGGACCACCGATACCGGCCGCATCCGCTGGTCAACGCCTTCGCCCGGGTGGTGCCCGGCACCTGACGCTCAACCGGCCCCGGACAACTCGGCGAGCAGGTCCCCGGCCCGGCGGGCGAGATCCGGGTCGTCACAGTCGTCGGCCAACCCGATCGCCCGCGCCAGGTACGCCGGGGCCGACCGGGTCGCCCCGGTACGGCGCAGCGCCTCCACCAGCTCCACCAGGGCCAGCGCCTCGATCGCCGGCATCGCGGTCGCGCGCAACCCGGACACCGCCTCCCGCCGGACCGCGACGCACTCCGGCCACCGGCCGAGAGCGGCGAGGTCGTCGCCGATGCGCCGGCAGGTCAAGGCGTCGGTGGAGGCCCGGGCGAAGGCCGCGATCGGGTGGTCCGGATCGCGCAGCAACCGTCGCGTCCGCTCGTGCACCCGCAGCGCCTCGGCGGGCCTGCCCAGCGCCAGCAGGGAGGAGCCGAGCGAGGCCATCGCCTGTGGCAGCCCCTCCGGGTCGGCCGCGCGGCGCAGCATCACCCACGCCCGCTGCCGGTGCCGCAGCGCCGCCGCGTGCTCGCCCAGCCCGGTGTGGCCGCTGGCGGCGTAGAGCAGCGCCCACCCCTGCTGGGCCGGATCGCCCGCGCGGACGGCCCGCTCCAGCGCCCGGGTGGCGGTGGCGACGCTGCGCGCGTACTCGCGTTGGCAGATCGCCTGCGCCCAGGACAGGTAGTTGAGGTGGACCGCCTCCGTGCGGGGATCACCCAGCCGGGCGGCGGAGCCGGCGGACAACCGGAAGACCTCCGGCCAGACGTCGAGGTGCACCCGGCTGTCGGAGAACCAGTGCAGCGCGTCGACGGTGTCGACCACCTGCCCGTGCAGGCCCTCGGCGGCGGCGGACCGCAGCGCCGCGAACCAGTTGCCCCGCTCGGCGTCGAGCCAGCCGGCCGCCGCCGTCCGGTCCGGGAACTCCGTCAGCGACGCCGGTCCACCCGGCTCGAAGTGCTGTCCGGCGGCCGTGGTGCGGGCCAGCCACCACCGCAACAGGGTGGTCCGCAACGCACCGGTCGTCGCCGGCTCCTCGGCGGTCATCCGGTCGGCGGCGAACTCCCGGACCAGGTCGTGCAGCCCGTACCGGTCCGCCGGCACGGCGGCCACCAGGCCGCTCTCGACCAGGGCCTCCAGCCGTCGCTCGGCCTCCTCGACGTCGGCGTCGCCGACCACGGCGACCGGCTCCGGGCCGAAGTCCGGGCCGGGCACCAGGGACAGCCGCCGGAAGGTGCGCCGCAGGTCCGCCTCCAGCCGCCGGTACGATAGGCTCAGCGCGGTGTGGATGCCGGCGGCCCCGGCGTCGATCACGGTGAGCCGGGCCTGCTCGCCGGTGAACCGCCGGTTCAGCTCCCCCACCGACAGCCCCGGCTCGTCGGACAGCCGTTGCCCGGTGACGCGCAGGGCCAACGGCATGTGCCCGCAGTGCCGGGCCAGCTCCGCCCACCCGGTCGGGTCGGCGTCGGCGTCGGGCGCGGCGATGGCCCGCAGCATCGCGGTCGACTCCTCGGCCGGCAACGGCTCCAGGGACAGCCACCGGGCGACGTCCAGGCCGCTGAGCCGTCGCCGGCTGGTGACCAGCACGAGACCGGGCCCGGCCCCGGGTAACAGCGGCCTCGCCTGGGCCTCGTCGGCGGCGTTGTCCCACACCACCAGGGCCCGGCGCTGGCAGAACACCGACCGGTACGCCGTGGCCCGCTCGTCGAGCCCGGCGGGAATCCGCCGCTCCGGCACACCGAGGGCGCGCAGCAGCAGGTGCAGCGCCTCGCCGGGCGGGGTGGGGACGTCGTCCATGCCGCGCAGGTCGACGAAGAAGCAGCCGTCGGGGAACTCCGGGGCCAGGTCGGCCGCGGCCCGTGCCACGAGGCCGGTCTTGCCCACCCCGGCCGGCCCGGTGACGACGACCACGGTGGCCTGCTGCCGGTCGCCCGACGGCCGACGCGCGGCGTCGCCGAGGGTACGCAGCGCCGCCGCCCGCCCGGTGAAGTGGCACGGTGGGGCGGGTGGCTCGCAGCCGGCGGGCCGGTCGGAGGTGGCCTCGTCCAGCCGGCGACGCGCGTCGTCCGGCACGTCGAGGACGTCACACAGGACGGTCAGGGTACGCCGCTGCGGGCGACGGACCCGGTCGCGTTCGATGTCGCTGATCGCCCGGACACTGACCCCGCAACGCTCGGCGAGCCCCTCGATCGACAGGCCCGCCGCCAGCCGGTGGGCCCGCAGCACGGCGCCCAGCGACGGCCGTTCGGGTGTGCTCGGTATCGGGTTCACCGGGCACACCCTCACAGATGGCCGACCCGCGATGCCACACATAGACCAGTGACTTACCGCATGGTCCGGTCATCGACCACTTCGCCGCCACGTCTGGTATTCGTCGTCGAGCGGCGCGGCGGTCAGCTCCGCAGGCTCCACTGCTGGTTCTGTTGCCCGTTGCAGGCCCAGAGAACGAGTTTGGTGCCGTTGGCCGTGGACGCGTTGGCAGCGTCCAGGCAGAGACCCGACTGCACGCCGGTGATGGTGCCGTTGGCGTTGACGTTCCACTGCTGGTTGGCACCCTCGTGACAGTCCCAGATGATCACCTTGGTGCCGTTGCCGGTGCCCTGCCCGGAGGCGTCGAGACACTTGCTGCCCGAGACCTGGAGTTGCCGGCCCGCCGTGCGGGTGAAGCGCTGCGCGGTCCCGCCCGTACAGTCCCACAGCTGGACCTGCGTGCCGTTGGTGGTGCTGCCGTTCGGCACGTCGACACAGCGACCCGACTGGGTGCCCACGAGTTGGACGCTCTGCCCCGGGTTGCCGCCACCGGCCGGAGCGTATCCCGCCGCGGCGATGTTCGCCTGCACCGCGTCCTCCGTGGCCGGCGACGGGTAGCCCGAGGTCAGCACGCCCTCGAAGAAGGTACCCCGGCCGGAGACGCTGTTGTCGCCGCCGATGCCGAGCAGAATCGCGCCCTCCTTCTTCATCGGGTGGTATCCGTTGGGCCGCCGCCCGTCGAAATAGGTCGTCAGGCCGCCCGACTGCGCGTTGCCACCGCGGATCGCCCAGTGGTTCGGCTCACCTTTGACCATGGCGGTCACGAAACGGTGGTTGATGGACGCGATGTTGTTGTAACCGGCGTTCACCCCGGAGAACAACCCCCACTCGAGATCGGCCATGACCCACGGGCCGGCGCCGGCACCGTATCCCCACTGCTTGTTGGCACCGAAGTAGACCGTCTCCATGATGGCCGGTGAGTCGGCCTGGCCGTCGGTCTGCGCATTGCCGTAGTCGAAACAACACCACTGGTTGTAGTGCGTGCCGTCGACGACGGCGTAGATGCCCTCGGGCTGGTCACCGGTGGCGACGCCGTTGGTGTTGTTGTTGCGGTAGCCGGTGCCGGGCGAGACGTAGACGCCGTACGCCTTCTGGCCGCCGACCGTGATCGGGGCCGCCTTCGCGTCGGCCAGGTTGTCCCAGCCGCCCGGCGCGGGGCCGGGCCAGTAGCCGCCGGGCGCCTGGGTGAGGCGGTTGTTGCGGCCCGACTGGTCGTAGATGATCGTGATCACGCAGCTCGTGTTGGCGCAGAAGGAGTCCTGGGTGGCGGCATCGACGACGCCACCCGCGCTCAGCACCCCGACGTCCCGGGTGGTGCTGTCCGACGTCCGGCGTACCTGGTACAGCGGCCCGTTGTACGCGCCGTACAGGGCGCGGGTCGTACTGTGCGCGGCCACGCACGGCGTACCGCCCGAGGCGTAGATGTCGCACGGGCCGGTGGTCGCGGCCCGCGCGCCCGGCGCGTCGGCCATCACGGAGCCGCCGCTGACGACGGCGAGGGTCGCCATCGTCGCCACGGCGATCGTCATACGACTGGGCCTTCTCTTCACCTTCATCGAATCCCTCTCCGGAACGGTACGGGTGCGGTGGTGGCCGCCTCCGGCACGGCTGCGCTTCACGTCCGAACGACCGGGTGGTACAGAACCGATCCGTCAGCCGCGCCCACTCCTGACATAAAACGTCAGATCTTTAACATTAACTTCCGTCGATATATTGCGCTACCCCGCAGGCCCTGTCCGCCCCGGCCCGCGCCCCACGCAACGCCGGGCATCGGCGGATTGCCCCCGGGGGGTGGCGACGGAACTGTTCCCGCCCCGTGGGGAATTGCCGTACGGCTATGCTCCACGGGAAACACGACGCATTCCCGCGTCGGTGGCGGAATTCGGCTTGAGGGCGGGCATGAACATCGGGGAGATCGCCCGGCGGGCCGGAGTGTCCCGCAGCACCGTGTCCTATGTGTTGAGCGGAAAGCGGGCGGTGTCGGCGACGACCCGGCAACGGATCCAGGCGGTCATCGACGAGCTGGGATACCGGCCGAACGCCAGCGCCCGCGCGTTGAAGGAGGGGCGCACCCGCACCCTCGGGCTGGTGATCCCGCCGGCCAACCAGCGTCTGACCGACATGCAGCTCGGCTTCGTCGCCAGCGTCGTCGAGGCGGCGGCCCGGCACGATCTGGACGTGCTGTTGTCCCCGTCCGGCGGCGACCACGACCGGTCCTTCGAGCGGATCGTCACCGGGCGGCGGGTGGACGGGGTGGTGCTGATGGAGATCCGGCTGACCGACGAGCGGGTGACCCGGCTGACGACGGCGGGAGTGCCGTTCGTGACGATCGGTCGGACGGCCGACCCGCACGCAATGAGCTGGATCGACGTCGACTACGCGACGTTGATCTCCCGCTGCGTGCACCACCTGGCCGACCTGGGACACCGCCAGGTGGCCCTGGTGAACCGGTCCGCCGAGCTGGTCGCGGCGGGTTACGGCCCGAGCCACCGCGCCCTGGCCGGCTTCCGGACGGCGGTCGCCGAGCGGGGCCTGACCGGCGTCGACGTCTGCTGCGGCGACGACACGCCCTCCGGCGAGGCGTGCGTGGCGCACCTGCTGGCGGCGCATCCGGAGGTCACGGCGGTGGCCACCATCAACGAGGCGGCGCTGCCCGGCATGCAGCGGGCGTTGAGCGGTGCCGGCCTCTCGGTGCCGGGCGACTTCTCCGTCACCGGAGTCGCCGCCCAGCACTGGGCGGAGGATTTCCACCCCCCGCTGACCGCCGCCGACGTGCCGATGCGCCAGATGGGCGCCGAGGCGGTGTCGCTGCTGCTGGAGCTGATCGCCGCGCCCGGCGGCCCACCCCGGCACCGGCTCTACGCGCCACCCGTCTCGCTGCGCTCCAGCACCGGACCGGTCCGACCCCGCTGACCCGGCTCCGACCTCCCGCAGCCGCAGCCGTCCCGGTCGCGGGCCGGGGCAGCCGACACGCCGCGCGCCGGACGCCCCTGCGCCGGGACCCCGCCCTGCCGGGCCCGGCGCGGGGTTCACGCGTCGCACGGCCCCGGACCCATCGACGCTGCCCGGCGTTCCTGCTGCGCGGCGGCCAGGCTGAGATAGCTGCTGGCCGTCCAGGTGTACGCCCGGTCGCGCAGGCCCGCACCGGTCTCGGCGTCGAAGTTCTCGGCGAACCCGGACCTCTCGCACAGGGCGAGGAACCGCCTGCTGATCTCGTCGGCCAGCGCGGTGTGCCCGGCCCGGCGCAGCCCGTCCTCGACCAGCACGGTGGAGGGGGCCCAGATGGGGCCGCGCCAGTAGCCGTCGGCGAGGTAGTGCGGCGAGTCGGTCGGTTCGGTGGCCAGCCCGTGGGTCGTCAGGTGGGCCGCGACGCCCCGGGCCAGCGCACCGGCGACCGGGGCGGGCAGGTCGTCGCCGAGGATGACGGGCATCAGGTCGAGCAGGCTGCGGCTGGCCCGGCGTCGCCCGGTGTGCGGGCTGCGGGCGGTGAAGCGTTCGCCGTCCCACAGGTCGCGCAGCAGCGCGGCATGGACCCGGTCGGCCTCGGCCGACCAGCCGGCGGCGGGCCCGCCCAGCTCGGTGGCGAGGTCGGCAAGGCAGCGCAGTTGGCTGACCAGGAGGGCGGCCAGGTCTGCGGTCTCCAGGACCCGGCCGTCGTCGAAGGTGGTGGCGTTGTCCCAGCCGCTGTCGTTGCCGTGCTGGTAGTGGGGCAGGTCGCTGCCGGGGGCGCGGCGGGCGTCCAGCCAGAACCGGGTCCACCGGGCCAGCCGGTCGTACGTCTGGGCCAGCACCGCCCGGTCCGGCGGGGTGGGCAGGCGGCGGCGCAGTTGGCCCAGGGCCCAACCGTGCACGGGTGGCTTGACGAAGTTGTTCAGCACCTCGGAGTGGGTGACCGAGTCGGGCAGTGCGCCGGCGGCGTCCTGGTGGTCGAACGGCAGGTGGAACTGGTGCCAGGCCAGGTCGGGTTCGCCGGCGGCCAGGGCGATCGCGTTGAAGCAGTGGTCCCAGCTCCACACCTTGTCCATCCAGTGCTTGGACATCAGCACGGCCGGTCGGGTGACGAAACCGCCCGGCTCGACGGTGGCCGACCACAGCACGTACGCGGCCAGTTCGGCGGCGGGGGTGTCGACGTCGCGCCAGGGGGCGACCGCGTCGACGAAGGCGGCGAACTCGGCGCTGCGCTCGCGGTACAGCTCGTCGAAGGTGCCGGTCGGCCGGTAGGGGGGCCGGGCGGTGGCGTACTCCTCGATCGCGATCTCCCAGGGCCGGTCGGCGGGGAGGTCCAGCCACCGGTCGGCGACGCCGAGCGCCTCGACGCCCACGACGTCGTGCAGCGGCGCGGACAGCCCGGTGACCCGGTAGCGGCGGCCCGTCTCGTAGGAGGTGAACACGGCCGAGCCGTCGACCGGGTCGCGGTAGAGGTAGGTCCCACTGAACGGGGTGAGGGTGCCCGCCGCGGCGGCGATCCGCAGGCCGAGCCCCCGGCCCCGCAGCCGGAGGGTGTCCGGCCCCTGGTAGCCGACGTCGATCCGGCCGTCGCCGTCGCGCCAGGTGAGCAGCGCGGGGGTGGCGGCGACCGTGGCGTCGGCGTGCGGGGTCAGGCGCAGCACCGGGTGCATGCCGGTCTGGTGGGAGACCAGGTGCAGGTCGTCGGCGTACGTCTTCTCGGCCACCACCGGGGAGATGTCGAACCAGGAACCGCGGTAGCTGAACGGGACGTCCTGGAGGGAGAACTCCGGGCCGGACGGTGCGACGGTCATGTCGGGTGACGCCCTTTCGTGGTTCGGGTGGTCAGCCTTCGACGGTGCCACGTCGGACCACCGGCGGCGGACGACGGAACCGAAGCCTCGAATCGATTCGAACGAAGATAGGTCCGCCCGCGCCCGGTGGTCAAGGACGACCCCTGCCGGTCCAGGCCAGCAGGTGCTCCTGGCTGGCCGGCAGGCAGATCATCTGCGGAAACATCCCCTTCACCACACCGTCATTACATTGACATCCTTCATCATCCCGCTCTACGATCCCTTGCGAATCGATTCGCATGCGAAGCCCTCCCGGAGAGCGTCCCCACGCCCCACAAGGAGCCGCCGTGAACATCCCGTCCCACCGCCGGCCCGGACGAGCCCGCGCGATCACCACCCGCATCGCCGTCGGCCTGCTCGCCGTCGCCGCCACCGCCGTCGCCGCCACCGCCGTCGCCGCCACCCCGGCCCGGGCCGCCGACGAGTCGATCAGCGTCAACTTCGCCAGCGCCGACGGCACGCCGACCTACCGCGCCTCCGGCTGGATCTACGGCATGACCGAGAACGCCAGCGGCCCGGCCGACCACTTCTACCGGGACGTCAAGTTCCAGTACATGCGGGCCGGGGGCGCACAGCTGCCGGGCAGCGGCTGGGTCGGCGGAAACTACGACCGCCGGTGGAACTCCACCCTCGCCCAGGCCCGCCGGACCGCCGCCCTCGGCGGTCAGTTCATCATCCTGCCGCACGACCTGTGGGGCGCCGACGGCGCGGGGATCTCCCGCTTCCCCGGCGACAACGGCAACTGGACCGACTACGACAACTTCCTCACCCGGCTCATCGGCGACGTCCGGGCGGCCGGGCTGCGGGTGCAGTGGGACATCTGGAACGAACCCAACATCACCATCTTCTGGAACCGCCCGATCTCCCAGTACCTCGAACTGTGGCGACGCACCTACCAACGGCTGCGGGCGGAGTTCCCCGACCAGCTCATCGTCGGGCCGAGCTGCGCCTGCGTGCCGTCGACCAACCACGCGTTCTGGAACCAGTACCTGGACTTCGTCCGCTCCACCAACACGGTGCCGGACATCGTCAGCTGGCACTCGCTGCCCGGCGACCCGGTCGCCAACGTCGCCGCGGCCAACGCCACCCTCGACGCGCGCGGCATCGCCCACCCGCGGCCGTACCAGATCAACGAGTACGGCGCGTCCAACGAGCAGAACCCGGCGGACGGCGCCTGGTACGTCGCCCGGCTGGAGCGGGCCCGCGCGGACGGCCTGCGGGCGAACTGGGCCAGCGCCGGCAACCTGCACAACGACCTGGGCAACCTGCTGGTCCGCAACGCCGCCGGCCAGCACCAGCCCAAGGGCGAGTGGTGGGTCTACCGCTACTACGCCGCGCAGACCGGTCAGATCGTCGCGGTGACCCCCAGCCCGTCCTACGACGCCTTCGCCACCAGGACGACCGGGACGGCGAGGGTGCTGGTCGGCGGCGGTCGGACCACCGGCAACCTGACGGTCAACCTGCAACGGCTGGACGCCACCAGCGGCATCGTGCAGAACAACCAGGTGCGGGTGCTCACCCAGCGCATCCCGTACAACAACGGCGGCGCGGTGCAGGGGCCGGTCACGGTGTCGAACACCGTGGTCACGCTGACCAACAACGCCGCCTCGGTGACCCTGCCGTACGGCAACCAGAACGACACGTACACCGTCACCGTGCTGCCGCCCACGGAGACCGGCTTCACGTCGGTGGCGGTGGCCCAGCACTCCCAGCAGTGCCTGGACAACACCGGCTCGGGCACCACCGACGGCAACCCCCAGCAGCAGTTCCCCTGCGAGGGCGGCGACCAGCAGGTGTGGAACTTCCGGCCGGTCGCCGGGGTGGCCGACACGTACACGGTGGTCAACCAGCAGAGCGGCAGGTGCCTGGACGTCAGCGGGGCGTCCACCGCCGACGGCGCGGCAGTCGACCAGTGGACCTGCCAGAACGGCCCCAACCAGCAGTTCACCCTGCGCCGGGTGACCTACGGGGGCAACGATCCGCACGACTACCAGCTCGTCGCCCGGCACAGCAACAAGTGCGTCGACGTCAACGGGGTCTCCACCGCCGCCCAGGCGCGGATCCTGCAGTGGACCTGCAAGCCGGTCAGCCAGAGCAGCCCGCTGAACCAGACCTGGCGGCTCTGGGGCCGGTGACACCGCCGGCCCGTGCGACCAGGGCCGGACACACCCCCCTTCAAATTGATTTATGTCACTGTCTTGGGTGATCCTGGGAGGGCTGGCGAACCGATTCGCCGCCACCACCCGAGGGCGGGTCCACCCGGCCCACCCCGTCGACGCACCAAGGAGCCGCCCCGTGCGCACCCCGTCCCCGAACGGACCGGTCCCCGGTCCCGTCCCCCGGTCCCGCCGCCGACACCGGCTGACCCTGCTGGTCGGCGCGCTGGCCGGCCTCCTCGTCATCGCCGGGGCCACGCCCGGCCTCACCGCGCCGGTCGCCGAGGCCGCCGCTGCGGCGATGGCCGCCATCGAGCCGGGACAGAGCACCCGGATCGTCGGCACCGCCTCCGGGCGCTGCCTCGAGGTCCCCAACTCCAGCACCAGCAACGGCACCCAGACGCAACTGTGGGACTGCCAGGGCGGGGCCAACCAGACCTGGACCTGGACGGCCAGCCGCCAGCTCACCGTGTACGGCAACAAGTGCCTGGACGCCAACGGCCGGGGCACCACCGCCGGCACGGCGGCGATCATCTGGGACTGCAACGGCCAGACCAACCAGCAGTGGAACGTCAACGCCAACGGCACCATCGTCGGGGTGCAGTCCGGCCTGTGCCTGGACGCGAACGGCAACGGCACCGCCAACGGCACCAAGATCCTGCTGTGGACCTGCAACGGTCAGGCCAACCAGCAGTGGACCTCGCCGACCACCCCGCCCACCACCGCCCCGCCGACCACGCCGCCGCCGACCACTCCCCCGCCCGCCGGCGCCCTGCCGTGCGACATCTACGCCGCCGGCGGCACCCCGTGCGTGGCCGCGCACAGCACCACCCGGGCGCTCTACGCCGCCTACACCGGCAACCTCTACCAGGTACGCCGATCCTCGGACAACACGACCCGCAACATCGGGCTGACCGGCACCGGCGGCACCGCCAACGCCGCCACGCAGGACTCGTTCTGCACCGGCACCACCTGCGTGGTGACTGTCGTGTTCGACCAGTCCGGCCGCGGCAACGACCTGTGGTACCAGGGCTCCAGCGTGGTGCCCGGGTCGCCGCAGAGCCGGCCGGCGGTGGCGACCTCGGAGTCGCTGACGGTGGGCGGTGCCAAGGCGTACTCGCTCTACATCAACCCGGGCAACAGCTACTGGCGCGACGGTCACCTGACCGGGGTGCCGACCGGGTCCGCGCCCGAGGGCATGTACATGGTCACCAGCGGCACCCACGTCAACAACGGCTGCTGCTTCGACTACGGCAACAGCGAGACCACCCGTAAGGCCGACGCCGCCGGCGCGATGGACGCGATCAACTTCAGCAAGCAGTGCTGGTTCGGCGGCTGCTCCGGCTCCGGCCCGTGGGTGCAGGCCGACCTGGAGTGGGGCCTGTTCCCCGGCGGCAGCAGTTCCTGGAACCCGAACCAGCGGGCTTTCACCAGCAAGTTCGTCACCGCCACCCTGAAGAACAACGGCACCTCGCGCTTCGCCATCAAGGGCAGCGACGCCCAGTCCGGCAGCCTCTACACCCTCTACGACGGCTCGCTGCCGCCGGGCTACAGCCCGATGAAGAAGCAGGGCGCGATCATCCTGGGCAGCGGCGGGGACTGCTGCAAGCCCGACGGCGGCGCGAACCTCAGCGCCGGCACCTTCTACGAGGGGGCGATGGTCGCCGGCTACCCGTCGGACGCCACCGAGAACGCGGTGCAGGCCAACATCACCGCCGCCGGCTACCGCTGATCGACCACACGTCGTCGCCGCGCCGGCCACCGTGGACGGTGGCCGGCGCGGCGGCCGGCGATGCCGGATGCCGGTCGGGCGCTACCCGGCCGGCGCGCCGAGGCGGTGGTCCAGGGCGGTGTGCCGGCGGCCCGCGCCGACGGTACGCACGGCGGCGGACAGCGCCCGGCGGGAACCGACCAGGACGACGAGTTGCCGGGCCCGGGTGACGGCGGTGTAGAGCAGGTTGCGTTGCAGCATCATCCAGGCGCTGGTGGTCAGGGGTACGACCACCGCCGGGTACTCCGAGCCCTGCGAGCGGTGGATGGTCATCGCGTAGGCGTGGGCCAACTCGTCCAGCTCGTCGAACTCGTAGTCGAGGTTCTCGTCCTCGTCGGTGCGGACGGTGAGGGTCTGTTCCTCGGGGGTGATGGCGGTGACGATGCCGAGGGTGCCGTTGAAGACGCCGGCCTGCCCCTTGTCGTAGTTGTTGCGGATCTGGGTGACCTTGTCGCCGATGCGGAACACCCGCCCGCCCATCCGCCGCTCGGGTTGCCCCTCGCGGTGCGGGGTGAGCCGCTGCTGCAGCAGGGTGTTCAGGGCGGCGGCACCGGCCGGTCCCCGGTGCATGGGGGCGAGGACCTGCACGTCGCGACGCGGGTCGAGACCGAACCGGGTGGGGATCCGGGTGCAGGCGACGTCGACGGTCAGCGCGGCGGTGGCCTCGGTGTCCTCGCAGGCGAACAGGAAGAAGTCCGGCAGGCCGTCGAGCAGGGGCGGTCGGCCGGCGTTGATCCGGTGCGCGTTGGTGATCACGCCCGACTGGGCGGCCTGACGGAACACCCGGGTCAGCCGTACCCGGGGAACGACCGGCGCGGTGAGCAGGTCACGCAGCACCTCCCCGGCACCGACACTGGGCAACTGGTCGACGTCGCCCACCAGGAGCAGGTGCGCCCCCGGCGGCACCGCCTTGACGAGCTTGTTGGCCAGGATCAGGTCGAGCATGGACGCCTCGTCGACGACGAGCAGGTCGACGTCGAGGGGATTGTCCCGGTCGTGCACGGCCTCCCCGCCGGGACGCAGTTGCAGCAGCCGGTGCACGGTGGCGGCGGGGTGCCCGGTCAGCTCCGACAGCCGTTTCGCGGCCCGCCCGGTCGGCGCGACCAGGGTGATCCGGGCCTTCTTCGCGGCGGCCAGCGCGACGATGGACCGTACGGTGAAGCTCTTGCCACAGCCGGGCCCGCCGGTGAGCACCGCCACCTTCGCCGTCAGCGCCAGCCGCACGGCGTGCTCCTGCTCGGGGGCGAGGTCGTTGCCGGTGACCGCCCGCAGCCAGGCCAGCGCCCGGGGCCAGTCGACGTCGGTGAAGTGGGGCAACCGGTCGGCCCGGTCGTGCAGCAACCGCAGCAGGGAGCCGGCCAGCGACTGCTCGGCACGGTGGAACGGCACCAGGTAGACCGCCGGCACCGGCTCGCCGTCGTCGCCGGGCAGGAACTCCCGGACCACGCCCTCCTCGGCGATCAGGTCGTCCAGGCAGCGGGTGACGAGATCACCGGGGACGTCGAGGATCTTCGTGGCGTCGGCGACGAGCGCCGGGGCGGGCAGGTAGCAGTGGCCCGAGTCGGTGGCCTCGGACAGGGTGTACCGCAGGCCCGCCATCACCCGCTGCGGGCTGTCGTGCGGGATGCCCACCGCCTGGGCGATGGTGTCGGCGGTCTTGAAGCCGATGCCCCACACGTCGGCCGCCAGCCGGTACGGCTCCTTCGTCACCACCTCGATCGAGGCGTCGGCGTACTGCTTGAAGATGCGCACCGCCAGTGACGTGGACACCCCGACGCCCTGGAGGAAGACCATCACCTCCTTGATGGCCTTCTGCTCCTCCCACGCGGCGGTGATCTTCGCGGTGCGTTTCGGTCCGAGCCCGGCGACCTCGACCAGCCGGGCGGGTTCCTCCTCGATGATCCGCAGGGTGTCCAGGCCGAAGTGCGCCACGATCCGCTCGGCGAACACCGGCCCGATGCCCTTGACCAGGCCGGAGCCGAGATAGCGGCGGATGCCCTGGATGGTCGCCGGCAGCACCGTGGTGTACGAGTCGACCTCGAACTGCCGGCCGTACTTCGGGTGCGACGACCAGCGTCCCGACAGCCGCAGGCTCTCCCCGGGCTGCGCGCCCAGCAGCGCGCCGACCACGGTCAGCAGGTCGCCGCCCCGGTCGGTGGCGACCCTGGCGACGGTGTAGCCGGTCTCCTCGTTGACGTAGGTGAGCCGTTCGAGGACCGCGTCCAGGGTGGCGAACGGCGGGCGGGCGGGGGCGGTCACCCCCTCATCGTGCCGGGTGCCCGGCGCGCCCCGTGCACCACCCGGACGCCGACCGGCGTCCTCCCCCGCCGGGTGGGCGGGGAAGGACGCCGGGTGTCGCGGTGTGCCTGGTCAGCCGATGGTGAGGTTGCCGCCGGAGGCGGTCAGGGTGCTCTCCCGGGTCGACGCGCCGGTCCAGTCCGAGGAGAAGACCAACCGGTCACCGTCCCAGACGGTGATGCCGATCCCGTCGCGCCGGCCCGGCTCGCCCCGGTCGGTGGCGGTCACCCGCATGGTCAGCCCGGTGGCCACCGGGACCGGGTTCTGCGCGGTGGAGATGTCGTACAGGGTGACCTGGTAGCGCAGGTCGGCGACCGCTTCCCCGGCCACCGCGACACCGAACGACTCCAGCGCGGTGCTCTGGAACTTGTACCGCTTGCCGCCCGACTTGTAGCCGACCTTCGCGCTGCCGGCCAGCTTCTTGCCGTTGTTGATCCGGCCGTCCAGGGTCACCTCGATGCGCCGGTCGTCGTCGAGCGGGTAACCACCGGCGGTCGCCCCGCCCTTCAGGTAGCCCGAGCCGGCGACCGACCGGCCGTACCCGCCGGCCACCGTGACGGTGGCCGTCGCGCTGCCGGTGTACGCCCCCGACACCGTGGCGGTGACCGGATGCGCGCCGTGCGGCAGTACGGCGCGGCAGCTGGCCGAGCCGTCGTCCACCGCCGCGCCGAACGGCGTCGCGACCGCCGTGCAGAGGGTCTCGTCGCCCTCGGTGAAGGTCACCGTCGCATTGCGGACGTCACCGCCGCCACCGAGGACGGTGGCCCGCAGCAGCACGCCGGTCGTGTCGGCGTCGTCCACCGGGGCGGCCAGGGTGTCACCGGTGTAGGTGACCGTGGCCGCGCGGACCTGGGTGATGGTGAGGTCAGCGTCGCTGAGGTCGAAGAAGACGTTGCCGACCGCCTCGATCTTCAGCCGGCCCCGGGCGGTGTCCACGTTCGGCAGGGTCACCGTCGCCGCCCCGGTGTTCGGCACGCTCTCGGCCAGCACGTGCGGGAAGGTCGCCCCACCGTCGGTGGACAGCGAGATCTTCACCTCGCCCACGCTGATCGGCGCGGTGTCCGTGCCGGCCACGTCCCAGGTGACGGGCATGGTGCCGCCGCCCAGGTGGGCCGCCGACGTCGCCTGCGAGGTGACCAGGAACGGGCCGGCCGTCGGGGCGAGGGTCAACGCCACGTCGGCGCTGCCGATGCCGCCGCCGCCCGGGTGGTGGTCCCGGCCGGTGAGCCGGAAGTGCAGGATCCGGTCGTTGGTCACGCCGACCCAGTCGGCGGTGGGCAGGAACTCCGAGTAGCAGTCCACCGTCGCGGCGGGCACGTTGCTCGCCCCGCCGGTGGCCGGTGGGGCCGGCGCGGCCGGGCAGGCCCCGGTGGCGGCGTTGGTGTTGTTCGCCGCGATCTGGGCCAGGTTCGGGAAGTGCCGGGTCGGGTCGGTGCTCACCGCGTTCTCCCCCGGCGAGTGGTACTCCAGGGTGTCGGTCGGGCTGACCGCCGCCGCCTCGCCGAACTGGCGGAACAGCGGCCCGTTGGTCTTGGTGTTGTTGACCAGCGCGGTGCCGGTGCTTCCGCCCCGGTCGTTCTGCTCCCACAGGTAGCTGACGGTGTCCCCGTCGGCGTCGGTGGCGCTACCGGTCAGCGCGAACGGGGTCCGCGCCGGGATGGTGTGCGCCGCCGCCGGCACGGTGACCACGGGGGCCCGGTTGCCGGTCGGCGCGGTCTGGAAACCGTTGTTGCCGGCCGCGCCGCCCCGGGCGGTCTCACCGACGAAGCCGGACGCGCCCACGACGCCTGTCAGTTCGAGCGCCGGCACGTCGACCCCGGCCAGCGACCCACCGTTGAAGGTGACCTGGAAGCCGGTGTCGTTCGGGGCGCCGAGCCCGCCGAAGGCCGTGACGGTGACGGTGGCCCCGGCCGGCCAGCCGGCGATCGACTCGATGGCCGTCTTGATCCCGGCCGCGGTGTAGTTGCCGCCGCGCACCACCGGCACGGACGACTGGCCGGCGTAGCTGATGCTGAACGCGTCGCCGTCGGTGTCGAAGCCGGACAGCGAGACGGTCTGCACCTCGTTGAGCGCCGGCCGGGTGCCGGTGACGAACGTGCTGATCTCGGTGTAGCTGCGCTGCGACCAGTACGGGTCGCTGTGCGGCTGGAGGTTGTCCTGCTGGCAGATGCCCGCGTACGCCATGATCGACGAGCCGCTGCCCGGCTCGTAGGAGTTGGCGGCGCTGCGGTTGCTGCCGGAGCAGTTGTACTGGGTGCCGTTGAAGGTGTGGTTGCCGGCGAACTGGTGGCCGATCTCGTGCGCCACGTAGTCGACGGCGTAGAAGTCACCGACCGGGGTGGGCAGGCCGGTGCAGCCCCGCGCCTTGCCGTCCAGGCCGACCACGCCGAGGCCGGCGACGCCGCCACCGGGCAGGCCCAGGCCGATGTGCCCGACGTCGTAGTTGCCCGCGCCGACGAGCTGACCGAGCACGATCCGGTTGCGGTTGAGCAGCGAGCTGGTGCACGACGAGATCTGCGTCGGGGTGTAGCAGGCCGCCGCGCCGCACGGCCCGTTCGCCTCGGTGGCCAGGGCGGCGGTGTTCAGGTTGGTCTTGTCGGTGTCGTTGACCAGCACCAACCGGATCGCCGTCTCGTCCTCGTAGATCTGGGTGACCCGGTTGATCAGGGTCACCTTCGCCGCGGTGACGTTCTCCGCGCCGAAGAAGGTGGCGTACGACGGGTCGGTGACCAGGGCCAGCCGGTAGGTGCGCAGGGTGACCGGCGCGCCCGCCGGCTCGTCCGCGGCCACCTCCGGCGACAGCGCCCCGGCCGCCGCCGCGACGTCCTCGCGCTCCACCATGGCCGGGTCGGTGTCGATCAGGTCACGGGCGTAGTAGCTGGCGTAGACGCTCTGGTCGCCGTGGTAGTACGGGTCGAGGTACCAGCTGCCGCCGGTCGACCGGACCGAGGCGTGGAAGCCCAGCGGGGTCAGGTCGGCCCGGATCGTCGCCGTCGGGTCGTCCAGGCCCCGGCCGACGTACGTGCTGATCTCGGGGTGCCGGGCGGCGAGCCCCGGCTCCATCACCGGCGAGTCGACCAGGCTGAACCGCTGCAAGCCCCCGGTGGGGGTGGGCAGCGCGACGGTCATCGCCGGCTGCGACCGTCGGGCCGTGCCGGCCCGCTCGGCCGGCACGTCGGCCAGGGTGTCGGCCAACGCGGCCCGGTCGAGGGTGTACGCGGCGAACCGCTCGGCGCGGATGTCGGGGGTACGCCCGTCGCGGGCGTTGGCCGACGGCTCGCTCGGCAGCTGCCGCCAGGGGCCGGGGTCGGCCGGCGCGGCGACCGCCGCGGTGCCGCCGGTCAGCGGCAGCACGGTGGCGACCAGCACCGCGGCGCACAGCCCGGCCAGTCGGCGGCGGCCGCGACCAGCGGGATCGGGGGGTGGAACCGTCATCGAGTGGGCCTCACTTCACCAGGTATGGGGAACGGGCCGGATGGCGTGGCGTTCGTGGGCCACGCCGGGCTGTCCCGGGAAGCCCACGCTATGACGGGTCCCCTGTCGACAGACATCATCCGTAAAGTCGACGCGCCGACACGGCGCGGCGGTGTAGACCCTCTCTAGTGGACTAGATACCACGCGTCGGGCAGGCAGCCAGGGACCGGTGCGTCGTGGTCGGACCCCGCTGACCGTGGCGGGGTGCCACCGGCTCGCCGACGCGGGCGCGGCCGGGACATTTGTCCTGGCCGGACGGGTATCGCCGGCTCTGCCCCGCCGGTCCCCGGCTGCCTAGCGTGACAGGCATGGATAACACCGCGGTACGCCTGACCGGGCTCACCCGGCGGTTCGGCCCCGTCCGGGCCGTCGACGGGATCGACCTGACCATCGCGTCGGGCAGCACGGTCGCCCTGCTCGGCCCCAACGGTGCCGGCAAGACGACCACCCTCTCGCTCCTGCTCGGCCTCGCCCCACCCGACGCCGGAACGGTGACGCTGTTCGGCCGGTCACCGGGCGAGGCGGTCCGGGCCGGCCAGGTCGGGGCGATGGTGCAGGACGCCGGTTTCGTCCCCGGTGCCACCGTGCGGGACCTGGTCGCCCTCGCCCGGGGGTTGTATCGCCGGCCGCTGGACACCGCCCGGGTGCTCGCGCTGGCCGGGCTGACCGACCTGGCCGACCGCCGGCTGGACCGGCTCTCCGGCGGCGAGACGCAGCGGGCGCGGTTCGCATTCGCGTTGGCCGGTGACCCGGACCTGCTGGTCCTGGACGAGCCCGGCGCGGCGCTGGACGTCGCCGCCCGGCAGGCGTTCTGGGCGGCGATCCGCCGGTACGCCGCCGACGGTCACACCGTTGTGTTCAGCACCCACCACCTGCACGAGGCCGACGAGTACGCCGACCGGGTGGTGCTGCTGGCCGGCGGGCGGGTGGTGGCCGACGGCCCGCCCGCCGAGATCCGGGCGGTGGTCGGCGGCCGTACGGTGGCCTTCGACCTCGCCGACGGGTCGGTGGCGGGCCTCGACCTGCTGCCCGGCGTCCGGTCGGTGCAGGTCCGGGGCGGTCGGGTGGCGCTCACCACCGACGACGCCGACGCCACCGTGCTGGCCCTGGCCGCCGACCGGGGCTTCCGGGGCCTGGAGGTCACCGGCGTCGGGCTGGAGGCGGCCTTCCTCACCCTCACCGCCGCGGAAGGGAACCACTGACATGCGCGCCTATCTGCGCTTCGAGCTACGCCGTCTGGCCCGGGACCCGCGGCTGGCGCTGTTCACCGTGCTGGGCCCGGTCGTCACCTACCTGATCTTCTCGGGCCTGCTTCCAGCGGGCGACCGGCTGGAGGGCGTCACCGCCGCCGCCGCGCTCATGGTCGGCCTGGCCGGCTACGGCGCGATGGCCGGGGTGCTCTCGGTGGGCTCGTCGGTGGCCCAGGAACGCGCGGTGCGCTGGCTGCACCAACTGCGGGTCACCCCGCTGTCCCCCCGCCGGGTGGTCGCGGTGAAGGCCCTGGTCAGCACCGTGAGCGGGGTGCCGCCGCTGGTCGCGGTGGGCATCGCCGGCCGCCTCCAGCACCACGTCGAGCTACCCGCCGGCAGGTGGGCGGCCCTGCTGGTGCTGATGTGGGTCGGCACGGTGCCGTTCGCGCTGCTCGGGCTCGCCATCGGGTACGGCCTCACCCCGCAGCTCGCCCAGCCGGTCAACTTCCTCGCCTTCCTCACCCTGTCGGTGCTCGGCGGACTGCTGGTGCCGGCGGCGTACTTCCCCGACCTGCTGCGGCACCTGGCGCATACGCTGCCGACGTACCGGTTCGCCGAACTCGGTTGGCGTACGGCGGCCGGCCTGGCCCCCGACCCGACCGGACTGACGGTGCTCGCCGGGTGGACGGTGGCCTTCGGCGTGCTCGCCGCGGTGGCGTACCGCCGGTCGACCGCGCGTCGCTGAGATCCCGCTACGGTGTCGACCATGTCCGGTGCCACAGTCGCGGCTCCCCCCACAGGCCGCCGCCGGCGGGGATTGCTGCTGGTGGCGTCGCACACGCTCTGGTTCTGGCTGCTGCTGCCACCGTCCACCGCGATCGCCCACGGGCAGGTACGCCCGACGGCGGTCGCGGCGGCCGGGCTTGTGACCTTCGCGCTGCTCTACCTCGCGCTGGTGGCGGTGCCGGTGGCCGACCTGGTGGTACCGCCCGTGCTGTTCCACCTCGGCCTGCTGGTGTTCGCGGCGCTCGGGGTGGGCCTCGCGGGCGCGTACGCCGGCGGCCCGGAGGGCTGGCTGATCCTGCTGACGTACGTCGCGACGGCCGGTGCGGTCGGGCTGGTCCGGCCGGTGCAGGGGTTCGCCTGGGTCGGCGGCAGTGCCGCTGCCGTCCTGACGATCGGGCTGGCGCACCGGGTGCCGGTCGGTGACATCGCCGCCTCGGCACTGATCACGGTGCTGGCAGGCGCCATGACCCTGGCGTTCACCCGGACGGCCCGACTGGTGGCGGAGCTGCGCCGCACCCAGCAGGAGCTGGCCCGGACGGCGGTCGAGCAGGAACGGCTACGGTTCGCCCGGGACCTGCACGATCTGCTCGGCCACACGCTGTCACTCGTGGTCGTGAAGGCGGAGGTGGTACGCCGGCTCGCCCCGGCCGATCCGGAGCGGGCAGCGGCCGAGGCCCGAGACATCGAGCGCATCGGCCGTACCGCGCTCGCCGAGGTACGCGAGGCGGTCACCGGTTACCGGGACCGCAGCTTCGGACGGGAACTGGACGGTGCCCGGACCGCCCTCGCCGACGGGGGGATCACCGTCACCGTGCGGCAACCCGGTCGGCCGCTGCCGGTGGAGGCGGACGACGCGTTCGGCTGGGTGCTGCGGGAGGGAGTGACGAACGTGCTGCGGCACAGCCACGCGTCGCGGTGCGAGATCGAGGTGCACGCCGACCCCGAGGAGTCGGTGCTGACCATCGGCGACGACGGTGTCGGCGGCCGGGTCGAGCCGGGCAACGGCCTGCGGGGTCTCACCGAACGGCTCGCACGGGCGGGCGGGGAACTGCGCGTCACCTCCGCCCGTGGCGGCGGACTGCGGCTCACCGCCCGGATTCCCACCGGCCCGGACGGGTCGGCGCGCGGATGATCCGGCTGCTGCTCGCCGAGGACCAGGGCATGATGCGCGGCGCACTGGCCCTGCTGCTCAACCTCGAACCCGACATGGAGGTGGTGGCCGAGGCCGGCACCGGCACCGCCGCGTTGGCGGCGGCCCTGCGGGTCCGCCCCGACGTGGCCCTGTTGGACATCGAGATGCCCGGAGGCAGCGGGCTGGACACCGCAGCGGCGTTGCGGCGGCAACTGCCCTCCTGCCGGGTCCTGATCCTCACCACCTTCGGGCGACCCGGGTACCTGCGCCGGGCGATGGAGGCCGGGGCGCGGGGATTCCTGGTCAAGGACGGACCGGTGGAGGAGTTGGCGGTGGCGGTCCGGCGGGTGCTGGCCGGTGAGCGGGTGATCGATCCGGCGCTGGCGGCGGCGGCCCTGGCGACCGGCCCGAACCCGCTCACCGAACGGGAACGGGAGGTGCTCGCCGCCGCCGTGGACGGTGCCACGGTGGCTGACGTCGCTGCCCGGCTGCACCTGTCGGAGAGCACGGTCCGCAACTACCTGTCGGCGGCGATCGGCAAGACGGGCACCCGCAACCGGATCGAGGCGGCCCACACCGCCCGCGCCAACGGCTGGCTCTGACCGGCCCCCGGCCCTGGACGGGATGCCGGGGTCAGCCGGCTGGTCGATCGCCCCGGATGCGGGCGTGCAGGTGCATGTCGTGCCGGCCGTCGGCGTGCACGGCGTCGCTGCGCTTGGTGCCCTCCAGGAGGAAACCGGCGCGCAGGGCGGTCCGGCAGGAGGCGACGTTGCGGGTCGAGTGGTCCAGGTGCAGCCGGTGGAAGCCCGCCTCGTCCAGCGCCCAACCGCCCAGCGCCGTCAACGCCCGGGAGGCCACCCCCGCCCGGCGGGCGGCGGGAAGCACCCAGTACGCGCACCCGGCGACGCCGTCATCGAGATCCATGCTGGTCAGGGCGATGCGGCCGAGCACCTCGACGCCGTCGCGGGTCACCGCCCAACTGGCGCCGGTCTCCCCCGCCCAGGCCCGGTGATAGCCCTCGAACCACTCACGGACCTGGCTCTCGGAGGCCGGATGACGGGTGTGCCAGTGCCGGATCTCCGGGTCCCGGTAGGCGGCCAGGAACACCGGGGCATCGGACGCCTCCCACGGGCGCAGGACCAGACCCCCCGGCGCGGCGAGGGTCGGCTGCGCACCGGCGGCGAGGGCACCGGCGGGGATGGCCGGTGGCGTGGAGAGCGGGACCCGCACGCCTCATCCTCCCCCGACGCCGTGGGCCGGTGTCAAACTCCGCCCGGCCCGTCGACGTCGACGTCGACCCGGGCGAGATCCCGGTGGGCGGCGAGGCGTTGCGCCTGCGCGACGATGTCGTCGTGGACGGTGGTGGACAGCTTCCGCCACGGTTGGACGGCGAGCGTCAGCGTCCTGCCGGCCTTACGGGGCCGCCAGGTGCCGACGATCTCACCGCCGGCCAGGACGGCCCCGGGGCGGCCCAGCACCGGCCACAACTGCTTGGCGTGGGCCGCGTCCGGCACCAGGGTCGCCCGGTCCCGCGCCTGCAGGAACAGGTCGAACGGGCCGAGCAGGCGCACGGCCGTGGTGTCGGCGGCATCGGTGAGCGCCGGCTCGTCGGCGGCGAGCAGCGAGCGGGCCTCCCCGTCGACCCGTACCTCGACCACGTCCTGCGGCCAGCGGGCCCGCACCTCCCGGACCGGGGCGTCGAGGTAGTCGGCGACCTGCTTGGGGGTGGCCGGGCCGAGCAGCCGTAGGTAGGCGCGGACCAGGTCGAACCGGTCGCCGGGCGGGGCGGGCCGGGTGAACCTGGGGATGCGGTGCAGGACCGGTGGTGAGGTGCCGGGGCGCAGCTCCAGCCCGGCCCGCACAGCGGCCAGCCGGAACGGCATCTCGTAGAGGTGAGTGGCGGCGCAGGGACGGCAGAACCGCAGGTAGGGCTCGGGCAGCAGCTCGGCCAGCCGCCCGGAGACGTCGCCCTTGACCGTCGGGGTGGTGACCACCGCCCGCATCCGCGCCGCCACCTCGTCGAGGGCGGCCAGGTTGCCGATGCCGGCGGCCTTCAGCGGCCGGGCCGCGTCGTAGATGCGTTTGCCGGCGTCCGCGTCGGAGTATGGCGCGACCGCCCCCGCCACCTCGGCCACGTCGGCGCGACGGTAGAGATGCGGCGCGCCGCGAACGGTCCAGAGCAGGATCAGGTCGTCCGCGACCGGTGCCGTCACCTCGACCCCGCGCAGCGCCAGGGCCCACCGGCCGCCGTCCGGGCCGGTGTCCTGCACCCCGATGTCGAGTACGGCGGTGTCCGCCGGGGTGCCCTCGACCCGGTCGAGCTGCTGCGCCCCGACCCGAAACTGCATCACCTGACGGCGGTCAATCATCCGACCAGCCTAGGTGCCACCCCCGACACTGCCGGTCCGGAGCTTCGACCGGGAACATCGTCCTTGGTGATCACGATCCGCACGGCAACTCCACCTCCAGTCTCGTCGGTCCGCCCGGTGGGCTGGTCAGCGTCATCCGGCCGTCGTACGCCCCGACCCGCCGACGGATGCCGGTCAGCCCCGAGCCGCCGCCCTCGTCGGCGTCGCCGTGCCCGTCGTCGGTGACGGTCACCAGCAGCCGGTCCTGCTCGCGACGGACGGTCACGTCGACCCGGACGGCGCCGCTGTGCCGGACCACGTTGGTCAACGCCTCCGCCACCACGAAGTAGGCGGTGGCCTCCACCGAGACGGCGCAGCGTACCGGCACGTCGACGGTGAGCTGGCAGGGCACCGCGCAGCCGCCGGCCAGGCCGGCCAGGGCGCCGGTGAGGCCCCGGTCGTCCAGCACGGGCGGCAGGATGCCCCGCACCACCGTACGCAGTTCGCCGAGCGCCTGTTCCGCCGCGTCCTGCGCCTGCCCGAGGATCTCGTCGGCCCGGGCCGGGTCCCGCCGCACCGCCCGGCGGGCCGCCCCCAGCAGCACGCTGACCGCGACCAGTCGGTTCTGGGTGCCGTCGTGCAGGGAGCGTTCGATGCGGCGCAGTTCGACCGCGTGGGCGTCGAGCGCCGCGGCCCGGGTGGCGGTCAGCTCGGCGACCCGCAGCGACAGGTCGAAGCCCGGCGGCGGGGGCAGCAGCCACCGGCCCGGCCGGGCCTGGAGGCGGGCCAAGGCCGGGCCGAACGCGACCGTGGCGGCCAGCCAGCCGAGACCGAGCAGTCCGACCAGCAGCGCCTCGGTCAGCCCGTCGACGCGCCACCAGACGATCCCCGGCGCGCCGGCCCCGGGCGGCAGCAGCCGGTACCACAGCGGGAACGTGAGGTCCTGCACGGCGTAGAGCGGCAGGGCCAGGCCGAGCAGTCCGCCGATCAGGCCGGTGACCGCGTGCAGCGCGACCCAGCCGAGTTCCCGGCGGACGAACGGGTCGCGCACCGCCACCCGCAGCTCGGCCGGCACCGGGCCCGGGGCGGGGATCGACGCGCCCCAGCGGGACAGCCGGGCCCGCTCCCGGTCGGCCACGGCGCGTACCGCCCGCAGCGCGCCGGGTGCCGCCGGCAGCCCCACCCAGACCAGGCAGGCCGCCGCGACGAACACCGCCCAGAGCAGCGCGGCCAACGCCAACAGTGCGGTGCCGAGGCCACCGACCAGGTGTTCGAGGGCGTCGACCGAGGCGCGGACCCGGTCCCGCAGGTGTGTCATCGCAAGACCTCCCGCGCCAACATAGGCCACCGGGCGGCCGGCCCGGCACCGTCGGTGCGGAAAGTAGCGCCTGCTGTACCAGCGCCGGTCGTGCTGGCGGGATCGTGTCCGACCCACCGTCGCGCCTAGCGTCGAACTGGTCGAACACCCGCCACCGAGGAGGCAGCCATGACCGATCCGTACCGCGTCGCCGACGCCCCGGCCGACCCGACGCACCCGGCGACCGACCGGCTCCGCCCACTGCTGTGGGTGGTGCTGGTCGTCAGCCTCGCCGCCAACGCGGCGCTGACCACCGTGCTGGACAACCAGTGGGCCGGCTCCGCCTGCGGCCTGCTGGCGGTGCTCTGCGCCGGGACGCTGGTCGCCCGGCACCGCCGCGCCCGGTGACCGACGCCCGGGACGCGGGGCCGGCGGTGGGCCGGGCCGGAGCCCGCCCCCGGCCGGCGTTCAGCGGCCGTCGGGGGCGGTGCGCAGGGTGAGCAGGTAGCGCGCGGTGAGCGCGACGGCCCGGTCCTCGTCCCCGGTCAGCCCGGCCAGGGCCCGGGACGTCGTGTCCCCCGGGATGCCCGCGAGCGCCTGGGTCAGCCGGCCGCGCGCCGACGCCCCGGTGTCGCCCCGGGTGAGCAGCTCGATCAGGCCGGCGGCGATCCGGTCCGCCGTGGCGGGATCGGTCGCCAGCACGCTGAGCGCGTCGGCGGCGTCGACGTCGTTCACCTCGGCGACGATCATGCCGATGAGCGTCGGCACGGCGGCGGGCTCGCCACGACTGCCGAGCGCCAGCGCCGCGCACCTGCCGACCACGGGGTCCGGATGGCGCAGAGCGTCGCGGAGCAGCGCGGTGGCGTCCCCACCCGGGATCTCGACGACGGCCCGGACGGCACGTTCCCGCACCTCGGCCGCGGATGCGTCGAGCCCCTTTGCCAGCAGGGGCAGGGCGTCGACGCCCGCGTGGGCGAGCGCCCAACGCAGCGCCCCGGCGACGTTCGGGTCGGCCTCGGCCAGCGCCGCCGCGACCAGCGCCTCCACCGGCACCGGCACCTCACCGACCGAGGCCAGCGCCGCGCGCTGACGCTGGTCCGCGCGGGGTGAGCCCAGGTCCCGCAGGAGCGCGACCACCTGCAGCACGTCCTGCCAGTCGGCGGGCCCCGCGGCGTCGATCCGCCGGAGGCGGGTGAGCAGCTCCCGCTCCGCGGCGATCCGCGCCCGCGTCTGCCGGATGAGGTCGTCGACGAGTTCCGCAGGGGTGAAGGCGGGGTCGTCGAGCGCACGTCCCACCGCCCGCAGCGACAACCCCAGCGACCGCAGGCTCTCGATGTGGAAGATCCGTCGAAGGTCCGCGTCGGAGTAGTCGCGGTAGCCGACGCCGGTACGACCGGTCGGTCGGAGCAGTCCGAGCGACTCGTAGTGTCTGAGCATCCGGACGCTGACACCGCAGCGCCGTGACACCTCGCCGATCAGCACCGCCTCACCCCGGCCCGCCGGTCCCGCCGAGAGCCACGATGCGCGTCGCCTCCCCGAGGGAGAACTCGAATCCGGCGTCCGGGTCGCGTACCAGCCGCTGCGTGGCGGCGGCGTGCGCGCGTACCCGGGGGTCCGGGTGCGTCCCGGCGGTGTGCAGGACCGTCGTGCCGGCCTCGCCGAGGATGGCCAACGCCCGGCTGAGGCTCAGCCACGTCGCCCGGTCACCCCGCCCGAGCTGGGTGGCCAGCACCTCGGCCAGTCCGGACTCCGCGCCCTCGGGCACCAGGGCGACCGCCGCCCGCCAGGCGCTGCGCGCCACCTCGTCGTCGGGATCGGTCAACAGGGCCGGGGTGACCGCCGGCCAGGCCCGCCGGTCCCCGATCTTGGACAGCGTGTGCAACGCCTGGCTGCGGGCCTGTGCCCGGGTCGACCCCAGGGCGGCGACGAGCCGGGGCACCGTCGCCTCCGGCGGGTGCCGGGTGAGCGCCCAGGTCAGCATCTCGCGGACGGAGAAGTCCGGTTCGGTCGCGCAGCGGGCCACGAGCGGCTCGACGAACGCCGGGTCGGGGCTGGTGCCGATCGCCAGCGCCGCCCGCAGCCGCACCGACGGGTCCCTACCCGCCAGCCCCCGCAGCGCCCGCGTCGGGTCCGCTTCCGCTCTGGTCATCCGGACCACCTCCCCGACGCAGTGTTGACCCTGACACCGTGTCAGGGTCAACCCGCCCGACCCGGTGGGGTTCACCGGGGGCGCAGGGCGACCGGTGGACCGAACCGGACCGGCACGCCTGGTGAGTACAGCACGCTGACCGGCGGGCCGGTCGGCGTCGGCAGCCCGGCGGCGGTGACCAGTTCGTCGTCCAGGTGCAGCAGCTCGGCCCGGTGCAACGGCCACTGCGGATGCCAGTTCGGCACGTGCCGGGTGCGCCCGTACGCCCGGGTGTGCAGGCCCCACCGGGCGGTGAGGAAGTGCTCCACCGGGGTCGGCCGACGGATCGGCGCACCCACCCGGACCACCATCCGGCTGGTCGTCCCCACCGGCCCCGGCCAGCGCCGACGACACCGGTAGCTACGCTGGTCACCGTCGTGGTCCACCCGCATCGCCGACCACAGGTACGGCAGTCCCAGGGTGAGCCGGGCGACCAGCACCGGGATCAGCCGGGACGCGTCGAGGGAGCGGAACACCACGGCCCGCCGGCCGGTGTGGTCGACCGAGTAGAGCCGCACGTTGGTCTCCCAGAACGTCCCCAGGTACGGCAGGGCCGGCCCCCGGCCGAAACCGAGGCCGACCATCCGGAAGCCGATCAGTCCGACGTAGGTGGTTCCGTCGAGGGTGTCCGGACGGGTGCCGGCCGGCAGCAGCGGCGCGACGAGTTCCGGGGCGACCGCCCAGTGCAGAAAGGTCAGGTCCGCCCAACGCTGGCGCAGCAGCGTACGGCGGAACGTCGGGGCGGGCGCGGGGGCGACGGGCTCGATCGGCACGTACCCATCCTGCTGCGCCGCCGCCAGCCGGTCAGGTGGTCGGCCTGTCGGGCCGTTCCCCCCGGAGGCGAGGGACGCCGGATCCACCCGTCCAGGACAAGAGGGATCCGTCTGTCCAGGAAAAATGGCTTGCCCCGTCGGCGGATGACACCAGCCGACGCCGCAGGCACCTCACCGCATGTTCACCCGCGACAGCCTGGGCATCGGACCGGTCCGGCGCGTCGATGTCCGACGGGGAACGGGCGGTCGGGGATGTCGGGTAGTTGACGCGGCGTAGTCGGGTGCCCGCTAGAGGCCGGTGCGGGGTGAGCGGAGGGTGACATCAGCCGACCCGCCACTGCGAGACGAGGTAGTCATGCCCGTCACCCCGACCTATCCCGGCGTGTACATCGAGGAAGTCGCGAGTTCCGTCCGCCCCGTGATCGGCGTGGCGACCGGGGTGACCGCCTTCGTCGGGTACGTGCGGACCGGACCGGAGCACCGTGCCGTCCGGGTCAACACCTTCGGCGAGTTCGAACGCCGGTTCGGCGGGGTCGACCGGGACTCCGAACTCAGCCTGGCCGTGCAACAGTTCTTCCGCAACGGCGGGGCCGCCGCCCTGGTCGTACGGGTGCCCCGCGCCGACGCCCGGGCCGCCTCGGTGACCCTGCTGGACAAGGTCGGCGCCGGGGCGAAGTCCGCGCTGCTGCTGGACGCGACGAGCACCGGCGCGTGGGGCAGCGGACTGCTCGTCGACGTCGACCACGATGGCGTCACCGACGCCAAGTCGTTCAACCTCACCGTCACCGACACCGCCACCGGCGACACCGAACGCTTCACCGGGCTGTCCGCCGACCCGGCCGCCGCCGCGTACGCGGTGGCCCTGCTCAACGACCCGGACCGGGGTTCGGCGCTGGTCCGGGCGCGCGCCGGGGCCTCCGGGGCGGGCCGGCCGGTGCCCAGCGGCACGGTCGGCACCGCTCTCGGCACCCCCACCGTGGACGCCGCGAAGAACTACCGGCTCACCGTGCAGCCCGACCGCCCCACCAAGCCGGACCCGAACGACCCGGCCAAGACCGTGCCGGCGGTCGCCCCGGTGACCGTGACCGTGCTGGACAAGGGCGAGCGGTTGCCGTCCTCCCCCGCCGGGGTCGCCGCGCTGCTGCAACGGAAGGTCAACACCGCGCTGGGCGCCGCCGACGGCGCGGCCGGCCTGCGGGTACGGGTGGTCCCCACCGCCGCCGGCGGGTTGCGCGTCCTCGGTGACGTCGACGCGGTGGTCGCCCCGGCGGCCCTCGACGCGGCCTTCACCGTCGCGGGCGTCTCCCCCTCCGGTGACGTCGCCGACGGCGCGGCCCTGCTGGGCCTGGCCGGGACGACCGCCAACGTCGGCCGGTTCAGCCCGCTCGGCGTCAAGCGGCTCGGTCAGGGCGACCTGGTCACCGGCTCCGACGGCACCACCCTGCCCGGCACCGGCGCGTTGATCGGCAGCGAGGCCGCCTACACCGGCATCTACGCGCTGCTCAAGACCGACCTGTTCAACCTGCTCTGCATCCCCGACGCCACCCGCGCCCGGCACGGCGACCCCGCCGCCATCGACAACGGGCTGGACCCGGAGGCCGTCTGGTCGGCCGCCTACGACCTCTGCGAGCGCCGCCGGGCGGTCCTGCTGGTCGACCCGCCGCCCGGGGTGGACGACCCGGACCGCGCCCTGGACTGGATCAACCAGCTCGGGGTCAAGGGCCCCAACGCGGTGGCCCACTTCCCCCGGCTGCGTATCCCCGACCCCACCGACGGCTTCCAGCCCCGCACCGTCGCCCCCGGCGGCACCCTCGCCGGCCTGTACGCCCGGCAGGACACCGAGCGGGGCGTGTGGAAGGCGCCGGCCGGCACCGAGGCGCAGCTGCGCGGGGTGACCAACCTGGTCTATCCGCTGACCGACGCCGAGAACGGGGTGCTCAACCCGTTGGGGCTCAACTGCCTGCGCACCTTCCCGGTGACCGGCACGGTCAACTGGGGGGCCCGCACCACCGCCGGCGCGGACGCGCTGGCCAGCCAGTGGAAGTACACGCCGGTGCGCCGGCTCGCCCTGTTCATCGAGGAGAGCGTCTACCGGGGCACCCAGTGGGCGGTCTTCGAGCCCAACGACGAACCGCTCTGGTCGCAGCTGCGGCTGAACCTGACGTCGTTCATGCAGGACCTGTTCCGCAAGGGCGCGTTCGCCGGGCGGACGCCCCGGGAGGCGTACCTGGTGCGGTGCGACGCGGAGACCACCACCGGCGACGACCGGGACCGCGGCGTGGTCAACGTGGTCGTCGGGTTCGCCCCGCTCAAACCCGCCGAGTTCGTCATCGTGCGGATCCAGCAGCTCGCCGGCCAGAGCCCGTCCTGAGAGGTGTGAGTCATGGTGCAGTTCGCGGTCAACCCGACGCGCTTCGACCCGTACAAGAACTTCAAGTTCCGGGTGAAGTGGGACGGCCGCTACGTGGCCGGGGTCAGCAAGGTCAGCGCGTTGAAGCGGACCACCGAGGTGGTCAAGCACCGCGACGGCGGCAACCCGTCGACCAGTCACAAGTCGCCGGGGCGGACCGAGTTCGAGGCGGTCACCCTGGAACGGGGGCTGACCCACGACGCCGAGTTCGCCCAGTGGGCGGGCCGGATCTGGGCGCTGCACGCCGGGGCCGGCGCGGAGGTGTCCCTGGCCGACTTCCGCCGGGACATCACCATCGAGCTGCTCAACGAGGCCGGGCAGGTCGCCCAGTCGTACCGGCTGTTCCGCTGCTGGGTGTCGGAGTACCAGGCGCTGCCGGAGCTGGACGCCAACGCCAACGCGGTGGCGATCGAGCACCTCAAGCTGGAGAACGAGGGCTGGGAGCGCGACGAGGCGGTCACCGAACCGGCCGAACCCCGGCTCGGGTCGTGACCGTCGCGGGCCCGCCGTCGACCGAGGTGGCGCTGGTCCACGCCTGGGACGACGCGCTCGGTCAGCCCGCGCCGCGCCGGGGGTTGCTGCTGCTCGGCCGGCCCGACGCCGACCGGCTGCCGGTGGGCGAGGTGACGGCGCTGCTGCTCGCCACGGCCGGTGGCTGGACGGGCGGCCGGGTGGCGACCACGACGGACTGTCCGGCCTGCCCCGAACAGCTGGAGGTGACCCTCACCGTCGCCGACCTGCTGGCCGCCGCGCCGCAGCGGGCCGACCGGCCCGCCGGCCCGTTCACCCTGCACTGGCGGGGGCACCGGCTCACCCTGCGGCTGCCCACCCCCGCCGACCTGGCCGGGGCGGCACGGGCCGGCGACGCGGCGGCGGCCGAGCGGTGGCTGCTCGACGCCTGCCTGCTCGACGCCGATCCACCGCTTGCCGACCCGTCCGCCGCGCTGCCGGCGGTGTCCGCCGCGATGGCCGAGCGTGACCCGCTCGGCGTCGTCGCGGTCGCCCTGACCTGTCCAGGCTGCGGCGGCGACACCGAGGCGCTGCTGGACGTGCCGGCCTGGGCGTGGCACGCCGCCGACGTCCGGGTGCGTCGGCTGCTCGACGAGGTGCACCGGCTGGCCCGCGCGTACGGCTGGTCCGAGGCGGAGGTGCTGGCGCTGGGTCCGCACCGGCGGGCGGCGTACCTGGAGCGGGTCCCGTGAGCGGCTACCTGGCCGCGCTGGCCGCCCTGGCCGTGGGGACCGCGCCCCGGCTGCGTCCCCGCCCCCTCGGCCGGTTCGAGCCACAGGAGCCGGAACCGGCCGGCTTCCCGGCCGACGAGGCACAGTGGCCGGCCACCCCAACGCCGCCCGGCGGGCCGGCCGACCAGCCGCCGTCGCCGGCACCGCTGCCACCGGCACCGGGCACGCCGTCGGTCGTTGAGCCTGCCCCGGCCGTCGCGGTGGCGACGCCGCCCGCGCCGCCGGCCGGGGCACCGGTCCCCTGGTCGCCCCGACCGCTGCCTCCGCCCGGCGCCCGCGCCCCGGCGGTGACCGGGCCCGGCCGGCCGGTGGTGGTTCCGGCGCTGGCGGACGCGCCCCGACCGGACGCGCCCGTACCCACGCCGGCGACCCGGGAGGCCCCGCCCCGACCGCCGGTCACCGCGACCACGCCGACCGCGCCGGCCGGGGCACCGGCGCGTCGCCGGGACGACCCGGACGATCCGCCGCCCCGGCCGGCCGCCCCGACGCCCGCCGTGCCGGCCCCGGTCGCCCCACCGGTCCCCGCCGTGCCGGTGCCCCACGTCGCGCCGACCCCCCCGCCCGCCCACCGGACGCCTGTCACCCGGGCCGACGCGCGGGCACCGGAGCCGGTCGCCGTGCACGTGCACATCGGCCGGATCGAGGTCCGCCTCACCCCGCAGCGGAATCCGGCGACGCCCCCGGCGGTCACCGCCCCGACACTCACCCCGGCAACCGCCGTCGCCCCGGGCCCGGCGCCGGAACTGGAGTCGTACCTGCGCGGAGCGGGGGTGACGCGATGAGCACCGGGTACGCCCTCGCCGCCGTCACCGCCGTGCTGCGCGGGCAGTTGATGGCGTACCTGCGGGCCACCGGCGCGTCGTCGGCGGTCGGCGGGGTGTCGGTCTCCGCCGGCCCACCCGACCGGGTGACCGTCGGCAACCAGGAGGGCAACCAGGTCAACCTGTTCCTGAGCCGGGTGACCCGCAATCCCACCTGGGCCAACCTGGGGCCGCCGCCGCGCAGCACCGGTGGGGACGACGTCGCCGCGCCGCCGCTCGGTGTCGACCTGCACTACGTGGCCAGCGTCTACGGTCACGACCCGTTGACCGGGGAGATCCTGCTCGGGCACCTGCTGGCGATGCTGCACGAGACGCCGGTGCTGACCCGGGCGGCGATCCGCCGCTCGCTCGCCCCCGACCCGCCGGACCCGACGCTGCCCGCCCCGGTGGCCGACTCCCGTCTCGCCGAGCAGCTTGAGCAGTTACGGGTGAGCGTCACCAACAGCCCCGGCGGGGAGGAGAGCTTCCGGCTCTGGTCGGCGTTCAGCGCGCCGTACCGCAGCAGTGTCTTCTTCGACGTGTCGGTGGTGCTGATCGACCCGCTGCGCGGCGCGCGGGAGCCGCTGCCGGTCCGCGCGGTCAGCGCCGGCACGATCGACGTCGACGGCCCCGAGGTCGACCAGGTACGCGCCGACGGGCCGACCGGCACCCCGGTCACGGCCGGTGCGACCCTGGTGGTGACCGGCCGCAACCTCGCCGGGCCGGACGTACGGGTGCGGATCGGGGCGGCGTCGGCCAGCCCCGCCACCGTCACCGCCGGTGAGCTGCGGCTGCCGCTGACCGCGTTCGACCGGCCCGTCGCGGCCGGTATCCGGGGTCTGGTCGTCACCCACGCGGTGGCGCTGGGTGACCCGCCCACGCCCCGGCCGGCGATCAGCTCCGACGCGGTGCCGGTCACCTACCGGCCGACGATCACCGTCGCCCCCGCCGACGTGGTGGTCGAGTCCAGCCGCACGGTCGACGGGGTGCTGTTGCGCACCGGCACGGTCACCGTCGACGTCGTCCCCGGGGTCGAGACCGGCCAGCAGGTCACCCTAGGGCTGACCGGGACGGGTGGTACGGTGCTCGCCGCGCCCGCCGGCAACGGGGTGCCGCCCGGCGGGGAGCGCACCGGGCGGATCGGTTTCGCCTTCCGCGACCTGCCGGCCGGCACGTACCTGGCCCGGTTGCGGGTCGACGGGGTGGACAGTCCGCTGCACGCCGACCCGACCGGCCGGTACGACGGCCCGGCCGTGGTGCTGTGATGCCCGCCCCACGCCCGGCCGCCCGCTGGCCCGCCCCGCCCCCGGTCACCGCCGGCGGCGACGGGCTGGCCGGCGAACTGGACCGCATCCGCCTGCTACTCAAGGGGGAACCGGCGGCCGACGCCCCGCCCGACGGCTCCCCGCTGGACCGGATCGGCACCGGGTTCGGGCTGACCGGCTTCGAACGTGACGTGCTGGCCGCCACGGTCGCCGGTGAGCTGGGCCTGCTGGACCGGCCACCCACGTTCGCCTGGTGCCTGGACGCCCTGCCCGGCGGGCACTGGGACGCCCTCGCCGCCGACCGTCCACTGCGCGCGGCCCGGCTGGTGGAGCTGGCCGAGGGCCCCCTGCCGCACGCCCCGCTGCGGGTCGACGAGCGGGTCCTGCACGAGCTGCACGGCGTCGGCCGGCTCGACGAACGGCTCCGGCCCTACCTGGTGGCGCTACCCCCGCCGCCGGCCATCCTGCCGGCCAGCCGCCGTCGGGCCGTGCGGCAGCTCTGCGCCACCTGGCAGGCCGGGCGACGCCCGCTGCGGGTGTGCGGGCCCGACCACGACGACCGGCTCGACGTGGTGGCGGCGGCCTGCACGACGGTGGGCCGGACCGGGCACCGGGTGGCCGCCGCCGAGCTGCCCCGGGCGGTGACCGACCGGGACGCCTTCGCCCGGCTGTGGAACCGGGAGGTGGTGCTCGCCGACCCGGTGCTGGTCGTCGAGCTGACCGGCGACGAACCACCGGACGCGAGCGCCGCCGTGTCGCAGCTGCTGGCCCGGCTCGTCGGTGACGTGGTGGTCAGCACGCCCCGCGCGGTCGCCCTCGACGGGGTGACCCCGGGGCCGACGGTGGACCGGCCGACCCGGGACGAGCAGCGGGCGCTGTGGCGGGACCTGCTGCCCGGCCCCGCCGCGTCGGCCGCCGCCGGGCTGGCCCGGGAGTTCGACCTGGGGCACCGGGACATCCTCGACTCCGCTACCCCCGCCGCCGGGTCGGGCGACGACCCGGTCACCCGGGCCCGGGAGCTGGTCCGTGGGCGGGTCCGCCGCGACCTGGACGGGTTGGCCGAGCGGATCGACGTGCGGGCCGGTTGGGACGACCTGGTGCTGCCCGCGCCCGCCCTGGCCCAGTTGCGGCAGCTGGCGGCCGCCGCTGCCGGTCGGGCGCTGCTGGTCGAGCAGGGTTTCGCCGGCCGGACCGGTCGGGGCCTCGGGGTGGGCGCGTTGTTCGCCGGGCCCAGCGGCACCGGCAAGACCCTCGCCGCCGAGGTGGTCGCCGGGGTACTCGGGTTGGACCTGCACCGGGTGGACCTGGCGACCGTGGTGAGCAAGTGGATCGGGGAGACCGAGAAGCAGCTCCGGCGGATCTTCGACGCCGCCGAACGGGGTGGCACGGTGTTGCTGTTCGACGAGGCCGACGCGCTGTTCGGCCGCCGTTCCGAGGTGCGTGACAGCCACGACCGGTACGCCAACATCGAGGTGTCGTACCTGCTGCAACGGATGGAGCGGTACCGGGGCGTGGCGGTGCTGACCACGAACATGCGCACCGCCATCGATCCGGCTTTCCTGCGCCGGCTGCGGGTGGTGGTGCCGTTCGGGCACCCGGGTCCCGCCGAGCGGGCCGGGCTGTGGCGGCGGGCCTTCCCGCCCGGGGTCGCCACCGCCGACCTGGACCTGCCCCGGCTGGCCGAACTGGACCTCACCGGCGGGGACATCCACACCGTCGCGCTGCGCGCCGCGCTGGTCGCCGCCGGGGAGGGCACCCCGGTCGGGATGCGGCACGTGCTCGACGCGGTCGCCGCCGAGTACGCCAAGCACGACCGGCCGGCCGATCCGGGGCTGTGGTCGTGAACGCCGACGTCACGACCGTCGAGGTCGACATCCGCCGGCTGGTCGTCACCGGCGTCGACGGGCCGGTCGACGCCACCCTGGCGGCCGAGGTGGGTGCCCGGCTGACCCGGCTGCTGGCGCAGCGGGGGCTGCCGTCGACAGTGACCCCGGTGACCGATGCGCCGGCCACCGCCGACCTGCCGACCGCGCTGGCCGAGGCGATCTGGGTCCGGCTGCGCCTGCCCGGGTGGCCACGGTGACCGCCCCGGGCCCGGCCGCGCAGCGGGCGCCGCTCCCGGCGACGGAACCCGTCGCGGCACGTGACGACGCCCTCGCCACGCTGACCCGGGGCCTGGTCGACAGGTACGCCCCGGCGCTGGGGCTGCGCCCCGACGCGGTGCGGGTACGCCTCGGCGGGGACGGTCGCCGGGCCGCCAACCACGGCGCGCGCGGGCTGCTGGCCGACCAGGTGGTGCACCTGGCCCCGGGTTTCGACCCGTCCCGGGCCGCCGGGCGGGCCCTGCTCGTGCACGAGCTGGGGCACCTGGCGCAGGCGGGCGGCACGACGGCGGACCCGGGACGGCAGGTGGCCGACCCGGAGGCCGAGGCGCGGGCGCTGGCCGACGCGGCGGCGGCCGGGCGGGCCCTGTGGCGGCCGGTGGCGTGGCTGCCGGCCGGGGCGGTCGCCGCCGACACCGGTGCCGTGGCCACCCCGTCGCGCCCGGCCACCCCGCCGGCCCCCGACCGCGCGCCGGCCGAGGAGGCCACGACCGGGCCGCTGGAGGCGGAGCTGGGCGCGCTGGTGGACCGCCGGTACCGGGCGGAACGGGCCCGGATGATCGACCTGCTCGACGGGCTGTGGGTCTCCGGCGACGATGTGCGGGGCTGCCTGCGCATCCTGGACACCCTGCCGTTCGTGGTCGCCCGCAGCCTGGTGCACAGCCTGCCCGCGCCCCGGCGCACCGACCTGGCCGGCAACCTCGACGACGACCACCACCGCGCCTACCCCCGGGCCGCGCTGGCCGCCCTCGGCGGGCAGACCCCCTACCTGCTGAGGGTGCTGGAAGCCGACAACGTGCACGGGTTGGACACCGACGGGCTCGACCCGGTGCGGCGGCGGACCGCCCTGAACGTGCTGCGGGCCCTGCGGACCAGCGTGTTGCGGGAGCTGCTGGCCGGTGACCGCAAGACGCACTTCCGGGCGTTGCTGGCCGAGCGGCCCCCGGCGGGCGACGACGCCGAGGCCCTGCGCGAGCAGGTCACCGCGCTGGGCGGGGTGTCGACCGATGACGCCCGGCTCGACCGGGACACCGACCTGGCCACCCGGCTGCGCCGGGTGCAACGGCTGATCGACGACCGCCGGGCCGACGAGGCGCTGCGCCAGCTCGCCGACCTGGCCCCCGCCGCACCCACCGCCGGCACCCCGGCCACCGCCGCGCCGACCACCGCCGGGCCGCCCGAGCCGGGGCCCCGGCTGCGGTACGCGGTCCGCCAGCTCGACGACGGCGGCCACCTCGACACCCTGCTCGACCAGGTGCCGTGGGAGGAGAAGCGGGTCGACGCGCCGCTCGGTCCCCGGCTGCTGGTCGTCCTCGCCGCCCGCGCGGAGCACCGGAACCTGGCCCGGGTGGAGGGGCTGCTGTCGTACGGGCTGTTCGACTGGGCGATCCGCGACCACGAGGCCCGCTTCGCGTACCTGCTGCTGCGCAGCCTGCCGCTGGCCGCCCAGGACCGGTGGCGGCAGCTCGACCGGGGCAGCTGGTTCGACCGGTTGGAGGAGAACATCCCCGCCGCCGACGTGCTCGGCGGCAGCTACACCGGCGTCGGCACCCTCGCCGAACCGCTGCAGCGGCGGCGGCGCAGCGCCGGGCAGGTCGACGCCGACCGGCTCGTCGCGGACATCCATCGGATCGTACAGGGCGGCCTGGACGGGGTGAACGCCGTCGAGCTGGTCCGCCGGCTGATCGGCTACGACCGGCCGACCGGCGCGACCGCCGGTCCGGATGCCCGGGGGCGGGAGGCGCTGCGGACCGCCGTGCACCGGTTGGACGCCCTGCGCGACCTGGACCGCATCCTCGCCGCGTTGCCGGACGCGTACCTGACCCACGAGATGTGGCGGGCCGAGCTGCTCGACCTGCTCGCCCTGCGCGACCCGGCGCACCTGCAACGGCAAACCCGCGGCCTGCTCGCGATCGGACTGACCGACTGGGCGGTGAACCCCCGGGAGGCGTGGCTGGCCTTCCAGCTGGTGCGCAGCCTGCCGGTGGCCGACCAGACCCGGCTGGCCGCCGAGGACCCGGACCGGTGGGCCCGGATGCAGTCCGGGATGACCCCGCAGATGCGCGCCTCGCTCGCCGTCACCGCGATCGCCGGTCCGCGCCGCGTCGAGGCCCGCGACCAGCTGCGGGACCGGCTGCGTGACGACCGGCTGTGGCGGGCCGGGCGGGTCACCGAGCTACGGTCGTTGATCATCCAGGCGTACGCGCTGGACGACCGGCGGTGGGTGTTCCTGCGTTCCCGGGAGGTCCGCGCGGATCTGCTGCCCGCCCTGGCGACGCTGGTGGCGGAGCTGCGGCTGTACCACGCGACCCGGCGGCCCACGTTCGATCCGGAGTCGTTGCGCACCGACGGCACGCCGACGGTGGTGGGTGACCTGGCCCGGTTGGTCGCGGTGGGGCTGAAGCTGCTGTTCCTCAGCCGCACCGGGCTGAGTCTGTTCACCGACGAGGTCACCGTCGACGAGTTCGACCTGCACGACGCCCAGTGGATCAGCGGCGACCTGGGGGGTGCCCGGCTGCGCGACACCGACCGGGAACGCGCCAACCGGCTGTCGCTGTCGGTGGACGCCCGGCAGGGGGTGCTGCGGATCAGGCTGCCCCGGCTGGAACTCGACGGGGTGAACCGCACCTTCACCGGCAGTTCGCTGCGGACGGGCCGGATCACCCTGACCGACCTGGACATCGTCGCCTCGTTCTCCGACCGGGGCTACGAGCGGCCGGTCGGCGCGCAGGCCGGGATGGGCGCGTTGAGCGTCTCCGACGTGGTGTACGCCAGCGACGGGCTGCCCGGCGGGCTGCTCGGCCTGACCCGGTTCGGGCTGTCCACGCTGGCCTTTCGGGCCGGGGCGACCGGGCAGGAGAACCTGACCGAGCCGGGCCGGCACGGCTGGGTCGGCATCCCGATCATCGATCCGCTGATCCACCTGCTGCACAACGTCATCTCGTTCTACGGCGGGCTGCCGTTCCTGTCCAAGATCAGCGACGCGTTGCTGGCCCCGTACACCGCCGGAGCGCCGTTCCTCGCCCAGCAGTTCACCTCGCTGACCGCCGGGGAGATCTTCACACCGTTGGCCAACGCGACGATCGGACTGCTCACCGACGGGGTGTTCCGTCCACCACGGACGGTCGGCGAACGGGTCACCGACGCGGTGGAGATGATGCACTCGCTGCGGGTCAGCTTCTCCAGCGCCACCGCCGAGGGGCTCTCCTTCGCCGGCCTGCAACAGGTCGGCCGGATCGAGGTCGGCCGCACGCTGATCGGGGTGGCCACCAGCCTGCCGGCCCGGCTGCGCGCCGAGCAGGAGTCGCTGCGGCTGCGCCGCGAGACCGCCACCGGATCGCAACGCGCCGCCCTGGACGAGCGGCTACGCGCCGTCGACAGCCAGCTCACCGCGCTGGAGCCGGCCGAGCGGGAACTGGACCGGTTGGAGGCCCGGCACCGCTGGCACGCCGAGTCGCTGTCCGAGGCCGAACGTCGCCGGCTGGTGGAACTGTCCGACCAGCTCCGCCAGTCCGTCGGCGGGTCGATCGACGTCGGCGGCATCCGGGTCACCGGGCTGACCGGCCGGGTCGAGGCCGCCGGGGTGGAGATCGACCCGATCCACGCCGAGGCGTCCCTGCCGTCGCGCGCCGGGGAGTACCTGCCCGACGACGAGCTGATCACCAGGTTCCGCCGCGACCGTGTTCCCGCCGACGCGGCGACGACGGCCCGGGGCAGCACCGGGTCGGCCACCCTCGCCGGGGTACGCCTGCTGCCCGGCCCGGCCGGCGCACCGGCACTGCGGCTGGCCGCCGGGGATCTGCCCACCCGCGCCGACGTCACCGCCCAGCTCGCTCTGCTGCCCGACGAGCCGCGCTGGGCACAGCGGCGGGCGGAGCTGACCCGTCGGCTGACCGACCTGGACCGGTTGCGGGAGTTGGAGTCGCTGGCCGCCGAGCCGGTCGACCCCGCCGGCCGCCCCCAGCCCGGGCACCGCACCCGGGCCCAGGAGCAGGAGCTTCAGCTGCTGCGGGAACAGGCCCGGCGGTACTTCGGCGTCACCGTCGGCGGGTTGACCGTCGGCGGGCTCGACGTCACCCTGGACCCGGCCACCCTCGGGGTGCAGGTGCGGCTGGCCGCGCTGACCGCCACCGACGTCCGCGCCGGGGCCACCGCCGTGGAGCGGCTGACGGCGTCCCGGCTGCGGGTGCGCGCCGACCTCGACACCGTCGGCGGCGGTGCGCTCCCCGCCGAGCTGGCCGGCCCGGCCGCCGCCGCGGGGTTGCCGGTCGGCCGGGCCGCCGTCGGGTTCGGGGTGGGTGAACTGGCGGTGACCGGGGTCTCCGGGCCGGGCGTGCAGGCGCAGCGGATCGCGTTCACCGCACCGGCCCGCGCCGACGGCACACCCGGCGAGGCGATCCACGGCCGGGTGCTGCCCGACGGCGACGACCTGCGCCTGCCCGACCTGGTGGTGGAGCAGACCGAACTGACCGGGCTGGCGTGGAACTCCCCCGGCCGCAGCGTCTACGCCCGGGGCAGCACCCGGATCGGCCGGATGAGCCTCGACGTGCGGGTCCGCACCGGCGCGAACGCCGCCGGGCGGCAGGTCCGTGGCGCGCTGGTGCGCAACCTGGTCATCGACCGGATCGACGCCGACCGGATCGGCATGGACGTCACCGACCCGGCACCGGGCATGAGCGTCGAGGTGGTCTCCGGCGCGCTGATCGGGGTGCGGCTGCGCGACCTCGACGTGGACCTCACCGGCGAGGAGCTGACCTACTCCGGGCGGTTGACCGTCGGTCAGCTCGACCGGCTCCGGTTCGCCGTGATCTCCCGTTCGGTGCAGGGCGGCCCGACCACGATCACCGGCACCGTGGGCGGCCGGCCGACCGGCCCGGACGCCGCCACGGTCACCGTGGACCTGATCCAGGCCGGGCCGCACCGGGTCGACCCGGTGACCGGCCGGATCGTCAGCGACCCCACCGACAGCCAACGCATCCAACTCGACGGCCTCACGCTCACCGACACCACCCTGCGGACCCCGGACGGCGCGGTCACCGTACGCCGGGCGGGCCTCGGTGGCCGGCTGGTCACGGAACGGGCCGGCGGGCTGCGGTTCGAGGACGTCGGCCCGGCCCGCATCGAGCTGGGCGCGATCGACTGGCGGGCCGGCGACGGGCGGATCGTCTCCCGGGGGCCGACCGTGCTGGACGGGCTGACCGCCAGCGGTCGCTGGGACAGCACGCCGGAGCAGCGCGACGCCGCCGGTCGGGTCGTCCCGGCCGCCGCCGCGCTGCACCTGGAACGGCTGCACATCGCCCGGATCACCGGGCGGGACCTGCGCTACCGCGACGGGGTGCTCGACGTCGGCCTCGGCCGACCCGAACCGGTTCCGGCCGGGGAACCGGACCGGCCGCCGCTGGAGATCCTCGACGTGGACCTGCGCGGCCTACGCTGGTCGGCGGCGGCGGGGGTGACCGCCGGACGGCTCACCACCGGGGTGACCCGGGTGGAGATCGCCGGCCGGATCGACGCCGCGCTGCACGTCGACGGCGCGTTGTGGGCGGCCCAGCTCACCCTCGCCTTCGGTCGGGGCGGGCGGATCCAGGCCCGGGTGGTCGGCGGTGAGGCTCAGCTCGGCGTCGGCCCCCGGCCGGGCGAACACGACCAGCACGTCAGCATCCAAGGGCTGGACACCGGGGTGGTCAGCGTCGGCCCGGACCACATCGAGATCGGCCCGGACGGGCAGCCGGGGCTGAGCCTGGCGACCATCTCGGTGGACGCGCTGAACTGGCAGGGCGCGGCGCTCGGCCTGCGGATCCCGTCGGGCGCGGGGGCGATCACCCTGCTCGGCATCAGCGTGCGGGCCCGGGTCGACCTGTGGCCGGCGGGCACCCCGGGCGGCCGGTTCCGCCGGTTGCTGCTGCGCGAGCTGGTGGTGCAGCAGACCCGGGCCAGCGGACTGCTGGTCGACCTGCACGACGGCACCACCATCCGGCTCAGCCCGGACGTCGAGGCGGTGCTCGGGGAGCTGCGGCTGGTGCCGGCGGCCGGGCAGGACGGCTTCCTGGTGGAGGCGACCCGCACGGCGGAGGGGATGCGGATCCTCGGCGGCCTGCGGATCGGGGCCATCGAGGCGGCCCGGGTCGGCTTCGACATCGGCACGTTCCTGTCCGGCGGCACGGCCGACTTCACCGCCGGCGGGCTCAGCGTCGACTTCCTCGACCACGGTGGGCTGCGGCTCAACCTCGCGCAGCCCACGCTGACCGCGATCAGAGCCCAGGTCACCGCCGACCCGCGCCGGCAACTGCTGTTCCTCGGCGCACCGACCGGCCGCCCCGAGCACGGGCTGCGGTTCACCTCGATCGGCTACGAGCAGGACCCGGCCGGTCCGGACGGCACGGCGGCCCCCGGCCGGCGGATCGCCGTACGCGGCGGTGAGGTGACCGGGCTGAGTTTCACCGACAGCGGGCTCGGGTTGTACGTCTTCGTCGAGCAGGGGCTGCTCGGCGACCTCACCCACGACCTGACCAGCGGCTCGGGTGAGCTGCCGTCGCTGGACATCCGCAACGCCCGGTTCGTGCTGGACCTGGCCACCATGCTGGGCGGCGGCTCCCCGATCCCGGCCCCGCCGCCGGCCCGGACCACCAGCGCGCAGCGCCGGGCCGACCTGGCCGGCAAGTGGGACGCGCTGGTGCGGGTGCTGGACGCCTACCGCATCGGCGAGGTGCTGGACAGCCTCAACGGGCACATCGACTTCGACGTCACCCACGACGGATTCCTTTGGGGTGAGCGGAGCTGGGAGGTGCGGCTGGCGTTGCGCGACGGGGCGGTCGACTACCGCCGGCTCACCGGCGCGCTGCCGTGGTGGACCCCGGGCCGGTTCATCGTCGAGGGCGACGACCTGGTCTACCGGGTGCACCTGCCCAGCTTCGGGGCGGAGGGCGCGCCCCCGCCGGACAACAACGTCGACCTCCTGCGGTGGCAGCTCGACACCGGCGAGGTCAGCCAGGCCCGCACCGAGCACCTGGTGCGGCTCAACCGGCTGCTGCGACCGACCGCCGCCTCCCGCGACGACCTGCTGCACACCGTCGCCGACGTGCAGAGCGACGAACCGTCGACCGGCCCGCCCGGCAGGTTGGCGATCGGCAACGTCGACGTGGACCTGTCGGTCAACAACCCCCGGGAGATCACCCTGCCGTTGGGCGGCGGCAACGAGATCGTGCTGGCCCCCGACGCGCTGGTGCACCTCGCCGTCGGCGGTGGGGTACGGCGGGCCGGCGGTGGTGGCGGCCTGCCGGGCCGGCTGCGGCCGGTGTCGTTGCAGAGCGCCACGGTGGCCCGGGTGAACCTGCTCTTCGACGGGCTCGGCCTGTCCACCGGGCAGATCCGGATCACCGAGCTGGCCGACTGCACCGTCGACTTCAGCGGGTTGGACCCGCTGCTGATGCAGGGCCGGATCACCCGGGCCGTGGCGGAGCGGATCCGCTGGCGGCGTCCCACCTCTGGAGGCACCCCGTGACCAGTCCCCTCAGCCCCCGACTGCTGCGCGCCGGCCTGGTCGTGCTCGACCCGGACAGCGGGCGTAGCCGCCGGGTGATCACCCTGCAGTACAACCCGGACGCGCTGACCCGCGGTTTCCAGCTCAAGACGGCCGGGGCCGAGGGTGGGGCCCGGGGCGAGGCGCTGCGGATCACCGGCCCGCCGGTGCAGACGCTCACCCTGGAGGCCGACCTCGACGCCGCCGACCAGCTCACCGACCCGCAGACGGTGGAGCTGGGGCTGACCGCGCAACTGGCCGCCCTGGAGTCGCTGGCCTACCCCAGCCTGGCCGCCGTGCAGGACGCGGCGGCGCTGCTGGCCGCCGGAACCCTGGAGGTGGTGCCGCCGCCGGCGCCACTGGTGCTGCTGGCCTTCGGACGACGCCGGCTCTGGCCGGTACGGATCACCGAGTTGACCATCACCGAGGAGGCGTTCGACCCGATGCTGAACCCGATCCGCGCCAAGATCCGGCTGGGTCTGCGGGTGCTGACCGTCAACGACGTGGGCACCGACGGCCGGGCCGGCGGCCTGGCCATGGCCGCCCACCAGCAGCTCGAACAGCTCGCCGGTCGGGCGCGCGGCGGGCGGCTGGCCGACCTCGGCATCGACCGGCTGCCATGAGCGACCCGACCGACACCGACCCGGCCCTGGTTGCCGCGCAGAGCCGGGTCGCGGAGACCCTCTTCGCCGCCACCGGCGCCACCGGCGGCCAGCCGACGCCCGGGGCGCTCGCGCCGGACAGCCGGTACGCCGCCGTGGGCACCACGGTCACCGTCGACCCGGAGACCGGCGAGGAGATCGTGCACCTGCGTCGCCGGTTCGTGCCGCCCGCCGAGCGGCTCGCCACCGCCGGCTGGGAACCGGTCGCCGACGGCGACCGGGTCGACCTGCTGGCCGCCCGTACGGTCGGCGACCCCACCGCGTTCTGGCAGCTCTGCGACGCCAACGGGGTGTTCGACCCGACGGAGCTGATCCGCCCCGGCCAGGTGGTCCGGGTGGCCCTGCCCGAGGGGTTCCCGGGGAGCCTCGATGCCTAGCGGGGTGCGGTTGCAGGTGCTGATCGGGCCGCTGACCTTCCGGCCGGCCCCGATGGAGCTGGTGGCGGCGGTGCAGGAGGCGCAGGTCACCCAGAACGCCGGACAGCGCTCGGGCTTCCAGCTGCGTCTCGCCCTGGGCCGGGGGTCGCCGGTGGAGCGGATGCTCGCCGACGGCAGCCTGGACCCGCCGACCCGGGTGCTGCTGGTGCTGCACCTCGACGGGCGGCCGCAGGTGCTCTCCGACGGGGTGGTGACCCGGCACGACGTGGCCCGCAGCAACGACGCGGGCGCGTCGACGCTCACCCTCACCGGGGTGGACGTCAGCCAGATGATGGACCTGATCGACCTGTCGGACCTGCCGATGCCGATGCCGGCGGAGGCCCGGGTGCTGACCCTGCTCGCCCCGTTCGCCGCGTACGGGGTGGTGCCGATGGTGGTGCCCAGCGTGCTGGTGTTCGCGCCGAACCCGGTGCAGCGGATCCCGGCGGTACGCGGCACCACCTTCGCGTACGTGTCGCAGCTCGCCGACGAGGTGGGTTACACGTTCTACCTGGAGCCGGGGCCGACCCCGGGGATGAACACCGCCTACTGGGGGCCGGAGGTGCGTGCCGGTCAGCCCCAGCCGGCGTTGACGGTCAACGCCGACGCGGGCTCCAACGTGGAGTCGTTGTCGTTCTCCTTCGACGGGGTGCAGAAGACCGTCTACCTGCTCACCGCGTTCCCCGAGCAGGTACGGGTGCCGATTCCGCTGCCGGTGCCGGACGTCAGCCCGCTCAACCCGCCGCTGGGCCGCAAGATCCCGATTCCGCTGTCGTACCGGCGGATGAATGTCGGGCGGTCCAACCCCGACGGCACCGACGACGCCACCGCCCGGATGGACGTCGTGCAGACCCTCGCCCGGGGTCTGGCCCGGGCCGCCCAGTCGGCGAACGTGATCACCGGGTCCGGCTCGCTTGACGTGCTGCGCTACGGCCGGCTGCTGCGCTGCCGCCGGCTGGTCGGGGTGCGCGGGGCGGGCCGCGCCTACGACGGCGAGTACGTGGTGCGCAGCGTGACCACCACGGTCAGGGCGGGCGAGGTCAAGCAGCGGTTCACCCTCGGCCGCAACGCCCAGGTCTCCACCTCCGGAAGGGCACAGCCATGACGACGAGGTACTACGGCAAGTATCGCGGCACGGTGGTCAACCACCTCGATCCGTTGCAGCAGGGCCGCATCCAGGTGACCGTCCCGGACGTCACGCTCCCCCCGTCGAGCTGGGCGATGCCCTGCTTCCCGCTCGCCGGCATCCAGGCGGGCATGTTCGCCGTGCCGTTGCCAGGCACCGGGGTGTGGGTGGAGTTCGAGCAGGGCGACGCCGACCATCCGATCTGGACGGGCTGCTGGTACGGCTCCAAGGCGGAGATCCCGGCGCTGGTGTCGTCGGCCCCGCCGCCCACCCCGCCGATCGTGTTGCAGACCCCCGGCCAGGCCACCCTGATGATCTCCGACGCTCCGGGCCCGACCGGTGGCATCCTGCTCAAGACGCTGACCGGGGCGATGATCTCGATCAACGACACCGGGATCATCATCTCCAACGGCAAGGGCGCCTCGATCACCCTGGTCGGCCCGACGGTGGCGGTCAACCAGACCGCGTTGACGGTGACCTGATGCCCGGCCCGTTGCTGCACGTCGGGGCGGTGCTGACCTGCCCGCACACCGGCCCGGTCACCCCGCAGACCGGCAACGCGCGGGTGCTGGTCGGCGGCCTGCCGGTGGTCACCGCCACCGACGCGTACCCGGTCACCGGGTGCACCTTCCAGGTGCCGGTGGGCGCGGGCACCAAGCCGCAGCCCTGCGTCCAGCTCCAGTGGACCACCCCGGCGGCCCGGGTGCTGGTCAACGGGCAGCCGCCGGTGCTCGGCACCAGCGTCGGGCTCGGGGTCAGCGCGGAGGGCGTACCGCAGGGGCCGCCGACGGTGGCCGGCGTGCAGGTCCGGGCGGTGGCGTCATGACGTACCCGGCGTTTCCGTGGCGGCCGGACAACCGGGGCCGCTCCGGGCTGGCCGGCCCGGACCGGCACGTCGCCGACCTGGTGGAGGCGGTGCTGTTCACCGCGCCCGGGGAGCGGGTCAACCGGCCGGACTTCGGCGCCGGCCTCGGCCAGTTGCTGTTCGCCCCGGTCGACGACGCGGTGGTGGGCACCGCCGAGTTGCAGGCCCGCAGCGCGTTGCAGCGGTGGCTCGGTGAGCTGATCGAGGTCGACGACGTCCGGGTCGACCTGGCCGAGGCGGCGGTGCGGGTGCACGTCGCCTACCGGCTGCGGGCCACCGGCCGGCCGGCGCAGGTGTCGGTGGAGAGGGGTGCGGGATGAGCGTGCGGTGCGACGACGACGAGCGGCGGGCCGAGGTGGCCCGGCCGGGCAGCGCCTTCAACGGCATCGACTGGGTCGAGGTGGACGCCGCCGACCAGCGGCTGCTGCACGTGGGTTTCCTGCACCCGCTGCCCGGCCAGACCGGCGGGGTGCCCGCCGGTGCGCCGCTGGCCGTCGGCAACGTGGTGGTCGACGGCGGGGTCCGGATCACCGGCGTACGGGTGCTCAGCGTCGCCGCCGCCGGGGCGGAACTGACCGTCCGGGTGGACCGGGCCGGTGACTTCTCCCCGTACACCCTGCGGTTGGTGCGCTCGGCGGTGGACGACCGGGTGCCACCCGGCTTCGACCCGGTGCTGTCGGCGCAGGATTTCTCGTTCAAGGCCAACTGCCCCAGCGACCTGGACCCGGCGCCGGCCGCCCCGCCGGTGCCGCCGCCACCGGCGACCACCGCGCCGGCCGACTACCTGGCCAAGGACTACGCCGGGTTCCGGCGGCTGATGCTCGACCGGCTCGCCGCCCTGCCCGGCGGCGCCGACCGGCATCCGGCCGACCCGCTGGTCACGATGGTGGAGGCGCTGGCCCACGTGGCCGACCGGCTGTCCTACCGGCAGGACGCCGCCGGTACCGAGGCCTACCTGGGCACCGCCCGCAGCCGGATCTCGGTACGCCGGCACGCCCGGCTGCTGGACTACGCGGTGCACGACGGCTGCGCGGCCCGCGCCTGGCTCAGCGTGCGGGTGGCCGCCGGGTCGGACGTGGAGAGTCGGGGCCTGCCCGCCGGGACCCCGGTGCTGGCCGCCGACCGGGCCACCCCGGCGGTACGCCCCGCCGACGCGACGGCGCTGCTGGCCGGCGGCGCGACCGGTTTCGAGACGTTGACCCCGCTCGCGCCCCGGGCCGCCCGCAACGAGATCGCCCTGTACGTGTGGGGCGGCCGGGACTGCGGCCTGCCCGCCGGGGCGACCCGGGCCACCCTGGTCGATCTGCCCGCCACCGGCCTGGCCGCCGGTGACCTGCTGCTGCTGGAGGAGGTGCTCTCCCCGCGCACGGGTCGACGCGCCGACGCCGACCCCACCCACCGGCAGGTGGTCCGGCTGGTGTCGGTGCGCCCCACCACCGACCCGGTGACCGGGGTGGCCGTGCTGGAGGTGGGGTGGAGCGCCGCCGACCGGCTGGCCTTCCCGCTGACCGTCACCGCCTCCGTCGCCGGCACGGGCACCGACCACCTGGTGACCTGTGCGGTGGCCCGCGCCAACCTGGTGGCCGTCCAGCACGCCAGCGCGGTGTCCGGGCAGCTTCCGCCGGCCGCCGAGCACCGGTGGCGGCCGGTGCTGACCGACGAGCCGGTCGCCGCGGCGGTGCCGTTCACCACCGACACCCCGGCCAGCCAGGCCCTCGACCAGGACCCGCGCGCCGCGGTGCCGCTGATCCGGTTGGAGACCACCGAGGGCAGTTGGCGGCCCCGCCGGGACCTGCTCAACGCCGACCGTTTCGATCAGGGTTTCGTCCCGGAACGCGAACGCGACGGCCGGGTGAGCCTGCGCTTCGGCGACGACGTGTCGGGGCGGCGACCACCGGCCGGCACGGTCTTCCAGGTCGCCTGGTGGCGCGGCGGCGGCGCGGCCGGCAACCTCGGCCACGACGCGCTGACCACCCTGGTCACCGACCGGGTCGGGCTGCTCGCCGCGACCAACCCGCTGCCCGCCGTCGGCGGCACCGACCCGGAGGACGTCGAACACGCCCGGCAGCACGCCCCGGTCGCCTTCGCCACCCAGGAACGGGCGGTCACCACCGCCGACTGGGTGGCGGCGGCCCTGCGGCTACCCGAGGTCGCCAACGCCACCGCCCGGGTCCGCTGGACCGGTTCCTGGTGGACGGTGTTCCTCACCCTCGACCTGACCGGCGGGCAGCGGCTCACCGACGAGCCGGAGCTGGCCCGCCGGCTGGCCGGGCGACTCGACCGGTTCCGGATCGCCGGGTACGACCTGCAACTACGCGACCCGGTGGACCTGCCGGTGGAGCTGCGGCTGTGGGTGTGCGTCACCGGCGGCGCGTTCCGCTCGGACGTACGCCGGGCCCTGCTGGACCTCTTCTCCGCCCGCGACCTGCCGGGTGGGGCGCGCGGGTTCTTCCACCCCGACCGGTTCAGCTTCGGCACCCCGCTCTACGTCAGCCAACTGCTGGCCGCCGCGGTCGGTGTCCCCGGGGTCACCGACGTACGGGTGACCGAGCTGCACCCGGTGGGGGTGGCCGCCGGCGGGGAACTGGACGCCCGGGTGCTGCGGGCCGGCGACACCGAGGTGATCCGCCTCGACAACGATCCCAGCGTGCCGGAGCACGGCATCCTGCACCTCGACCTGGTGGGTGGACTGTGACGTCACGAGTGGGCCGGGAACCCAATCCGCCCGGCCGGGCCGCCGTCGGGTACCGGCTGGGCCGGCAGGCGGACTTCGCCGCCGAACTGGTCGAGCGGCTCTCCGGCCGGCCGGAGCTGGCCGGGCTGACCACCCGGGAGGTCGACGACCCGGCGGTGGCGCTGCTGCACGCCTGGGCGACCACCCTGGACGTGCTCGCCTTCTACCAGGAGCGGATCGCCAACGAGGGTTTCCTCGGCACCGCCACCGAACGCGGTTCGGTGCTGATGCTGGCCCGCGCGATCGGCTACGAGCTGCGCCCCGGGGTGGCCGCGACGACGTGGCTGTCGTTCACCGTCACCGCCACCCCCGGTGCCCCGGAAGGGGTGCCGATCCCGGTGGGCAGCCAGGCGCAGAGCGTGCCCGGCCCCGGCGAGCTGCCGCAGGTCTTCGAGACGGTGGCCCCGCTGCTGGCCCGCCCGGAGCTGAACGCGGTGGGGCTGCGGGTCACCGCGCCCCGCGCACCGCGCCCCGGTGACGACACCCTGCACCTGGCCGGCGTCGACACGGTGCTCACCCCGGGCACCGCGCTGCTGGTGCTCGGCCCCGACTGGTACGACGTGCGCCGGGTGCGCTCGGCCACCGCGGTGCTGCCTGCGGTGGTGGCCGCGTCCGACGGCGGCGCGGTGGTGCCGGCGTACACGGTGGTCGGGTTGGACGCGACGGTGGCCGCCCAACCGCTCGGCACGGAGCTGCGCCAGTCGGGCCGGGAGGTCCAGGTCCACCTGCTGACGCAACGGGCGGCGCTGTTCGGCCACCAGGCGCAGCCGTGGTCGGCGTTGCCGGTGGCGCTACGGGTCGGCGAGCTGAACCCGGGCACCAACCAGGTGCTGCCGGGCGCGTACGCGACCCGCAAGGACAGCTGGGTCGACGCCGCGCTGGGCAAGGACGAGCGGACGCTGCACCTGGACCAGTCGTACCCGTCGGTCGTGGCCGGGTCGTGGCTGGTGCTGGAGACCGCCGGGGTGCCGCAGGTGCGTCGGGTCGACGCGGTGACGGAGTCGCCGGTCGCCGACTTCGGCATCGCCGCCCGCACCACCCGGGTCACCGTGGTCGGCGGCGACTCGAACACCTTCTCCCGGCGGACCACCACCGTGCTCGGCGGCAGCCGGCTGCTCCCGACGGCCGCCCCGCCGCTGACCGCCCCGCTGGCCGCGACCGCGACCCTGGAGCTGGCCCGGCCGACGCCCGGACTGGAGCCGGGCCGGCCGCTGGTGCTCACCGGCGTCGACCCGGACGGCGGGCCGGTCGGCGAGGTGGTGACGGTGCTGCGGGTGCGGGACGCGACCACCGTGGACCTGACCGCGAACGTGACCCGCCGCTACCGGCGCGACAGCGTCCGGGTGCTGGGCAACGTGACACCGGCGACCCACGGTGAGAGCCGGGCCGAGGTGCTGGGCAGTGGCGACGCGCGGCAGGCGTTCCCCCGCTTCACGCTGCGGCACGCGCCGCTGACCCACGTGCCGGCGGCGACCGCGAGCGGCTCCCGCACCACCCTCGCGGTCTGGGTCGACGGGGTGCGCTGGCAGGAGGTGCCGGCGCTGCTCGGGCAGGCTCCCACCGCCCGGGTCTACACCGTGCGGCGGGCCGACGACGGCACCGTCACGGTCACCTTCGGCGACGGACTGACCGGGGCGCGGCTGCCCACCGGGCGGGACAACGTGGTGGCCACCTACCGCAGCGGCGTCGGGCGGTCGGCCGACCTCGCGCCGGGCCGGTTGACGATCCCGCTGTCCCGGCCGCTGGGTCTGATGGAGGTGGGCAACCCGGTGCCGGCCGCCGGGGCCGACGACCCGGAGGGGGTGGACCGGGCCCGCCGCAACGCGCCGCTGGCGGTCCGCACCCTGGGGCGGGTCGTCTCACTGGCCGACCACGCCGACTTCGCCCGCGCCTTCGCCGGGATCGGCAAGGCCCGCGCGGACCTGGTCTGGGACGACGCCCGGCAACTCGTCCTGCTCACCGTCGCCGGCCCGGACGGGGCGGAGATCCCACCGGACGCGGCGGTCCGCGCCGACCTGCTGCGGGCGCTGGACGCCGCCCGCCAGGCGGCGGTGCCGGTACGCATCCTCGGCCACCACCGCCGCCGGGTGGCGGTGACCGCCCGGCTGCTGCTGACCCCCGGGTACCGGTTCGCGGCGGTCTCGGCCGCCGCCCGCGCGGCGCTGGTCGCCGGGTTGAGCTTCGACGCCCGCGACTACGCCCAGCCGGTGCGCGCAAGCGAGGTGCAGGCGCTGCTGCACCGGGTGCCGGGCGTCGCGGCGGTCGTGCTGGAGCTGCTGTACGACGCCGGGCAGTCGCCGGCCCGCCTCGACGTGATCACCGCAGCGCCGGCCCGCCGGGTCGGTGACGTGCTGCTGCCCGCCGATCTGCTCACCGTGGACGCCGGTGACGTCACCCTGCTGGAGGCATCGTGAGGGTCGAGGAGATCTGGGACCTGCTGCCGGCGGCCCTGCGCAGCCGGGACGAGGCGGCCGGCGGGATGCTGCGCGCCCTGGTGGAGGTGCTGGCCACCCAGGCCGCCGCGCTCGACGCCGACATCGACCAACTCACCGACGACTGGTTCGTGGAGACCTGCGCCGAGTGGGTGGTGCCCTACCTCGGTGAGCTGGTGGGGGCGGGTCAGCTGCATCCGCTGGCCGACGGCGGCGGGTTGTCCGACCGGGCCCGGGTGGCCGACACGATCCGGTTCCGCCGGCGCAAGGGCACCGCCGCCGCCCTGGAGGAGCTGACCCGGGCCAACACCGGTTGGAGCGCCGCCGTCGTCGAGTTCTTCGAACGGTTGGTCGCCACCCAGCACGTCAACCACGTCCGCGACGCGCCGGCCACCGCGTCGATCCGGGCCGCCGCGCCGTTGGAGCTGGTCGGCGGGCCGTTCGAGACGGTCTGCCGGACGGTGGACGTGCGGGCGATGGACACCGGGACCGGCCGCCCCAACATCGGGCACATCGGCCTGTACGTGTGGCCGTTGCCGTCGTACCGGCTGGACCGGGCGACGGCCGCGCCGGTCGTGACGCCGCCTGACGGCCGGTGGTGGATCGACCCGGTGGGGGTGGGCCGGCAGTTGACCGGGCCGACGGTGACCGAGCCGGACATCGACCACCGGGCCGACGAGGCGAACGTGCCCGGTCCGCTGCGCCGCCGCCCGTTGCGCGACGAGTTGGCGGCGCTGGCGTCGGACAGCCCGCCGTCGGCGGAGCAGCGGCGCTGGTTCCGCGACGACGACCCGTCGTTCGTGGTGTGGATCCAGCCCACCCCGGCCGACGAGCTGCGCCCGGTGCCGCTGGACCTGCTGCGGATCTGCGACCTGGCCGGCTGGGAGCTGCCGACCGGCAGCGTGGTGCGGGTCGACCCGGTGCGCGGCCGGATCACCGTCGCCGCCGGCCGGCCGGTGCACCGTCTCGCGGTCTCCTGGTGGTACGCGTTCAGCGCCGACGTCGGCGCCGGCCCGTACCCGCGCCGGGGTGACCTGGGGGCGGCGGACGGGCCGGTGGACTGGCAGCTCGCGGTGAGCGTGACGGAGCCGCCGCGGGCCGGGGAGGTCGTCGCCTCGCTGGGCGAGGCGGTGACCGCCTGGCACGACTTCCAGGCCGCACACCCGGGCGGCACCGGCCGGATCGTGGTGCTGGACAGCCACCGCTACCGGGAGAACCTGTCGGTGCGGGTGGGGCAGGGCAGCCGGTTGAGCGTGCTGGCCGCGCAGTGGCCCCGGCCGCCGGACCGGCCCCGCCGGCAGACCGACCTCGACCCGGTCGGGGTGCGGCCCTGCCTGCTGGGCACGCTGGCGGCCACCGGGGTCGGCGTCGGGGACCGCCCGGGTGAGCTGGTCGTCGACGGGCTGCTGGTCGCCGGGACGGTGACCGTCACCGCGCCCGACGGGGGTGGGCCGGGCCTGGGCCTGGTCGAGCTGCGGCACTGCACCCTCGGGCCGGCGGCGACCGGGTTGACGGTCACCGCCGGCAACGACCGGACCCGGGTGGTGGTGCACCGCTGCGTGACCGGGGCGCTGGCCACCACCGACGGACCGCTGACCGTGACCGACTCGCTGGTGCACGGCACGGTGGCCGCCGGCGACGCGGCGGCGGAGCTGACCGGGGTGACGGTGCTGGGTACCACCACGGCGCGGGTGCTGACCGCCACGGACTGCCTGTTCGACCAGCCGGTGACGGTGGCCCGCCGGCAGCAGGGGTACGTCCGGTTCAGCTATCTGCGGCCCGGCTCGGTCACCCCGCGTCGCTACCGCTGCCAGCCGGACCTCGCCCAGCAGGCCCGCCCCGACGACCCGGACGTGGCCACCCGGGTCGGTCCGGCGTGGGCGAGCACCCGCTACGGCGACGCCACCTACGGCCGGCTGGCTGCCACCGCCGCCGTGGAGCTGCGTACCGGTGCGGAGTCCGGGGCCGAGCTGGGGGCGTTCCGGCGTGCCCTGACCCCGCAACGTCTGCACAACCTCACCCTCGCGCTGGCGGAGTACCTGCCGCTGGGGCGGGTTGCCGCTGCCCTGCCCGTCCTGCCGACCGGAGGAACCACACCATGAAGGGCGACATCAGCCGCGTCACGTTCGACCAGCGGCGGCACGCGACGAGCGTCCGCAAGCAGCAGGGCCGGGTCGACCTGGACGCGGACTGGAACGAACAGCAGGACATCCAGGCGCACCTGCGGGCCACCGCGCTGACCGACGTGGTCGGCGCGGCGGGCGCGCCGGTGGTCGGCGGGGCGTTCGGGTTGACCGGCGGGGCCGACCTGAAGCTGTCGGCCGGCCGCTACTACCTCGACGGGGTGCTCTGCGAGAACGACACCCCGCTCTCCGTGTTCGCCCAGCCGGACCTGCCGGCGGGCGGGCCGTTCGTCCGTAAGCTCGACGGTACCTGGCTGGCCGCCGGCGCGCCGGTGCCGCCGGGGGTCTACGCGGCGTGGCTGCAGGTGTGGTCGCAGCACGTGACGGCGATCGAGGACCCGGCGCTGCGGGAGGTCGCCCTCGGCGGGCCGGACACCACCACCCGGCTGCGGACCGTGTGGCAGGTGCGGCTGTTGCAGGCCGGGCCGCCGAACACCCCGGTCGGCTGCGCGGACACCCCGCCGGGTTGGGCGGAGCTGACCGCCGCCTCGACCGGCACCCTCGCGGTCCGCGCCGACCCGACGGGCAGCTCCGGCGGGGACTGCGTGATCCCGACCGGGTCGCCGTACACCGGGTTGGACAACCAGTTCTACCGGGTGGAGATCCTCACCGGCGGGGCGCCCGGCACGGCCGGTTACGTCTGGTCGCGGGACAACGCCGCCACGGTGGCGACGTGGGAGAGCATCGACGTCGACGTGCTGACCGTGAAGGTCCCGGGCCGCGACGGCAGCGCCGGCTTCACCAACGGCTCCTGGGTGGAACTGACCGACGACGGCCGGGAGCAGAACGCCCTGCCGGGCACGCTCGTTCAGGTCGACCGGGTGGAGGGGGACCGGATCGTGATCCGGCCGGGCACCGCCACCGGCAGCCTCGACCGGGCCGACTTCCCGTCCCGGCCCCGGGTGCGCCGCTGGGACGGCCGGGGCACCGTGCCGGCCGGGGGCGTCGAGGTGGACCTGGAACTCGGTATCAAGATCCGGTTCTCGGCGGCGGGCACCTTCCGCACCGGCGACTGGTGGTCGTTTCCGGCCCGCTCGGCGGTGCACGACGTGCAGTGGCCCCGGGTCGGCACCACCCCCGTCGCGCAGACCCCGCACGGGCCGCGCCGGGCGCACGGCCGGATCGGCGTCGTGAGCTGGGACGGTAGCCAGTGGAGCGTGCTGCGCGACTGCCGGCCGGTGTTCGCCCCGTTGACCGGGCAGGCCACGCTGAGCCTGCTCGGCGGGGACGGCCAGGAGGCGGTGCCGGTGCCGGGCAGCCCGGCGACCCTGGTGCCGTTGGGGCACGACCTGGTCACCGGGGTGGCCATGGGCGGCCAGCCGGTCGCGAAGGCCCGGGTCCGGTTCACCGTCACCGGCGGGGCGGGCCGGGTCACCGCCGGGGCGGTCACCGCCGGCACCGTCACCGTGGAGACCGGTACCGACGGGCGGGCCCGCTGCGCCTGGCAGCTCGACTCCGCCGCCGCCACCCAGGAGGTCACCGCCCAGCTCCTCGACGAGGCCGGCCAGCCGGTCCACCTGCCGGTGACGTTCACCGGCGCGCTGTCCCGCGCCGACCGGGTGTCGTACGACCCGACCGGGCGGCCGTCGCTGGCCGGGGCGACCACCGTGCAGGCCGCCATCAACCAGCTCGCCGCGTCCGCCACCGGCGGCTGGGCGACGATCACCATCCGGCCCGGCATCGACTGGGTGCAGGCGCTCACCACGCTGCCCGCCGGGGACGTGCTGATCTGCTTCGCCCCCGGCCTCTACACCAGCACCGTGCCGGTCACCTTCACCGGCCGGGCCAACATCCGGGTGCTGGGCAGCGGGCCGGCCAGCCGCATCCGGGTGCAGGGGCAGGAGTACGCGCTGATGTTCGTCAACTGCGGCACCGTGTCGGTGTCGCACCTGGCGGTGGAGACCCCCGGCCCGGCTGCCGCCGAGGGGCGGCTCGGCCCGGTGTCGGCCGTCAACTGTGCCGAGGTGACGATCGAGCACTGCCAGCTCACCGGGGTGGCCGGCGCGTCGCCGCAGAGCACCTGCCTGACCGTCCGCAACGACCAGGGCACCCCACCGGGGAAGGTCCGGGTGCTCGACTCGGACTTCCTCATCGGCCACGGCCAGCAGGGGGTGCTGCTGGTGAACCCGGACCACGCGGTGGTAACCCGGTGTCGATTCTCCTGCCCGCCCCGGCCGGCCTCGTTGACCCTGGCCGAACTGGTCAAGGACGAGAAGTTCCGCAGTCAGCTCGCCACCCAGTTGGTGGGGCGGCTCGCCCTGGACCGTGACGACCGGCTGGAGACGGGTGAGTGGAACACCGTGATCCGGGTCGGCCGGTGGGGCGTGCGGATGAACTCGATGGTCCCGCAGAGCGAGTGGAAGACCCTGTCCACCCTGCGTCCGCCGAACGCCGAGGATCAGCGCACCGCCGAGGCCGCCGAGGCGTACGTGCTGCGGCTGGCGGACGTGGCCACCGAGGACCCGGCCCAGCTGCCCTCGTACCGGCGGCAGCTCACCTCGCTCAAGGGGCGGCTCGGGCAGAACGCCGGGCGGATCTTCGACACCGACGAGGGTCGCAAGACGCTGCGGGACTACCTGGTCGGTGAGGGGATCGAGGTGCGGGAGGCCGACGACATCGCCCGCGACCGGCGGGAGGTGGCGTTGCCGGTGCCGGGGGCGAGCCTGCGCTTCGACTCGGCGTTGAGCCAGGGCGCCTGGGAGGCGGCGGTGGCGGCGTCGCCGCCGTCGCGTCCGGTGCAGACCCCGTCGGCGGCGGCCAGGCACCTGCGCAGCGTCGCCGACCGGATCCTGCTGGAGCCGGCCTTCGGCGAGAAGTACGCCGGCGGGTACCGGCGGGACCTGACCGCCGCGGCGGAGGTGTCGGTGGGGGCCTGCGCGGTGGTGATCGGCGGCGGCACGGCGGTCGGTGACGTCGAGGTCTCCGACTGCCGCATCGACCAGGTCGCCGAGGGGGTCCACATCGGGGTGTCCTACCACAAGGGACCGCCGATCCAGGGCCGCACCATCCGGGTGACCGGCAACGACATCCACCTCTACCAGGCGTGGTGGCGTGGTTCGGGCACCATCCGGGGCATCAAGATCGGCAGCATCCGGCACGTGTTCGTCTCGGACAACCGGATCTCGGTGACCGCCGGGGCGGGCGTCGGCATCTGGGCCTTCGCGGCCGGCGGGCCGATCATGGCGATCCGCGACAACCTGGTGCAGAACTGCGAGCCGGCGATCCTGTGCAACCCGTCCTGGTCGGGGGCGCCGGCGAAGCGGCTGTGGTCGGTCACCGACAACGTCTCGTCGAACGGCTCCATCCAGGTGGCCGGGGGTGCACGCAGCTCCGGCAACGTCAGTTGAGCTGTCGCAAGCACGACTGCGTCGGCCCGGCGGTCGGGACTACGCTGTCGGTGACTGCCACTTAGCACGGTTGCGGATTGCAGATGTGGTCTAGGGGTTCAAATCCTCTGGTAGTCGCCAACAAAGCGGCGGGGCGGGCCTTCGGGCCCGCCCCGTTCGTCACCTGTGTCCCGGGCCCGCACCGGCGGGCCGGGTCGGCCGTCGCGCACCCCGGGCCCCGGTCGTGAGCACAGCCACGTTTATGAACGGTGACGCGACAGTTAAATTCGTACGGGGTTCGCCGCACATACGAGAATCGGCGGGACAAACCACGCCTGCCTGACAATTGTTTCGTCACGCCGGGTCACCGACCACGTATAGCCGACTGAGCTGCCAAAACGGCCGTTCACCGACCGTCAGATCGCGCAGCGCGACCGGGCTATTGACCATGCGCGATGGGTCGCATATTGTTCGCGGTGCAAGTTCCACCGGACGCGATAAACACCGCCACAATCAGAAGCCAGCCGTCGGCAATCGACGCAGCCTTTCCGCTGCCCGCCGTGTCGGGTCAACCGCGCACGCATTCCGCCCGACCAGCAAGGAATCCCCGTGGAAATGCTCACCCCTTCCGGGCGCACCCTGGCCCTTTTCGACGGAATAGGTGGTCACCAGGGAAATCTGCTCCCCACCCTCGGGGCGTTGCACGCGCAGCCGGAGAACGCGCTCTTCTTCGACCGCATGTTCCGGACCCTCGACGACCTGCGGGAGCATCTCGGCCCCGTACCCGAGCCGGTCGTCCCCACCGGGAGCCGGCTGCGCCGGTGGTTGACCGACCCCGCCACCGCGCCGCCGACCGGCACCGACGACTCGGTCGTCGCCGGCATCTGCGTCCACCTGATCCAGCTGTGCGACCTGCAACCCCGGCGGGCCGTCCCGGACACCGTCACCGCCGCCATCGGGCACAGCATCGGGCTCCAGGCGGCCATCGTCGCCGGCCTGCGGCCGAAGCGCACGGACGCCTTCCTCGCCCTGGCCGAGACCTCACTCAGGCTGGTCGCGCTGAGCCTCGTCCGGGGGCACCAGGCCACCACCGGCCGTCCCGTCCCCACCGAGCTGACCGGGCGGTACGCCGGCGGCGGCCAGCGCCAGCGCCCCGGCCCGATGGCGCTGGTCGACGGCCCCTCCCGGGCGGATCTCGCCGCCCTGGTCGACCGCTACCGGCGGGACACCCGACGGTCGGTCTCGGTCGGCCTGGTCAACACCCCCACCACCGGCGTGCTCAGCGGGCACACCGAGGACCTGCTGCACTTCCACGCCCACCACGAGGCGATGTTCCGCGGCGGCGCGGCGACCTGGACGTTCCTCACCAACACCCTGCCGTTCCACAGCCCGCACCTGGCCGCCGCCGCCGACGAGGTACGCCGGGACCGGACCTTCGTCGGCCCCCTGCCCGCCGCCGGTGAGCTGCGGATACCGGTCTACGCGGCGGACGCCCCCCGGACCCTGCCGCCCGACGCCGACCTGCTCGACGAGTTCGTCGAGCAGGTGCTGGTCCGCCCGGTCGACTGGGCGACCGCCAGCGTCCACGCCGTCACCGACGCCGGCATCACCACCGTGCTGGACTGCGGCCCCGGCCCCGCCGCCCGCCGGTTCACCCGGGAGTGCCTCGGCGGCCGGACGCTGCGCTTCGAGTCGATCCGACGAGCCTCCCGGCGACCGTGAAAGGACACCACGTGCACTGTCTACTCTTCCCGGGCCAGGGGGTGCAGCGCCGCGGCATGGGCGCCGACCTGTTCGGCCTGTTCCCCGAGGCCACCGCCAGGGCCGACGAGATCCTCGGCTGGTCCATCGAGGAGCTGTGCACCCGGGACCCGCACCGACGCCTGCGCGACACCCGCTACGCCCAGCCCGCGGTGTTCTTCGTCAACGCCCTGCTGGCACAGCAGGTGATCGCCGAACGCCCCGGGCACTACCGGTACTTCGCCGGCCACAGCCTCGGTGAGTACAACGCGTTGGTCGCCGCCGGGGTGCTCGACCTCGACGTCGCCCTGCGGCTGGTCGACCGGCGGGCCGAGCTGATGTCCCAGGTCACCGGCGGGGGCATGTCGGCGGTGCAGGGCCTGCCGGTGTCGTTCGTCAGGCGGGCGTTGACCGAGACCGGCCTGCCCCGGGTGTTCGTGGCGAACCTCAACGCCGACACCCAGAGCACGATCGCCGGGGACCGCGCCGAACTCGCCGTCGCGGCCAAGGCGATCGGCGCGCTGCCCGGGGCCCGGGTCGTCCCGCTCAACGTCAGCGGCCCCTTCCACACCCCGTTGATGGCGGCGGCGGAGCAGCGTTTCCGGGCCGTCCTGGACGGCTGCGAATTCGCCGCCGGGCACACCCCCGTGGTCTCCGGCGTGACCGGGGACGTCTTCGACACCGGCCGCGCCGCCGAACTGCTCGCCCGGCAACTGTCCACCCCGGTGGAGTGGGTCCGGGCGGTCACCACCCTGCGCGCGGCAGGGGTCACCGGGTTCGACGAGGTCAACGGCAAGACCCTCAGCGCATTTCTCACCCGCATCGCGGAGAGGTGATTCACCGTATGGACACGGATATCGCGGTCGTCGGCCTGTCGGTCGAGGTCCCCGGGGCCGACGACCTCGACACCTTCTGGCAGATCATCAGTTCCGGGGCGAGCCTCACCCGACCATTTCCCACGAACCGTCAGGAAAAGCTCGCCGAATACATCAGGTATCTCCGGGCGACGAGCATCGAACCGGTGAACGAGCCCGACGTCGAATACCACAACGGCTGTTTCCTCGACGAGGTCGACACCTTCGACCACACCGTTTTCGGAATGAATCCCCGGCAGGCCACGCTGACCGACCCGCACCACCGGATGGTCATGCGCGCCATGTTCCTCGCCTTCGAGGACGCCGGTTACGGTTTCGACCGGCTCCGGGGCAGCCGGACGGGGGTGTTCGTCGGTTTCGCGGTCAACCCCGGCTCGACCTATCTGGACTACATCTGCCGGGTCGACCCGAACAACGGCCAGCAGGCCATCACCGGCAACATCCCGGCGATGCTGGCCAACCGGCTGTCGCACCTGCTGGACCTGCGCGGCCCGAGCCTGGTGGTGGACACCGCCTGCTCGGCCACCCTGGTCGCGGTGCACCAGGCCAAGAACGCGCTGCTCGCCGGTGACTGCGAGATGGCGGTGGTCGGCGGCGCCCGGATCGTCTTCTCCCCCGTCAAGCACCCGCACTCCAACATCGGTATCGAGTCCTCCGACGGGGTCACCCGCACCTTCGACGAGGCCGCCGACGGCACCGGTTTCGGCGAGGGGTCGGGTGCGGTCGTGCTCAAGCGGATGTCGCAGGCGGTCGCGGACGGCGACCGGATCTACGCCGTGATCAAGGGCAGCGCGGTCAACCACGACGGCAACACCGAGGGCATCACCAACCCCGACTCCGACTCGCAGGCCGACCTGCTGGACGCCGCCTGGCGCAACGCGGGCGTGCACCCCCGGACCCTCGGCTACCTGGAGGCCCACGGCACCGCCACCCGGGTCGGTGACCCGATCGAGCACGAGGGGATGAAACGCGCCTTCGCCCGGTACACCACCGACCGGGGGTTCTGCGCGGTCGGCACTGTCAAGGCCAACGTGGGGCACCTGTTCGAGGGCTCCGGCGTGATCGGCCTGATCAAGGCCATCGCGGTGCTGCGCAACCGGATGATCCCACCGCAGGCCAACTTCAAGAACCCCAACCCGAAGCTCGACTTCGCCGCCGGGCCGCTGTACGTCTCCACCAGCCTGCGACCGTGGGAGTCCCCTGACGACGGCCCACGGCGCTGCGGGGTCAGCGCCTTCGGCCTCGGCGGCACCAACGCCCACGTGGTGCTGGAGGAGTACGTCGCGGCGGCACCGGCGACCCCCGCCGGCCCGGGGCCGTTCCTGTTCACCCTCAGCGCGGCCACCCTGAAGTCCCTGGTCCGCCTCGGTGAGCGGTACGTACGGTTCATCGACGCCGCCGGCCTCGACGGGGTCGACATCGCCGACGTCTGCCACACCAGCCAGGTCTCCCGCAGCGGGCACCGGCACCGGGCCGCGTTCGTCGTCCACGACGTCGCCGACCTGCGCCGGCAACTGGTCGCCTCACTGGCCGACGGGGCGTCGCCGCCGCCGGAGGGCCCGTTGGGCGACGAGGCCCGCCGCTACCTGGCCGGAGCGCCGGTGGACTGGCGGCGGCTCTCCGACGGCCGCCGCCGGATCGTCCGCCTTCCCGGGTACGCCTTCGACACCACCCCCGCGTGGGTGCAGTTCCCCGACACCTGGCGGGCGCAACTGTCGCTGGGCACCGTCGACGAGGACCACCCGGTCACCCACGACGTGGTGTTCGCCCCCGCCGCCGACCCGACGCCGGCCGCACCCGGGGCGCGGGTGCTGGCCCTGGTCGACCCGGACACCGACGCCGGACGGCTGCTCGCCGCCACCGGACTGGACGACCTGCGGGTGCTGCGGCTCGGCGAGCCGGTACGCCCCGGCGGCGCGCCCTTCGACGTCCGGTCGGCGGACTCCTTCGCCGAGATCGCCGAGCTGGTCGAGGACGACGGCATCACCCACCTGGTGCACGCGCTCGGCTTCGACGCCGTCCCCGCCGCCGACCTCGCCGGGCTCGACCTGCGGACCGGCAAGAACCTGCACAGCCTGTTCCACCTGACCAAGGCGTTGATGGCGGCCGGCGTCAAGCTGGAACTGACGGTGCTCACCCGGCGCGCGGTCTGCGCCCATGACGCGGAACCCGACGTGGTGGTCGAGAACGGCGCGCTGGTCGGCTTCGGCAAGGTCATCGGCCGGGAGTACCCGTACCTCGGGGTCACCCACCTCGACGTCGACCCGGACGTGTCGCCCGACGCGGTCCGGGCGGAGATCCTCTCCCCCGAACGCGGGGTGTTCCTGTGGCGCGACGGCCGACGCCTGCACGAGGTCTTCGTCGAGGTGCCGCAGGTCGACACCGACGGCCCGCAGAGCTACCTGCGGCCGGGCGGCACCTATCTGGTCACGGGCGGCACCGGCGCGCTCGGCCTGGCCGTCGCCCACGCGTTCGCCACCCGGCAGCCCGACGTGACCCTGGTGCTGCTCAGCCGGTCCGGCCTGCCGCCGCGCGCGCAGTGGCCGGACCTGCTGGCCGCGCCGGCCGGCGACGCCCGCGCCGGGCGGGTACGCGCGGTGCGGGAGTTGGAGGAACTCGGCGCGCGGGTGCGGGTGGTGGCCGCCGACGCCGGTGACCCGGAGGCGCTGGCCGCCGCGGTGGCCGACGTCCGGCGCGAGTACGGCCGCATCGACGGCATCGTGCACGCGGCCGGCCTGCCCGGTGGCAGCACCGTGATGTTCCGGGAACTGGCCGACTTCGACGCGGTGGTCCGGGCGAAGCTGCACGCCGCGTTCCTGCTCGACCAGCTCACCCGGGCCGACCGGCCGGACTTCGTCGTGCACTTCTCGTCGGTGGCGTCGGTGTTCCCCGCCCCCGGCCAGGCCGACTACGCGGCGGCCAACTACTACCTGGACAACGTGGCCCGCAGCCGGGCCGGCGGGTCGACCCACGTGATCGCGCTGGACTGGGTCGCGTGGAAGGAGATCGGCATGGCCGTCGACCACGGCACCAGCGGCGACACCATGTTCCGGGCCCTGCCCACCCGGGTCGCGCTGGACGTCCTCGACGCGGGCCTGCGCTCCGGCCGGTCCCGGCTGTTCGCCGGGGAGCTGCACTACCGGGGGGAGCTGATCCACCTGCTGCGCTCCTACGACGTGCGGCTCTCCGCCGAGATCGACGCGAAGGTCGACAAGGAGATGCAGGCGTTGGAGCAGCGGCTGCGGCAGGCCGCCGACAGGATCCGGGCCACCGTCGACGCGGTCGACGTCGAGCTGGAGGGCCGGCCGGACGGCGGATACACCGACGTCGAACGGTCCGTGGCGCAGTGCCTCGCCCTCGCCTTCGGCTATCCGACGCTCGACGTGGAGGCGGACTTCTTCGACCTGGGCGGCGACTCCATCATGGCCGCCTCGGTGGCCAACTCCATCGCCGTGCGGCACGGCGTGCAGTACGACGTCGCGGACCTGCTCGCCGACCGGACCGTCGCCGAGATCGCCTACCACGTCGAGGACCTGGTCGCGTTCGCCGACGCCGCCGCCTGACGACACCGATCGGAGGGTGGCATGTCGGACATGACTACGGGGCCGGCGCTGCGGCGCATCGTCGGCTTCGCCCTGCCGCTGACCGCGGCGAACCTGCTGCAACAGGGTTACCTGCTGGTCGACAGCGTCGTCGTCGGCCGTTACGTCGGGGTCGAGGGGCTGGCCGTGGTGGGTGCCTGCGGGCCCCTGTTCTATCTGCTCAACGCCATGTTCATCGGGTTGGGGACGGCGTTCACCATCCGGTTGGCCCACCTGACCGGCGGCCAGCAGATCGACCGTCGCCGCGACGTGGTCGCCGCCCTCACCCTCCTCACGGTCGTCTGGGCCGCCGGCTGTGTCGTCCTGGCGACGCTGCTGGTCGAGCCGGCGCTGGCGGTGATGGGCATCGACGGGCGGCTCGCCGCCGACTCGGCCCGTTTCTTCGGCACCCTGGCGCTCGGCTTCCCCGGGATCTTCGGCAGCGCCGCGGTCAGCGCCTACTTCCGTGGGCTGGGTGACTCCCGCTCGGCGATGTGGGTGCAGGGCGTCGGCAGCATCGCCAACGTCGTCCTGGTGCTGGTCTTCGTCGCCGTCCTCGGCGGGGGTGTGGTCGGCGCGGCCCTGGCCACCGCCGTGGCCAGTACGGTCGCCCTGGTGGTCGGGCTGGTCTGGGCGGCGCGCACCCACCCGGTGCGGCGCGGCGGGCCGCGGCCGGCGATCCGCCGGGAACTCGTCGACGCCGCCCGGCTGGGTCTGCCCCTGGCCAGCCAGCACATCGTGCTCGCCCTCGGGATCATGGTGCTGGTCGGGATCATCCAGTCCTACGGGGAGGTGGTCCTCGCCGCGTTCACGATCGTCTCCCGGATCGAGTTGTTCACCGGCATCCTGTTCCTCGACTTCTCCGGGGCGGTGACCGCCTTCGCCGCCCAGAACCTGGGCGCGGGCGACCTGGCCCGGGCCCGCACGGGGCTGCTGCGCACGCTGCGGTTGACGGCCGTGCTGTCGGTGCTGGTCGCCGGGGTGGTGCTGGTCGCCCGTGCCCCGCTGGCCGCGCTGTTCACCGACGATCCGGCCACCCGGGAGCTGACCGGACGCTACCTGACGATCATCTATCCCTTCCTGCTCCTCTACACCGCCATGGTGGTCATCCACGGGTACCTCAACGGTGCCGGCCGGACGACCGCGCCGCTGATCTGCACGCTCATCGCCTTCGTCGCCGTGCAGATCCCCTTCGCCTGGCTGCTGAACGGGCCGTTCGGCATCGACGCCGTGATGTGGGCGGTGGTGGCCAGCTGGACCGCCGGGCTGACCTACAGCGTGTTCTGCCTGCGGCGGGTGCTGTTCGTCCGGCCCGCGCCGGCCGCGGTGCCCGCCGCGACCTGATGCCCCGTCCATCCCCCGCCCCGTGAGGACCACCAGTGATCAACCACCGCACCGTCGAGGTGACGTTCCACGCGGGCCGCAGCCGGACCGCCCACCTGACCTGGGGCCAGCAGGGCACCTGGGACGTCCTGCGCCGGTGGCTGCCGGAGATGAAGCCGTTCTTCGTGCTGACCCGGTGGCTGGACGTACCCCTGCTGCTCGAGGTCGACGACGTGCTGGCGCAGCTGTCCCACCTGCTGCAGCGGCACGAGTCGCTGCGCACGCTCTTCCCGGCGGGGGTCGACGGCCAGGGCAGCCAGCACGTCCTCGGCGAGGGCGTCGTCACCGTCGAGGTCGTCGACCGGCCCGACGGTGACCCGGTCAGCTTCGCCGACATCGTCACCGACTGTCTGGGCCGGGCCGGTGGCCGTCCGTTCGCCCACGACACCGAGCTGCCGATCCGGTTCGCGGTCGCCACCCACGAGGGCATCCCCGTGCTGCTGATGTTCGCCGTGTCCCACCTGGCGGCGGACCACCTCGGCGCGGACCTCCTGGCCGCCGAGCTGGCCGCGTTGCTGCGGGCCAGGACCGACGGCGACGCCCCACCGCCGGCCCGACCGGCGGTGCAGCCGGTCGACCTGGCCGTCTTCGAACGCTCCCCGGACGGGCAACGCCTCAACGTCGACGCGCTGGCACACCTGCGTCAGCAGCTCCGCCGGCTCCCGGCCGACCCGCTGCCCGAGCGGGTCACCCCGGTCACCCCCCGGTACTGGCGCGGGGAACTCGCCTCGGACGCCGCCGCCGTGGCCCTGCGGCTGGCCGCCCGACGACTGCGCACCACCACGTCGGTCACCCTGCTGGCCGTCGTCAACGCGCTGGTGCGCACGGTCTGCGCCACGCCGGTCTACCCGCTGGACATCATGCAGAGCAACCGGGTGGAACCGGAGCTGCGGTACACCGTGACCAGCCTCAACCAGGCCGTCCGTACCGCCATGGAGGTGTCCGGCGACACCGTCGGTGACCTGGTCGGGCACGCCCGTGCCGCGATGGGGGCGGCGATGCGGCACGCCCGCCACGACGGCCGCGCCGCCGCCCAGGTGGCCCGCGCCGCCGCCGACGCCGCCGGACGGCCCCTCCCGGTCGGCGGCCAGTTCAACGACCGGTGGTCGCTGCAACCGCGACCCGCCGGCCCGGCGCCTGACCCGCAGGCGTTGGCCGGGCTGGCCGCGACGACCACCTTCGAGTGGCCGCAGCGGGCCGCCGCCGAGGCGATGCCGTTGTACGCCGACGCGGGCGGCACCGCCGAGCGGATCCACCTGTCGCTGATGGCCGACACCGCGCTGCTCGCCCCCGCCGACATCCGGGGCTTCCTGTACGCCGTGGAGCAGGTCGCCATGGAGCTGGCCCGGGACGACGTCAGCCTGCGCCGGGTGACGGAGATCTTCGAGGGTCACCGGCTCTGTGCGGTCCCCGGAAACGCGGACACCCCGTGACCGGCCCGCCCCGACCGTGACCGGGCGGTAGGTGCCCGGTCAGGGTCGGGTCAGTGCACGACGACGACCGCCGAGGGCGGTTCCAGGTCGGCGAGCCGGGACGGGCGGACCACGAGGAACAGCACCGCCAGCGCGGCCACCATGCCCCCGGCGACCACCAGCGCCATCGCCACCGCGCCGTTGCCCAGCACCCCCACCATCGGCGCGGCCACCGCGCCGACGCCGAACTGCACCGCGCCGAGCAGGGCCGAGGCGGTGCCGGCGGCCTCACCGTGGCGGGACAGCGCCAGCGCCGGGGCGTTCGGCATCGCCAGGCCGGCCGCCGCCAGCACCACCCACAGCGCCACCAGCAGGGCGGGTAGCCCACCGAACCCGGTCACGGCGAAGGCCAGCAGGGCCAGCCCGGCCAGGGTGCCGACGCTCAACGAGGTGACCAGGATGCGCTGCGGGGAGTGGCGGCGCAGCAGCCGGACGTTGTACTGGGCCGCCCCGATCAGGCCCACCGCGCCCGCCCCGAACGCCAGCCCGAACTGCTGCTCGTCGAGCCCGTACCGTTCCTGCAGGACGAACGACGAGCCGGCGACGTACGCGAACAGGGCCGCCATGGCCAGCCCGGCGACCACGACGAGCCCCACGAAGGTCCGGTCGCGCAGCAGCGCGCCGTATAGGCGCGCGGTCGACCACACACCGCCGGGCTGGCGACGCTCGGCGGGCAGGGTCTCGGGCAGGCCGATCACGGCGACCACGACGAGCAGCACCCCGAAGACGGCCAGGGTCACGAAGACCCCCCGCCAGTCCGTCCAGCGCAGCACCCCGCCGCCGAGGGTCGGGGCGAGGACGGGGGCGGCGCCCATCACCAGCAGCAGCCGGGACAGCAGGGTGGCGAAGGCGGTGCCGTTGAACAGGTCCCGCAGCACCGCCATCGCGACCACCGTGGCGGCGGCGACGCCGAGGCCCTGCACCACCCGCAGCGCGCCGAGGACGGCGATGTGCTGGGCGACGACGCAGAGCGCCGACGCCACGACGTGCAGGGCGAGGCCGGCGATGAGCGGGCCACGGCGGCCGACGGCGTCGGAGAGCGGCCCGATCAGCAGTTGGCCGAGGGCCAGCCCGGCGAGCGTGCCGGTGAGGGTCAACTGGACGGCCGCCGAGGTGGTCATGAGGTCGGCGGCGATGGCGGGCAGCGCCGGCAGGTACATGTCGATGGTCAGCGGGCCGATGGCGATCAGCGAGCCGAGGACGAGGACGAGCCGGACCCGCTGCCGGCGGGTCATCAGTTCTCCGGGCGTCGGTGCGACCTTCGTCAGCAGGTCGGGGGCGAGATCGGTCATCGGGGAAGCTCCGCCCGGTCGTGGTGCGGCCGGGCGCGAGGCGGTACGACAGTCACACCTGGCTTCAAATCCGGACCTGCTGTTCTGATTCCCGCTCCACCGAGAGGTAACGCGGGTCACAGCCGCTGGTCACGGATCAGGCCGGGTCCACGCGCCCCAGCCGCCAGTACCCCATGAAGGCGACGGCGCGGCGGTCCACGCCCCGCTCGGCGACGAGGTGCCGGCGCAGCGCGCGGATGACACCGGCCTCGCCGGCGAGCCAGGCGTAGACGGGCACGGGCGCGGTCGGGGCCGGCACCTCCCACAGCGGGGCCACGTCGACGTCGACGTCGACGACCGCCCCGGCGGGCGTCGTCCCGGTGCCCGACAGCAGCCGTTGCGCCGCCGCTGCCACGGCGGGGAGCAGCCTGCTGCCGTGGCCGCCGCCGGCGCGGGCCAGCCAGCTCACGGTGACGCCGGGTGGGGCGGACACCGGCAGGACGTCGGCCGGGTCCGGCACCTCGAGCAGCACCTCGCCCCGGGCGTCCAGGGGCAGGCGTTCCAGGATGGCGCTGATCGCGGGCACGGCGGTCTCGTCACCGGCCAGCAGCAGCCGGCCGGCGGGCGGCGGGCGGAACTCGATGCCGCCGTGCTCGCCGTCGTAGCCGGCGTCGGGTCCGAGCAGCCCGGCCTCGTCGCCGGGGCGGACCCGCAGTGCCCACCGGCCCGCCGGGCCGTGGTCGCCGTGCAGCACCAGGTCCACGTCCACCTCGGACAGGTGCTGCCGGACCGCCCGGACGGTGTAGGTGCGGATCGGGCAGCGCTCCTGTTCGGGCAGGGCGCGCCAGTGGGTGTACCAGTCGTCGCCGCCGGGCAGGTGGACGCCGGGTCGGCCGGGCACCGGCAGCACCAGCTTGATCCGCTGGTCGTACCCGTTGTCGGCGAACCGGTCGAGGTCCGGGCCGGTGAAGGTGACCCGCAGGAACGACGGGCTGAGCCGACGCGCGGCGCGTACCTGGACGTCGAACAGCCGCCAGGGCGCGACGGGCAGGGTCCCGGTGCCGGTCAGGTGGTGCCGCTCCCCCGCCGGGCGAACTCGATCACTAAGCACGTAGGTGAGGCTAACCTAACCAACAACGTGAATGGCGACGTGGGTCACCCATCCCCCGTACGGGGCGCGTCGCCCCCTGCCCGCGCAGCCCCGAGCCTGGTCAACGCTCCCGGACGGCGCGGTCGAGGAAGAGCAGCCGGGCCCGCTTCTCCGGCAGGTCGATCTCCGGCCCGGGCACGAAGCCGGCCCGGACCAGCCGGTCGATGGCGCGGGCGTTGCGGGCGTCCGGTTCGGCGACGATCCGCAGCCGGGTCGGGTCGGCCAGCACGAACGCGAGGAACACGTCGAGGAGCACGCCGGTGAAGCCGGGCTGCGGGCCGTCGTCCGGCGGGCCGATGAGCAGGTGGATGCCGAAGTCGCCGGGGCGTACGCCGTAGCACCGCCCGACCGGGTCGGCCGCCGGCTCGTAGGTCTGGAACAGCGCCACCGGCCGGCCGTCCCGGTGGGCCAGGTAGGCGTGGTGGGTGGTCAGCGAGTCGAGGTACGCGTAGATCTCGCGGACCCGCTCCCGGCTGGCCCCGCGCATGCCCCAGAACCGGGACCGCTCCCGGGTCACCCAGTCGTGGATCACCGCGACGTCCCGGTCGGGATCCACCGGCCGGAGGGACACCTCCCCGAATCCGTCGACGCGGCACGAGGTGGAGGTCGGCGCAGTGGTCATGGCACTCCTTCCGGGCGACCGGCACGACGGGCCCGTCACTTTTCGCTGTCGAAACGACACCCTCGGCGACGATTCCGCCCGACCTCATCACAACTTCGGAAAGTATGCAAACGACCACCCGGGGCAATGTTCCGCCGGCGACGCCCCGCGCCGGCGGCGACACCGGAACGGCGACACCGGAAAACCACACCCGGCCACCGGCGGATCGGCGACCGCATCCCGGCCCCGCCGACCTGTGACACGTCAGGCACACCCCGGTATTGACTCGCGTATTTCGTTCTGATAGCCGACCCGGGTCGGAGCGCAAAGGTGGCGATTCGCTCGGAGCGCCGAGGATCACTAATCGTGGAACAGGGGGTGACACATTGCCGTTCGTCGTTGAATAATTGCCGCTGTCGAGTGCCGGTCCCGTGCGCGCCGGCGTTTAGGAGAAGGGACAGTCGTGAAACGTGACCAGTCACCGGTGCTGCCGGGCGACGGCTCCACGGACTACGCCCGCTACATGCGCACCGACGAGCTGCTCGCCCTGCAACGCCGCCCGGCGGAGATGCTCCACCGTGACGAGCTGCTCTTCCAGGTGGTGCACCAGTCCGCCGAGCTGTGGCTGAAGCTGGCCGAGGCCGAGCTGAGCGCCGCCGTCGGGCGGACCGGGGCCGACGACCCGACCGCGGCGGCGACGCTGCTGGCCCGCGCGACGCTCGCGGTGCGACTGGTCACCGACCAGCTGGAGATGTTCCGGCACCTGTCGCCTGTCGACTTCCAGACGATGCAACCCGCGCTGGGCAACGGTTCCGGTGCCGATTCGCCCGGCTGGCGGCGGGCCGCGACGGTCAGCAGGCGGCTCGGCCGGGTCTTCGCCGAGCACCTCGCCACCCGGGGCGGCAGGCTCGACGCGCTGGCCCCGACCGACCCGACCCGGCGGCTCGCCGAGGCGATGATCGCCTGGGACGAGCAGGTCCACCAGTGGCGGGTGCGCCACTACGAGGTCGCCCTGCGGGTCGGCGGGCACGCCCCCGGCGGCACCCCGGGCAGCGCGGCGAACGTGCTCGCCAAGCTCCTCGAACACCGGTTCTTTCCCGAGCTGCGCCCGTCCCGGTCGGGCGCCGACGTCCCGGTGGCGGCGCATTCGGGCACCGCAGAGGCATGACGAGCCGCGCCACTCGAAAAATCGTCGGCGCTCCCTGTGACAGATAACCCCACGAGGTGCGGTTCGTGCGTGAGCTGACGAGCTGGTCGTCCGGTACGGCCGATCCCGAGCAATTTCCCTACCAGGCAGTGGTCACCGAATTTCATCGTGTCGGTAAACACTTCGTCAAAAAGGAACTCCTCGTCCAGCTGGACGCCGCGCGCGCCCGGGTGAACACGCGGACCACCCCCGCCCGCGAGTTGTCCGCCTTCCTCGACGTGGCGCTCGACAAGTGGGACGGCCGGTACGACTACCGCAGCTACCTGGCCCTGCCGCTGCTCCCCCTGTCCACCGTCGCCCCGGAGACCGGACCGGGCGGGCGGGTGGCCGACGAGGTCGACCGGCCGGGGCCGGGCGGCGGGCGCTGGGAACGTGACCGGCTCCTGGTCGACCTCGTCGCCGACGCCCTGGCCTTCGAGCTGGCCGCCTCGACCGACGCCATCGACCTGCTCCCCGAGCAGCGGCCCGGACCGGCGATGGCGGCCAAGCGGTGCCGGCTCGGGGTCCGCGCCGTCGCGTCGGCCCTCACCCGGCTCGGCCTGGCCGGGGCGGTCACCGAGCGGGACCCGGTCGCGGCGGCGGTGACGCTGCACCGGCTCGCCGTCACCGGCCGCGTCCCCGCCCGGGAACGCGCCCTGGCGTTGAGCATGCTGCCGGTCTACGTCTCCCACGACGAGTACCTGTTCATCCGGGTCCTCCAGGCCTACGAGTGCGTCTTCGCCGGGGTCGCCGAGGAGCTGCGGGGCACCATCGCCGCGTTGGACACGGGCCGGCCCCGCCCGGCCGCCGGCCGGCTGGCGTACGCCCGGGAGCTGATCAGCGGTGCCGGGACGCTGTTCTCCCTGCTGGCCACCATGCAACCGGCGGCGTTCCGGACGTTCCGCGAGTACACCGAGGGAGCCAGCGCCATCCAGTCCCGCTCCTACAAGCTCATGGAGTCGCTGTGCCGTACGCCGGAGCCGGAGCGGTTGGACTCCACGGCGTACCGGTCGGTGCCGGAGGTACGCGAGGTGGTGCGGGCCGGCCAGCCGTCGATCGACCGGGCCTACCGCGCCGCGGTCCGGGCCGGCTCGCTGCGGGGGCCCGACCTCGACCTGGTACGGCAGCAGATGGCGGCCTTCGCCGAGGCGGTGCTGACCTGGCGACGCACCCACCACCGGCTGGCGGTCCGGATGCTCGGTGCGCGCTCCGGCACCGGCTACACCGAGGGCACCCCCTACCTGGCGGCCGTCCGCGCCGTCCCGGTCTTCACCACCGTGTCCACCGACAACCGTCCACCCCGGACCGATCCGATCGGAGGCTGCTGCGAGTGAGCGCACCCGCGACCCACCCGGCGCGTTGCCTGGACGCCGCCGCACACGCCGCCCTGCGCGCCGAGTTCCCGCTGCTGGAAACCTGCGTCTACCTGGGCAACAACTCCACCGGCGCGGCGCCCCGGGGCGTCGAACGGGTGCTCGCCGACCACTGGGCGACCCTGCGCGACTGGCGGGACGACGTGTGGCAGGGCTGGCACGTCGGCCTCGACCGGTACGCCGACTCGGTCGCCGCGCTGCTCGGCGCACCACCGGGCAGCGTGGTCACCGACGCCAACCTGAGCACCCTGCTGGTCCGGGTACTGTCCTGCTTCGACTACCGCCCGCCGCGCGACCGGATCGTCACCACCGACCTGGAGTACCCGACGGTGCCGTTCATCGGCACCGCGTTCCGCCGCTACGGCGCGCGGCTCGACGTGGTCGGCACCGGCGGCCCCCGGTTCGACGAGGACGCGCTCGAAGCCCGCATCGACGAGCGGACGCTGCTGGTCTGCGTACCCCATGCGAGTTTCTCCTCCGGGGCCACCATCGACCTGGCCCGGCTGGTCGCCCGCGCCCACGCCGTCGGCGCCCTGGTGGTGGTGGACGCCTTCCAGACCGTCGGGGCGGTCCCGCTGGACGTGACCGCGCTCGGCGTCGACATCGTCCTCGGCGGCGCGCACAAGTGGCTGTGCGGGGCCGGCACCGCCTTCCTCTACGTCCGCCCCGACCTGGCCGGGCGGCTGGAACCGGCGGCGACCGGATGGCAGGCCGGCGACCGGGCGTTGACCTTCCGGGTGTCGACCGGGTGGGCGGCGGGGGCGCAACGCTTCGCCGGCGGCACGCCGTACCCGTTGACCTCGCTGATCTCCCAGGTCGGCCTGGACCTGCTCGCGGGCGTCGGGATCGGGGCGATCCGGGCGCACTCGCTGGCGCTGACCCAGCGGGTCCTGGACCGGGCGGCGGCGGCCGACGTCACCGTGGTCAGCCCCACCGACCCGGACCGCCGGGGCGGGGTGGTCTGCCTGGACGTCCCCGACGGGGAGGAGGTCAAGCGGCGGCTCGCCGCGCGGAACATGATCTGCACCTGGCGGGGCTGGCTGCGAGTCGGGCCGCACGTCTACAACACCCTCGACGAGGTCGACGCGTTCATGGACGCGCTGAGCGAGGAGCTGGGCCGGTGAGCGTCACCCTGTCCCCCCGGGCGCTGATGAGCCTGCTGGTCAACGGTCCCAAGGCCGTCGACGTGCTGGAGACCGCACTGGCCCTCGGCCTGCTCGACGCGCTGGAACCCGGCCCGGTACGCCTGGACGCGCTGGCCGACCGGTTCGGGGTGCGCCCGCTGCGGCTCTACAAGTTCCTCGACTGCCTGGAGAGCCTCGGCTGCGTCACCCGGCACGAATCCGGCGACGACATCGCCGGGGCCAGCTACCGGGCGGTGCCGGGGCTGCGCGACGCCGTGCTGGCGGTGGTCGGCCCGGACGCGATCGAACGGGACCGGGACCGCTACCCGTGGCGGCTGCTGCACGGCCGGCTCGCCGAGAGCCTGCGCGGTGAGGTCGGCATGAGCGACGACGACTTCGCCTGGCCACCGAAGACCGACGCGCAGACCGCCGACTTCGAACGCAGCATGGCCGCCGGGCTCGGCCCGGTGATCGAGACGGTGCGCCGGCACGCCGACCGGCTCTGGGCGGACCGGCGACGCCTGCTGGACGTCGGCGGTGGTGACGGCACCCTCGCCGCGCACGTCCTCGACACCGCCCCCGCCCTGCGGGCCGACGTGTTCAACCTGCCGGCGGTGGCGCCCCTGGTGGCGGCCACCCGGGCCGACCGGGGGCACCCCGACCGGCTGGGCTTCGTCGGCGGCGACTTCCTGGCCGGGCCGCTGCCGACGGGCTACGACGCGATGGCGTTCGTCCGGGTGCTGCACGACTGGCCCAACGACGTCGCCCGCCGCCTGGTCGAGCAGGCGTACGCGGCGCTGGAGCCGGGCGGGCTGCTGCTGATCGCCGAGGAGTTCCGCACCCCGGACCGGCTGGCCGTGCAGTTCTTCTGGAGCTACTTCCTGATCGGTGTGGACAGCTGCGTCAGCCGGCTGCGGGAGGTCGAGTTCTACACCGGGCTGCTCGCCGAGGTCGGGTTCACCCGGGTGGCGGTGCTGCCCGGCGGGTGGGAACTGGTCACCGCGTACAAGCCGGGGTGACTCCCCGGTGGACGCCGGGGCCGGCGGACCGTCCCGCCGGCCCCGGTGGGCCGGTCAGGGGCGGCGGGCCAGCACCGCGCCGTTCGCGCCGGGAGCCTCGAACGGCACCGTGCGCACGTCGACGAAGCCGGCGTCGGTCAGCCACCGCCGGTACTCCGCGCCGGAGTAGTTCTTGCCGCCCTCGGTCTCGACGAGCATGTTCATGCCCATCAGGGCGGCCTCCGGCGGGCCGGTGCGCTCGTCGTTGAGCAGCAGTTCGGAGACGACGATCACCCCGCCGGGGGGCAGCGCGGCGTGGCAGCGGGCCAGCAGCGCCCGGTTGGTCGGCTCGTCCCAGTCGTGCAGGATCATGCTGAGCAGGATCACGTCGTGTCCGTCGGGCAGGGCCGGGTCGGCGAGGAAGTCACCGGCGACCGTGCCGATCCGGTCGGTCAGGCCCGCCTCAGCGATCCGCTCCCCGGCCCGCACGCACACGTGCGGCAGGTCCAGGATCGTCGCCCGCAGGTGCGGCAGACGCAGGCAGAACTCGATCGGGAACGCCCCCGCGCCGCCGCCGACGTCGAGCAGTCGGCGGTGCGCGCCGAAGTCGTACGCGTCGGCCAGCGCGCGGGCGGTGAACCGGGAGGTGGCGAACATGGCGTCCCAGAACTGGGCCACCAGCTCCGGGTCGGTGGTGTCGAACAGGGAGTCCTGCTGCTGCGGATCCCAGGTGAGTGGCCGGTTGCCGCGCAGCGCCTCGCCCACCCGGTGCCAGGGCAGGTAGGTGCGCAGGTCGGAGTAGCGCACCTGGGCACCGAAGTAGTAGGGCCGCCCCTCGACCAGGAACTGCTCGGCCAGCGCGGAGTTGCGGTAGCCGTCACCGGCCTTGTCCAGCAGCCCCAGCGACGCGCTGGCCGACAGCAGCAGGTCGGCGGGGCGTTCGTCGAGCCCGAACTCGGCGGCGGCCTCGGCAACGGTGACGGTCCGCCCGCCGGCCAGCCGGGTGAACAGGCCGAACTCGACCCCGACGGCGAGGGTCTTGAAACCCCAGACGCCGGCGACGAGGTGCATGAGAGGAGTGGGAGTGATCATGGGAACATAAGATCATGGAACGGTGACGCGGTGGCACGCACCCGTCACTATGGAGTAATGATTCGCTTCATCCTGAACCTGTTGTGGCTCATCCTCGGTGGCGGAATCGTGCTGGCCCTCGGCTACTTCGTCGCGGCGGTGGTCTGCTTCGTGCTCATCATCACCATCCCGTTCGGGGTGGCGTCGCTGCGGCTCGCCTCGTACTCGCTGTGGCCGTTCGGCCGGACCCTGGTCACCAAGCCGGGGGCCGGCGTCCCGTCCGGGCTGGCGAACGTGCTGTGGGTGCTGCTCGCCGGCTGGTGGCTGGCACTGTCGCACCTGCTCGCCGGGATCGCGCTCTGCGTCACGATCATCGGCATCCCGTTCGGCATCGCCAACTTCAAGCTCGTCCCGGCGGCGTTCTGGCCGCTCGGCCGGGAGGTCGTCGAGGCGCCCTGACCGAACCCCGAGGCGACCTGCGGCGCATCTGTGGCGATCCGGCGGTGTCGACAGGGTGTCGATACCGCTCGATCAGCCCAGAAGCGGACCCGCGGCGGCCGGGCCACGGGGCCGCCGGGGTCAGGGCCGCCGGTCGGCGTGCAGCCGGTCGAGGTGGGCGGCGAGTTCGTCGGTGACCAGCAGGTCGGTGCGGATCCGGTCGTGCGGGTAGCCGGCCCGGCCGATCATGTGCGCGGCGACCGGCGCGGTGGCCAACTGGAACGCGCCGACCAGCACCAGCGTGGTGACGTCAACCCCGGTCCGCAGCCGCAGCGCGCAGCCGAGCAGCACCAGCAGCAGGCCGAGCACCTGTGGCTTGGCGGCGGCGTGCATCCGAGACAGCAGGTCGGGGAAGCGGACCAGGGCGACCCCGGCGGCGAGACTGAGCAGCGCGCCGCCCAGCAGGCAGGCCGCGGCCACCACGTCCAGCACCGCGTCGACGCTCACCTGTCGTCCCGGCGGGTGGCGAAGCGGGCGACGCTGACCGAGCCGACGAAGCCGAGGATGGCCAGCACCACCAGGATCGGCAGCGCGGTCGCGTCCCGGCTGTAGGCGGCCTCGGTCGCCACGGCGGCCACCACGATCGCCAGCAACACGTCGGTGGCGACCGCCCGGTCGAGCACCGACGGCCCCCGGACGATCCGGGTGAGGGTGAGCGCACCGGCCACCGCCAGCAGCACGGTGACGATCACGGCGACAGCGGTCATCTCGAACTTCCTTCCAGGGTGGACGGTGTGTGCTCCCGGATCAGCCGCTGTTCCTCAGCCGAGCCGATAGCCGCGATCAACCGGGCCTCCAGCTCCAGCACGCCGTCGCGGAAGCGTTCGACCTCGGCACGGTCGCGCACCCCGAGCACGTGGACGTAGAGGATGCCGGCGTCCCGGTCCACCTCGACGATGAGGCTGCCGGGCACCAGGGACAGCGCCTCGGCGGTCAGCGTGAGGTTGAGGTCGGAGCGTACCCGCAGCCGCACCGCGATGATCGCGCCCAGCGGGGGGTGCCCGAACCGCAGCGCCAGGGCCGCGATCTGGACGCTGGCCACCACCAGGTCCCGCAGGAAGCGCAGGGCGAACCGCAGCAGCGGCACCGGGTGCACCCGCCCGGCGAAGGTCACCGGGGGCAGCGGGAAGACGGTCAGCACCACCAGCCCCACGACCAGCCCACCGAGCACGTTGGCCCAGCTCAGCGTCCCCCAGAGCAGCACCCAGACGGTGACCAGGACGATCATCGCGACGGCCTGGTTGCGGCGGCGGGCCGCCCGGGTCAGCGGCCGGTCCTCCGGATGCTCCGGGGCCGGCCCACCCCCGGGAAGCTGCGGCGAGGGCTCCCCGGGCGGCGGCGACCGGTCCGGGGAGCGCTGCGGCGGCGGATCGTGGCTCACGGGGTCCCCCCGGGGTAGACGGCCTCGACGTACGGGGTACGCCGCAGCAGGTCGTCGGCGGCGTCGGAGCTGAGGTCGAACAGCGGCCCGGCCACCACGGTCAACGCCAACCCCAGCACCACCAGGGCCACCGTCGGGGCGATCATCAGGCGGGGCAGCATCGCGCCCGGGTGGGCGTCACGGTCCGGCCCCTGGTAAGGCTGCTCCACCCCGGCGGTCCGGACGGTGTGCACGCTGTCCTGCGGTTCGGGCATCTCCGGGTGCGGGCGACGCCAGAATGCCAGGTTCCACACCCGGGCGATGGCGTAGAGGGTGAGCAGGCTGGTCAGCAGCCCACCGGCGACCAGCACCCAGGCCAGCACACCGCCGTCGTCCACCCCGGCCTGGACCAGGCCGAGCTTGCCCAGGAAGCCGGAGAACGGTGGAATCCCGGCCAGGTTCAACGCGGGTACGAAGAACAGCACGGCGAGCAGCGGCGACAACCGGGCCAGCCCGCCGAGGCGGTCCAGCGCGGTGCTGCCGCCCCGGCGTTCGACCAGCCCGGCGGCGAGGAACAGGGTGGTCTGGATGGTGATGTGGTGCACCACGTAGAAGATCGCGGCGGCCAACCCGAGCGACGAGCTGAGCCCCACCCCGAACAGCATGTAGCCGATATGGCTGATCAGGGTGAACGACAACAGTCGTTTGATGTCGGACTGGGCGACCGCGCCCAGGATGCCGACCAGCATGGTCAACGCCGCGACCACCAGCAGCAGGTCGGCGGTCCGGCCGCCGGGGAACAGCAGCGTCTCGGTGCGGATGATGGCGTACACGCCGACCTTGGTGAGCAGGCCGGCGAAGACGGCGGTGACCGGCGCGGGCGCGGTGGGATAGCTGTCGGGCAGCCACGCCGACAGCGGGAAGACCGCCGCCTTGATGCCGAAGGCGAGCAGCAGCATGCCCTGCAGCACCAGCCGCAGGTCGTCGGGGAGGGCGTCGAGCCGGTCGACGAGCTGGGCCAGGTTGAGGGTGCCGGTGGCCGAGTAGACCAGCCCGATCGCCACCAGGAAGATCAACGACGAGAGCAGGCTGACCACGACGTACGTGGTGCCGGCCCGGATGCGGGTCTCGGTGCTGCCCAGGGTGAGCAGCACGTAGCTGGCGACCAGCAGGATCTCGAAGCCGACGTAGAGGTTGAACAGGTCGCCGGAGAGGAACGCGTTGCACACCCCGGCGGTCAGCACCAGGTAGGTGGGGTGGTAGACCGACAGCGGGGTCTCCTCGTGCCCGTCGGCCATGCCCTGCCCGATGGAGTACACCAGCACGCAGAGGGTGACGGAAGCGGAGACCACCAGCATCAACGCGGCGAGCTGGTCGGCGACGAGCACGATGCCCAGCGGCGCGACCCAGCCGCCGACCTCGACGACGAGCGGCCCGTCGATCGAGGAGCGGACGAGCAGGGTGGCGGCCACGGCGACGGTCGCGGCGAGCACGGTGAGGCTGACCCACCGCTGTGCGCGGGGCCGGCTGGCCAACAGCAGGGTCAGGGCCGCGCCGAGCAGCGGCATCACCACCGGCAGCGGGACGAGGTAGTTCACGCGTCCCTCCCCCGCCCGCCGGCCGTCGCCGCCACCGAGGCCGCCGAGGGCCGCTGGCTGTCCGGGTCGGGCCGGCCGTCGCCGTCGAGCTGGTCGTCGGAGTCGGACTGGTCGGCGTCGTCGGTGCCCGGCCCCTCGTCCCGGTCGGCCAGGTCCATGATCCGGCGGTCCTCCACGTCGTCCTGCACCTCGTCGTGGCCGTTGAGGTGCCAGCTGCGGTACGACAGCGCCAGCAGGAACGCGGTCATGCCGAGGGTGATGACGATGGCGGTGAGCACCATCGCCTGGGGCAGCGGATCGCTCATCTCGTCGGCGTCGCTGGTGCCGACGATCGGCGGGCCACCGGCCCGACCCCCGGTGAGCAGCAGCAGGTTGGCACCGTTGCCGAGCAGGATGACGCCCATCAGCACCCGGGTGAGGCTGCGTTCCAGCAGCAGGGTCACCCCGGCGGCGAAGAGCACGCCGACCACCACGATGTAGGTGAGATTGGGGGTCACACCAGCTCCTTGTCCCGTACGTCGTCGTGGGCGTCCTCCTGCTGGCGGTCCATCTCGGCGCCGAGGCTGCGCAGGATGTCCAGCACCAGGCCGACCACGATCAGGTAGACGCCGACGTCGAAGAAGACCGACGAGACGAAGTGGACCTTGCCGAGCAGGGGCAGGTGCAGGTCGAGCACCGCGCTCTGCAGGAACTCCCCGCCCAGCGGCATCGCCACCACGCCGGTGCCGACGGCGAGGAACAGCCCCGCGCCGAGCACCGCCCCGGCGTCGACCGGCGCGGCGGCGTTGAGTTCCCGCCGGCCGCCGGCCAGGTAGCGCACGGCCAGGGCCAGGCCGGCGACCAGCCCGGCGGCGAACCCGCCACCGGGGGCGTTGTGACCGGAGAAGAGCAGGTAGACCGAGAACAGCACGATGGCGTGGAACAGCAGCCGGGTGACCACCTGGAGGATCACCGAGTGCCGGTGCGCCTCGAAGCCGGCGGTCAGCCAGCGCGGCCCGCCGGTGGTCGCCGGTCGGGGGCCGGGGACGGCGCTGCGCCGGTCCAGGTCCCGGGAGCGGCGGAAGATCAGGCTGGCCACCCCGGTGGCGGCCACCACCAGCACTGCGATCTCGCCCATGGTGTCCCAGGCGCGGATGTCGACCAGGGTCACGTTGACCACGTTCTTGCCGCCGCCGTAGGAGACCGCCTCGTCGGGGAACCGCTCGGAGACCGGGGTGGCCAGCCGGCCGCTCCCCGCGACCCAGGCCATCCCGGACACGACCGCGCCGACGGCGACCCCGAGGGCGATCCGGCCGCGCCGGCTGCGGCGGATCGGCCGGGCCGAGAACTTCACCGGCAGCCGGCGCAGCACCAGCACGAACATGACGATGGTGACGGTCTCCACCAGGAACTGGGTCAGCGCCAGGTCCGGCGCGCCGTGCAGGACGAACATCAGCGCGGTGCCGTAGCCGGCGACACCGACCAGGATCATCGCGGTGAGCCGGCGCAGCGCGCGGGCGGCCATCACGGCGGCGACGATCACCAGGGCGGCGACGACCGCCTGCAACGGGGTGTCCCAGGCGCGGAACTCCCGGGGCCAGGGCCCACCGGTGAGCAGCGCGCCGCCGGGCAGGACGACCAGCACCACCAGGATGATCCCGAGGTAGAACGGCAGCGAGCCGCGCTGGGTCGCGCCGGTCAGCTCCACCGCGAGCCGGTCCACCCCGGCGACCACCCGTTCGTAGCCGGCCGCGCCGTCCAGCGGCGTCCACCGGGCCGGTCGCAGCCGTCGGAGGTGCAGCAGCAGGAACAGCCCGACGCCGGCCGTCACCGCGAGGACGGACAGTCCCAGGGCCGGGGTCAGGCCGTGCCACAGCGCCAGGTGGTAGCCGGGCCCGGTCGAGGAGAAGCCGTCGGCGTACGGGGCGAGCAGCCCGTCGAGGGCCGGGGCGGCGACGCCGACGGCCAGCCCGGCCACGGCGAGCAGCGCCGGGGCGGCGAGGAACGACCGGCCCGCCGGGTGCGGGTCGGTCGGCGCGACACCGGGCTTGCCGGCGAACGCGCCCCACAGGAACCGCAGCGTGTACGCCACGGTCAGCGCCGACCCGGCCACCACCCCGGCCAGCACCAGCAGGTCCGTCGTGCCGCCGTGTCGGAACGCCTCGAAGGCGGCCTCCTTGGCGACGAAGCCGGCCATCGGCGGCAGCCCGGCCATCGACGCGGCGGCCAGCACGGCCACCCCGGCCAGCACCGGCGCGCGCCGGCCGAGGCCGCTGAGTTCGCGCAGATCCCGGGTGCCGGTGGTGTGGTCGACGATGCCGACGACGAGGAACAGGGTGGCCTTGAACAGGGCGTGTGCCAGCACCATCGCCGCGCCGGCCAGCGCGGCGTCGCGGGTGCCGGCACCCAGGACCACCATCAGCAGCCCGAGCTGGCTGACCGTGCCGTAGGCGAGGAGCAGTTTCAGGTCGGTCTGGCGCAGCGCCACCCAGGCACCGAGGAAGAGGGTGGCCAGGCCGGTGCCGAGCAGCACCACCCGCCAGGCGGTGACGTCGGCGACGGCCGGGCCGAGCAGGGCGACCAGGAACACCCCGGCCTTGACCATGGCGGCGGCGTGCAGGTAGGCGCTGACCGGGGTGGGCGCGGCCATCGCCCCGGGCAGCCAGAAGCTGAACGGCACGATGGCCGACTTGCTGAGCGCGCCGAGCAGGATCAGCATCAGCGCGGTGACCAGGTAGCCGCCGCCGGGCAGGTCGGTGGCGACGACCGACCAGCGGTAGCTGCCGGCGTGCTGGCCGAGCATCACGAACCCGGCCAGCATGGCGAGCCCGCCCAGGGTGGTGACCAGCAGCGCCTGCATGGCGGCCCGCCGGCTGGCCCGCTTGGCCGGGTCGTAGCCGATCAGCAGATACGAGAAGACGGTGGTGAGTTCCCAGAACACGTAGAGCAGCAGCAGGTCGTCGGAGACGACCAGGCCGAGCATGGAGCCGGCGAAGGCGACGAAGACGGAGGCGAAGCGCCCCAGCCCCGGGTCGTCGGAGCGGAAGTACCTGGCGCTGTACGCCAGCACCAGCGCGCCGACCCCGCCGACGAGCACCACCATCAGCCAGGACAGGGTGCCCATCCGCAGGGCCAGTTCCAGACCGATCCGGGGCACCCACGGCCAGGTCTCCACCACCGGCTCGCCGGCCCGGACCGCACCGGTACGGGTCAGCGCCCAGACCAGCGTTGCGGCCGGGGCGAGCGCGACGGCGTAGAGCGCACGGCGTCCGAAGCGACGTACCAGCCCCGGGGCGACCACGGCTGCCAGTGCGTGGACCGCCACCAGGACCAGCACATACCCTCCTCGAAGATCAGTGTCGGCGGCCACCGGCCCGTTCGGGGCGGTGCGGAACCGGCGGCGCGGGGACGGGCGTCCCCGGGTCGCACGGCCACCGCGGCGGTGGCGTCACCAGTGGTTGGTTGGTCGGTGGTGGTGCCCGGTCAGTGACCGGCGAACACGTCCACGGCGGCCGTGGTGGCCGCCTCCGCACCCGCGACGACGACCTCGTCGCCGGCGAGCAGGACGTAGTCGTCGCCGGGGGTCGGTACGACCCGGCCGGCGCGGACCACCGCCAGCAGCGACAGCGGCAGGCCGGACAACGCGGTGTCCCGCCAACGCTTTCCGTCGCCGTCGCCGCCCACGGCGACGGGTATTCGCACGACGGTGACGCCGGGGAGCTGGCGTTCCAGCTCGGCGAGGTGGTCGACGGTGACCGCCTGGTTGAGCACCCCGGCGACGGCCTGCGCCTCGGACTGGTCGAGCACCAGCGTGCCGACCGCGGTGTCGGTGTCGTCGGGGTGGTAGATCACGATGTCGCGCCGCCCGCCGGGGTGGGAGATGACGCTGGCCCACTGGCCGTGCGCGGTGGCGAAGCGCTGGCAGAGTCCGACCCCGTGAATGACCGTACGTTCGAACCGCACACCGACCTCCTTCGCCCAACATCGAAGGGGCGTCCGGCCGGTAACGGCCGCGCGCCCCTTCATCCCTATCATGATCAGGGCGCGATCGCCCACCCCCGCCGTCCCATCATTCGGGAAACCTGGACGTCGTAGGCGGTGTCGACGGACCCTCGACGCCGCCCGGGGCGACGGTCACGGGTCCGTCGAGCCGGCACCGACCCGGTCAGCGGCCGACGGGCCGGGCGACACGTCGGCGGCGGATGCCGACCCCCTTCGTCAACGGGCGTCGGTGCGTTCGGCCGACCGGTGCCGGCCCGACGGGTCGTCCCGGTCGATGCGCAGCTCCCGTTCCAGCTCGGCGATCACCGCCCGCAGGTCGTCCAGGCGCTGGGTCAGGGCGATCCGGTCCACCTCGTCGGGCACCCCGTCGCCGTCGGCGTCGTAGCCGGGCGCCAGCCGCTCGGTCATCTCCAACCGGCGGGCCTCCTCCATCGAGTTCACGATGACCGCGATCAGGATGTTCAGCAACAGGTTGACCGTGATGAGCACGTAGCTGACGTAGTAGACGAGGGTCCACGGGGACAGCGCCATCCCCTGCTCCACCAGATCCGGCAGGGTCTCCAGGGACAGCAGCACGAACAGGGTCAGCAGTGACCGGCCGATGTCGCCGTACTGCTCCGGGTAGGCCCGGCCGAAGATCAGCCAGCCGGCCATGCCGTAGACGTAGAGGGTCACCATGGCCAGCGCGAGGAACCCGCCGACACCGGGCAGGCTGCGCCACAGCGCGGCCACGATGGTGCGCAGACCGGGCGAGAAACGCACCAGGCGCAGCACCCGGGCCACCCGGACGACCCGCAGCAGCGCCGAGTCGCCGTGCAGCCCGGGCAGGAAGATCGCCGCGATCACCACCAGGTCGAACACGTTCCAGCCGTGCCGCAGGAAGTCCTGCGGCCGACGCCCGTACGCCAGCACCCGGACGGCGATCTCGGCGACGAAGGCCGCCCGGAAGCTCAACTCCAGCCAGCGCAACGCCGGTCGGGCCGCACCGAGATCCGGGTAGGTCTCCACCCCGAGGACCGCCGCGTTGGCCATGATGAGCACCACGATCGCCGCCTCGAAGGGGCGCGACCGGGCGATCCGGGCGCACCACTGGGCGAGGCCGACGGGGCGGACGGGCCCCGGATCGGCGGCACGCCGACGGGTGGGAACAGGCACGGACGACACCGGTCACCCGGTCCCGGGGCGGTACGGGAACGCGGCGGCCATCCCGACACCCTACCGGCCACCCGGGACGATCACCGTCGGTAATGGACCGGGCACCCGACCACCGGCGATCACAGGTTCTCGTCCCGAGATTGAACGACCAGCGCCCCGGCTTCGTACCACCCGGTGAAGGGAGCTGCTCATGAAGCGCACGACCCCGTTGCTCACCCTGCTGACCGGGACGGGCATGGCCGCCGTCCTGTTCGCGATGAGCGCCCAGGCGGCACCGCGTACGGTCGATACCGGTGCGGCCGCGCCCGCGACGAGCCCGCCCGGCGCCGCCGTGGTGTCGCCCGCCGCCCCCGCGGCCGAACCGGACGCCGACCCGGCGGCCGAGCCGGAGGCCACCCCGGCGGCACCGGCGCCGGGCCAGCCCGGCGCGGCGGAGACCACGCCACCGACCACGGCGCCACCGGCGAAGCAGGCCGACTCCAACTGGACCGGGCGGCTCGACGGCGGCGCCACCATCGCGATCACCGTCACCGACGGCAAGGCGGTGGCGTACGTCTGCGACGGCAAAAAGCTGGAGGTGTGGCTCAACGGCACCGCCGCCGACGGCCGGATGAAGCTGACGGGCAAGAAGGGCGAGGTGCTCACCGGGTCGTTCGGCGACGGGGTCGCCTCCGGCGAGATGGTGGTGGGTCAGCGCCGGTGGAAGTTCACCGCCAAGCAGACCGGCAAGCCCGACCCGGTGCTCTACCGGGCCACCGCGCAGCAGCGCCGCGCCGGCGTCGACGGCGGCTGGATCATGCTGCCCGACGGCAGCCAGATCGGGGTGGTCACCCGAGACGGCGCGCCGGTGCCGGCCCCGCCGCTGGACCCCGCGTTCGGCACCACCATCCTCGACGGCCGGACCGTCACCGCGTCGCCGGTCGTGGCCGACCCGGGGTCCGGTGCGTGATGACGACGGCACGCCGCAGGTTCGAGACCGACGTGGGACGCGACTTCGACGAGGGGCCGTCCGTCCGGGTCCTGTCCGACCCCCCGCCAGCCCTGACGCCGTCCGACCCGGTCGCCGCGCCGTCCACCGGCTCCGGCGCCCCGCCCGCCTCGGTGCTCGTGCCGCTGCTGGTCGGGGCGGCGGTCGCGGTGGCCCTCGGGGCGTACGGCCGGATGCACCAGCCCACCGGGATCGCGGTCAACGTGGCCGGCTTCTCCAGCCCCCAGGCGGTCAAGGTCTGGCTGGGCACCGGGGCGGCCTTCTTCGCCGTGGTGCAGCTGCTCAGCGCGTTGGCGATGTGGGGCCGGCTCGGTGGCTTCTCGCCCTCCTGGGCGGGTGGGCTGCACCGGTGGAGCGGCCGGGTGGCGTTCCTGCTGACCGTCCCGGTGGCGGTGCACTGCCTCTACGCGCTGGGTTTCGCCGACTACGACCTGCGGACCCTGCTGCACTCGCTGCTCGGCTGCCTCTTCTTCGGGGTGTTCACCATGAAGATGCTGGCGCTGCCCAAGCGGGGGCTGGCCGGGTGGGTGCTGCCGGTCGTCGGTGGGCTGGTCTTCACCGTCCTGATGGGGATCTGGGTGACCTCGTCGCTGTGGTACTTCACCACCTTCGGGGTGGGGACGTGACGGGCTCGTGACACGGGAGAGGAACGACGGGCAGATGTGCGACGAGCGTGGGACCGGTTGTGCGTCCCGACGGGCGGTGCTGGCCGGTGCCGGTGGGGTGGGCGTGACCGCCCTGCTCACCGGCTGCCAGACGTACGGCGAGCCGACCACGCCGGCCGCGGCGCCGCAGACCGGCGGGTCGGCCGCCGCGCCGGCCGGCGCCTCACCGGGCGGCAGCGGCGCACCGGCCGGGCCGTCCGCCGGGGCGAGCGGCTCCCCCGCCGGGGGCGGCGAACAGCCGCCCGCCCCGGCGGCGCTGGCCGCGGTGGCGGACATCCCGGTCGGCGGCGGCAAGATCTTCAAGGCCGAGGGGGTGGTGGTGACCCAGCCGGCGGCCGGCACCATCAAGGCGTTCTCGGCGACCTGCACCCACCAGGGCTGCACGGTCACCTCGGTCAAGGACGGCACCATCGTCTGCGGCTGCCACAACAGCGTCTTCGGCATCGCCGACGGCGCGGTGCGCAGCGGCCCGGCCGGTAGCCCGCTGCCGCCCCGGGCGGTGACCGTCGACGGCGACGACATCCGGCTGGCCTAGGGTCGGCACACCTAGATCGCCGCGTCCAGCCACGCCATCCGCCGGTCCAGCCAGTCCCGCAGGTAGTCGAGCTGCCCCTGCCACGTGTCGGCGGTCGGGGTGACGATGGGTCCGATCTTCTCGGTGGTCAGGTTCGGCCACCGCTGGAAGTTGCGGTCGGCGGCGTTGGCCAGCGGCGCGGTGAGAGCGGTGAGGCGCGCGTCGAGCCCAGCGGCCGACAGCGGACCCCGCCGGAGCTCGGCCCAGCGGGTCCGGACCAGCGCCATGAACCCGGGGTCGGTGACCAACCTGTTGATCCAGTTGTTGGGCTTCGGCCACCGGGGCTGCTCGTACTGCCAGCCGGTGGTCTCCAGGTTGGCCCCGCCGCCGACGCCGTAGGTGAGGTCGAGGTCCCACAGCGGCCCGGCGGTGAGCCTGCCGCCCCGGTCCTTGTAGAAGTACGAGCTGCGGGCGTAGGCGTCGAAGTTGCGGGTCAGTTCGTTGAGGATGAACGAGTCGACGAACGATCCGACGTCGATCCAGGCGGGATAGCCGGTCACCGGATCGGCGAAGCCGGGGGACTGCATCAGGTCGTTGAACTGTTGGAGGTGCCCGGTGAGCCAGGCCTGCTGTTCCGGTTGCAGTGGCGAGGGGTCGACCACCTCCAGGTAGTGCCAGCAGGTCGCGGGCCGGCCCTGGCAGTCCAGGGTGGGCTCCTCGGCCGTCAGCCACTCGAACTTGAGGATGTACCCACCGGTGATGGCCGGCAGGGTGACGTCGTCGGGGTCGAGATCCTTGAGGTCGAGCCGGTTCTTCGCGTTCTTGATGGTCTCGACGATCAGGTAGACGCCCTGGTAGTCCTCGGCGCTCACCGGCCGGTCCGCCACGTTGTGGTAGAACTCCACGAAGGCGTACCGGGGTGCCTGGAATCCGATCTCGCGGGCCAGGTCGAAGGTAAACGCCTCCCGGATCAACGCCTTGTCGGTGTAGGGCCCGCGCAGCACCCAGTCGGACTCGGCCGGCATCCCGAGGACCGGAAGGTCGACGTCGTCGTCCTCGTTGTCCCGGAACTCGACCCGGTAGGGCGCCTTGTCGAACAGGGAACTCGACGTGCCGCGCAGGTGGTAACCGATCCGGGTGGCGAGGGTGGGCGGGTTCGCGAGCGACGCGTGTCCCCCGGTCGGCGCGAAGAGCAGCGCGGCGGCGTCGACGAACTCCCGGCCCGGCGCACCCTGGCCGTACCCGTCGATCAGCAGGATCGGCAGGTCGAGGCTGACGTCCACGGCCCGCTCGACGTAGAGGGCGGTGCCGGGGTCACCGGTAGCCACCCCGTCGACGAACGCCTGGGCCCGTAGCTGGGTGGTGTCGACGAGGGTCACCGGGGTGCCGTCGTAGCGTGGGGAGTCCGCGCGGGGCAGCGCCCCGTCCGTCGTGTAGCGGATCTCGGCGTCGGTCACCGTCGTCCGCAACGAGACCGTGAGATCGTCGCGGAAGGTGCCGCTGGGCACGGAGAAGACGATGTCGCCGGTCAGTTCGTCCGCCGGGTCCGCCGCCGGGGCGACGGTGGCCGCCACGCCGGCCGGCCGGTCCGGGGCCGGCGACGGAGCGCCGACCGCCCCGAGCGAGATCGCGGTCACGACGCCCAGGACCCGGGCCGGCAGATTCCGCACAGTCACTCCCCTGCGTCACGGGCGGCTGGAGCACCCTCCAATCCATCTACGCACGCCAATGTTACAGAAATGTCACCTTGGGTGACCGGTCCGGCACTTTCAGACGGCGAGCGCCTGGCGGACCGACCGTTCGGCGTCCCGCCCGCCGTCGCCGGTGGCGGTGACCCGACCGGACTCCAGCACGTAGTGCCGGGTCGCCACCCGCAGTGCGAAGCCGAGGTGCTGCTCCACCAGCAGTACCCGGATGCCGGCCCCGGTGGCCAGCTCGACGATCCGGTCCTGGATCTCGGCGACCACCGACGGCTGGATGCCCTCGGTGGGTTCGTCGAGCAGCAGCAGCCGGGGCCGGGTGACCAGCGCGCGGGCGATGGCCAACTGCTGCCGCTGGCCGCCGGAGAGCAGCCCGGCCCGCCGCCGCAGCAGGGGACGCAGTGCCGGGAACAGGTCCAGCGCCTCGGCGGTGGCGGCGGCCCCGTCGCGCCGGCCGTCGGCCACCAGCCGCAGGTTCTCCGCCGCCGTCAGGTGCGGGAAGCACTGCTGGCCCTGCGGGACGTACGCCAGGCCCCGGGCGACCCGCTGGTGCGGGGCGAGCCGGGTGACGTCCTCCCCGTCGAGGGTGACCGTGCCGGCGCGGGGGCGCAGCAGACCGACGGCGACCCGCAGCAGGGTGCTCTTGCCCGCGCCGTTGTGGCCGAGCACGGCGGCCACCCCGTCGGCGGGGACGGCCACGTCCACCCCGTGCAGCACCTCGCTGCGGCCGTAGCCGGCGTGTACGCCACGCAGTTCCAACATCACGCCTCCGGTGCGGTGTCGACGCCGAGGTAGACCTCCTGCACCCGGGGGTCCGCCTGGACCTGGGCGACGGTGCCCTCGCTGAGCACCTTCCCGGCGTGCAGCACGGTCACGCTGCGGGCGAAGCGCCGCAGGAAGTCCATGTCGTGTTCGATGACCACCACGGTGCGGTCCCGGCTGACCGTCTCCAGCAGGGCGCCGGTGGCGTCACGTTCCTCGTGACTCATCCCGGCGACCGGCTCGTCGAGCAGCAGCAGCCGGGCGTCGGAGACCAACAGCATGCCGATCTCCAACCACTGCTTCTGCCCGTGCGCCAACGCGCCGGCCGGCTGGTCACCCCGGTCGGCCAGCCCGATCGTCTCCAGCGCGGCGGCCACCTCGTCGGGGATCCGGTTGCGTCGTCGGGCCAGCGTCCACCAGCTCCGGGTGGCTCCGGCGGCGATGTCGAGGTTCTGCACCACGGTCAGTTCCTCGAATACGGACGCGGTCTGGAAGGTGCGGCCGATGCCGAGCCGGGCGATGCGGTGCACGTCGCGGCCGAGCAGTTCCCGGTCACCGAAGCGGACCGAGCCGGTGGCCCGGACCAGCCCGGTCACGGCGTCGACCACTGTGGTCTTGCCGGCCCCGTTGGGGCCGATCAGGAACCGGATGTCGCCTGGCGGCACGTCGAGGTCGACCCCGTCGACGGCGGTGAAACCGTCGAAGGTGACCCGCAGGTCGCGTACGCACAGGCCGTCGAGTTGCGGGCCGGTCATGCCGCCGACACCTCCGTCCGGTTCTCGGCCCGGTCCACCGGCCGGGTCCGCCGCCACCACCGCGCGCCCGCCGGGTCCGACCGGCGCTGCCGGGCCAGCACCCACAGCGACGCCAGGCCGCCCGGCAGGAACGCCACCACCAGCACGAACAGCAGGCCCTGCAGGTACGTCCAGGTGCCCGGGAAGCGTTCCGACAGGGCCGTCCGCGCCCAGGCCACCGCCACCGCGCCGAGCACCGGACCGAGCAGGGTGGCCCGACCGCCGACCGCGACACCGATGACAAACTCGATGGACGGGACGATCCCGATCAACGCCGGTGAGATGATCCCCACCGCCGGGACGAAGAGCGCCCCGGCCAGCCCGGCCATGCCGGCGGCCACGACATAGCCGACGAGCTTGACACCGGCCGGGTCGTAGCCGAGGAAACGGACCCGTTCCTCACCGTCGCGGACGGCCACCAGCAACTCGCCGTAGCGGCTGCGGATGAGCTGGCGGGCCAGGGCCAGCAGCGCCAGCAGGCTGGCGGCGATGATGAAGTAGACCATCCGCTGGTTGACCGGGTCGTCCAGGTCGTACCCGAAGAAGCCCTGGATGTCGGTGAGGCCGTTGGTGCCGCCGGTGGTGCCCTGCTGGCCGACCAGCAGGATCACCATCGCGGCGGCGAGGGCCTGGCTGAGGATGGCGAAGTAGGCGCCGCGGACCCGGCGGCGGAACACCAGCGAGCCGAGGCCGAACGCGACGGCCATCGGCAGCAGCACGGTGGCCGGCAGCGCGATCCACGGGCTGGCGAACGGCCGCCACCACAGCGGCAGCTCGTCGAGCTGGCCGTAGAGCTGCATGAAGTCGGGCAACTCGCCGGGGCCGGCGTCGGCGAGCTTGAGGTGCATGGCCATCGCGTAGCCGCCGAGGCCGAAGAACACCCCCTGGCCGAGGGTGAGCATGCCGCCCCGGCCCCAGGCGATGCCGATGCCGACCGCGACCATCGCCACGCACAGGTACTTGGCCAGCAGCGACAGCCGGAAGTCCGACAGGGTCAGCGGGGCGACGGCGAACAGCAGCGCCGCCCCGAGGGCGAACCCGGCGGCGGTGCGGGCCGGGCCGTCGAACCGGCGGCCCCGCCGGCCGCCCGTAGGGGTGCCGGCCGCGCTGGCGGGATCGGTGCCGACCAGCGGCGCGGCGGTCATGCGAGGCTCCTGGTACGCAGGGTGAACAGCCCCTGGGGCCGCCACTGGAGGAACGCCACGATCGCCACGAAGACGATCACCTTGGCGACGCTGAGCGTGGTGAGGTACTCGCCGGTGGCCTGGAGCACGCCCAGCGCGAAGGCGACGATCACGCTGCCCTTGAGCTGGCCGATGCCACCGACCACGACGACCAGGAAGGCGTCGATGATGAGGTTGGTGCCCATCGTCGGGCCGATCGGCCCGAGCAGGGTCAACGCGACCCCGGCGACGCCGGCCAGCCCGGAGCCGATGAAGAAGGTGGTCCGGTCGACCCGGGCGGTGGGGATGCCGGAGACGGCGGCGAGGTCGCGGTTCTGCACCACCGCGCGGATGCGCCGCCCGAGCGGGGTGAGCCGCAGCGCCAGGGTCAGCGCCAGCACGGCGGCCAGCGCGAGCGCCAGGATGAACAGCCGGTTGTTGGCGACGGTCAGCCCGCCGGGCAGGGAGATGTTACCGGTCAGCAGCGCCGGAGCCCGGGTCTGCACGTTGGGGCTGCCGAAGACGTCCCGGGCCAGTTGCTGCAGCATCAGCGAGACGCCCCAGGTGACCAGCAGGGTGTCCAGCGGGCGGGCGTAGAGGCGGCGGATCAGCAGCACCTCCAGCAGCACGCCCATGGTGCCGGCCACCGCGAAGGCGACCGGCAGCGCCACCAGCAGCGACCAGCCGGCGGCGGTCACGGTCTGCTGCAGGACGTAGGTGGTGTAGGCGCCGGCCATGATGAACTCGCCGTGCGCCATGTTGATCACGTTCATCTGGCCGAAGGTCAGCGCCAGGCCGAGGGCGATGAGCAGCAGCACCGCGCCGATGCTGACGCCGGTGAAGAGCTGACCGAAGAGGACTGTCACGTTCGCGCTCCGAAGGGGTGGGTCGGCCCGGGCGGGGGTGCCTCCCGCCCGGGCCGGGATCGGTCAGCTCAGGCCGCTCGCCCAGGGGTAGCTCTTCAGGTACGGGTCCGGCGTGATCGGCTTGCCGGAGTTCCACACCTCGGTGATCAGCCCGTCGGCGCCGACCTTGCCGATCCGGGCGGTCTTGGCGATGTGCTGGGTGGGGCCGTCCACGGTGACCAGGCCCTCCGGGGCGTCGTAGGTGATCCCGCCGGAGGCGGCCCGGACCTTCTCCACCTCGAAGGTGCCGGCCTTGTCGACCATCGCCTTCCACAGGTACACCGCGACGTAGGCGGCCTCCATCGGGTCGCTGGTCGGCTTGTCCGCGCCGTACTTGGCCTTGTAGGCGGCGACGAACTTCTGGTTGGCCGCGCCGGGGGTGGTCTGGTAGTAGTTCCAGGCGGTCAACTGGTCCTTGAGGTACTGGGTGCCGATCCCCTTGACCTCCTCCTCGGCGATCGACACCGACACCACGGGCATGCTCGTGGCGGTCAGGCCGGCGGAGGTGTACTCCTTGAAGAACGCCACGTTGCTGTCGCCGTTGAGGGTGTTGAACACGGCGTCGGCCTTCGACGAGCGGACCTTGTTGACGATGGTGCCGAACTCGGTGGAGCCGAGCGGGGCGTAGTCCTCACCGAGCACGGTCATCCCGTTCGCCGCCGCGTACGCCTTGATGATCTTGTTGGCGGTACGCGGGAACACGTAGTCGCTGCCGACCAGGTAGACCGACTTCTTGCCCTGCGCCTTGAGGTAGTCCAGGCCGGGCACGATCTGCTGGTTGGTGGTCGCCCCGGTGTAGAAGATGTACGGCGACTGCTCCAGCCCCTCGTACTGCACGGGGTAGAACAGCAGCGCCTTGTTCTTCTCGAAGACCGGCTTGACCGCCTTACGGCTGGCCGAGGTCCAGCAGCCGAAGACGGCGGCGACCCGGTCCTGGGAGATCAGCTTCTCGGCCTTCTCGGCGAAGGTGGGCCAGTCGGAGGCGCCGTCCTCACCGACCGGGACGATCTTCTTGCCCAGCACGCCACCGGCGGCGTTGATCTCCTCCACGGCGAGCATGATGGAGTCCCGTACGGTGACCTCGCTGATGGCCATGGTGCCGGAGAGCGAATTGAGCAGGCCGACCTTGACGGTGTCGCCGGACACGTCGGCGCTGACCCCGGCGGTCGACTTCTCGTCGGAGGTCTTGCTGCCACAACCGGCGAGCGCGGCGGCGGCAATCAGGGTCAAGGCGCCCGCCAGGATGCGGCGGCCCCGGAACTGTGACATTCATTCTCCCTGCGGAGCGATGTTCGCCGGATAATTTTCCGTGCCGGCCCGCACTGGCCGACAGGTATTGCTGTCAATGATTGGTAGGCGGTGCGGTCGTGGCGCAGGTCGGCGGGCTCGTCGAGCGACGGGTGGGGCGTCGCGGCGGCGGTCCGCAGTGGACTTTCGGGCAGCAAAAGCTTCTGCCCACTTGATTGCCGCCACGTTTCCCGGCCCTTAATTGACTGTTTCCCGGACCGATCTCAACACACACAAAAAAGGCCACCGCCACAATGGACGATGACCGCTCACGAGAATGCGCGACGCCTATCCGACACAGGATGGACCACCACCACCGAACCCGCCCGACAATAGACAGGAATGGCGATTACTTCACGCAGGAAGCATCCTAGAACCCCCACCCACCCCCCTGTCAACACCCCACCCCCGCCGCCCTCACCCCTCCCGCCCCTCCCTCCCGGCCCGCCCTCCCGGCCCGCGTGATCAAGAGGTTTGCGTCAGCCGTGGAGCTGGAGCTGACGCAAACCTCTTGATCACCGGGGACAACCGGGGGCCGGCGGCCCGGCGGCCCGGCGGCCCGGCGGAAGGGTGGGAGAGTGAGCGGGGTCAGAGTTCGGCGAGGACGGTGAAGTCGAGGCCGTCGGCCTCGGCGAGGTAGATGCGTTGGCGGACGTGGCGGCGGCGCAGCTGCAACTCGCCCCGGGGGCCGTGGTAGGTGACCGCGTCCGCCGCCGCCCCGATGGCGCGGACGTCCAGCGTGCGGGCGCGGGCGATCAGGGCGGCGAGCAGCATCACGCCCTCGTAGCAGGACTCCCCCAGGCTACCTAGCGGCGGCGCGTCCACCCCGAACCGGCGGGCGAACGCGCCGTGGAAGTCCAGGTTCTCCCGGGTGACCAGGCCGGCGAAGAACCCGGCCGTACTGAACAGCCGGCGGGTGCCGCCGACGCCGCTGGCCAACAGCATGTTCTCGTCCATCAGGGTGCTCAACCGCAGGCACCGCTGGTCCAGCGCGGACCGGCCGAAGGCCCGGTTGAACCGGACGGCGTCGGCACCGACGAGCAACATCAGCACCGCGTCGGCCTCGGTCCGCTCGATCTCCCGCAACACCGGTCCGAAGTCCTCGGTGCCCAGCGGCAGGAACGCCCGCCCGCACACCCGCGCCCCGTCGTCGCGGGCGTAGCGCTGGGCGGCCTGCGCGGTCCGGCGCGGCCAGACGTAGTCGTTGCCGACCAGGTACCAGCGGCGCACCCCCTGCTCCCGGGCCAGCAGCCGCATCGCCGGGCGGAGCTGCGCGTCCGGCGTCTCGCTGGTCAGGAACACCCCCTCGGTACGCTCCCCACCCTCGTACAGGGCGGTGTAGACGTACGGCACCCGGTGCGCGATCCGGGGCGCCACCGCCTGCCGGACCGACGAGATGTGCCAGCCGGTGACCCCCTGCACCGCGCCGGTCGACACCAGCGCCTCCACCTCGGCGGCGACCTGCGCCGGTGGCGCACCGCCGTCGACCGGCACCAGCCGCAGCTCCCGGCCCAGCACCCCGCCGGCCCGGTTGACCTCCTCCACCGCCAACTGGGCGCACAGCTCACAGGTGGGGCCGAACATGCCAGCCGGGCCACGCATCGGAAAGACCAGCGCGACACTGACCACCGACCGGTCGACGGTCAACCAGGGGGCCGCCCCGGCCGTGCCGCCCGAGCGGGGGGACGGCTCCGGCACGCCGTGGGGGCCGGGCACCGGCACGGACATGCTGACATGATTGCCGGCAACCCTGGCGGGCCACCAGACCCGACCGAAAACCGGGACGCTTCGGTAACATGGCAACCCACCGAACGGGGAGAGACATGGCCGACGATCCCACGACGCCCGTCGACCTGATGCGCGCGCTCACCCGCGCCGAACGGCTGCTCGCCCGCCGGGTCGGCGCGGTGCTCACCACCGAGGGGCTCACCGTCGAGGCGTGGCGGGTGCTCTGCCGCCTCGCCGACGGGCAGGGCCACCCGATGAGCGAGGTCTCCACCGAGGAGTCGTTGCCGCCGGGCACCCTGACGAAGCTCGTCGACCAGCTCGTCGACCAGAATCTGGTGCACCGCCGGATCGACCCGTTCGACAGGCGACGCATCCGGGCCTACCTGACCCCCCGGGGCCGCCGCGAACAGGAACGCATCGATGCCCTCGTCCGGGCCGAGCTCGCCGGGGTCCTCGACGACGCGACGCTGACCGGGCAGCTCGTCGACCTGGTCGCCCGGCTCGACCCGCGCCGGCAGCCGGTCCGGGCCGGTTGACCCCGGCCCGGCCCACCGGGGATCCCGCCCGACGCCTGGCCGGCGGCGGTCCGGCACGGGTGCAGACACGACAGGTCGCCGACCGCCCGCCGGCGGCGGCAACGCCGGCAGGAAGCCTCCGCGGTCGACACCACCGCACCCCGCACCGCCCGGGCTGAGGGCGGACCGGGGCAGGGTCCGCCCAGCCGGTGGCCGGTGCGGGGTTGTGGGGGCCGCTAGGCGACCGGCACCGCGTCGGCCCCGGTGCGGGTCGCGGGTCGGTGGAGACCCCCGGCTGCGCCCCCGGGCGGGGTGTTCGCGTCGGCCGGGGCGGTGAGCAGGGTACGCAGGGTGTGCGCGTCGACGGCGATGGCGGTGAGCAGCGCCGCCGGGCCGCCCGCCAGCGGCAGCCAGGCGGCGGACGCCCCGGGGCCGGCGGGGAGCAGCCGGCCCCGGGGCTGACCGCCGCCGGCGTCCACGGTGGCCGGTCCCGACGCGGCGGCGGGACCGACCACCAGCAGCGACCCGGTCGCCGTCGCCCCGCCCAGCACGGCCGGCCCGGCCCAGCCGGGTGCGGCCGGGCCGACCGCCAGGGACTGGCGCAGCAGCGGCCGCCCGGCGTGGTCGACCGAGGTGGCCACCACGACATCGCCGGCGGGTTCGCCGTACCGGCCGCAGACGAGTTCCTCGCGCCAGAGCAACCGGGCCCCCTCGGCGAGGGTCACCCGGGACCCGGCGACGTGGTCGCAGCCGGCCGCCGCGACCAACTGCTCCGGAAGCCAGTGCAGGGTGCCGCCGTCGTGCACCACCGCGTCGACCCGCATCCGGGAGACCGCGCCGGGCCGGCCGGGCAGGGCGACCGAGGCGGCGACGGTACGCACCCGCACCGCCGCCCCCGGCCCCACCTCGACGCTCAACCGCAGGTCGTCACCGGCCAGCGGACCGGCCGCGCCGCCGACGACGTACACCGTGGGGACGCCCTGTTCGGCGGCGGCCTGGCGCAGCAGCAGCGGTGACTCGCCCCGCAGCTCGCGCAGCACGGTGCGGCCGTGACGGTCAGCGACCGCCACCACCCGGGCGACCGCGCGCATCAGGCGACGGCCAGCCGGCCACGGTGGTGGGCCAGCTCGTGGCGCACCCAGTCGGCCACCCCGGTGGCCAGCGGATCACCCACGATGGACAGGAACACCGTCGGCAGGTCCCCCCGCCGGGCGCGGGCGTCGCGGTCCATCACCGACAGGTCGGCCCGCACCAGCGGGGCAAGGTCGGTCTTGTTGATGACCAGCAGGTCGGCGGCGGTCACCCCGGGCCCACCCTTGCGGGGCACCTTGTCGCCACCGGCGACGTCGACCACGAAGATCTGCCTGTCGACCAGCCCCCGGCTGAAGGTGGCGGTGAGGTTGTCCCCGCCGCTCTCCACCAGCACCAGGTCCAGCGGCCCGACCCCGTCGACCAGCTCGTCGATGGCGTCGAGGTTCGCGCCGATGTCGTCGCGGATCGCGGTGTGCGGGCAGCAGCCGGTCTCCACCGCCCTGATCCGGGCCGGGTCGAGCACCCCGGCCCGACGCAGGAAGTCGGCGTCCTCGGTGGTGTAGATGTCGTTGGTCACCACGCCCAGGCGCAGCTCGTCGGCGAAGGCCCGGCACAGCGCCGCGACCAGCGCGGTCTTGCCCGACCCGACCGGCCCGCCGATGCCGACCCGCAGCGGGCGGGCGGTGGGCGGCAGCGGGGTGTGCGGGTCGACCCCCGGCTCGGGGTGGGTGTGCGGCACGGTCTCGTCGTGCGGGATCGACGCGTGCGGGGTCGGCGATACGGTTTCAGGACGCAAAGAGACGCACCTCCCAGGTGGTGTGGACTTCGGCGTGGATGTCGGTGAGCGGGGCGGCCGGGGCCGGCAGCCACTCGGGCGGGTCGTCGGCGGTGGCGACCGCGCGGGCCGCCGTGGCGTCACAGTCGACGGCCAGCGCCGCCAGCACCGCGTGCACCCGGTACGGGTCGAGGCCGAGCAGCCGGACCGCGGCGCTGGCCGGGCCGGTCACCGACCCGTACGCGGCGACGGTCGCGACCGCCACCGGGTCGAGGCCGGCGGCGGCGGCGACCAGGCCGAGCACCAGCGGCTGGTGCGGCCCGGACGGGCCGGTGGGCATGTCGTCGAACCCGCCGCCGGGCCAGATCTCCCGGCCGGCCCGCAGCAGCGCCCGACCCTGCCGGCGGGAGACGGCCCGCAGCGCCGGGGCGGCGGTGCGGGCGTCCAGTTCGGCGTCCAGCCGGGCCAGCGTCGCCCGCCGGTCGGCGGTGCCGGCGGCCCGGTGGGCCGCCACCGCGAAGGCGGCGGCGACCAGCCCACCGGTGGCCAACCGGCCGCGCAGGAACCCGGCCAGCGTGGCCGGATCGGTGACCAGCCCGGCCGCCACCGCCGCCTCCAACCCGGCGGAGTGGGCGTGCGCCCCGGCGGGGAACCTGCCGTCGGCCAGCAGCAGCACCATGCTCGACGGGGTCATCAGAACAGGTGGTACCGCTGGGCCATGGGCAGCTCGACCACCGGTTCCGGGTCGACCACCACCCCGTCGATGCGGACGGTGAAGGTGTCCGGGTCGACCTCGATGCGCGGCAGCGCGCCGTTGCACGGCAGGTCGGCCTTGCCCCGCGAGCGCACGTCGGCCACCGGGACCAGCGGGCGGCGCACGTCCAGCCGCAGGCCCGCCTCCAGCGCGGCCGGCGCGACGAACGCCACGCTGGTCGCGGCCGGCACCACGCCGTACGCGCCGAACATCGGCCTCGGCAGCATCGGCTGCGGGGTGGGGATGGAGGCGTTCGCGTCGCCCATCTGCGCGTACGCGATCATCCCGCCCTTGATCACCAGGTGGGGCCGGACGCCGAAGAACGCCGGGTCCCAGAGCACCAGGTCGGCGAGCTTGCCCGGTTCCACCGAGCCGATCTCCCGTTCCAGCCCGTTGGCCATCGCCGCGCAGATGGTGTATTTCGCCACGTAGCGGCGGGCCCTGTGGTTGTCGGCCGGGCCGTCGCCGGGCAGCGCGCCCACCCGGCGCTTCATCACGTGCGCGCTCTGCCAGGTCCGGGTGATCACCTCGCCGACCCGGCCCATCGCCTGCGAGTCGGAACCGATGATGGAGATCGCCCCGAGGTCGTGCAGCAGGTCCTCGGCGGCCATCGTGGACGGCCGGATCCGGCTCTCGGCGAACGCCAGGTCCTCCGGCACCGACGGGTTCAGGTGGTGGCAGACCATCAGCATGTCGAGGTGCTCGGCGAGGGTGTTGCGGGTGTACGGCCGGGTCGGGTTCGTCGACGACGGCAGCACGTTCGGTTCCCCGGCCACCGTGATGATGTCCGGCGCGTGCCCGCCCCCGGCCCCCTCGGTGTGGTACGAGTGGATCGCCCGCCCGGCGATGGCGCGCAGCGTGTCGGCCACGAACCCGGCCTCGTTGAGGGTGTCGGTGTGGATGGACACCTGCACCCCGGACGCGTCGGCGACCCGCAGGCAGGCGTCGATCGCCGCCGGGGTGGTCCCCCAGTCCTCGTGCAGCTTGAAGCCACCCGCCCCGGCCCGCAACTGCTCCCACAGCGCCTCCGTGGAGACCGTGTTGCCCTTGCCCAGCAGCAGCACGTTCACCGGGAAGGCGTCCAGCGCCTCGTGCATCCGGGCCAGGTGCCAGGCGTTCGGGGTGACCGTGGTGGCCCGGGTGCCCTCCGCCGGGCCGGTGCCCCCGCCGACGAGGGTGGTGATGCCCGAGGTGAGCGCCTCGGTGACGATCTGCGGGCAGATGAAGTGCACGTGGGTGTCCACCGCCCCGGCGGTGAGGATGCGACCGTTGCCGGCGATCACCTCGGTGGACGGGCCGATCACCAGGTCCGGGTGGACGCCGGGCATGGTGTCCGGGTTGCCGGCCCGGCCCAGCGCCACGATCCGGCCGTCGCGCAGCCCGACGTCGGCCTTGGCCACCCCCCAGTGGTCCAGCACCACCGCGCCGGTGATCACCGTGTCCAGCGCGCCCTCGGCCCGGGTGGCCCGGGACTGGCCCATCGACTCGCGGATCACCTTGCCGCCGCCGAACACCGCCTCGTCCCCGCCGACGCAGTGGTCGACCTCCACCTCGATCAGCAGGTCGGTGTCGGCCAGCCTGATCCGGTCACCGGTGGTCGGGCCGTACAGGTCGGCGTAGCGTCGCCGGTCCACGGTGCTCATCGGCCCGCCTCCGCGTCGCGCGGTCGGGACCCGTCGGCATCCGGGCCCGGGTCGAGGGGGCCGGCGACCTCGCCGCGCAGCCCCGGCACCACCCGGGCCCCGCCCAGCGGCACCAGGTCCACGGTGCGGCTCACGCCCGGCTCGAACCGCACCGACGTCCCCGCCGGCACCGCGAGCCGCTGGCCGTACGCGGCGGCGCGGTCGAAGCGCAGCCCCGGGTTGGTCTCGGCGAAGTGGTAGTGCGAGCCGACCTGGATCGGCCGGTCGGCGGTGTTGACCACCAGCAGGGTGGTCACCGGACGCCCCACGTTGATCTCGACCGGCCCGTCGCCGGGCAGGATCTCGCCCGGGATCACGGGATCGGGTGGTGCACCGTCACCAACTTGGTGCCGTCCGGGAACGTCGCCTCCACCTGCACCTCCCCCAGCATCTCCGGAATGCCGTCGAGCACGTCGTCGCGGCTGAGCACGGTCCGGCCGGCGGCCATCAGGTCGGTGACGGTCCGGCCGTCCCGGGCGCCCTCCAGCAGGAAGGCGGTGATCAGGGCGACGGCTTCGGGATAGTTGAGGCGCAGTCCGCGCTCGCGCCGGCGGCGGGCGACGTCCGCGGCGACGTGGACGAGCAGGCGGTCCTGCTCGTGGGGCGTGAGGAACACGGGATCTCCCGGGCGGCTCGGCGTGTTTCCCACCGTAACGGCCGGAACCGGGCCAAGGGCGCGGAACGGGCACGGGGCAGGAAGGACACACGGGACCGCCGTCGGGCCACCGGCAGGGTGCTCCGGGGCCCCACCGGCCCCGGCCCGCCACGGGGCCGCTCGGCGGTGGTGGTTGGGAAGGACCGCACCGCCAACCGCTGGACCGACCGTAGAGGATCACCCCGGGCCGTGGCAACGCCCCGGCGGGACGTCAGGCGAACAGCAGCAGCGGGTCGGTGTCGCCGCGCACCCCGACGAAACAGGCGGCGGACGTCCGGCAGCCCCGGCGCACCTCCCGCACCCCGTGCATCCGGCCCGCCTCGAACATCACCAGGTCACCCTGGCCGGGCAGCACCGTGTCGTGCGGCGGCCCGACCAGTTCCGGTTCGAGGCCGTAGTCGAGCGGGTCGGCCTTGAGCGCCACGAACTCGTCCTCGCCGAGGCGTCCCCAGAAGTCGATCTCGCCGCCGTCGCCGGGAGCCGGCACCTCCAGGTAGATGTTGACCCCGAGCCGTCGCCGCAGCCGGTAGGTGTCCAGCAGCGGGATCTGCCGGCGGTCGATGTGCGGGCGGCCCCGGCCGCCGGGGGTCATCCGGCGCAGCACCCCGGGGAGCATCATCCGCCCCTCGTGCCGGCCGACCGTCGCCCCGTACGGCCACATCTCGTCGAGGTCCAACCGGATCAGGTCGGTGGGCGACTGCCGATTGGCGAACACCTCGTGCCGGATCAGCCGGGTGGTGGCCGGCGCGTCGTCGAGGTACCGACGGACCACCTCACCGCCGTTGGCGACCTGCCCCATCGAGGTGCCGACGCTGGTGAACTCCGTGGTGAGGGAGAAGTTCGCCGCCGCGACGACGGCCACCACCCGGGGCAGGACGGCCTCGCACTCGGCCGGCGGAAAGTACTCCCGGTGCCAGATGAGGTCGATCTCCCCGGTGGCGAGGTCCCGCAGCGACCCGGGGGTCAGCCGGTCGCTGCGGCGCAGGTGTTGGCTCACGTCACTCCCTCGTCGGGCGGCTGCGGCACGGGCCGCGCTCAGCCGCCCTGTAGCTGTCGCAGGTCGGCCTCCGCCCGTACCGTGTCGGGGTGGTCGTCGCCGAGGATGCGCCGCCGGTCGGTGACCACCTTGGCGAGGACCTTCTCGGCCTCCACCCGGTCGCCGGTGGCGACCAGCGCCTCGGCCAGGGTGTGCCGGGCGGCGATCATGCCGAGGTGCTGGTCCTCCCGCCGGGCGGTGTCGGTGGCGAGGATCGCCCGCAGGTCGGCCAGGGCCTCGGCGGCCCGCCCCTCGTGCAGCAGGCACAGGGCCAGGGTGTGCCGGACGGTCAGCGTCTCCAGGTGGTCGGGGGCCCAGTGCCGCAGCCGGATCTCCAGGATCTCGGTCAGCTCGGCACGGGCGTCGGCGTACCGGCCCTGGGCGGCCACCGCGCGGGCCAGGCTGTGCCGGGCGGTCATGGTGTCCCGGTCCTCCGGGCCGCGGACCCGGAACTCCGCCCGGACGATGTCCCGCAGTTCCTGCTCGGCATCGGCCCACCGACCCTGCTCGAGAATGGTCCGGGCCAGCTTGTGCCGGCTGGCCAGGGTGTTGCGGTGCTCCCGGCCGAGCAGCGCCTCCCGGGCCGGGATGATCTCCCGCAGCTCGGCTTCGGCCCAGTCCAGCTGCCCCTGTTCCAACGCCGCCCGGGACCGCTCGTGGCGCAGGCTGAGCACCGCCCGCTCCCGGGGGTCGAGGCCGATCCGACGGCAGGCGGCCAGGCAGCGGTCGAGCAGGATCTCGGCCTGGCCGGGCAGGCTGACGGCCAGCAGGAAACGGGCGATCAACCGGGCCAGGTCCAGTGCGGTGGTGAGCAGTTCCGGCTCGGTACGGGGCAGCTCCCCCGCGTCGAAGAAGGCCAACACCGCCCCGGTCGTCGGCGGGGCCAGCACGTGCCAGCTGGCCCACTTGTCGGGCTCGTCCGGGTCGAACTCCTCCTCCCGGGGCCGGTCGGGGTCCCGCAGCCGCAGCACGTCGAGCAGGGTGAGCACCAGCTCGTGGTAGGCGGGCCGGTCGGCGATCACGTCGGGGTGGTCGTGCACCAGCTCGCGTACCAGCGGGTGCAGGGTCACCACGTGCGCGACCGGCGACTGCGCGGGCAGCGACTCGATCACGCCGAGGTCGACCAGGGCGAAGTCGGCGAGCGACCGGAGCACCTCACGCAGCCGGTCCTCGCCGATCTCACCGACGAGCCGGGACGCCGACAACCGGGCCGGGTCGAGCAGGATCTGGTACGGGATCGGCGCGTCCCCCAGCGAGGCCAGCAGCCGCAGCATCGGGCGGGCCTGGGCCAGCCCCCGCCCGGCGAGCAGGTCCAGCGACATCTCCCAGGACTGCACGACCGGTCGTACCGCCCGGTCGAACGCCTGCGACACGGTACGGGTCGTGCCGGCGCCGGAGCGGCGGTCCAGGGCCTCCCGGTAGCCGTCGTAGGTGCGGATGGACACCCCGGGGCCGCCGACCGGGATGCGGTTGGCCTCGGCGAGGTAGGTGCCCGCCCCGCGCAGGGCCAACGGATGCCCCTTGAGCCGGGTGGCCAGGCTGGTTGCCTGGGCGAGGTTGCCGGGCGCGTCACCGGCGAGGTCGATCAGGACCTGGGCCGCGTCCGGTGGGGAGAGTTCCCGCACCGGGTGCATGGTGGACCAGTCGCCCCAGGTCTCCTGGCGACCGTCGCGGGTGGTGACCAGGACCAGCCCGTTGCGGGTACGCGGCTGGCGGAACCACCCGGTGCCCTCGGCGACCCGGCCGTCGAGCGGGGCCAGCAGGGACGGCTCGTCGGCGTTGTCGAAGATCAGCAGCCACGGCCGGTCCGACTCGTTGAGCAGCGTCCACACCAGCTCCACCGGGCTGCGGGTCTTGCCCGCCCAGGCCAGGTCGAGCTGGCTCTCCGGGGCCTGGAGCTGGCCGGCGATCTCGCGCATGCCGGCACTGACCCGGGCCGAGTCCTTCGCCGAGATCCACCAGACCAGCCGACCGCGTGCCTCCAGCCGGCGGGCCACCTCCAGCGCGGTGGCACTCTTGCCGCAGCCGCCCAGCCCCCAGAGGATCTGGGCGGCCTCCTCGGCCGGGCGGAGCGTGCCGGCCGGCGGCTCGGCGGCCCGCAGGATCGTCTCGACCAGTTCGTCGCGACCGCGCAGCGGCAGCCGACCGGGGCGGGGCGGGGTGATGGAGAAACCGGCGTCCTGCGCCGCGCCGGTCATCGTCGACCGGTGCCGGGGCCGGGGGCCGGGGTGCGGCCGGACCGGCGCGTGGACGGGACACCCGGCGCCGCGTGAGGCCGGAAACGGGTCGGGGACGGGAAGGACCGCCACGTTGCGGGCCGAGCCGCTCGGCTCTGGTGAGCGGGACCGGGGGAACTCATCTGACCTCCCGGAGGGGCGGGACGACAGGGGCCACGTCCACGGGTCGGGTGCGGCCCGTGATGGTGATCCTTCCCCCAACCCTACCCGTCCGCAGCGCCGGTATCACTGCGCGTCGACCACCCGGACCGAACGTGCGGGTCTTGTGGACGGGACGGCGGGACCGGCCGACCGGGCAGGGGAGGCCGACGGCGCAACCCCGCCGGCCGCACCGGGTGCTGGCGGGCCGACGGTACCGTGCCGGCTATGTCGACTGTGGAGCTGCTGGCCTGGCTGCCCGTGCACGGGCACATCGACTGGGGATCGGTGCCGGACTGGTTCGGCGGCCTCGGCACGGTGGGCACCCTGCTCTTCGGCGTGCTCAGCCTGCGCCGGGAGATCCGGGCCCGCCGGCGTGAGGACCGCGCCGCCCGCGCCCGGCAGGCCCGGCTGGTGTCGACCTCGACCCGGATCGAGGGCGGTGGGGTGCTGCGGGTACGGGTCACCAACGACAGCGACGGACCGGTCTTCGACCTGACCGCCACCCCCCGGGTCCGGGCCGGGGGCGACGACGGGGACGTCGTCGTCGGGGTCACGGCGGTGACCGGACCGGTGGACCGGCTCAACGGTCACCGCGACAGCGAACTGTTCGTCACCGTCGACCGCGCGGTCGACCTGACCGGTTTCGCGTCGGCCACCGTGGAGCTGTGCTTCACCGACCAGCAGGGCAACCGGTGGCGACGTCGGGGCGCGACGGAACCGGAGCTGGACCTGGGTGTCGAACCGTCGGGCCGCCGGCTGCGGCTGCCGTGGCGGCGGGGCTGACCGGCGGTCCGCCGACCCACGGGCCAGTACGCCTCAGGTGGCCGGGGTGACCGCCGCCAACCACTGCTGGGCCAGCACGGCGTGACCGGACGGGGTCAGGTGCACCCCGTCGTCGGTCCACACCCGGTCGTCGACGTCGGCGGTGTCGAACCGTGCCTGCACCGCGACCAGCGTCGCGTCGAACTCGACGGCCAGCTTGCGCACCGCGTCGAGCTTCGGGGCCAGGTCCTCGTGCCAGCGTTGCTGGTCGTCGTCGACCGGGAGCAGGAACGGTTCCATCAGCACCAGCCGGACGTCGGGCAGCGTGTCGCGGGTGACGCCCAGCACGTGCCGGTAGTCGGCGGTGAACTCCTCGACGGTGGTGGCCTCGCCGCTGCTGTACCGCCGCCAGGTGTCGTTGATGCCGATCAGCACCGACACCACCTGCGGGGACAGCGCCAGGCAGTCGTCCGACCAGCGGGCCCGCAGGTCGCGTACCCGGTCGCCGCCGACGCCCCGGTTGCGGAAGGTCGCCCGGTGATCCGGGTGCCGCGCGGTGAACCAGGCGGCGGCCATCATCGCCCAGCCCACCCCGAGGTCGGCGGGGTCGGTCCGGTCCCGTCCGGCGTCGGTGATGCTGTCGCCGATGAACAGCACCCGACCGTCGCGCGGTATCTCCACCGTCATCCGTCCGCTCCCCTGTCGTCGTCGGACGCCCATCATCCCCGCTGTCCGACCGGGACACCAGCGGGGAAGTCGACGCGGCGGTGGTGTCCATCGCCGGTCCCGGCCGGCCGACCGGTACAGTGGTGCTCCGCATCCGACGCCCCACCGGGTGTCGTGCGTGAGCGTCAAGCAGCGGCGCGGTCCCCGGCCCGTCCGGCGGCTGCACCTGCGGCCTACCGGCATGGACCGATCATCACGCGCCGCCGGCTCCGGCCGGTGGTTTCGCGCCGGTTCGCAAGGACGTCAGACGCCATGCCGCAGTCACCGCTCGACCTCACCGAGGCCGTCCTCCGGTTGGGGTCCATCCGCCACGACGAGATGGGCCTCGATGCCGTCCTGTCCCGGATCACCGAGGTGGCCCTGGAGAGCATCCCGGACGCCGCCGAGGTGACGGTGACCCTGGTGCACGGCACCGAGGCGACCACCGCCGCCCACACCGGCGAGCTCGCGCTCCAGCTCGACAGGTGGCAGTTCGAACAGGGCCGTGGCCCGAGCCTGGACGCGGCCACCACCGGCACGGTGCTGATCGTGGCGGACATGACCGAGGAGCGGCGCTGGCCGGAGTGGGCGGCCCGGGCGCACGCCGTGGGGGTGTGCTCGTCGATGTCGCTGGGCCTGCCGATCCAGGAGGCGGTGGTGGGCGCCCTGAACCTCTACGCCACCCGGGTCGGCGCGTTCGGCCCGCTGGTCGCGCCGGCCCGGACGTTCGCCGACCACGCCGCGGTGGCACTGGCCAACGCCCACCTCTACGACAGCACCGCGACCCTGGCCGGGCAGATGCAGGAGGCGATGCGCAACCGGGCGGTGATCGAGCAGGCCAAGGGCATCATCATGGGGCAACGCCGATGCACCGCCGACGAGGCGTTCGCGATGCTGGCCCGGGTGTCGCAGAATTCCAACCGCAAGCTGCGGGACGTGGCGGAGGCGCTGGTGCGGCAGGTCAGCCGGTCGGTGCCCGGTCAGCCCACCGCCGCCGACCGCTGAGGCACGGGGGTTCAGCGGCTGCCGGCGGTGGCCCGGCCGACGAGGGCTGCGGCGACGTCGCGCAGCTTGCGGTGGGAGTCCTGGGAGAGCTTGGCGAGGATGCCGAAGGCCTCGTCGGCGGTGCATCGGCGTTGCCCCATGATGATGCCCTTGGCCTGCTCGATCACCGCCCGGCTCTCCATCGCCGAGCGCATCTGTTCGGCCAGGGTCGCGGTGCTGGCGTAGAGGTGGGCGTTGGCCAGTGCCACCGCCGCGTACGCGGCGAACGTCCGGGCCAGTTCCACCGTCTCGGCGTCGAACGTGTGCGGCCGGGCGCCGTAGAGGTTGAGGGCGCCCACCACCGCCTCCTGGATCGGCAGGCCGATCGCGACCACGCTGCCGATGCCGACGTCGGCGGCCCGCGTCGCCCAGCCCGGCCAGCGTTCCTCGGTGCCGGTGTCGGACACGACGAGGGTGTCGCCGGTGACGGAGGCGTCCAGGCACGGGCCGTGGCCCTGCCGGTACTGCCACTCGTCGAGCCGCAGCGCGGCGTCGCCGGTGACGGCGACGCTCTGCGGGCTGCCACCGCGCAGCAGGGTCACCGACACCTCGGACACGCCACGCAGGCTGCGGCAGGCCAGGTCGGCGATCATCCCCAACACCTCGTCCACACCCACCTCGTCGAGGCGGATCCGGCCGAGTCGGGTCAGGGCGTCGTGCGGGGAGAGCGGGGGCGCTGCCATCACACGGCTCCTTTCCGGCGGGCGTCCCCCGGGCTGCCCGTGGTGGGGGGCGCGTCGGCCCCCGGCCCGACGGTAGGCCCGACGCACCGGGGTGCGCGACAATCCGCACCATACCCGCACCCGGGGCCGGCCGCCCCCGCACGCGCTGCCGGCGGGTGGCCACAGTGGCCGGTCAGGCCAGGTAGGCGGGCGGCACCGCGTCGGTGAGCCACACGCCGTTGGCGCTGCGGTAGAAGGTGTGCCCGTCGCGGGCCATGGCCGCCGCGTCGACGGTCAGCACCACCACCGCGCCACCCCGGCGGGCCCCGACCCGCCGGGCCGTCGGCACGTCCGGCGACAGGTGTACGTGGTGCCGTCCGCCCCGGTTCAGCCCGGTGGCGCGGATCGAGTCGAGGGCCGCGGCCCCGGTGCCGTGGTAGAGCCGGGCGGGTGGTGGTTGCGCGGTCAACCCCAGGTCGACCGGGTAGGAGTGGCCCTGGCTGGCCCGGATGCGTTCCACCCCGTCGGCGTCCCGGGTCACCGCGAACCGTTGCTTGTCGTTGCCGGCGACCACGGCGTCGAGGGTGGACCGGTCGATGCGCAGGGCGGCCAGCAGGTCGGTGACGGCCACCCACCCGCCCGGGTCGGGGGCGAGGCCGAACCGGGCGGGTCGGTGGCGCAGGGCCAGCGCGATCCGTTTGCTGGTCCGCACCAGCGTGTGATGCTCCATGTGGAGCATTGTCGGGCCGGTGGCGGGCCCGCTCCACCGGTTATCCGGTGCCGCGCCCGCCCCTGCGGTCGGCTCAGCCGGCGGCGCGCAGGGCCTCGGCGAGGGTGGTGGGCCGGCGGCCGAGCAGCTTCTCCAGGTCCGCCACGGGCACGTACAGCGCGCCGTGGGCGAGGCCCCGGTCGGCGTCGGCCAGGGTGGCCGCGTACGGCTCGGGCAGCCCGGCGGAGACGAGCAGCTCGGTGTACGCCGGCACCGGCAGGTCGGTGTAGCGGACGTCGCGTCCACTCTGGCGGGACACCTCGGCGGCCAGTTCGGTCATGGTGAACGCCTCGCCGCCCAGTTCGTAGACCCGACCGGTGTGCCCCTGCGTGGTGAGCACCTCGGCGGCGGCCTCGGCGTAGTCGGCCCGGGTGGCGGCGCTGACCCGGCCGTCGCCGGCCGACCCGGCGACCCCGTGGGCCAGGTAGTTGGCCAGTTGACCTGTGTAGTTCTCCAGGTACCAGCTGTTGCGCAGCAGCACGTACGGCAGGCCCGAGGCGCGCAGTTCCTCCTCGGTGGCCCGGTGTTCGGCGGCCAGCAGCAGGTCGGAGGTGTCGGCGTGGGCGATGCTGGTGTAGACGACCAGGCCGACGCCCGCCTGACGGGCGGCCTCGATCACGTTGTGGTGCTGCGGCACCCGCTGCCCGGCCTCGCTGCCGGAGACGAACATCAGCTTCTCGGCGTCGGCGAAGGCGGCGCGCAGTGAGTCGGGGTCGGTGTAGTCGGCCGTCCGCACCACGACGCCCCGCTCGGCGAGGTCGGCGAGCCGGTCCACGGAGCGGCCGAGGGCCACGATCTGCCCGGCGGGTACGCCCCGGCGCAGCAGGGATTCGACGATGAGGCGGCCCAGGTGGCCGGTGGCCCCGGTGACGACGACGGACATGGCGCTCTCCTTCGGGTGGCGTGCTCTTGTCGTACTGGCCAACACGCAGGTGGGAGCCGATACTTCCCGGCAGAGAGTAGGCACCTTGAAGTTTGTGACGCACTGATAGAGAGTAGAGTGATGCGACCCGACCCGTTCCAACGCGACTGCGGCAGCCGGCAGGTCATCGACCGGATCGGTGACCGGTGGAGCGTGCTGGTCGTGCTCACCCTCGCCGACGGCGAACGCCGCTACGGCGAACTGGCCGAGCACATCGACGGGATCAGCCAGAAGATGCTCACCCAGACCCTGCGCGGGCTGGAACGCGACGGTCTGGTCACCCGCACCGTGCACGCCAGCGTCCCGCCCCGGGTCGACTACGCCCTCACCGACCTCGGCCGCAGCCTGCTCGACCTGGTCTCCGGCCTGGAAGCCTGGGCCACCACCCACCTCGCCGACGTGCAGGCGGCCCGGGTCCGCTACGACGCCGAGGTCCTGCGCCGCCCGACCACCGCGCGAGCCGGCCGCCGGTAAGGGGCGGACGTGAGGGCCGTCATAACGGGTGGACGACCGGCCGGTCGCTGCTGCTAGATTTCGGGCAGGTCATGAGCGCCAGCGTCAAGCCCCGGCTCGCTGGCCGGCAACCCTCCGCCACGGTGGGGTGCTCCGGGTGAGGACCAGGCACCGGTGAACGACCCGGTGCAAGCGTGGCCTGGTCACCCCAGGTCGACACCGATCAGGGAGAACCCGTGTCGCACCAACCACCCGCCCCACCCGGCGACGGCGTCACCGCCGTGACCCGGCCCGGCGTCCGGTCCGTCGGCGTCCGGCTGGTCAGGCGGCGACACGTCGACCTCATGCGGGTGCACAGCGACTCCTGTCGCCGCCGCTAGTCGAACCCCTCTTCCCGCGACACCTCAGCGGGATGCCCGGTGGGCATCCCGTCGGCGGCGCGCGTCCGCCGCCGCCCGACCACCTCCGGAGACACCCGTGCGATTCCTTCCTGCCCTGCCCACACCCCGACTGTTCCGCGCCACCTGGACGCGGGTCGCCGCGCTCGGCGTCGCCGCCCTGCTCGCCGGCACCGCGCTGACCGCCTGCGGCGGCGACTCCGAGGCGGCCGACAACCCGTACGGCCTGCTCCAGCCGGGGGTGCTGCGCGCCGGCACGCTCACCGACGCCCCACCGAACGTCTACCTCAAGGACGGCACGTTCACCGGCTTCGACAACGACCTGCTCGTCGCCGTCGCCGGCAGGGTCGGGCTGAAGGTCGAATTCGTCGGCACCGACTTCTCGGCGCTGCTCTCCCAGGTCAACAACCGCAAGTTCGACGTCGGCAGCTCCTCGATCACCGTCACCGAGGCACGCAGGAAGACCGTCGACTTCGGCAACGGCTACGACTTCGGCTACTTCGGCCTCGACGTGCCGGCCGGTTCCCCGCTCACCGGCTTCGACCAGCTCGCCGGCAAGCGGGTGGTGGTCGTGCAGGGCACCGTACAGGACGACTACGCCACCTCACGCAAGCTCGACCCGGTGCGGGTGCCCGACTACAACGGGGCGATCAACCAGCTCAAGGCCGGCACCGCCGACGCCTGGATCGCCCCCGCCGAGATCGGCGAGAAGTCGGCCGCCGACAGCAACGGCAAGATCACGGTGGCGGCCACCGAACTGAGTCCGGCCCCCACCGCGTACGCCGTCGCCAAGGGCAACGACGCGCTGCGCGAGGCGCTGGACAAGGGCCTCGACGAGGTCATCGCCGACGGCACCTGGACCCGGCTCCAGCAGCAGTACTACCCGGGGCGGCCGATCCCGGCCGGCTTCACCCCCGGCAGCGGCGACGTCACCGCCCCGGGCGCGGCGACGCCGTCGGCGTCGGCCACCTCCTGACGGTACGACCAGACCAGCGAGCGGGGCGGTAGGAGAACACGATGGATCCGTTGAGCACCCTGTGGGAGACCTTCTTCGACGGGGACTCCATGCGCGAGGCGCTGCCCGAGATGCTGACCGTCGGGCTGCCCAACACGCTGATCCTGGCGGTCTCCGCCGCCCTGCTCGGCTCGGTGCTGGGCATGGCGCTGGCCGTGGCGGGCATCTCCCGTACCCGGTGGTTGCGGTGGCCGGCCCGGGTCTACACCGACGTGTTCCGGGGCCTGCCGGCCGCCGCCACCATCCTGCTGATCGGCGTCGGCCTGGCCCCGCTCGGCATGCAGGTGTGGGGCCCCAACCCGTACCCGCTGGGCATCCTGGCGCTGTCGCTGATCGCCGCCGCGTACATCGGGGAGATCTTCCGCTCCGGTATCCAGAGCGTGGAGGCCGCGCAGCTGGAGGGGGCCCGCGCGCTGGGCTTCTCCTGGGGTGAGGCGATGCGCCTGGTGATCGTCCCGCAGGGGGTACGCCGGGTGCTGCCGGCCTGGGTGAACCAGCTGATCGCGCTGATCAAGGACTCCAGCCTGGTCTACTTCCTGGGCCTGCTGGCCAGCCAGCGGGAACTGTTCCGGATCGGGCAGGACTACGCGGCCAACACCGGCAACCAGTCGGCGCTGCTGCTGGCCGGCCTGTGCTACCTGCTGCTGACCGTGCCGCTGACCCACGCGGTCAACGCCATCGACCGCCGGCTGCGCCGGGGCCGGACGGTCACCGTCGATCCCGACGACGACGGCGGGCTGGCCCTGGCCGGCGAGACCGCCCTACCGCAACCGCGCCCCACCCGGGAGGACCCCCGATGAGCACCGGCACCGCGACAACCACCTCGGTCAGCCTCGCCGTCCGCGACGTGCACCTGGCCTTCGGGGCGAACCGGGTGCTACGAGGCGTCGACCTGGACGTCGCCCGGGGCGCCACGGCCTGCGTCATCGGCCCGTCCGGCTCCGGCAAGTCCACCCTGCTGCGCACCGTCAACCGGCTGATCGAACCGGACTCCGGTGACGTCCTGCTCGACGGGCGCAGTGTGCTGCGCGACGACCCGGACGCCCTGCGGCAGCGGGTCGGGATGGTCTTCCAGCAGTTCAACCTGTTCCCGCACATGACCGTGCTGCGCAACATCACCCTGGCCTTGCGCCGGCTCAAGAAGCTGCCCGAGGAGGAGGCGGTGGCGCTGGCCCGTTCCCAGTTGGCGCTGGTCGGCCTCGCCGCCAAGGCCGACTCCCGGCCCGCCCACCTCTCCGGCGGGCAGCAGCAGCGGGTCGCGATCGCCCGCGCGCTGGCCCTGCAACCCCAGGTGATGCTCTTCGACGAGGCCACCTCGGCGCTGGACCCGGAGCTGGTCAAGGGGGTGCTCGGGGTGATGGCCGACCTTGCCGCCGGGGGCATGACGATGGTGGTGGTCACCCACGAGATGGGCTTCGCCCGCTCGGTCGCCGACACCGTCGCGTTCATGGACCACGGCGTCGTGTTGGAGGCCGGCGCACCGGAGGCGGTCTTCGAGTCACCGCAGCATCCCCGGCTGCGCCGCTTCCTGTCCCAGGTGCTCTGAGACGCGCGACGCCGCTCCCGGCAGGGCGGGAGCGGCGTCGGGTGGTGCGGATGGCCCGGCGGTCAGGTCATGTCGTCGTAGCGGCGGTCGATCGGTTTGGGCGGGGCGACCGGCTCGGAGGCGTGCACCGGCTCGGACAACTCCAGCTCCGGCGTGGCCACCACCGGGTCGTCGTCCAACTCCAGCGGCGACACCTCGTCGTCGCTCAACCCCGCGTAGGAGCCGTCACGCCGCTTCCTGCGCCGGTCGTTGACGAAGGCCACCCCGACCGCGACGAAGTACAGCAGCGACAGCGAGAGGGCCAGCAGCGTCATGCCGAACGGACCCGGGTCCGGAGTGGCGATCGCGGCGAACGCGAAGCAGATGAAGATGACCGCGCGCCACCAGCTCAGCAGGCGCTTCGCGCTCGCCACGCCGGTGAAGTTGAGCATCAACAGGATCAGCGGGAACTCGAATGCCACCCCGAACAGCAGGATCATGTTCGTGACGAACGAGATGTAGCGGGTCACCTCGAGCTGGGTCGACAGCCCGGTGACACCGGACTCCATCAGGAACGCGAGACCCTTGTCCACCACCAGGTAGGCCAGGACCGCCCCGGCGGCGAACAGCGGTGCCGCGATCGACACGAAGACGTACGCCCACTTGCGTTCGTGCCGGTGCAGGCCGGGCGCGATGAACGCCCACAGCTGGTAGAGCCAGACCGGCGCCCCGACGATCAGGCCGATCCACAGCGCCAGCTTCAGCTTGAGGATGAAGCCGTCCGCCGGTGACAACTGGAGGAACTGCTGACACTCACCCGACGCGTCGAGGGCACCGGGCAGCCGGCAGTACGGCTCCTTGAGCAGATCGAACGCGGGCTGCGCGAGCCAGAAGCCCACGATCAGGCCCACCACGATCGCCAGCGAGGCACGGAACAGCCGGTTCCGCAGCTCGCGGACATGCTCCATCAGGGTCATCGAACCGTCGGAGGCCCGTTCGAAGGTGCTGGGGCCACGTTTACGGAGCGCGAAGGCCACGGTGATCGGGCCCTTCGTTCAGTTGTCGCGGACGCGCTGCACCGGGTCGACCGGCGGGGCGAGCGGCTGCTGCGGAGCCTGCGGCGGGGCGTACTGCTGCTGGGGCTGCGGCGCGTACTGCTGCTGGGGCTGCGCGTACGGCTGCTGGGGCTGCGCGTACGGCTGCTGCTGCACGGGCTGCTGCTGGGGCGGCAGCGGCTGGTAGCCGGCCTGCGCGTCGGCCTTCTCGGCCAGGTCGCGGTCGTCGTCGGCCAGGCTCTTGGTCTCCGCCTTGATGATCCGCAGCGAACGGCCGAGCGAGCGGGCCGCGTCGGGGAGCCGCTTCGCGCCGAACAGCAGGATCAGCACGACCACGAGTACGGCGATGTGCCACGGCTTGAGGGCACCCATGGGAAGCTCCAGTCGCTCTGTGTCGAAGGGTGTGTCGAAGCCCATCGTACGTGCGTGACGGGCTGCTGCCACCCGCCGGGCCACCGCTGATGCGGCCCGGCCGGTGAAGTCTTGACCACCTGCGAGTGTCCCGTCAACCACCTGGACGGGTGCAGAGCTGCGTGAAACGGACTCCGGACGGGCCCCGGGCGGGCGGCCCACCGACCGCTGTCGATCAACTCCCGCGCTTGGCCTTGATCAGTTCGAGCCGCTGCTGGGTCGTCTCGGTCTGCCGTTGCAGCACCTCGGCCCGTTCCTGCAACGCCTCGGCGCTGTGCCGCAGCGTCTCGGCCTCGGCCTGGCGACGCTGCAACGCCATCGCCGCCCGGCGCAGCCGGGGCAGTCGCACCAGCACCGGACGGACCGCCAGGGCCAACACGACCAGCGCGAACAGCAGCACCGCCAGAACGATCCACTTCACCACGCCGGTCAGCCTACCGGCACGTCACCGCGCCCGCCGGGCAGGCCGAGGCCGCCGGGCGTCGCGTACGCCTCCAACGCGGCGGTGGCCTGGGCGCGTACCTGGGTGGCCAGCTCGACCGGGGCGAGGACGGTGACGTCCGGGCCGAGCCCGAGCACGAAGCGGCGGGCCCAGTCGAGGTCGGTCACCCGCAGCGACACCCTCCAGTGGTCGCCGTCGACCTCGACCCGCTCGCACGGGTAGTACTCAGTGATCCACCGCTCGCCCCGGCCGATCCGCAGGGTGATCAGCGGCAGGTCCGGTGACGGCTGGAACACCCCCTGCCGCAGGTCGTGCGGGCGGGCCTGCGGCGGCACCACGGCCGGCTCGTCCAGCTCGACCACCGCGTCGATCCGGTCGGCCCGGAACAACCGGACCGCCTCGGCGCGGCGGCACCACGCCTCGACGTACGCCCGGCCGTCGACCATCAGCATCCGCAGCGGGTCGATGACGCGGTCGGTGCTCTCGTCCCGGGCGGCGGTGTAGTAGGTGATCCGCAGCGCCCGCCGCCGCTCGACCGCGGCCCGCAGTTCCTGCACCCGCTGACTCTCGCCGGGCAACCGGACGGCCACCGGCGCGCCGACCAGGTCACCGGCCGCGTTCTCGATCTTGGCCAGGGCCCGTTCGACGGCCTCCCGGTTGGCCACCCCGGGGGTCTCGGCGAGCATCCGCAGCGCCACCACCAGGGCCAGCGCCTCGTCCGGGGTGAGCCGCAGCGGCCGGTCGATGCCGGCGTCGTAGGTGATGGTCACCCGGTCGCCGTCGAAGGCCATGTCGATCAGGTCACCCGGGCCGTAGCCGGGCAGCCCGCAGACCCAGAGCAGCTCCAGGTCCTCCCGCAGCTGCCGTTCGGTGACGCCCAGGTCGCCGGCCGCCTCGGCGATCTCGATGCCCGGCCGGGCCAGCAGGTAGGGCACCAGGTTCAGCAGCCGGGCCAGCCGGTCGGCGGAGGTGCGCGCGGCGGGGCGGGTCACCGGGCACCCCCGGCCACGGCCAGCTCGTCGTGCCGGGCGGCGATCTCCTTGAGCCGTTGGATCACCGCGTCGCGCACCTCGGGTGGCTCCAGGACCCGGACATCCGGGCCGTAACCGACGAGCTGACCGGCCAGCGACTCCGGATCGGCGTAGGGCAGCACCAGCCGGTCGCCGTCGGGGCCGGGCACGCTCTGCACCGCCCACCGGCGCAGCCCGGCGACCCGCCCGGGGGTGGCCAGCACGGTGGCCCGGCCGGTCCGCTCGACCGGCCCGGACCAGGTGGCCACGTGCGAGATCAGGTCGACGCCGGCCGGTGGCTCGTAGCCGCCGGGCGCACCGGTGACCCGGACCGCGCCGGTCACCCGGGACAGCCGGAAGCAACGCGTCGCCGCCCGGTCCCGGTCGTGGCCCACGACGTACCAGCGGCCCCGCCAGCAGACCACGCCCCACGGCTGCAGCCGGCGGCGGGTCGGCGCGTCCCGGTCGGGGACCCGGTAGTCGAAGGTGACCTCGCGGCGGTCCCGGGCCGCGGCGGTGAGTGGGGCGAACGCCGGATCGACGGTGACCATCGGCTCCAGCCCCAGGGTGGCCTGCGGGTCGACGTCCACGCCGGCCGCGCGCAGCTTGGCCAGCCCCGAGGAGGCGGCGGCGGCCAGCCCGGCGTGCTGCCACAACCGGGCGGCGATACCCACCGCGGCGGCCTCGTCCGGTTCGAGCGGAATGTCGGGCAGAGCGTACTCCCGGTGGGCGATCCGGTAACCGGGCTCGGCGTCGAACACGCTGGCCGTCCCGGTCTCCAGCGGCACCCCCAGCTCGCGCAGTTCCGCCTTGTCCCGCTCGAACTTGCGCTGGAACGCCTCGTGTTCCCGGGCGTCGTCCGGATCGTGTTCGTAGCCGGGCACGGTCGCGGCGATCTGCGCGGCGGTCAGGAACCGCCTGGTGGACAGCAGACAGATCACCAGGTTGACCAGGCGTTCGGTACGACTCCGCGACACGGGGTGAACGCTAGCAGCCCGGGCGGGATACCCGTGCACCCGCGCGGGGTGTGGCGTGACGGACACCCCGCCGCCCAGCGCAGGCGGCCCGGCGGACTTACGGTGACCGCATGGCGGAGGCCGAAGGCAGCAGCGAGAGCGTCGGCACGGTGGTGGTGGCCGGGGCGGCGAACCTCGCCATCGCGGTGGCGAAACTGGTCGCCGGGATCGTGTCCGGATCGGCGGCGATGCTCTCCGAGGCGGCCCACTCGGTCGCCGACACCACCACCGAGGTGCTGCTCTACCTGGCGTTGCGCCGGGGGGCCCGGCCCGCCGACGTCCGGCACCCGTTCGGGTACGGCAAGGAGAGCTACGTCTGGGCGTTCCTGGCCGCGCTGTTCACCTTCGTCGCCGGTGCCGGCTTCGCGATCACCCACGGTGTGACCACCATCCTGGTGCACGAGCACAGCGGCGACTACCTGATCTCGTACGTGGTGCTGGCGGTCTCCTTCGCCATCGAGTCGGTGTCGCTGGCCCGCGCGGTACGCCAGGTACGCGGCGAGTCCCGCCGCTGGGGGACCACCCCGCGCCGGTTCCTGCGGCTGACCGCCGACACCACCGTCAAGGCGGTGTTCCTGGAGGACAGCGCCGCCCTGATCGGCCTGCTCATCGCGGGGGTCGGGCTGGGCCTGTCGCAGCGGACCGGCGACGAGCTGTTCGACGGTGTCGCCTCGATCCTGATCGGCCTGCTGCTGCTCGTCGTCGCCGCCATTCTGGCCAAGAGCAACATCTCGCTGCTGGTCGGCCGGGCGGTGCCCGAACGGCTGCACCACGAGATCGAACGCGAGCTGGCCGGCCTGCCGACGGTGGACCGGGTCGACACGCTGCTGACCATGCAGCTCGGCCCGGACGACATCCTGGTGGCCGCCAAGGTCGACTTCCGGGACGAGGCGACCGGGGCCGACATCGAGGCCGACGCCGACGAGGCCGAACGGCGGCTCACCGACCGCTACCCGGAGATCGGGTACGTCTTCCTCGACCCCACCCGGTCCCTGCCCGGCGCCGGCCGCCACGCCCGGCGGACCCAGCAGGAGCCCGGCCCGGTGCGCGACGCCCCGCTCGACACGGCGTACCCCGGCCCGGCCGCCGACGCGCGCCCGCCCGACGGGCCGTCCGATCAGGAGGCCGACGGCCGGCGCTGACCGCAGGCGGCCCCGCACGCGGCCGGCCGGGCGGCCGGCGATAGCGTGCCGGGCATGGTGCGATGGCGGTCCGGGACGGTCACGGCGGTACGGCGACGGTGGGCCGGCGCGGTGGAACTCGACGTCGCCCTGCCCGACGGGGCCACCATGCGCGCGCTGGCCTACCCGGAACTGGTCGGCGACCCCGTCCCCGGCGACCGGGTGCTGCTCAACGCCGGAGCGCTGCTGATGGGCCTCGGCACCGGCGGGTACGCCCTGGTGGTCGCCCTGCCCGACCGGCTGCCCGCCGACCCGCCGCAGGCCGGCGACACCCGCGACGCCGGGCACCTGGTCAAGGCGCGGTACACCCCGTTGCAGCCGATCATGCTCGGCGTCGACGAGGAGGCGTCGCCGCACCACGCGCTGCTCGCCGCCGTCGACGACCTGGACGGGTTGCCGGTGGTCACCGCCGACCTGCACTCCGCCCTGCCGGCCATCCTCGCCGGCATCCACGCCGACTCCCCCGGGGCCCGGGTGGCGTACCTGCTCACCGACGGCGGTGCGCTGCCGGCCTGGTTCTCCCGCACCCTCGACGGGCTGCGTGACGCGCTGGTCGGCACGGTCAGCGTCGGGCAGGCGTTCGGCGGGGACCTGGAGGCGGCCACCCTGCACACCGGCCTGCTGGCCGCCCGGCACGTGCTCCGCGCCGACGTGGCGATCGTCGCGCAGGGGCCGGGCAACCTGGGCACCGGCACCCGGTGGGGGTTCTCCGGCGTCGCCGTCGGCGAGGCGGTCAACGCGGTGGCGGTGCTGGGTGGCCGGCCGGTCGGGTCGCTGCGGATCTCCGACGCCGACGCCCGCCCCCGGCACCAGGGGGTGTCACACCACAGCCTCACCGCGTACGGCCGGGTGGCGCTGGCCCCGGCGGAGCTGGTGGTGCCGGCCGGCCTGCCGCCGGAGCTGGCGGCCCGGGTGGACGCCGCGCTGGTCCCGCTGGCCGGCCGGCACACCCTGGTCCGGGTCGACACCGACGGGCTGGACGCCGCGCTGCGTGCCCTGCCCGTGCGACTGTCCACGATGGGCCGGGGTCTGGACGCCGACCACGCCTACTTCCTGGCGGCGGCGGCCGCCGGTCGGCACGCCGCCGCGCTGCTCGGCTGATTGGCCGGCATCAGCCAGCGGCGCGGTCGGCGCCACCGGTACCCCTGATCCGGTGGCCGCCGTCGCACCGGATGCCGGTGCCGGACCGGTGTCAGCCGACCAGGAAGATCAATGCGAGCCAGCCGACCACGATGGCGACCAGCGCCACGGTCAGCACCCAGGTCGGCACGGTGTACTCGCCCCGGCGGTTGCGGGCGATCTCGTCGCGGATCTTCGCCCGACGCCTGTCGATCCAGTTGAGCCGCTGGGTGTCGCCGCGCTCGCGGTCGGCGGATTCGGATTCGTTCATCGCCCCGCCAGCGTACCGGTGGGCCGGCGGCCGTCACCGACCGCCGGCCCCCTGGTCACATGCTCGCGATCAACCGCTCCACCCGCTCGTCGTACGCCCGGAAGGGGTCCTTGCAGAGCACGGTGCGCTGCGCCTGGTCGTTGAGCTTCAGGTGCACCCAGTCGACGGTGAAGTCGCGCCGCTTCTCCTGGGCGTGCCTGATGAACTCGCCGCGCAGCCGGGCCCGGGTGGTCTGCGGCGGGGTCTCCTTGGCCTCGAAGATCTCCGGGTCGGTGGCCACCCGGTCCACCTGGCCGCGCCGCTCCAGCAGCCCGTACAGGCCCCGGCCCCGGCGCAGGTCGTGGTAGGCCAGGTCCATCTGCGCCACCCGGGGGTGCGACAGCGGCAGGTCGTGCTTGCGCTGGTAGCGCTCGATCAGCCGGAGCTTGCTCACCCAGTCGATCTCGCGGGCCACCGGGTCCAGGTTGCCGCTCTCCACCGCGTTCAGCACCCGGCCCCACAGCTCCACCACCCGCTTGGCGGTCTGGTCGCCGCCGCGACGCTCCACGAACTCGGTGGCCCGCGCCAGGTACTCCTGCTGGATCTCCAGGGCGCTGACCTCCTTGCCGGAGGCGAGGCGCACCTTGCGCCGGCCGGTGATGTCGTGCGACACCTCCCGGATGGCCCGGATCGGGTTCTCCAGCGACAGGTCGCGCATCACCACGCCCGCCTCGATCATCCGTAGCACGATGTCGGCCGAGCCGACCTTGAGCAGCGTGGTGACCTCGTTCATGTTGGAGTCGCCGACGATGACGTGCAGCCGCCGGTAGCGCTCGGCGTCGGCGTGCGGCTCGTCGCGGGTGTTGATGATCGGCCGGCTGCGGGTGGTCGCCGAGGAGACGCCCTCCCAGATGTGTTCGGCCCGCTGGGACAGGCAGTAGACCGCTCCGCGCGGGGTCTGCAACACCTTGCCGGCGCCGCAGATCAACTGCCTGGTGACCAGGAACGGGATGAGCACGTCGGCGAGCCGGCCGAACTCACCGTGCCGGGACACCAGGTAGTTCTCGTGGCAGCCGTACGAGTTGCCGGCCGAGTCGGTGTTGTTCTTGAACAGGTAGATCTCACCCGCGATGCCCTCGTCGTGCAGCCGCTTCTCCGCATCGACGAGCAGGCCCTCCAGGATGCGTTCACCGGCGCGGTCGTGGGCGACCAGGTCGGTGACCGAGTCGCACTCCGGAGTGGCGTACTCCGGGTGCGACCCGACGTCCAGGTAGAGCCGGGCCCCGTTGCGCAGGAACACGTTGCTCGACCGTCCCCACGACACCACCCGGCGGAACAGGTACCGGGCGACCTCGTCTGGGGACAGCCGCCGCTGCCCGCGATAGGTGCAGGTGACGCCGTACTCGGTCTCGAGGCCGAAGATTCGCCGCTCCATGATGTGACACTAGCCGCCCGGAGGGTCGGTTCGTCACTGTCACAGCACAGGTAGTGTGCTCCGGTCGCCCGGATCCCGTCCGGCTACGCCGTCCCGGCCGGCCCCGACCCGGCCACGAACGCCTGGCAGGCGGCGTGATCCGGCAGCATTCCCGCCGCCCGGGCCTGCGCGAACGTCGGTGCCGCCGCGTCCCGGGCGGACAGTAGCGGCACCTCGACCGGCCACTCGATGCCCAACTCCGGGTCGAGCGGGTGCACCGCGTGTTCCCCGGTCGGGTTGTAGGTGGTCGAGCAGAGGTAGCTCAGGGTCGCGTCGTCGGTCAACGCACAGAAGCCGTGCCCCAGCCCCTCGGCCAGGTAGACCGCCCGCCGGTCGGTGTCGTCCAGCCGGACGCCCTCCCAGCGACCGAAGGTCGGCGAGCCGGTCCGCAGGTCCACCACCACGTCGAGCACCGCGCCGCGGACGCAGGTGACGTACTTGGCCTGGCCGGGCGGGACGTCGGCGAAGTGGATGCCGCGCACCACGTCCCGGCCGGAGACCGACAGGTTGGCCTGGGCCAGCCGCAGCGGGTGGCCGACCGCCTCGGCGAGGTGGTCGAACCGGTACCACTCCATGAACAGGCCGCGCGGGTCGCCGTGCTGCTGCGGGGTGACCTCCCAGGCGCCCTCGATGCTCAGCGGGCGAATCTTCACCGCACTCCCTCCGTTGACGACTGTGCCGCGCGCAGCACCGCCTCGTCGTGCTTGTCGGCCAGCAGGCCCAGCAGGTAGTCACCGTAACCGCTCTTGGTCAGCGGCTCGGCCAGCGCGCGGAGCTGGTCGTCGTCGAGCAGGCCGGCCCGCCAGCAGACCTCCTCGACGCAGCCGATCTTCATGCCCTGCCGTTCCTCGATCACCCGGACGAACTCGCCGGCCTGCATCATCGAGGTGAACGTTCCGGTGTCCAGCCAGGCGGTGCCCCGGTCCAGGACGGTCACCGACAGCTCACCGGCCTCCCGGTACGCCTCGTTGACCGCGGTGATCTCCAGCTCGCCCCGGGCGCTCGGGGTGAGCTTGCCGGCGATCTCGACCACCCGGTTGTCGTAGAAGTACAGGCCGGGCACCGCGTAGCGGGACTTCGGCCGGGCCGGCTTCTCCTCGATCGACAGCACCCGGCCGTCGGCGTCGAAGTCGACCACGCCGTACGCCTGCGGGTTGGCCACCGGGTAGGCGAAGACCCGGCCGCCGACGAGGTCGCCGTTGTCGGCCAACTGCCGGCCGAGGCCGACGCCGTGGAAGATGTTGTCACCCAGCACCAGCGCCACCGAGTCGTCGCCGATGAAGTCCGCGCCGAGCACGAACGCCTGCGCGATGCCCTCCGGACGGGCCTGGGCGACGTACTCCAGCCGCAGCCCCCACTGGCTGCCGTCGCCGAGCAGCCGCTGGAACTGGTCCTGGTCCTCCGGGGTGGTGATCACGAGGATCTCCCGCACCCCGGACATCACCAGCGTCGACAGCGGGTAGTAGACCATCGGCTTGTCGAAGATCGGCATCAGCTGCTTGGACACCGCCCGGGTGATCGGCCACAGCCGGGACCCGGTGCCACCAGCGAGAAGGATTCCACGCACCGGGGGAGCCTACCGGGACCGGCGCGAACCGGACACCGGGGTCATGTCCCCGGGACAGCGGGCCGGTGCGCGTACACTTCCGTCCCCGTGAGGATTCTCGTCACCGGCGGAGCCGGATTCATCGGGTCGGAGTACGTACGGATGCTGCTGGGCGTACCCGGCGGCGACGCGTCCGGGGTGCCCGCCGTCGAGCCCACCACGGTGACCGTGCTGGACAAGCTGACCTACTCCGGCAACCTGGACAACCTCGCCCCGGTGCGCGACGACCCCCGGCTGCGGTTCGTCCGGGGCGACATCTGCGATCCGGCGACCGTCGACGAGGTCGTCGCCGGTCAGGACGTGGTCGTGCACTTCGCCGCCGAGTCGCACGTCGACCGGTCGATCGAAGGTGCCGCGCCGTTCGTCACCACCAACGTGCTGGGCACCCAGACCCTGCTGGACGCGGCGCTGCGGCACGGCACCGGCCGGTTCGTGCACGTCTCCACCGACGAGGTGTACGGCTCGATCGACTCCGGTTCCTGGACGGAGACCTGGCCGCTGGCCCCGAACTCGCCGTACTCGGCTTCGAAGGCCGGTTCCGACCTGCTGGCGCTGGCCTACCACCGGACCCACGGGATGGACGTGGTGGTCACCCGCTGCTCCAACAACTACGGGCCGTACCAGTTCCCGGAGAAGGTCGTCCCACTGTTCGTGACCAACCTGCTCGACGGGGGCACCGTGCCGCTCTACGGCGACGGCGGCAACATCCGGGACTGGCTGCACGTGCACGACCACTGCCGGGGCATCGCGATGGTGGCGCACGCCGGGCGCTCCGGCGAGGTCTACCACATCGGCGGCGGCACCGAGTTGAGCAACAAGGAGCTGACCGGGCGGCTGCTGGAGGCGTGTGACGCCGGCTGGGACCGGGTCGTCCCGGTCGCCGACCGCAAGGGTCACGACCGCCGCTACTCGCTGGACATCAGCAAGATCAACACCGAGCTGGGGTACGCCCCGAGCATCGACCTCGACGAGGGCCTGACCCGGACCGTCGCCTGGTACCGGGACAACCGGGCCTGGTGGGAGCCGCTGAAGAAGGCGTCGGGCGCATGACCCGGGTGCTCGTCACCGGCGCGGGCGGCATGCTCGGCCGGGACCTGCTGGCGGTGCTGGCCACCCGGGGCGACCTCACGGTGACCGCCGCCACCCGCGCCGACCTCGACGTCACCGACGCCGGGGCGGTCCGGGCCGCCGTCGCCGGACACGACGTGGTGCTCAACACCGCCGCGTGGACCGACGTCGACGGGGCGGAACGCGACGAGGCGGCGGCGACCGCGGTCAACGGCGACGCGGTGGCCCACCTGGCCCGCGCCTGCGCCGAGCACGGCGCACGACTGGTGCACGTCTCCACCGACTACGTCTTCGCCGGCGACGCCGACACCCCGTACGCCGAGGACGCCCCCACCGACCCGATCAACGCCTACGGCCGCAGCAAGCTCGCCGGGGAGCGGGCCGTGGTCCGATTCCTCCCCGAAACCGGCTACCTGGTGCGGACCGCCTGGCTCTACGGGGCACACGGCCGCAACTTCGTCACCACCATGCTCGGCCTGGCCGCCACCCGGGAGCACCTCGACGTGGTCGACGACCAGCAGGGCCAGCCCACCTGGTCGTACGCGCTGGCCACCCGGCTGGTGGCGCTCGTCGACGCGGCCCTGGCCGGACGTGCCCCCGCCGGGACCTACCACGGCACCTGCACCGGCCGGACCACCTGGTACGGCCTGGCCCGCGCCGCCTTCACGCTGGCCGGGCTCGACCCGGACCGGGTCCGACCCACCACCAGCGACCGGTTTCCGCGTCCGGCCGCACGACCCGCGTACAGTGTGCTAGGGCACGACCGGTGGGCCGAGGCCGGCCTGCCCCCGCTGCCGGACTGGCACGACGCGCTGTCCGACGCCTTCGCCTCCCCGACTGCACCCACCCCGTGGAAGGTCGCATGAAGCTCACCCTCGTCACCGGTCTGACCGGCCTGATCCTGCTCGCCACCATCGTCGAGCTGCTGCGCCGCCGGCAGCTCCGCGAGAAGTACGGCATGCTCTGGCTCGGCGTGCTGGTCATCGTCATCCCGTTGTCGCTGTTCCCCCGCCTGCTGGACAACGTGGCCGGCTTCTTCGGCGTGGTCTCCGGCGTCAGCCTCGTGCTCTTCCTCGGCATCGTCTTCCTGCTGCTGGTCTGCGTGCACCTGAGCTGGGAGGTCAGCGCGCTGGAGGAGGAGACCCGCACCCTGGCCGAGGACTTCGCCCTGCTCCGCGCGCAGATCGACGCGGAGCGCGCCGCCCGGCTCGCCGACGGCGCGCAGGTCACCGCAGCCACCCGAGACGAACTGGTGTCCCACGATGGTTAACGGCAAGCGTGTCCTGATCATCATCCCGGCGCTCAACGAGTCCGGGTCGATCGCCGACGTGGTCGGCGAGGTCCGGGGCGAACTGCCCGGCGTCGACGTGCTGGTGGTCGACGACGGCTCCACCGACCGGACCGCCGCGGTGGCCGCCGCCGCCGGTGCCCGGGTCGCGAAGCTGCCGTACAACCTCGGGGTGGGCGGCGCGATGCGCCTCGGCTACCGCTACGCCCGGGACAACGACTACGACGTGGCGATCCAGATCGACGCCGACGGCCAGCACGACCCCCGGTACGTGCCCAAGCTGGTCGACCTGCTCGACGACAACGACCTGGTCATCGGTGCCCGGTTCGCCGGCGAGGGCGACTACTCGGTGCGCGGGCCCCGGCGCTGGGCGATGGTCATGCTGTCCGGGGTGCTCTCCCGGGTCGCCAAGACCCGGCTGACCGACACCACCTCCGGGTTCCGGGCCGCCAACCGGCGGGTCATCGAGATGTTCGCCGGCTGGTACCCGGCGGAGTACCTCGGCGACACGGTGGAGACCCTGGTGCACACCGCCCGGCGCGGCTACCGCATCCGTCAGGTGCCGGTGGCGATGCGCAAGCGGATGGCGGGCACCCCCAGCCACTCCCCCGCCAAGGCGATGATCTACCTGGGCCGGGCCTTCGCGGTGCTCACGCTGGCGCTCATCCGCCGGTGATGCGGCGGCTGCTCCACCTCGTCCCGCCCGGCACCCTCGCCGTCGGAGGCGGGCTCGCCCTGCTCGGGCTCGCCTCCTACGTGCACCTCGCGGTGGCCGGGCACGCCCTCGACCTCGCCGACTACTCCTCGCTGTCGGTGCTCTGGTCGATCGTGTTCACCCTCGGCATCGGCGTGTTCATCCCCGTCGAGCAGGAGGTGGCCCGGGTCGTCGCCGCCCGCCGCAGCCAGGGGCTCCCCCCGGGGCCGGTGCTGGCCCGGGGGGCGGTCGTCGCCGCCGCCGTGCTGGCGCTGCTCGTCGTGGCCACCCTGGCCGGCTATCAGGCGCTCACCGACCGGCTGTTCGCCGGTGACGGCACCATGGTCGCCGTGCTGATCGGCGCGCTGGTCGCGATGGCCGTCGCCTACACCACCCGGGGCGTGCTGTCCGGCCTGCAACTCTTCCCCTGGTACGGCGCCCAGCTCGGCGTCGACGGAGGGTTGCGTATCGCGCTGGTCGCCGGGCTCGGCGTCAGTGGCGTCACCGACCCCGTCTGGTACGGCGCGGTGCTGGTCGTCGCACCGCTGCTGTCGGTGCTGGTGACCCTCCCGCCGGTGCTGCGGGCCGTCGGCGGCGGCCTCCCGGTGGCCTGGGGCACCCTGCTGCGCGGCCTCGGCCTGCTCACGGTCTCCAGCCTGCTCTCCCAGGTCGTGGTCAACGTCGGCGTGATCAACGCCCGGCTGATCGACCCGGCCGACGTGGCCACCGCCGGCGCGCTGCTCTCCGCCCTGGTGCTGGTACGCATCCCGCTGTTCGTCTTCGGCTCGATGCAGGCGTCGCTGCTGCCCGGCCTCGCCACCACCGCCACCACCGGCGACATCGCCGGCTTCCACGGCCTGCTGCGCCGGGCGCTCGGCGTGGTCACCGCCCTCGGCGTCGCCGGCGCGATCGGCGCGGTGGCGCTCGGCCCGTGGCTCGTGCACCGGCTCTTCGACGCCCCCGGCGTGCTCGGCCACGGCGACTTCGCCTGGCTGGCCGTCGGCACCCTGGCCTACCTGTGGGCGATGGTGCTCGGCCAGGCCCTACTCGCCCTCGACCGGCACCGCGCCCAGGCCGTCTCCTGGACGATCGGGGTGGCCGCCCTGCTCGCCGTCACGGTCGTCCCGGCCCCGGTCGCGCTCCGCGTCGAACTGGCCTACGCCGTCGGTTCCGTCGTGGTGGCCGCCACCATGGCCGTCCTGCTGCTGCGCCGGGGCACCCGCCCGGCCACCCCCACCCCCGGCCGGCCGCTCGACGACGTGGTGGCCACCGGCGTCTCCGGAGGTCTGTAGATGTCCCGCCCCCAGGTGTCCGCGGTGATGCTCGCCTACGGCGCCGAGCCCTACCTCGTCGACGCCGCCCGCGCCGTGCTGGCCAGCACCGACGTCGAGATCGAGCTGATCGTGGTCGACAACGGCTGCACCGGTGACGGCATCGACGTGGTCAAGGGCTTCGCCGGGGTACGGGTGGTCCGGCCGGAGGAGAACACCGGCTACTCCGGCGGCTGCCGGGTCGGTGCCGCCGAGGCCACCGGTGAGTGGCTGGCCTTCGTCAACTCCGACGCCGTCGTCGCCCCCGACGCGCTGGCCCGGACGGTGGCGGTGGCCGGTGAGCCGGGCGTGGGCGCGGTGATGGCCTCGATCCGGCTCGCCGAGAACCCCGACCTGATCAACACCTCCGGCAACCCGCTGCACTACATCGGACTGTCCTGGGCCGGCGGCAACGGTCAGCCCGCCAGCGCGCACGCCCGACGGACCACGGTGCCGTCGATCAGCGGCTGCTGCTTCGTGATCAACCGGGCGCTCTGGCGGGAGCTGGACGGCTTCGCCGCCGAGTACTTCGCCTACCACGAGGACACCGAGATCAGCCTACGGCTGTGGCAGCGCGGACTACGCCAGGAGTACGTCCCGGACGCCGTGGTGGTGCACCACTACGAGTTCTCCCGCAACAAGCTCAAGCACTACCTGCTGGAACGCAACCGGCTGATCTCGCTGCTCACCGCGTACGAGACGCGGACGCTGGTGGTGCTGGCCCCGATGCTGCTGCTCACCGAGGCGGCGATGCTGGTGGCCGCGCTGCTCGGCGGCTGGGCGCGGGAGAAGACGCGCGGTTGGGGTTGGCTGTGGACCAACCGGGCCTGGGTGCGGGCCCGACGTCGACAGCTCCAGCAGGAGCGGACGGTCCCCGACGGGATCATCGCCGAGCTGATGACCGCCAAGGTCGACCCGTCGAACGTCGAGTCGCCGCCCGGGATGGGCATCTTCAACGTCATCGCCGCCGGCTACTGGGCACTGGCGAAGCCGCTGCTGCGCACCCGCTGACCGTCGACACGCCAGGGGGCCGGGGTGCGCACCCCGGCCCCCTGGCTGCGTCCGCGTCAGGCTTCCGGCTTCTCCTGGGGCTGACCCTCCAGGTCGGCCGAGCCGGCCGAGGTGGTGGGCTTGTGCGCCTCCTCCGTCGGCACCGTCGGGGTCGCGGCCCGGCCGTCGGCCGGCGCGGCGTCACCTGCCGCGTCACCCTCCAGCAGCGCGGTGAGCGCCGCGCCGGTGATCCGCCGGAAGGTACGCCCCACCCGGTTGCGGTCCAGGACCGCCACCTCCAGCTGGTTGGGGGCGATCGTCCGGGCCGCACCACCCTCGCCGCCGACGCTGCTCAGCGCCTTCATGGCCACCCTGACCGCCTCGCTGAGCGACATGTCGGGGCGGTGCTCGGACTTGAGCACGCCGGTGATCGCCTCGGCCTGACCGCCCATCGCCATCCGGCCCGGCTCGTCGTTGACCGAGCCGTCGTAGGTGAGCCGGTACAGCTCGTCCTCGTCGGCCGTGGCGCCGACCTGCGCCACGCAGATCTCCACCTCGAACGGCTTGGACTGCTCGGTGAAGATCGCGCCGAGGGTCTGTGCGAACGCGTTGGCCAACGCCCGGCCGGTCACGTCGCGCCGGTCGTAGCTCAGGCCGTTCAGGTCGGCCATCCGTACCCCGGCGCGGCGCAGGTTCTCGAACTCGTTGTACCGGCCGACGGCGGCGAAGCCGATCCGGTCGTAGATCTCACTGACCTTGTGCAGGGCGCTGGAGAGGTTCTCCGCGACGAAGAGCACCCCGCCGGTGTAACTCAGGACCACCGCGCTGCGCCCCCGGGCGATGCCCTTGCGGGCCAGCTCGGAGCGGTCGCGCATGATCTGCTCGGGCGAGGCGTAGAACTGCATGGCCACGGCGGCGGTTCTCCTTCTGGCGCTGTGCTGACGACTGGGGCTGCTGGGGGTGGGGACGGCGTCAGCCGCCCGGGTTCTCCATCCGCCCGGCGACGACGGCCTCGGCGATGGTGGCCGTCTCGGCCTCGGTGAGCCGGTGGGTGCCCTCGGCGGTCGCCGTCATCACCACCGGGTAGATCCGCCGGGTCAGATCCGGTCCACCGGTGGCCGTGTCGTCGTCGGCGGCGTCGTAGAGCGCCTCGACGGCGAGCCGGGTCGCGTCGTCGACGGACAGGCCGGCCCGGTAACGCTTCTTCAACGCCGACTTGGCGAACAGCGAACCGGAGCCGATCGCGTCGTAGCCGGTCTCCTCGTAGGGGCCGCCGGTGACGTCGAAGCTGAAGATCCGCCCGGCCCGGGCGGGATCCCGGGCAGCCAGGTCGAACCCGGCGAACAGCGGGACGACCGCGAGCCCCTGCATGGCGGCGCCGAGGTTGCCGCGGATCATCGCGGCGAGCCGGTTGGCCTTGCCGTCGAGGGAGAGCATCGCGCCCTCGATCTTCTCGTAGTGTTCCAGCTCGACCTGGAACAGGCGCATCAGCTCGATGCCGATGCCCGCCGTGCCGGCGATGCCGACAAGCGAGTACGCGTCGGCGGGGTGCACCTTCTCGATGTCGCGCTGCGCGATCAGGTTGCCCATGGTGGCCCGGCGGTCGCCGGCCAGCACCACGCCCCCGGTGGCCGAGATGGCCACGATGGTGGTGGCGTGGGGTGCCAGGTCGGCGGCCATGCCCGGCGGCAGCGGCCGTCGGCCGGGCAGCATCTCGGGGGCCACCCTGCTCAGGAACGAGGTGAAGGAGGACGTCCCCGCGTTGGTGAACACATCTGGTAGACGCCCGGATGGATCAAAGCCCGCTGCCACGTGGTTCCTCTCAGGTACGTGATCGCCCTGGCCAGCCTCGTGGGACTGTCACGGAACTGGCCAAGACCACCGTTGCAGTTGAAGCAGAGTATCCCGCGCACCCATCCGGTGCGGTGATCGTGGTCCACATGTTGAGGATCTTCCGCCAAGCAGACGGCACAGACGCCGCCCTGCTCGGCCAGAAGCTCGTCGAACTCCCGCTGCCCGATCCCGTAGCGGCGACGCAGGTGGTACTCGCGACTGCCGCCGTACAACCGGAGCTTGCTCTCCTTGCCCTTCTCGTTGTGGCAGGGCTTGCTGTATCGGCCGTAGCCGCCGCGCCCCGACCGGTTACGGGGAAAGTCGGCGAGCGCTTTCGTCTCACCACACGTCGGGCAGCGCCGGTGGCCATCCGGAACCACAGGTGGTTGGCGAACCTCCCGGCCGTGCTTCTCCCTCGTCCGCTTGGCATAGCTCACCTTGGAACGCAGGTTGAAGCAAGGCTTGCAATAGCTGCCCCGGCCATCGGGCCGACGGCTGTTCGCGCAGAACTCATCGAGCGACTTCCACTCGCCGCAGTCCCGGCAACGACGGTGTCCGTCTCGATCGTCGAGCGGATAGGGCATGTCCGATTTAACCCGCTATGCCCTATTCACCCCCTTTCTGCACATAGCCACGCACAAATTCTTCGGCGTTCTCCTCCAGGACCGAGTCGATCTCGTCGAGCAGGTCGTCGACGTCCTCGGTGATCTCGGCGTGCCGTTCGGCGACCTCGGGGTTGACCTCGGTGGTGACGTCGTCGATCTCCTCGGCCTGGTGCGACTTGCCCGACTGGGTCTGGCCGCCCTCTTGTGAAGCCATCTCGCTGCCTCCTCCACGATCGTCTGCGATGAACTTACCTCGCGGAGGCGACGAAAAGCCCGCCGCGCGCCGGCATCCGACGCACGACGGGCCACCGTCACCGGTCGGGTCAGCCGCCGGTCAACGTCTCCAGCAGGTCCTTGGCGGTGTCGCACCTGTCGAACAGCGCGCCCACGTGCTTGCGGGTGCCTCGCTCCGGTTCCATCATCGGCACCCGGACCAGCGACTCCCGGCCCACGTCGAAGATCACCGAATCCCAGCTCGCCGCGACCACCTCGGAGGCGTACTGGGCCAGGCAGCGGCCCCGGAAGTAGGCCCGGGTGTCCTCCGGCGGCTCGGTCATCGCCCGGCGGGTCTGCTCGTCGTCCAGCATGGTCTTCATCGAGCCCCGGGTCACCAGCCGGTGGTAGAGGCCCTTCTCCGGCCGGACGTCGGAGTACTGGAGGTCGACCAGTTGGAGCTTGTGCGAGCCCCAGCCCAGCTTCTCCCGCTCCCGGTAGCCCTCCAGCAGCCGCAGCTTGGCCACCCAGTCCAACTCGTCGGCGCAGAGGAACACGTCCCGGCCCAGCCGGTCCAGCACCCGTTCCCAGCGCTCCAGCACGTCCAGGGTCTGCGCGTCGGCGTCCGCGCCGTACCGCTCGTCCACGAAGGAACGGGCCCGCTCGTAGTAGGCCCACTGGAGGTCCAGGGCGGTCAGTCGCCGGCCGTCACGCAGCCGCATCCGATGGGTCAGGGACGGGTCGTGGCTGACCGCCCGCAACTCGGCGACCGGGTCGGCGATGCCCAGGTCGGCACCGAGCGCCTTCTCCTCGATCATGGTGAGGATCAGCGCCGTGGTGCCCACCTTGAGATAGGTGGAGATCTCCGACAGGTTGGCGTCGCCGATGATGACGTGCAGCCGGCGGTACTTGTCGGCGTCGGCGTGCGGCTCGTCGCGGGTGTTGATGATCGGCCGCTTGAGGGTGGTCTCCAGCCCCACCTCGACCTCGAAGAAGTCCGCCCGCTGGGAGATCTGGAAGCCGCTCTGCCCGCCGTCCTGCCCGATGCCGACCCGGCCCGCGCCGCAGACGATCTGCCGGGTCACGAAGAACGGCGTCAGGTACGCCACGATGTCGGCGAACGGGGTCTGCCGCCGCATCAGGTAGTTCTCGTGGGCACCGTAGCTGGCACCCTTGTTGTCGGTGTTGTTCTTGTAGAGGTGGATCGGCTGGGTGCCGGGGATGGTGGCCGCCCGCCGGGCCGCCTCGGCCATCACCCGCTCCCCCGCCTTGTCCCACCGCACCACGTCGAGGGGGTTGGTCACCTCGGGTGTGGAGTATTCCGGGTGGGCGTGGTCGACATAGAGCCGGGCACCGTTGGTGAGTATCACGTTGGCCAGGCCGAGATCCTCGTCGGCGAGCGCCTCCGCCGGGTCGTAGGCGGCCCCGGAGTAGGTGAACCCGCGGGCGTCGCGCAGCGGCGACTCCTCCTCGTAGTCCCAGCGGGCCCGGCCGCCCCGGTTGAGTTCCGGGCGCGCGCCGTACGCGTTGACCACCTGCGACGAGGTGACCATCGGGTTCGCTCCGGCCTGGCCGGGCACGGAGATCCCGTACTCGACCTCGGTGCCCATGATCCTTCTGACGCTCATCGACCTACCCGCTCCGCTCGCCTCACCCGGTCCGCCGTCACGTCGAGCGTAGTCCGCCTCACCGGGGAAGGGGGCACGCCGCCTCGGCCGGGTCGGGTGTCGCCGTCTCCGGGGTCGGCGGGGGCGGCTCGTCGGAGGGGGCCACGTCGCACTCGGGGACGGTCAGCGGCACCCAGCTCAACCGGTGCCGCAGCGCGGGTTCGTCGCGCAGCATCCGGTGCACCCGGCGCTCCCCCTTGGGATCGGAGGTGATGAACCGGACCGGGCCGGCCACCCGGCGCACGATGATGTCGGTGCGGTCCGGTTCGAGGAACGGCAGGCTGTAGATGCCGGGGTCGGTGGCGGCGGTGGTGCCGTGCAGCGCCGACAGGCACAGCGAGATGAGGTAGGAGCGCACCGGCCCCCGGTCGATGACCAGGGTGGTGGTCCCCGGGACCTCCGGGTAGCGCTGCTGGGCGTCGGCGCACACCCAGGCAACCCGGGACGGCAGGGTGAGGTCCTGGTGGACCCAGCGCTGCGCCCAGGTCTGCTCGTCGACCACCAGCAGGCTGCGGTGCCAGCCGGTGACGCCGCACAGCGCCACCGCGACCGTCATGGTGAGGGCGGCGGCGAGCACCCCGGCCGTGGTGCTGCCAACCCCGCGCCAGCTCAGGCCGGGCCGGGGCACCGGCAGCAACCGGACCACCGCGGCGGTGCCGACGATGAGCAGCGCGGTGGCCAGGTGGGTGCCCTTGACGAAGTAGTAGCCCGGTGCCACCCCGGCGTTGGTGTTGATCTGCGCGATGGTCAGCGGCAGGGCCACCCCGACGACGCCGACCAGCAGCCAGCGTCGCCAGGCCGGGTCGGTGCGGGCGATCTGCACGAGCAGGGCCACTCCGACGATCCCGCCGAGCCAGATCAGCGCCCGCCAGCCCTCGACGGCCTGGGACGAGCCGATGACCAACGCCTCGGTCTGCCCGGCCCGTAGCACGCCGAGCAGCGGGGCGATCAGGGCGAGCGCGGCCCCGGCCAGGCCGACCGTCAGCACGGTGAACCAGCGGCGCAGCGCCTCCCGCCAGTGGGTGAGCACCCAGCACAGGACCAGGACGGCGGCGGCCGGCAGGAACAGGTAGTAGGTGAACCCGACGGCGGCGAGCAGGGCGCACAGCAGCACGACCTGTTCGCGGGTGCCGGGGACGGGCCGGGCGACCAGGGTGGCGATCAGGACGGTGAGGGTCAGCCCGAGCACCTCGGTGGGGTAGCCGGCGTTGAGCAGGCGGGGCAGTTGGGTGCCGAGCACCAGCGCGCCGACGACCACGGTGAGCACGGTGCGGTGCAGCAGGTGGATCGGGCCGGCCAGCCGTTGGGCCGCCCAGATCAGCACGAGGGTGAACAGTCCGAAGCCGGCGATGGTCCAGCCGAAGTAGTGGGCGACGAGGGCGTCGACGCGCGGCCCGGTGGGGGTCAGAAAGCCGTCGAGCAGGGCGGTGACCAGGTGCCAGCCCTGCGGGTAGTAGATGAGCTGGGCGGTGATCTGCTCCCGGGCGGCGGCCGGGTCGACGAAGGTGTAGCCCTCGAGGCGACCCATGGCGTCGAACAGTGCCAGGTGCCGCCAGTTGTCCTCGCCCGTGCCGAGGACGGTGAGCCGGTCGGCGAGGTCGGTGGCACGCTGCCAGGGTTGCCGCAGGTAGACCACCATGGCGGCGGCGCCGGCCAGCGGGAACAGGTCGGCCCAGCCGGGTCGGGGCAGCCGGGGCCGGCGGCGCAGCGCGGCGGCGGCGAGGGCCAGCGCGGTGAGGGCGATCCCGGTCAGCGGCACCGGCCGCATCCCCCAGGGCCAGACCGGGAAGACCAGGCCGGCGATCGCGGTCAGGCCGAGCAGCAGGCCGAGCGCGAGCATCAACCGGTCGAGCAGGGTGCGGCCACCGCGTAGCAGGCTGGCTGTGGCGACCAGGACGATCGGCGGGAGCAGCCACTCCCGGTGCAGGGCGTGCCCGGCGAGGGGCACGGCCCAGGCGGCGACGAGGGCGGCCAGCAGGAGGGGTATCCACCGCCAGCGGCGGCCCCTCGGGGCCGTCGGGACGGTGGGGGGCGTGCGATCCAGCGCCGGGGACAGCGGCGGATCGGCGACGGAGAGCTCGGGCGGCACGCGGTTCCTCGGAGTCGACTACGCGGTGGGGGAAGTCTAACGACGAGTCCGGCATTCCACCCGTCCCACACGGGGTGGCGCGGTTAACAGTGGGTGCCGCAGACGCGCGGGCCCGCGACGCATCGCGTCGCGGGCCCGCCCGGTCGGCCGATCAGAGGTACTGGCCGGTGTTGCTCGCGGTTTCGATGGAACGGCCGGCCTCGGTGCCCTTGCCGCCGGAGACGAGCGTGCGGATGTAGACGATCCGCTCGCCCTTCTTGCCGGAGATCCGGGCCCAGTCGTCCGGGTTGGTGGTGTTGGGCAGGTCCTCGTTCTCCCGGAACTCGTCGACGCAGGCGTCGAGCAGGTGCTGCAGCCGCAGCCCCTTGCGCCCGGAGGTGAGGAACTCCTTGATCGCCATCTTCTTGCCCCGGTCGACGATGTTCTGGATCATCGCGCCGGAGTTGAAGTCCTTGAAGTACAGGACCTCCTTGTCACCGTTGGCGTAGGTGACCTCGAGGAAGCGGTTCTCCTCGGTCTCCGAGTACATCCGCAGGACGACCGCGTCGATCATGGCCGCGACGGTGGCCTGTGGCTCGCCGCCGTGCTCGGCCAGGTCGTCGGCGTGCAGCGGCAGCCCGGCGAGGATGTACTTGGAGAAGATGTCCTTGGCCGCCTCGGCGTCCGGACGCTCGATCTTGATCTTCACGTCGAGCCGGCCGGGGCGCAGGATGGCCGGGTCGATCATGTCCTCCCGGTTGGAGGCGCCGATCACGATCACGTTCTCCAGGCCCTCGACACCGTCAATCTCGCTCAACAGCTGCGGGACGATGGTGTTCTCCACGTCGGAGGAGACACCGGAACCACGGGTCCGGAAGATCGAGTCCATCTCGTCGAAGAACACGATGACCGGGGTGCCCTCCCCGGCCTTCTCGCGGGCCCGCTGGAAGATCAGCCGGATGTGCCGCTCGGTCTCGCCGACGTACTTGTTGAGCAGCTCCGGGCCCTTGATGTTGAGGAAGAAGCTGGTGTGCCGGTCCTTGCCCAGCCGCTCGGCGATCTTCTTGGCCAGCGAGTTGGCCACCGCCTTGGCGATGAGCGTCTTGCCACAGCCCGGCGGACCGTAGAGCAGGATGCCCTTCGGTGGCCGGAGCTGGTGCTCCCGGAACAGGTCGGCGTGCAGGAAGGGCAGCTCCACCGCATCGCGGATCTGCTCGATCTGCGACTGGAGGCCGCCGATGTCGGTGTAGTCGACGTCGGGCACCTCCTCCAGCACCAACTCCTCGACCTCGCTCTTCGGGATCCGCTCGTACGCGTACGCCGAACGGGGCTCGATCATGAGCGAGTCACCGGCCCTGATCGCGGTGCCGATCAGGGTGTCGGCCAGGTGGACGATGCGCTCCTCGTCGGAGTGCGAGACCACCAGCGCCCGGTCGCCCGGAGCGCCCTCGGGACCCGCGAGGATCTCCTTGAGCATCACCACCTCACCGACCCGCTCGTAGCCGAACGCGTCGACGATGTTGAGCGCGTCGTTGAGCAGGACCTCCTGGCCGCGCCGCAACTCCTCGGCGTCCAGTGAGGGTGAGACGGCTACCCGGAGCTTGCGTCCGCCGGTGAAGATGTCCACCGTGCCGTCGTCGTGTCGCGCGAGGAAGACACCGTAGCCGGACGGCGGCTGTGCCAGCCGGTCGATCTCCTCTTTGAGCGTCACGATCTGCGCGCGAGCCTCCTTGAGGGTGCTCACGAGCCGGTCGTTGTTCTCGGTGAGCCGCGCCAACTGTGCCTGGGTGGCCGCCAGCCGCTCTTCGAGCTGCCGGACGTGTCGGGGGCTTTCGGTCAACTTGCGCCGCACCAGAGCGAGTTCCTCCTGAAGGAACGCGACCTGCGTGGAGAGATCGTGGGCCTCCTTCTCCCACCGTGCGGCGCGCGAGTCCGCGTCGTCACTGCGTGCCACGTCCCACCTCCCCGGGGGGCTTGAACGTTCTGCCCTAACACTAGCCGCTATGAGGCCGATTCGGTCCCACGCAACGCCCTCGTCACCGAACCTTGATCGCCAGGGACGCCTGAGGGGCAGGTCCGGCCGTTCGGGTACCGTCGGGGAGTGGGACGGGAGAACATGGGGGGTGCCGGGTGACCGACGTCGCTACCGACCAGTTGCAGGTCTGGGTTGACCAGGACCTCTGCACGGGTGACGGGCTCTGCGTGCAGTACGCGCCGGAGGTCTTCGAGTTCGACGTCGACGGCCTGGCGTACGTCAAGGGCGTCGACGGTGAGCTGCGGCTCGCCCCCGGCAGCCGGGTCGACGTGCCGGAACACCTGCGGCTGGAAGTGATCGACTCCGCCAAGGAGTGCCCGGGTGAGTGCATCCACGTGGTGCGCGGCAGCGACGGCGTCGAGGTCGCCGGCCCCGAGGCCGAGGACGACTGAGCCGGGGACGACCGGGCGGCCCCGGGCCGAGGTCGCTCCGGTGTCGCCCACGGCCCGGTCACGGCGTCACAGCAGCGGGCGGCCGACCACCGAGGCGACCAGCCGGGCGAACTCCTCCAGCCGGGCGATCTGGCCGGCCCCGCCGTCGTCGAGGGTCTTGCCGAAGCGCAGCGCGTCGTGCCGGGGCGCGCCGACCATCTCGTCGCCGGGTGGGGCCTCGTCCAGCGAGGTGAGCAGCAGGTAGACGTCGATGCTGTCCACCCGTACCTCGCCGTTCTCGGCCCGGGTGAGCCGCCGCCGGCAACCCACCTCGGTGACCGTGGAGACCGGCACCACCCGCAGCGACGACGTCATCGACCCGGGCGGGCCCTCCCCCGGCGGCACGTCCTCGCCGTGCCAGAGCACCAACCGGCTGCCGTCGCAGACGACGACCTCCTGCCACACTCCGTTGACCTCGTTGACGAAGCGTTCCAGGGTGAAGCCGAGCACCGAGGCGCCCCGCAGCACCCCGCCGAGCGCCTCCAGGGCGATGTCCGGGTCACGCAGGTAGGCCCGCGCCGCCGACTCCAGGTCCTGGTACGGCGACCAGTCGGGAAACACGGCCGGCAGCTCACCGCCGCCGAAGCCCGGCCGACTCATGCCCACTCCCCGCGGTCACACCGTCGGCCCGCACCGGCCGTCGGGTTCTGCCCGTTCACGCCCAGCCGCTCCGATCCGCCGTCACGGCAGGTCCTGCCCGTCGGCTCCGACGGCCGACGCGGCGGCGGTGGCCTGCGCCGCCGCCTCCCGGGCCGCCGCCGCCTCCCGCAGCGCCTGCTTGCGTTCGGCGTACGCCTCCGCGCCCTTGCTGGGCTTGCGGCGGCGCGGCGGCGCGGTGACGCCCGGAGCGAGCTTACGCGCGGACACCAGGAACGCGGTGTGCGCGATCATCCGGTGGTCGGGCCGGACGGCGAGCCCCTCGGCGTGCCAGTCGCGCACCAGCGACTCCCAGGCCCGCGGCTCGGTCCAGCCGCCCCGCTCGCGCAGCGCCTCGACCAGCTCGGACAGCTGCGGGGTGGTCGCCACGTAGCCGATGAACACGCCGCCGGGCAGCAGCGCCCGCTCGACCATGTCGAGGGTCTCCCACGGGGTGAGCATGTCCAGGATGATCCGGTCGAAACCGGTCTGCGGGCAGTCGGCGACGTCGCCGACGTGCAACCGCCAGGCCGGGTGCGGCGCGCCGAAGAACGCCTCCACGTTGCGCCGGGCGATCTGGGCGAAGTCCTCGCGCACCTCGTATGAGTGCAGCTCACCGCCGGTGCCGACGGCACGCAGCAGCGAGCAGCTCAGCGCCCCGGAGCCGGCGCCGGCCTCCAGCACCTTGGCCCCGGGGAAGATGTCGCCCATGGCGACGATCTGCGCCGAGTCCTTCGGATAGATCACCTGGGCGCCGCGCGGCATCGACAGCACGTAGTCCGACAGCAGCGGACGCAGCGCCAGGAACGCCGTTCCGCCGCCGGCGGTGCTGACCACGCTGCCGTCGGGCTGCCCGATCAGCGCGTCGTGCGCCAGGATGCCCCGGTGGGTGTGGAACTCCTTGCCGTGCTCCAGGGTGACGGTGTGCATCCTCCCCTTGGGATCGGTCAACTGCACCCGGTCACCGGGACGGAAGGGACCCCGGTGCACCGGGGGGAGTTCCGCCACGGCGGTGGACGTCGGTGTGCCGTCGGGGGCCGGGAGGGCGGGGGGATGTGCTGCGGTCACCTGTTCATCTTCCGTGTGGGTTCGAGGACCTGGGCGAGATCCGCGATGTGCAGAACGCCGACCACATCTTCGCCTGACGTCACCACGTACCGCGCGCCCGGGTGGGCCTGCACGGCCGCCATCAGCCGTTCGCCGTCCAGACCGAGGGGCACCGCCGGCAGCGCGGCCAGCGGCCGGGCCACCGCGTCCACCCCCAACCAGGGCCGCCGGCCCACCGGTACGGCCTCCGCCGCCGCCGGGTCGACCAGGGCGACCGGCCGGCCCGCGCCGTCGACCACCAGCACGGCGGACCCGGGTGGTCCCTGCTCGGCGTGCCGGCGCTGCGCCTCGGAAAGCGGCGTGCCGGTGGGGACGGCGACGACCGGACGGACCAGCCGGCCCAGGTCGAGCAGCGGCACCCGGCGGCTGATCCGGGCGTACCGGATCGACTGCCCGGCGCCCCGCCAGAGGGTGACCGCGACCAGCAGCATCAAGGGCAGCGCCAACGGCACCAGCACCCGTTGGACGGTGAGCAGCACGACCAGCCCGACGGTGCCCACCGCGACGGCCCGCCCGACCCAGCCGGCGACCTCGGTGGCCCGGTGCCGGTCGCGGGTGATCCGCCACAGCACGGCGCGCAGCGCCCGGCCGCCGTCCAGGGGCAGGCCGGGCAGTACGTTGAACACGGCGACGATGACGTTGCTCAACGCCAGTTGCAGGGCGAGCTGGTGGGCCAGGGTGTGGTCGGGGGTGGCCAGGGTGGCGGCCACGGCGAGCCCGCCGAGCAGCGCCGAGACGGCTGGGCCGGCCAGCGAGACCAGCAGCTCCACCCGGGGGGTGGGGGCGTCCCGGTCCATCTCGGTGTAGCCGCCGAGCAGTTCCAGGGTGATCCCGCGCACACCGATGCCGTAACGGCGGGCGGTCAGCGCGTGCCCCAGCTCGTGCAGCAGGACCGAGCCGAGCAGCGACACCACGAAGCCGAGGCCGATCAGGTAGCCGCCGAGCGGGGACAGGCCGAGCCGGTCCCGGGCGAACTCGGCGTAGGTGACGGTCACCAGCAGCGTGAGCAGCAGCATCGACACGTTGAGGTGCAGCGGCACCCCGAACACCCGGCCGACGGTCAGTCCGCTGCGGGGCCGACGCGGCGGGCGGGGACGGGACTCCACCGCCCCGATGCTACGCGCCGACCCGATCATGCCCGGTGCGGCGAGCACGACCCTGTCAGACCGGTGTCCTAACCTTCGGGGCATGACGGCGGAACCGGTGATCGACCAGCAGCATCCTCCGGCGGCGCTGCCCGCCACGGTCCGGGCCTCGCTGTCGCCGTCACGGGCGGCCGACTTCAAGACCTGCCCGCTGCTCTACCGGTTCCGCAGCATCGACCGGCTGCCCGAGCGGCCCAGCGTCGAGCAGGCCCGGGGCACCCTGGTGCACGCGGTGCTGGAACGGTTGTTCGACCTGCCGGCGGACGGGCGCACCCCGCAGGCCGCCGGTGACCTCGTCGGCCCGCAGTGGGACCGGCTGGTCACCGGGCAGCCCGAGCTGGCCGGCCTGTTCGACCCGGGCGACGAGCCGGGCACCGCCGAGTTCCTCCGGTCGGCGGCGGCCCTGCTGGAGGGCTACTTCGCGGTGGAGGACCCACGCCGGCTGGAGCCCGCCGAGCGGGAGAGCCTGATCTCCGCGGTGGTCGACGACGAGCTGCTCATCCGTGGTTACCTCGACCGGCTCGACGTGGCCCCCGACGGGGCGTTGCGGGTGGTCGACTACAAGACCGGCGGCGCGCCGAGGGAGGCGTTCGAGGCGCGGGCGCTGTTCCAGTTGAAGTTCTACGCGCTCGTCCTGTGGCGGACCCGGGGGGTGGTGCCGCGGGTGCTGCGCCTGCTCTACCTCAAGGACGCCGAGGTCTGCGACTACTCCCCCGACGCCGACGAGCTGCTGCGGTTCGAGCGGACGGTGGTGGCGCTCTGGCAGGCGATCGAGCAGGCCACCGCGCGGCAGGATTTCCGCCCCCGGCCGAGCCGGCTCTGCGACTGGTGCAACCACCAGGCGCACTGCCCGGCCTTCGGCGGCACCCCGCCGCCGTTCCCCGAGCGGGCCGGGGCGGCCGACCCGTTGCGCGACGCCCGGTCCCGTCCGGCCGCCCCGGGCGCCGACGAGTAGCGCCCGCCGTCACCGGCGGGTGGAGATCGGCTCATCCGTGAGGAGGAGACGAGGTTCACCGTCGGCGACGACCGGACGCCCCGGCAGGCGGCTAGCGTCGCGGTATGACCGAGGGACCCGAGCGGTGGTGGGTGCGCCGGCCGCTGGCCGGTGACGTCCTGTTCGCCGCCGCGCTGGTGCTGGTCGAGGTCGCCTTCGTCCTGCTCACCCCGCGCGAGTTCTGGCCCCGGCAGTTGCCGTCCATGCTGGCCTGGAGCGGGTTGTGCGCGGCACCGGTGGCGCTGCGCCGGGCCGCGCCGTGGCCGGCGGTGGGGGCGGCGCTGGCCACGCTGGCCGTGCCGGCGGTGCTCGGGCACGCCCCGACCACGCAGAGCCTGACGTTCCTGGTCCTGACGTACACGATGGCGGTGCACCGGGCGGCCCTTACGGCGGTGGCGGCCACGGTGCTGCTCTGGGTGCCGGTGGCCGCCCTCAACGTGCTCACCCCGCTGGACACCGGGCTCGACGTCGGTCCGGCGTACCTGGTGCTCAACAACCTGCTCACCGCGTTGCTCGCCTACGCGGTGGGGCGGGCGGTGCGCGCCCGGCGCACCTCGCTGCGGGTCCTGCGGGAGCGGGCCCGGGCGGCCGAGGACAACCAGCGGGCGCTGGCCGAGCAGGCGGTGGCCGACGAGCGGCGTCGGATCGCCCGGGAACTGCACGACGTGGTCGCCCACCACGTCAGCGTGATGGGGGTGCTGGCCACCGGGGCCCGGCGGGTGCTGCACCGGGACCTGGCCGCCGCCGACGAGGCGATCGCCACCATCGAGGACACCAGCCGGGTCACGCTGCGGGAGATGCGCCGGCTGCTGGACGTGCTGCGGACCGACGCGGAGCCCGCCGCCGACCTCACCCCGCAGCCCGGCCTGGCCGGCATCACCGCGCTGGTGGAGCAGGTACGCGAGGCGGGGCTACCGGTCGTCCTGGAGGTCGCGGACCCGGTGCCGACGGTCGACGAGGGTGTCTCGCTGACGGTGTACCGGATCACCCAGGAGGCGTTGACCAACGCGCTCAAACACGCCGGGTCGGCCACCGCGACCGTCCGGCTGGGCGTCGACGGCGGCGGTCTGACCGTGGAGATCACCGACACGGGGCGGGGGCCGGAGCCGGGGCCCGACCGGATCGGGCACGGACTGGTCGGCATGCGCGAACGGGTGGCCCTCTACGGTGGAACCCTGCGGATCGGGCCACGGGCCGGTGGCGGCTTCCGGGTGTACGCGAGAATTCCGGTGGAACCGGCCGGGACGGTCCCGGCGTGACGGGGGAACGGGGACAGCAGATGGGCCAGACGTACGGCAGCCCCCCGTCGTCCGCGCCGGACGGTGGGGCCGCCACACGCCCGCCGGGACGGCCGGTGCGGATCCTGCTCGCCGACGACCAGCCGTTGCTGCGCACCGGGTTCCGGATGGTGCTGGGCACCGAGGACGATCTCGACATCGTCGCCGAGGCCGGGGACGGTCAGGAGGCGGTCGAGCTGTCCCGGCGGCTGCTGCCCGACGTGGTGCTGATGGACATCCGGATGCCCCGGATGGACGGGGTGGCCGCGACCCGGGCGATCGTCGAGGCGCGGTTGCCGGTGCGGGTGCTCATCCTCACCACCTTCGACCTCGACGAGTACGTGGTGGGGGCGTTGCGGGCCGGGGCGAGCGGTTTCCTGGCCAAGGACGTGCCGGCCGACGACCTGGTCACCGCCATCCGGACGGTGGCCGCCGGGGAGGCGGTGGTGGCGCCGCGCATCCTCAAGCGGCTGCTGGACCGGTTCGCCACCGTGCTGCCCGACCCGACGGCGAGCCCACCGAAGGCGTTGGGCACGTTGACCGAGCGGGAGCGGGAGGTGCTCGTCCAGGTGGCCCGGGGGTTGTCCAACGCGGAGATCGCCGCCGCGTTGTCGGTCAGCGAGACGACGATCAAGACGCACGTCGGGCACGTGCTGACCAAGCTGCGGCTGCGCGACCGGGTGCAGGCGGTGGTGCTGGCGTACGAGTCGGGGCTGGTCCGCCCCAAGGCGTAGCCGGGCGGCACCGGATGCCCCTCGGGGCGTACCCAGGGTGAGGCCGGTGGGGGGACGGCAGCGTTGCCGCGCTCACCTACCGTGACGAAAGGCGGCGCGGCGCGGTTGACCGTGTCGTGGCGTCAGATCCTGACGTCGGTGTCGGGGCCCCGCCGCAGGGTGGGGTGGCACGACCGGTCGCCGGATCAGGGACAACCCTGAGCCGTTCTCCGGGCCGACCCGCAGCGGGAAATCCGCGCCGGGTCAGTCCGTGGTCGGACGGATCCGCGCCGAGCGGCACCGAGGATGGGATCGACCCCACCGACCAGCGGGGGCGGTGGGGGCACACACAGCCAGACGGAAGAGGTAGATGACGTGACCGCGACGGTAGGCCAGCATGCGCAGGCCGCGGCCCGGGCGAACGACGTGTGGAAGGTGTACGGCACCGGCGAGGCGCAGGTCGCCGCGCTACGGGGGGTCAGCGCCGAGTTCGAGCGGGGCAGGTTCACCGCGATCATGGGCCCGTCGGGCTCGGGCAAGTCGACGCTGATGCACTGCCTGGCCGGGTTGGACTCGGTCAGCAAGGGCACCGTGCAGATCGGCGACACCACGGTGACCGGGCTGGGTGACTCGGGTCTGACGAAGCTGCGCCGGGACAAGGTGGGCTTCATCTTCCAGCAGTTCAACCTGCTGCCCACGCTCACCGCCCAGGAGAACATCCTGCTGCCGATGTCGATCGCCGGCCGCAAGCCCGACCCGGCCTGGTACGACACGGTGATCGACACCGTCGGCCTGCGGGACCGGCTGGGGCACCGGCCCGCGCAGCTCTCCGGTGGCCAGCAGCAGCGGGTCGCCTGCGCGCGGGCGCTGGTCGCCCGGCCCGAGGTGATCTTCGCCGACGAGCCGACCGGGAACCTGGACTCCCGTTCCGGCGCGGAGGTGCTCAACTTCCTGCGCAACTCGGTCCGCGAGCACGGGCAGACCATCGTGATGGTCACCCACGACCCGACCGCCGCCGCGTACGCCGACCGGGTGGTCTTCCTGGCCGACGGGCAGATCGTCTCGGAGCTGATCGAGCCGACCGCCGACACGGTGCTGGACACCATGAAGAAGCTGGACACCCTGGTCGAGGTGGCCGGCTGATGTTGCGGGCCACCCTCAAGAGTCTGCTGGCGCGCAAGGTGCGCCTGCTGCTGTCCGGCCTGGCCGTGGTGCTGGGTGTCATGTTCGTCTCGGGGGCGTTCGTGCTCACCGACACGCTGGGCCGCTCGTTCGACGCGGTCTTCGCCGACGCGTACGAGGGCATCGACGTCAACGTCGCCGGCAAGCCGAAGGTGGCGCTCAGCGAGATGCAGGGCGAGCAGGTGCCGACCACGGTGTCGGCGGCGACGGTGCAGCGCATCGCCGGGGTGCCCGGGGTGGCCGAGGCCACCGGCGTGGTCACCACCGACGGGGCCCAGCTGATCGGCAGCAACGGCAAGGTGGTCACGTCGTTCGGGCCGCCGCAGCTCGGGGCGAACTGGCGGGGCGAGAGCGACCTGGTGAAGCTGCGGGAGGGCCGGGAGCCCCGGGCCGACGACGAGATCGTCGTCAACGCGGCGCTGGCCCAGGCGGCCAAGGTGAAGGTCGGCGACCGGGTCGGGGTACTGACCCCCCTGGTGCCGAAGCAGACCTTCACCCTGGTCGGGGTCTTCGGCTACAGCGGTGACCGGGACTCGATCGGCGGGGTCAACGAGATCGCCTTCACCACGCCTGTCGCGCAGCGGCTGCTGCTGGGCGAGCGGGACGCCTTCACCAACGTCACCGTACGGGCGGCCGCCGGGGTCGGCGACGCGGAGTTGCGCGACGACGTGGCCCGGACGCTCGGCGACGGCTTCGAGGTCAAGACCGGCGAGCAGTTGTCGGCGGACGCCTCGGCGAGCCTGAAGGAGGGGCTGTCCTTCTTCAACAAGATCCTGCTCGGCTTCGCGGCCGTCGCGCTGCTGGTGGGCACGTTCCTCATCCTCAACACCTTCTCGATCATCGTGGCGCAGCGGACCCGGGAGCTGGCGTTGATGCGGGCGATCGGGGCCAGCGGCCGGCAGATCATCGGCTCGGTGGTGCTGGAGGCGGTGGCGATCGGCCTGATCGCCTCGGTGCTGGGGCTGGGCGCCGGCATCGGCATCGGCGCGCTGCTGGCGTACGTCTTCGGCAACCTGGCCGGTGGATTGACGCTGGCCGGCATCGGCGTCCCGGCGTCGGCGGTGATCGGCTCGTTCGCGGTCGGCCTGCTGATCACGGTGGTGGCGGCGCTGCTGCCGGCGCTGCGGGCCGCGCGCATCCCGCCGATCGCGGCGATGCAGGACGTGGCCAACCCGGACCGGCCGCTGACCCGGATCACCGTGACCGGTGGGGTGATCACCGGGATCGGCGCGGTGCTGCTGTTCCTCGGGCTCAGCGACAACGCCGGGGACAACGCGCTGGCGGTCATCCTGGGCGGGGTGCTGTTCGCCTTCATCGGGGTGGCGCTGCTGACGCCGCTGATCAGCCGCCCGGTGGTGTCCCTGCTGGGGGCGATCTTCGCCTGGTCGGTGCCGGGCAAGCTGGGTCGGCTGAACTCCGGCCGCAACCCGCGCCGCACGGCGATCACGGCGGCGGCGCTGATGGTCGGCATCGCCCTGGTGACCGGGGTGACGGTGATCCTGGACTCGGCGAAGGGCAGCATCGGCGCGCTGGCCCAGGACACCATCAAGGCCGAGCTGGTGATCTCGGGGGCGACGACCGGTCCGCGGCCGGCGAGCTTCGACCCGGCGGTGCTGACGAAGGTGGCGGCGCTGCCCGGTGTGCAGATGGCCGACGGCGAGTACGGCGACATGGGCATGGTCGACGGGAAGGTCACCTGGCTGGCCGCGTCCAGCGACGTGACGGCGTTGCAGCGGATCTTCGGAGCCAAGACGACCGCCGGTGACATCAGCCGGCTCGGCCCGGGCCAGATGCTGTTCAGCTCCGACGCCGCCCGGTCCCGCAACATCTCGGTCGGCTCGACGGTGACCGTGCAGGCCTCGAGGGGCGAGCCGCGCACCTACACGGTCAGCGGCATCTACGAGAGTTCCGAGCTGACCAGCCCGGTGCAGTTGCCGCCGCAGGCGGTGAAGGACTTCGCCATCCCGAAGCCCAACCAGGGGTTCATCCAGCTGGCTCCGGGCACCCGGGTGGCCGACGTGCAGCCGCAGGTGGAGGCGCTGCTGGCCGACAGCCCGGAGGTGTCGGTGGCCGATCGGGACGCGTTCATCGAGCAGCAGACCGGCTCGCTGGACAGCCTGCTCACGATGATCCAGATCCTGTTGGCGCTGGCGATCGTGATCGCGGTGCTCGGCATCGTGAACACCCTGGCCCTGTCGGTGCTGGAGCGGACCCGCGAGCTGGGCCTGCTGCGGGCGATCGGGCTGCGCCGGGCGCAGACCATGCGGATGATCACCGTGGAGGCGGTGGTGATCTCGGTCTTCGGGGCGCTGCTCGGGATCGTGGTGGGTGTCGGTCTCGGTGCCGCGGTGGTGCGGGCGCTCAAGGACGACGGCATCACCGACCTGATCCTGCCGTGGGGTCAGATGGGGCTGTTCCTGCTGCTGGCGGCCATCATCGGCGTGGTGGCGGCGGTGTTGCCGGCGGTGCGGGCGGCCCGGATCAACGTGCTGGGTGCGATCGCGCACGACTGATCCCGTCCGACCTCGGGGGGTTCCGCCGACCGGCGGGACCCCCCTCGTCGTGGCCGCGCGGGCCCGCCCGCGAGCTCAGGCGGGTGGCTCGCCGAGCAGCGCCGCCAGCAGCTCCAGGTCCGCCGAGGTCAGGCTCTCCACCTGGTGTACGCCGTCGGTCGGCGGCACCGGCACCTCCGCCGGCACGGCCAGCACCGCCGCACCGGCGGCGAGCGCGCTGGCCACCCCGGTCGGCGAGTCCTCGATCGCCACGCAGCGGCCGATCGGCACGTCGAGCAGCCGGGCGGCGGTCAGGTACGGCTCGGGGTGCGGTTTGGCCGAGTCGACCTCGTCGCCGCACACCACGGCGTCGAAGCTGTCCCGGCCGAGGGTGTCCAGGGCCACCTCGACCAGCGGCCGGCCGCTGGAGGTGACCAGCGCGGTGGGGATGCCGGCGGCGCGGACCGCCCGCAGCAGCGTCAACGCACCCGGCCGCCAACGCAGCCCGGTTCGGAACAGCTCCAGGATCCGCGCGTTGATCCACTCCGCGCTGACCTGCGGGTCCCGCTCGGGTTGACCGAGGTCGTCGTGGAGGATGCGCATCGACGCCGCCATCGCGGTGCCGATCATCGCCCGCCGGGCCGGGCCGGTGAGCGTGCCCCCGTACTCGGCGGCCAACTCGTGCAGGGCGACGTCCCACAGCTTCTCGCTGTCGACCAGGGTGCCGTCCATGTCGAAGAGCACGGCGGCGGGGTGTGGGCTGCTCAGCGGAATCCTCCTGGCGCTCGCGGGTGGTCTCCGGGCGATCCTGCCAGCCCGGCCCGGGACGCGTGCCGCCGTACCGGTCGGACGTGACCTGCTCCTCAGCGCAGGTTGCAGGCGTCCAGGGACCGCTCGTAGCCGCGGAAGAACCAGTCGGTGCGCTGTTCGGCGGTGCCGTGCGAACCCTCGGCGAACCACGGCTGGTCGGGGTCGTCGCCGACGGCGAGCAGCCCCTCCCGGAACTCGTCGAGGTCACCGGCGTCGAGTCTCAGGGTGCCGTCACGGACGGAGTCGCCGAGGTACGCCCCGGCCATGCAGTCGGCCTGCAGCTCCTGCTGGATGGTGAAGTTGGCGCGGATGCCGAGCCGGATCTGGATGCCGTGGGCGTACTCGTGGCCCAGCAGGTAGAACACGAACGCGTCACCGACCTGCCGGAACGCCGCCACCGACCAGTTGACGTCGTAGGCGATGAAGTCGCCCTGGGAGCAGTAGACCGCGTTGTTGCGCGGCAGTGCCTGCCCGCCGCAGGAGATCTCGCCCTCACGCTGGTAGGGCACGATCCGGCTGATCGGGCGGAACTCCTGGCCGGAGGAGCGGAACTGGGCGCCCCAGTAGCGTTCGGCGATGGTGACGGCGTCGTCGATGTCGCTCTTGAACTCGGCCACGCTGGTGGTGCCGTCGGCGCGGGTGGTCTCCGTCTCCGGTGAGGCCGGGGCCGCCGGGCGCGACGACTGCCGGGGGGCCGGTTCCCGGGGTTCCTGCGGGCCGCTCTCCCCCACCCCGCCGGCCGCGCAGCCGACCGCCACCACCAGCGCCGTCAGCGCGGCGAGCAGTGGTCCGTGCGAGCGGCGTCGCGAGCCTGCCGTCACCGTGTGCCTCCCAGGCGTGCCGGTCCTGCGATCGGTGGTACCCCGACCGTGGAACGATCATGCCCGGCCGGCGTCCCGTTGACCATGGGTGAGCCGGGTCGGCCCGGCCGGACGGTCAGTGGTGCTCCTGTCCCCGGTGGATCGTGTCGTTCTGGGCGAAGTGGCGTTCCGCCTCGTACCGGTGCTGTCTGGCCTGGGCGTCCCGCCCGGCGGTGCGGTCCTCGGCCCCGACGGTGCGGGCCCGGTCGCGCCAGGCGACCCAGCCGACCGTGCCGATCATCACCAGCGCCGCCACGCCGACCACGAGCCACATCGTCGTCATGGGACCACGGTAGGTGACCGCCACCACCCGTCCCGGGGGTTAGCCTCGGGCCCGGTGTCCGGATCGGCCCGGCGGCTCCGACGTCCCGGATGTCCGGCCGCATCCCGCGGCCGAGAGGAGAACCATGAAATACATGATCATGTTGTACGGCTCGCAGCGCGACTACGACGCCATGGCCGGCCGTCCCGGGGCGCAACCGCCGATGACGCCGGAGCAGGTCGCCGCGATGCACGAACACATGGCGGCGGTGCACCAGGAACTGGCCGAATCCGGTGAGCTGGTCGACGGGCAGGGGTTGACCGCGCCGGTGCACGCCCGGCGGGTGCGGCTGCGGCAGGGCGCGCCGGTGGTCACCGACGGGCCGTACCCGGAGACGCAGGAGGTGCTGGCCGGGTTCACCGTCGTCGACTGTGTCAGCTTCGACCGGGCCACCGAGATCGCCGCCCGGTTCGTCGACCCGGACACCGAGGGCGGGTACGTCGACGTACGACCGGTCGCCGACGGCGTCGACGACCTGGACGGCTGACCCGGTCGCCATGGGACCGTCCACCGTCGAGGACCTGTTGCGCGTGCTCGCGCCGCAGGTCCTCGGCGCGGTCGTCCGCCGGTACGGCCACTTCGACACCGCCGAGGACGCCGTCCAGGAGGCGCTGCTGGCCGCCGCGACCCGCTGGCCGGTCGACGGGCTGCCGGAGCAGCCCCGGGGCTGGCTGGTCACCGTGGCCGCCCGGCGGCTGACCGACCTGCTCCGCGCCGAGCAGGCCCGGCGACGGCGGGAGGACGACGCCGGCCGGGCGCTACGGTCGGTCGCCCCGGCGGCCGACCACCGGGAGCCGGGCGACGACAGCCTGGTGCTGCTGTTCCTGTGCTGCCATCCGGCGCTGCCGCCGGCCGCCCAGGTGGCGTTGACCCTGCGCGCCGTCGGCGGGTTGGGCACCGCCGAGGTGGCGCGGGCGTTCCTGGTGCCCGAGGCGACCATGACCCGCCGGATCACCCGCGCCAAGCAGCGCATCCGCGACAGCGGGCTGCCGTTCGCGCTGCCCGACGCCGACGAGCGCGCAGCCCGGCTCGACGCCGTCCGGCAGGTGCTCTACCTGATCTTCAACGAGGGGTACGCGAGCACCGCCGGCCCGCGCCTGCGCCGGGTGGACCTGTCCACCGAGGCGATCCGGCTGACCCGGCTGCTGCACCGGCTGCTGCCCGACGATCCGGAGGTGACCGGGCTGCTGGCGTTGATGCTGCTCACCGACGCCCGGGGGCCGGCCCGGGTGGGCCCGGACGGTGAGCTGGTGCCCATGGCGGAGCAGGACCGCAGCCGCTGGCGGGCCGACCAGATCGCCGAGGGGGTGGCCCTGGTCAGCGCGGTGCTGCCGCGCGGCGACGTCGGGCCCTACCAGCTCCAGGCGGCGATCGCGGCGGTGCACGACGAGGCGGCGAGCGTCGAGGCGACCGACTGGGCACAGATCGAGGCCCTCTACGGGGTGCTGCTGGGGATGTCGGACAACCCGGTGGTCGCGCTCAACCACGCGGTGGCGGTGGCGATGGCCCGGGGTCCCGCCGCCGGGCTGCGCCTGCTCGACGCGCTGGCCGACGACCCCCGCGTCGGCGACGACCCCCGACGGCACGCGGCCCGCGCGCACCTGCTGGAACGCTGCGGCAACCTCGCCGAGGCCCGGACGGCGTACGCCCATGCGGCCCGCCGCTCGACCAGCCTGCCCCGCCAGCGCTACCTGTACGGCCGGCTGACCCGGCTGACCGACGCCGGGGACGGTGGGCCGGGCGACGGTGGACGGGCCGGGCCCGCGGACCGTCCGACGGGATCATGATCCGTCGGCGAGGTCCCTGCCGAGGAAGCGGACCAGTGGCTCCACGTGCCGGTCCGGCCGCCGCCACCCGGCCAGCAGATCCCCCGGCAGGTGCTGCTCGGCCACCAGTTCGCCGTGGCGGTACCGCCGGACCACCGGGTGGATGACGGTGCTGGCCCGGGTCGGGCGTCGGTCGGTGTCGGACCCGTCGGCGCGGCCCCGGCGCAGGGCCAGGGTGTAGCAGTGGGAGGAGTCGGCGAACCGCGGCACGGCGTAGTCCTCCGGCAGGTCCTCGTGGTGCCGGAAGTCCCCGGTGGCGTCGTCGCGGACGAAGACGTCGCAGAGGTACCCGGACTGGGTCCACAGCGCCGGACTCCCGTTGACCCGGTCCAGCATCACCGTGGTCAGCGAGGCCGGCTCGCCCGACGTGGTGGCGGCGGGCAGCGGCACGTCGTCGTAGCGCTCCCGCAGCAGCCGGGTGAAGGTACGCAGGTTGTACCGGAAGCCGTCGATGAACGGCGACGCGGCGTGCCGCACGTCCCGCGCTTGGGCGACGGTGCCGGCGAAGTACAGGTCGTCGACGTTGCTCGACTGCCAGTCGGGGCGCAGGCCCGGCAGCCGGCCGTCGCGCACCATGTCCGGCGCGCAGGAGGCGTCGAACAGGGAGGTGTCCATCCGGAAGCCGGTGCAGCGCAGCACCTCGTGGTAGTCGAGTTCGACGGTCTCGCCCGGGGCGTGGGTGTCGGTGATCGAGACGCGGAACCCGCCGTCGACCGGTCGGATCGCGTCGATGGTGCAGTCGAGCACCGCGTGCAGCGGCGTGAACCGGTCGCTGTCGAGGATCGCGCCGTGCCGGCCCCGGACGTCGCCGGGGTGCCAGGTGTCGTAGGCCAGCCGCAGCGGCCGGCGGCTCGCCAGGTGCACCACCGACGCCCTGCCCAGGATCGACGAGGCGGTCTCGAACGCCGAGTTGCCCTTGCCGATGATCAGGACCCGCCTGCCGGTGTAGCGGTCGGGGTCGACGTCCATCTCCTCGTAACCGGTGGCGTGCTCGATGCCCGGGATGTCCGGCACGAACGGCCGGCCCCAGCCGGTCGCCACGACCAGGCACCGCGCCCGTACGACCCCCCGGTCGGTGCGGACGGTGAACTCGTCGTCCTCCCGGGAGACCTGCTCGACGGTGGTGCCGTAGCGGACCCGGAGCTGGTGGATGCGCTGGAACTCGGCGAGGTACCGCACCAGGTCGTCGGCGGCCGGCAGGTACTCCTGGCTGAACTTCGAAAACAGCAGCTCCGGGTCGTCGTTGAGCAGCGAGTTCCCGTCGTACCGCAGTCGGATCCCGGGGTCGCTGCTGTCGGTGTGCACCGCGTTGAGGGAGTTCAGGCGGCGGTGGCGCGGGAACCGCCGGAAGAAGCCCCCGGGCTCGGCGCCACGTTCGAACGTCAGGTAGTCGGCGCCCTGCTGCTGAAGGTGGTAACTCAGCTGCAGGCCGGCGGGCCCCGCTCCGACGATGACGTACGTGTGTGCGGTGTCGACCATCAGGGGAGCCCTTCGACGCGGAGGCGGTTGCTCCGACGATGAAGTGGATCACGATAGGTGTCAATGGTCGACGGCCGGCGTCGGCGATGGGGCCCGCCGGGAAGGCGGCGCGGCGCCGGCGGCTACGACGAGATGCTGAACGCCGCCACGACGCCGTTGTGGTCGGAGTTGGTGCCGCTGACGATGGAGTAGTCGGTCATCCACATCTCGCGGTGTTCCTCGACGCGCTTCCAGAAGTAGATGTAGTCGATGTGCCGGTTGCCGTGCGTCCCGTTCCCCTTCTCGCCGTACAGGTTGTAACAGGACCGCAGGTTCGGCAGCTCGTTGGCCTCGAGCACCTTCCAGGGGAACTTCTGGTACCCGTACGCCCGGTCGGCACTGAAGTCGACGTTCAGGTCGCCGCTGACGATGACCTGGCCGGAGTCCTTCTTGGCGGCTGCCAGGTTCTTCAGTGCCTGGAACTGCTGCTCGGCGCAGGCGGTCCGGGGCAGGTCCTCGGGCTGGCCGTTGTTCTCGATGCTCGCGTTGGCGTGCGCGTTGAGGTGGTAGACGCTGCGCCCGGTCGCCTTGTGGCGGTAGCGGACCCAGTTGTTGTAGCGGGCCGGCGGCACCTCGCCGGGACCGCTGGTGTCGCACACGAAGTTCGACCCCTTGTCGAGCACGTCGAACATGCTCTTGCGGGCCAGCAGCGCCTCGTTGGCCGCCTGCGTCGGCTCGGGCGCGTACAGCCACCAACCGTTGTCCGCCGCCCAGTCCTTGAGGTACGCCTTGCGGTTGCCCACCTCGTTGAGCCCGACCAGGTCCGCCTTCGCGGTGATCAGCTCCAGGTCGTGGACGAAGTCGGCCTGGTTCAGCTCGTTGAGGATGTTCAGGGTCGCCGCCTGGAAGGTGGAGTTCGCGGCGGCGGGCGTGGCCGGCACCAGGCTCACCAGCAGCACCGCCGCGCCGACGAGGGCACCCGCACCCCGCACCGACCACCGTTTTCCGCCTGCCATGGCTGTCCTTTCCGGAACGCCGACGGCCGGCGCGACACGATCCGGCCGTGAAGGAAGGTTACTTTGGCAACTCCGGCACGGTAGCTTAGTTTCACCTTCCGGACAACGGAGGCGCATTGTCCGTAGTGAATTGCTCTTGCCGGGGAGAATCCATGCACCCACGAAGGACCTGGCGACCGGCGCTGATCGCCGTCGCGGTGACGGTCGTCACCGGCACCGTCGCCGCGCCCGCCGCAGCCGCCACCCCGCAACCGGTGTACGCCCCCTCGGGTGGGATCGCCGATCCCGGCGTGGTGCGGCACAACGACAGCTTCGTCGTGTTCGCCACCGGCACCCGCGCCCCGGCCCACCGGGGTGAGACCGCGTCCGGGCCGTGGAGCACCCTCGGCACGACCCTCGGGTCGGTACCGGACTGGGCCGAGAACGGCGCGGTGTGGGCCCCCGACGCCGTCCGTACCGCCACCGGGTGGGTGCTCTACTACTCACTGCCCGCCAAGGGCAAGAACGGGCAGCGGTGCATCGGGGCCGCTACCTCCGGGGCCGTCGGCGGGCCGTACACGCCGGTCGGCACCGCGCCGCTGGTCTGCCCGGGTGGCGCGCACGGAGCTGACGACGTGGTGGCGGGGCGGCCGGTCGCCGCCGCCGGGGTGATCGACCCGTCCCCGTTCGAGGACGCCGACGGCAAGCGGTTCGTGCTCTACAAGACGCAGCAGACGCCGTCGTCGATCCGGATGCTGCGGCTCGACGACGCCGGCACCCGCTGGGTCGGCAACGCCAGTGGTGAACTGGTCCGCAACACCGGCATCATCGAGAACCCGGTGCTGCGGCAGCGGGGCTCCACGTTCGTGCTGTTCGCCTCCCGGTACGGCTACGACAACTGCAGCTACGCCACCGTCTACCTGACCTCCACCGACCGGTGGGACTTCCACGGCAGGACCGAGCACCCGTTGCTCACCACGTCCGGCACCGGGATCTGCGGACCGGGAGGCGCGGATCTCGTCCCCGCCCTGGTCGACGACGAGCAGCGGCTGTTCCTGCACGGATGGGTCTGCGGCGGAACCACCCCCTGCCGGCAACGGGCCGACGGCTCGCTGCCCGCCGACGCCCGCCGCGCGCTGTACGCGGCGGTCTTCCGCTGGGACGGCGCGACACCCCGGGTCGGCGCGTTCCTCTGACCCGGCCGCCTCGCCCGGCGACCACCATCGGTCGCCGGGCGAGGTGACCGTGGACGCCGGTCAGTCGTCACGCTGGCGGCCCGACCGGCCGCTGGTGCGGGCGACCACGACGGCGGCGGCAAGGCTGAGCGCGGCGGCACCCAGTTGCAACAGGCCGTCGAGCAGATCGACGAGGTCGACGAGAGAGAGGTGATCCACTGTGGCCTCCGGGGGTAGGTATCCCCCGCCGTCCGCGTGCTGCGGAGGCGGCCCCCCGGGCCCGGCGGTGACAACCGCGGACGCCACCGGAATTATGGCACGGCGGTCCGAACGCCGTCACCCGGCGACCACTGCGCGTCGCACCCGGCCGGACCGGCGCGTGCCGGCCGGACCGGGCACCCGCCGGCCGGCGCGGGGTCAGAGCTGGCCGGGGTAGAACCCGTACCGGGCCAGGGGTTCGACGATGTTCTCCTCCTCGTAGGACAGGTGGGACAGCAGGGTGTCGGTGAGCACGTCCACCGCCTGCTGCAGGCCGGTGAGCCGCCCCGGGTCCCCGATCAGCGCGACCAGGGCCCGGTCGACGCCCTCGACGACCTCGTGGATGACGACGTGTTCCTGCTCCAGCCGGTCGATCACCGGGACCAGCCCCGGATCGGCCCGCCGCAGGTGCGGGAAGATCGCGTCGTCCTCCAACCCGTGGTGCTGGGTCACGAGCGTGCAGTAGGCGGCGCAGTACGCGCCCAGCGTCCAGTTGTTCTGCCGCAGGGTCATCCGGTTGAGCACGCCCCGGGCGTCGCCGGCGGAGACCACCCCCCGGCGGACCTGGTCGAGCAGGTCGCGGATCTCGCCCAGTTCCCGACGCAGGTGGTCGTGCACGTCGACCAGGTGCCCGCCGACGGCCTGGGCCTGCGGGGAGTAGACGTGCCCGGTCGGGGCGGGCGGGGCGACCGGCCGGGTCGACTCGTCCCAGAGCCGGTGGTCGCTGTGCCGTACCTCGGGTGCGGGGGTGGGGGTGACCGCGAGTCCCGCGACACTACCGACCCGGACGGTCTCCCGCCGCCCCTGCGGCGCTCCCGCCGTACCGGTCGGCTCCGTCGTGTCCCCCGCCGGCCCGGTCGACTCCCCCGGCGGCGCGGCGGCGGGGGCGGTCGAGCCGGCCCGTTCGGCGGCGACCAGTTCACGGACGCCCGGGGCGACCTCCTGGGCGAAGAGCTGGATGCTGGCGGGGTCGTCGGTGCCGAGGACGAACCCGGAGGTGCCGTGCTCCAGCACCAGGTCGGTCAGCTCCCGCACCCACTGCCGGGGCGGCCCGTCGAGGAAGCCCGCGCCGGTGCCGGTGAACCGGCCGGAGACGTTCAGCAACCGCCGCACCTCGGCGGGGTCCCGCCCGGCCGCCGCCGCGCCCTCGTCGACGAGCGCGTTGAGCCCGGCCAGGTCCGCCGGCCCGTTCGGCAGGTACGCGAGCGACGGCAGCCAGCCGTCCGCCGTCCGCCCCACCAACCGCAGCAACCTCGGCTTGTACGCCCCGACCCAGATCCCCACCGGATGCGCGGGGGCGGGGCCGCGTTTCGCGCCGACCACCCGGTAGTGCTCGCCGTCGACGCGTACCCCGCCGCGCCGGTCGGCCGCCCACACCTCCCGGATGATCCGGATCGCCTCGTCGAGGGCGTCCACCGCCTGCCCGGGGGTGAGCCGTCGACCGCCGTTGGCCTCGATGGCGTCCCAGAACGCGCCGGTCCCGAGGCCGAGTTCGACCCGGCCGCCGCTGAGCAGGTCGAGGCTGGCGACGCTGCGGGCCAGCACCACCGGCTGCCGCAGCGGAAGGTTGAGCACGTTGCCGGCCAGCCTGATCCGGCTGGTCGCCGCCGCCAGGTAGGACATCAGCGTCCAGGTGTCGAGGAAACCCGGCTGGTAGGGGTGGTCCTGGAAGGTGACGAGATCCAGGCCGGCCTGCTCGCAGAGCCGGGCGCGGGCGACGACCTGGTCCGGCTGCCGGGCGTCGGGGGTGAGGAAGCCGCCGAACAGCAGCTCGTGTCCGTAGTCGGTCATGACGCTGCCGTCACCTGGTCCCCTCGTCGCGTGCCCGGCGTCGCCCCGGCGGCCCGGCAGGGTGGGCGACCGGCCCACCGTAGCGCTGACCTGCGCCGACCCGCCGGGCGGTCGCGGGTTTCGGGTCGCCCGGGGCGGTACCGGTGCGATCACAGGTGAGGTGCACGGCCACCGGGACGACCACGAGTGGCACATCTTGCGGCCGCTTGCGAGGCTAGGAGCCGTGTATGACTACGACCTGTTGGTGCTGGGCTCCGGGCCCAGCGGTCAGAAGGCGGCGATCGCCGCCGCGAAGCTCGGTAGGCGGGTCGGCATCGTGGACCGCCGCGACATGATCGGTGGGGTGTGCATCAACACCGGCACCGTCCCCTCCAAGACGCTGCGGGAGGCCGTGCTCTACCTCACCGGCCTGAGCCAGCGGGATCTGTACGGCAGCAGCTACCGGGTCAAGGAGGAGATCACCGTCGGTGATCTGGCCGCCCGGACCCAGCACGTGATCAGCCGGCAGACCGACGTCATCCGCAACCAGCTCGCCCGCAACCGGGTCGCGTTGATCACCGGCACCGGTCGGTTCGCCGACCCGCACTCGATCTGGGTGGACGGCGGCTCCGGGCACGAGTCGAAGATCACCTTCGACAAGATCGTCATCGCCGCCGGCACCCGCCCGGCCCGGCCGGACAGCGTCGACTTCGACGACCGGACGATCGTCGACTCCGACGGGGTGATCAACCTCCAGGCCGTGCCGCGCAGCATGGTGGTGGTCGGCGCGGGCGTGATCGGCATGGAGTACGCCTCCATGTTCGCCGCGCTCGGCACGAAGGTCACCGTGGTGGAACGCCGCGACGGGATGCTCGACTTCTGCGACGAGGAGATCGTCGAGTCGCTCAAGTACCACCTGCGCGACCTGTCGGTGACGTTCCGCTTCGGCGAGGAGGTGGCGGCGGTCGAGAAGCACGAGACGGCCGCGCTGTGCATCCTCAAGAGCGGCAAGAAGATCGTCGCGGACACCGTCATGTACTCGGCCGGCCGGCAGGGGCAGACCGACGACCTGGCCCTGGACGCGGCGGGCCTGGAGGCCGACCGGCGCGGCCGGATCGCGGTGGACGAGCACTACCGCACCAGCATCGAGCACATCTACGCGGTCGGTGACGTGATCGGCTTCCCGGCGCTGGCGTCCACGTCGATGGAGCAGGGCCGGATGGCGGCGCTGCACGCCTGCGGGGAGCCGGTGCGCGAACTCCAGGAGCTGCAGCCCATCGGGATCTACACGATCCCGGAGATCAGCTTCGTCGGCAAGACCGAGGAGGAGCTGACCAACAGCGCCACCCCGTTCGAGGTCGGCGTCGCCCGCTACCGCGAACTGGCCCGGGGACAGATCGTCGGCGACTCGTACGGCATGTTGAAGCTGCTCGTGTCGCCGCAGGACGGCCGGCTGCTCGGGGTGCACGTGTTCGGCACCGGCGCGACCGAAATCGTCCACATCGGGCAGACGGTGATGGGCTGCGGCGGCACGGTCGACTACCTGATCGACACGGTCTTCAACTACCCGACCCTGTCCGAGGCGTACAAGGTCGCCGCGTTGGACGCGTCCAACAAGATCCGCAACATCACCCGGATCGAGGGGTGAGCCACGGTCTGCCGCGGGCCCGACGTCGGGTCCGTGGCAGACCGTGGGCACGGTCACCGGCCGGGTACGCGAGGTGGCCGACGGTCGTCGTCGCCACTACCCTCGACGGGTAGCCAACCGCCGATCGACAGGGTCCGCCGCGTGATGCCGAGAAGTCCCACCGTGGACGGGCAGTCGCCGGGTGACAGCCGCCGCCGGAGCCTCGGGGCGCTGCTGCGGCGGGTGCATCTCGGCGGCCCGGTGTCGCGGGCCGGGCTGGCCGAGTGGCTGGGCGTCAACCGCAGCACGGTCCTGGCGCTCACCACGGACCTGGTCGCGGCCGGCCTGGTACGGGAGGACTTCCCCGAGCTGACCGGGCGCGCCGGCCGGCCGTCCCTGGTGGTCCGGCCGGCCGCCGACCGGGTGTACGTGCTCGCCTTCGACATCGCGGTGGACCGGCTGGTCGCGGCCCGGGTGGGGCTGGGCGGGGCGATCCAGGACCGCCGCGAGGCGCACCGGGCCCGTGCGGGCGCCGACCTGGACACCGTCGTACGGGTGCTGGCCGACCTCGGACGGCAGTTGCACGCCACGGCGGCGTCGGGGGCGACCTGCGTCGGGATCGGCGCGTCGTACTGCGGGATGATCCGGCCGGGCGACGGGATGGTCCGCTTCGGGCCGGACATGGGCTGGGTGGACCAGGCGTTCGGCGCGGAACTGGCCCACCGGCTCGATCTCGGGCTGCCGGTCCTGGTCGGCAACGAGGCCCACCTGGGCGCGGTGGCCGAACACCAACGCGGGGTGGGTGTCGGGGTGGACAACCTGGTCTACCTGCACGGCGACGTCGGGGTCGGCGGCGGGATCATCGTCGGTGGCGACCTGCTCGGCGGCGACGGCGGGTACGGCTCCGAGGTCGGTCACATGCTGGTCAACCCGTACGACGGCAGACTGTGCGGGTGTGGTTCGCGCGGCTGCCTGGAGGCGGAGGTCGGCGAGCGGGCGCTGCTCGACGCGGCGGGTCGGCCCGCCGATCGGATCGGCCGGGGCGCGGTCCGGGAGGTGGTCGACGCGGCGGACCGCGGCGACCCGGCAGCCCGGGAGGCGTTGCGGACCGTCGGCGACTGGCTCGGCATCGGGGTGGCGAACGTGATCAACCTGTTCAACCCCGGCATGGTGATCTTCGGCGGAATGCTGCGGGAGGTGTACCGGGGATCGGCGGCGCACGTACGGGAGCGGATCGCCGTCAACGTCCTGCCGGTCTCGCGTACCCGGGCGCAGCTGCGGGTGTCCGCCCTCGGTGACGACGCCACCCTGGTCGGCGCGGCGGAGCTCGGCTTCACCCGGCTGCTCGCCGACCCGTTGGGGACGCCGGTCGGCTGAGCGGCCGACCGAAAACCGGTTGGCGGGAGCGGTCCGGTGGGCCAGGCTGACGGGCATGACGTACTGACGGACACCCCCGCCCGCCCGCCCGCACCCCGCACGCCCGTGCCGCGCCGCCGCACGCCGTGACGCCGTCGCGAGCCGTCGTGCCGCCGGCTGCCACCGTGCCGCCGCGTGCCGTCCGTTGTTCCCGTCACCCGAAACGAGCATCCGTGTCCTCACAGCGTTCCCTGCCGTCCCCCACCCCGTCGCTGACCACGGCCACGGCCACCGTCACCGTCTTCGCCTCCCCCGAAAGCTGGATCGAGTCCGACGCCGTCCGGCAGTGCCACCAGGTGGCCGCCCTCGACGGCATGCGGCACGTCGCCGCCATGCCCGACCTGCACCCCGGTAAGGGTGCCCCGATCGGCGCGGCGATGGCGTCGACCGTGCTCTACCCGCACCTGGTGGGCTCCGACATCGGGTGCGGCATCGCCGTGTTCCCGATCGGCCTCAAGCGGGCCGTACCCGAACGGATCGCCGCCCGGTTCCCGGACCTGGACCGGTCGCCGGACCCCGACGACCCGGCCTGGGCCGTCGCGCCCGGCGGGCCACCCGCCGGTCACGTCGAGGGGCTCGGCACGGTCGGCCGGGGCAACCACTTCGTCGAACTGGCCCGGATCGACACCGTCCTCGCGGCGGACCACGCGGACCGGCTCGGGCTCGCCGCCGGGGACCTCGTGCTCATCGTGCACAGCGGGTCGCGGGGCCTGGGCGAGCGGATCCTGCGGGCACACACCGGGTCGCACGGCGCGGGGCCGGCCCCCGACCCGGCCGGCTACCTGGCCCGGCACGACGAGGCGGTCCGCTGGGGCGCGCTCAACCGGCGGATGCTGGCCGCCCGGGTCGCACACGCCCTGGGGGCCGCGCCCACCGAGCCGGTCGTCGACCAGTGCCACAACCTGGTCGAGGTCCGCGACGGCGAATACCTGCACCGCAAGGGGGCGGCCCCGGGCGACGGCCGGGACGTGCTGGTCGCCGGCACCCGGGGCACCCCGTCGTACCTCGTGGCCGGGCACGCCGGCCCGACGGCCAACCACTCCGTGGCCCACGGCGCGGGTCGCAAGATGTCCCGCGCCGACGCGCTGCGCCGGGGCCGGGCCAAGCACACCGTCGCGCAGTTGCGGCGTACGCCGGTGGGTTCGCTGGTGGTGTGCGGCGACCGGCAACTGCTGTTCGAGGAGGCGCCGACGGCCTACAAGCGCATCGAGCAGGTGGTCGCCGACCTCGTCGCGCACGACCTGGCCACCCCGGTCGCGAGCACCGTCCCGCTGGTCACCTACAAGACGCCCGACCCCGGGCCGACCCACCGGGACGGGCGTCGGCGGGGTCGGGAATGAGCGTCCACCTGCTCCTGTCCGCCGGGCGCGGCCCCCAGGAGTGCGCCTGGGCGGTGGCCCGGCTGCTGGACCGGTTGGCTGCCGACGCCGCCCGGCACCGGGTGGACAGCCACCGGGTCGAGTCCGTCGCCGGCAACCGACCGGGCACCTACCGGTCGGTCGTGGTCCGGCTCGACGGGCCCGACGTGGCGACGTTCGCCGCCGGGTGGACGGGCACCCTGTGCTGGCAGGCGCCCAGCCCGTACCGGCCGACGACCGGCCGGAAGAACTGGTACGTCACCGCCCGACCGTGCCGGGTGGACACCCCGACCACGGCGTTCGTCGAGGCCGACGTGCATGTCGTCGCCTGCCGGACCGGTGGACCGGGGGGTCAGCACCGGAACAAGGTGAGCACGGCGGCGCGGGCGACCCACCGTCCCTCCGGCACCGTCGTCGTGGTCGACACCGAACGGCAGTTCGGTCTCAACCGTGCCGCCGCCCTGCGGTTGCTGCGGCAGCGCCTCGCCGAGGACGACGCGCGTGCCGGCCGCGCCGTCACCGCCGCCCGCCGCCGCCTGCACGACGAACTCGTCCGGGGCGACGCCGTGCGGGTCGAACGTCCCCACCCGCCCGGCGCGACCGGCACCCGGGTCAGGAGCCGTCGCGCAGGTCGGCCAGCCGGTCGCGGGTGAAGCGGAGGTCGTCGAAGACGACCCGGCAGCCCTCGCCGGTGGGTGACTGCGCCTCCAGGCCGATCGTGGCGGCGGTGGCCGCGCCGTCGATACCGAAGTACCTGACCATCCGCCAGGTCCGTCCGTCGACCGAGGCGTGGTACGCGAACGCGTGGTCGATCCGGGAGACCCGCAGCCAGACCGTGCGGGCGTCGACGACGAAGGCGTTGGCGTCGTCGGCGACGCCCCGGGCGACCACCGAGACGATCATCGGTTCGCCGTCGGGAGAGAGTTCGAAGCAGAGCTTGCCCCAGTGCCGCTCGTCGACCCAGAGCAGCAGCACCCCGGCGTCGTAGGTGGCCGCGAAGTCCACGGTGACCCGGGCGCTGAACTGGAAGTCGCCGTCCGGGGGCGGGCCGAGCAGGGTCGCCGCGTCGAGCGTCGGCCCGACGGCCGGATCACCCGCCGCCGGGTCGATGAAGATGTCGCTGCGCGGGGCCGCCGACCCGGTCACCACGCCGTCCGCCTCGGCGATCGTCCACGCCGCCTCGGGCGACGGCGACAGGGCGAACGGCAGACCCGGGACGTTCCAGGTGGTGGTCATGGCGTCCATTATCTGCCGGGGCCCCCGCGCGCGTTGCCCCGGTGACCCTCCGGGTGACGGGCCGCGACCGGGGACAGCGGGACCGGCGGACGTCGACGGCCGGCTCCCCCACCGGGCCGGTACGCACCGTTGTCGGTCGGGCCGCCTAGGGTGAGGGCATGGCGGAACGAGGTCTGACCCTGATGGCGGTGCACGCGCACCCCGACGACGAGGCGACGAGCACCGGTGGCGTGTTGGCCCGGTATGCGGCGGAGGGCATCACGACGGTGCTGGTGACCTGCACCGACGGTGGTTGCGGTGACGGCCCCGGCGGGGTCAAGCCGGGCGACCCGGGGCACGACCCGGCCGCCGTGGTGGCGATGCGGCAGGCCGAGCTGGAGGCCAGCTGCGCGGCGTTGAAGGTCAGTCACCTGGAGACGCTCGGTTACGCCGACTCCGGCATGATGGGCTGGTCGACCAACGACCTGCCCGGAGCGTTCTGGAACACGCCGGTGACGGAGGCGGCGCAGCGACTGGCGGAGCTGATCCGCCGGTACCGGCCGGACGTGGTGGTCACCTACGACGAGAACGGCTTCTACGGTCACCCGGACCACATCCAGGCCCATCGGATCACCATGGCCGCCGTCGAGATGACCGACGTCCCGGCGAAGGTCTACTGGACCACCGTGCCGCACACGGCGTTCGCGGAGTTCGGCCGGGTGATGAAGGAGCTGGGCGTCGAGTGGGCCGAGCCGGAGGAGACGCCGGGAGCGGACGGGCCGGGCCCGCAGCTCGGCCTGCCCGACGACGAGATCACCACCTGGGTGGACACCAGCAGCTACGGCGCGCAGAAGTTCGACGCGCTGGCCGCCCACGCCAGCCAGACCGAGAACATCTTCTTCCTGCGGATGGGCCGGGACCGGTTCGTCGAGCTGATGGGCCGGGAGACCTTCGTCCGGGTCCGCGACACCACCGGGGCGGCCCTGCCGGAGGACGACCTGTTCGCCGGTCTGCGCTGACCGGTCCGGCGAATGTTGCCGGGGTGTTCCAGCCGTAACCGGGACGGAACACCCCGGCGGTCATCGCCCTGGACAGATGGACAACTCGATATGGTTATCCATCGACATCCATCTTCACAGACTCTCCACGGCCGACGATGATCGCGTCATCGAAAGATGCGAAAGCATCTCGGATCGGGGAGGTCAGTTTGAGATCAGCCCTAGCGCTGGCCGGCGTCACCATGCTGGTCGGCAGTGGTCTCGTGGTCACCACCACGAGCGCGTCCGCCGCTCCGCCCGCCGCCTCGGGACCATCGCTGGTCGCCGCCGCCGACACCGCGCTCAAGGAGCACTCCCGCGACGTCAGGTCGTCGGCGAAGGACCGCTACGCCGTGCACAGCAGCAGGCGCGACGCCCAGGGCCGGGGCGCGGTCCGCTACACCCGCACCTACGACGGGCTCCGCGTCTACGGCGGGGACGTCGTCATCCGCACCGGGGCCGACGGTGACTACGCCGGCAGCTCGGTCGGCCTGGCCGCGCCGCTGAGCCTCGCCACGACCCCGAAGGTCAGCGCCGCCAAGGCCAGCAAGGCGGCGACCACCGCGTTCTCCGGCCGGATCACCGGCACCGGCGCGGCGGAGCTGTTCGTCGACGCCAGCAGCGGCACCGGCCGGCTGGCCTGGGAGACGGTGGTCACCGGCTGGGCGCCCGACGGGCAGACCCCCTCGAAGCTGCACGTGATCAGCGACGCGATCACCGGTGCCCGGATCGGCTCCTACGACGAGATCGAGTCCGTCGTCGGCACCGGCAACAGCATCTACGCCGGCCCGGTCGCGATCGACACCACCCAGTCCGGGGCCACGTACAGCATGATCGACCCGACCCGGGGCAACGGCCGTACCTGCGACATGAACAACGGCACGTCGACCTGCACCACCTTTACCGACGCCGACAACGTGTGGGGCACCGGCGCGGCCTCGAACCGGCAGTCCGCCGCCGTCGACGCGCACTTCGGCGCGGCGACGACCTTCGACTACTTCACCGAGGTGCACGGGCGCAACGGCATCTTCGGCAACGGCACCGGCGTGCCGAGCCGGGTGCACTACGGCAACGCGTACGTCAACGCCTTCTGGGACGGCGCGCAGATGACCTACGGCGACGGCGCGGGCAACGCCAAGCCGCTTGTCGCCCTCGACGTCGCCGGGCACGAGATGTCCCACGGCGTCACCGAGAACGTGGTCCCCGGCGGCCTGACCTACTCCGGCGAGTCCGGCGGCCTGAACGAGGCCACCAGCGACATCTTCGGCAACATGGTGGAGTTCTACGCGAACACCCCGGTCGACCCCGGCGACTACGAGGTCGGCGAGAAGATCGACATCCGGGGCACCGGCGCGCCGCTGCGCTACATGTACAACCCGACGCTTGACGGTTCGTCGCACGGCTGCTGGTCGACCAGCACCAACAGCCTCGACGTGCACTACTCCTCGGGCGTGGCCAACCACTTCTTCTTCAATCTGGCCGAGGGTTCCGGCGTCACCCCGTACGGCACCTCGCCGCTGTGCGGGTCGGCCCCGCCGGTGACCGGGATCGGCCGGGAGAAGGCGGAGAAGATCTGGTTCCGGGCGCTGGACGCGTACTTCGTGTCGAACACCCGCTACGTGAACACCGCCCAGCCGACCAACACCGCGCGGATGCACACCCTGTCGGCCGCCACCGACCTGTACGGCCTGTGCAGCACCGAGTACAAGGCCGTGATGGCCGCCTGGACCGCGGTGAACGTCACCGGCACCGAGTCGTGCGCCGCCAACGACTTCACCGTCGCGGTCGCCCCGGCGACGGTGACCGTCGACCCGGGCACCTCGGCCACCGCAACGGTCTCCACCACGGTCATCCGGGGCACCGCCGAGACGGTCACCTTCTCGACCGGTCCGCTGCCGGCCGGGGTGAGCGTGTCGTTCTCCCCCGCGTCGGTCACCGCCGGCGGGTCGACCACCGTCACGGTCACCGCCGCCGCCACCGCCGGCAGCGGCACGGTACCGATCACGGTGGTGGGCACCGCCCCCTCGGTGGCCCGCACGACCACGCTGAACGTGACGGTGAACGGGCTGCCGGGCTGCTCCGGCAGCAACGGCACCGACGTGCCGATCGCCGACAACTCGACGGTGGAGAGCACCATCGTGATCAGCGGTTGTGCGGCGACCCCGTCGACCACGAGCAAGGTCGAGGTGCACATCGTGCACACCTACATCGGTGACCTCGTGGTCAGTCTGATCGCCCCGGACGGCAGCGTGTACACACTGCACAACCGCTCCGGGGGCAGCACCGACAACATCGACCAGACGTACACCGTGAACCTCTCCTCGGAGGTGGCGAACGGCGCCTGGCGGCTGCGGGTGCAGGACGCGGCGAGCCTGGACACCGGTTACCTCAACAGTTGGAGCCTGAACCTCTGACGCGTCGGTGACGCTGGCGGGCCATCCGGGTCTCCCGGGTGGCCCGCTCGCACGTCGGCGACCCGACCCCACCCCGGTATAGTCATGCCTGTCTATTGGTGTCGCCGTCCCGACGCCCCCAGGTCACCCACCACCCCACCACCGAGGAGGTCCGGATGACTCCGTACCGATCCCGCCTGCGGGCCTGGGCCGTCGCGTTCCTCGCGGCGGTCGCCCTGCCCGCCGCCCTGCTCGGCCCGCCGACGTCGGCGTCGGCCGCGAACACCCTGACCATGCTCGGCGCGGACGTCTCCTCCGTGCAGCGCAGCCTGGACCTCGGCGCGCGGTACTACGACGCCGCCGGCACCGCCCGCGACCCGCTCGACATCCTCAAGGGCGTCGGCGTCAACTACGTCCGGCTGCGGGTCTGGAACAACCCGGCCAGCGGCTGGAACAACAAGGCCAAGGTCCTGGCGTACGCGAAGACGGTCAAGGCCAAGGGCCTCAAGCTGATGATCGACTTCCACTACTCCGACACCTGGGCCGACCCGGGCAAGCAGTACAAGCCGGCCGCCTGGGCCAACCACGGCATCGGCCAGCTCCAGAGCGACGTCTACAACTACACCTCCGACGTGTGCACCAGCCTGCGCAACCAGGGCACCACGCCGGACAGCGTGCAGATCGGCAACGAGATCAACGTCGGCATGCTGTGGAACGACGGCAAGGTCGTCAACAACGACTTCACCAACCTCAGCCTGCTACTCAAGGCCGGTTACCAGGCCACCAAGGCGTGCAACGGCGGAACCCAGGTGATCATCCACACCGCGAACGCGGACAGCATGGACCACGCCCGCTGGTTCTACGACGGCATCCGGGCCAAGGGCGTGCAGTGGGACCTGACCGCCCTGTCGTACTACTGCATGTGGCACGGCACGCTGGCCAACCTCTACAACGTCATCACCGACGTCCGCACCCGGTACGGCAAGCCGGTGGTGCTCACCGAGACGGCGTACCCGTTCACCGCCGCGAACGCCGACAACGAGCCGAACGCGATCAACGGCACCGAACCCTGTGCGGGGCACCAGGCGAGCTGGACCGGCCAGGCCACCGAGTTCTCCTGGGTGCAGGACACCGCCCGCAACGCCGGCGCGATCGGCGTCTTCTACTGGGAGCCGACCTGGTACGCGGTGCCCGGCAACGGGTGGGACCCGGCGAACATCAACGGCACCGGCAACCAGTGGGACAACATGGCCGTCTTCAACTGGACCGGCCAGGTGAACCCGAGCATCCGCTGGCGGCCGTAGCGGCTTGCGTCCCGGTCGGCGGGCCACCGTCGGTGGCCCGCCGACCGGGCACTACCCTGGCGCGGTGCGATACGACGAATGCGAAGCGGCCATCCGTGAGCTGGTCGACGCGGCCGACGAGGACGCCCTGCACGCCTTCGGGCTGGCGACGGTCACCCGCCTGCTGGAGGCCGACCTGATCGACGAGGCCGGCGCGGACGACCTGGACGAGGACGCCACCGCGGCGCTGACCGCCGCGCGGGAACGGATCGCCACGGCCGGCGCGGCCGAGCTGCGCGCCCATCTCGACCGCATCGACGAGGGCATCCTCGCCGACGGCGACATGGACCCCGGCCTGCTGATCGCCCTGTCGGCCCTCGAACACTGGACCAGTTACCTGGAGGAGCACCGACGCGGCGAGCTGCACGAACTCGCCCTGCGCTCCGTCGAGGAGGTCGACTACCGGGTCTCGGCCGCGCTCGACGACTTCCTGGCCACGCCGGAGATGGCCGCCGAGTACGCGCGGATCAGGCAGTCGCTGACCGCCTGACGGGTCGCCTGGCGGTGGGCCGGACCGACGGCTGCCGCCACCCGGGTGGGCGGCGGCACGCCGGTGTGGGCCTCAGTGCCGTGCGGCGTGCCCGCGCGCCGGCACGGCCGTGGCCTGCCGGCCGACGGTCACCGGCCGCAGTTCAGCGTCAGCGGGCCCGGCGCGTTGGTCCAGACGAGCATGCCGAACGTCGTGCTGCCACCCGGGGCCAGCGTCCCGTTCCACGAGGCGTTGCGCACCGTGACGTCGGGACCCGAGGTGCTGAGCACGCCGTTCCAGAGGGCCGAGATGCGCTCGTCGCCCAGCCACCGCCAGGTGACCTGCCAGCCGTTCAGCGTCTCCTCAGCGGTGTTGCGCACGGTGACCGTGGCGGCGAACCCGCCGGTCCAGCGGTTGTCGATGGTGATCGTCGCCCGGCACGACGCCGACCCGGCCGGCAGCGTCCGGACCGGACCGTTGATGACGTACGGGTCGTGCTTCTCCCCGGCGCTGAACCGGTACCAGTAGTCGCTGTCCGGGGTCAGCCCGGTGACCGTGATCTCCCCCTGCCGTTCCGGGCCGGACACCGCCGAGGCCACCGGGTTCAGCCAGGCCGTCGCGTCCGCCTGGCTGGCGAAGAGGACCAGGGTCATCGGCGGGTTGTAGCCGCACGGCGGGGTCATGATCATCGAGTACCGGACGGTGATGCTCGTGGCGCTGGCCGACATGAACTGCCCGGAGACCGGCAGCGCCGGGGGGCACGCGTAGGTGGGGGTGGGAAGGGGGGTGGCCGAGAGCGCCGGCTGGGCCTGGGCGCCGGTGAGGGTGCCGGCCCAACCGGCCAGGGTCAGGGTCGTGGTCGCCAGCACCACGCCGAGCGTGCGGAGCATCCGTACCTCCGAGAGGGTTGCGGGGGCACCGGCGGCCGGGACGGGCCTGGGTGCCGGGCGGTGAGGGGTGGGTGATCTCTGCGCGACCGATGGCTGCCGTGGGCCGGATGGTGCCGGACGGGCCTGCCGACGGGCGGGGCGACCGGCCGGTGGTCACCGTCGCGGACTGCCCGGCGCGGGGTGGCGTGGCCGCCCCGCGTGTCCGACGGATCGGCGCACGAGTGGTCACGCTGGCTCCCGAGCGTGACGACGCCAGAACAGTCTGGCATTCGATGACTGTCGATGCAATGCCCGCCCGGCCGGCCTCCGTGCCAGCCGCACGGGCGCGGCGCGCCGCCGTCCGACCGATCGCCGAGGGCGGGTCGGATCAGCGGTTACGCGGTGCCGCGGCGCTGTCGCGGACGACCAGATCGGTGGCGAGTTCGATGCGCGGACTCTCGATCGTCTCGCCCCTCGCCAGCCGCAGCACGGTACGGGCGGCCAACATGCCCATCTCGGCCAGTGGTTGCCGGATCGTGGTCAGCGGCGGCGAGCACCAGCGGACCTCCGGCAGGTCGTCGAAGCCCACCACGCTGACGTCGTCAGGCACCCGCAGGCCGCGCTTGCGGACCGCCTCGTAGACGCCGAGCGCCATCTGGTCGCTGGAGGCGAAGATCGCGGTGGGCGGTTCGGACAGGCCCAGCAGGTGCATGCCGGCGGTGTAGCCGGACTCGTGGTAGAAGTTGCCGGGCCGCACCAGCCGGTCGTCGACGGCGAGGCCGGCGGCGTCGAGCGCGGCCCGGTAGCCGTCCATCCGGGCCCGGCTGCACATCAGCTGCGGCGGGCCGGCGATGAAGCCGATCCGCCGGTGACCGAGGCCGAGCAGGTACTGGTTGGCGCGCAGGCTCCCCGCCCAGTTGGTGGCGCCGATGGTGGGGGCCTCCTGGGGGGCCACCCCGGCCGGGTCGACGATGACCACCGGCAGCCGCAGCCGGCGCAGCTCGGCCTGCAACGGTGGCTCCACCATCGAGGTCACGAAGATGACCCCCTCGGTGGAGCGGGTACGCATGTTGTCCAACCACTGCTTGGCCGACGAGGTGCGCCGGTGGATAGCCGATACGACCGTGCCGGCCCCGCTGGCCTGCGCGACGTCCTCCACCCCACGGATGATCTCCACGGCCCACGGGCTGTCGAGGTCGTTGAAGACCAGGTCGATCAGGGCGGACTGGGTGCGGCGCGCCGCCGAGCGGGGACGGTAGCCGTGCCGGGTGAGCAGTTCCTCCACCCGTTCCCGGGTCTGCGGGGCGACGTCGGACCGGCCGTTGATCACCCGGGAGACCGTGGGCACGGAGACGCCCGCCAACCGCGCGATCATCGCGATGGTGACGTTCCTGCCGTTCTCGGAGCCCACGGTCGCCCTTTCGGTCGGGGGAACTACGGTCGCAGAAGGCTATCGCAGCAGGTCGGGGTCACCCCTTGACGCTGCCGGAGAGCCCACCGATGAGCTGACGTTCGGCGATGGCGTAGAAGCCCAGCGCCGGGATCATCGACAGCACGACGTAGGCGAGCACCTTCGCGGTGTCGTCGGAGTACTGCCCCTGGAACGCCTGGACCCCCAGCGGCAGGGTCCACCAGCTCTGGTCGGTGAACACCACCAGCGGCAGCATGAAGTTGTTCCAACTGCTCACCAGGGCCAGCACCGACACGGTGGCCAGGGCGGGCCGGGCCATCGGCAGCAGCACCCGCCAGAAGAACCCGAACGGGCCGCAACCGTCGAGGGTCGCCGCCTCCTCGACCTCGCCGGGAATGGTCCGGAAGAACTGCCGCAGGATGATGATGGTGATCGGCAGGCCGAAGGCGGCCTGGGGCAGGATCACCCCGAGCGGGTTGTCCAGCAGACCCATCCCGCGCAGCAGGATGAACAGCGGCAGGATCGCCACCGCGAACGGGAACATCAGCCCGATAGCGAAGAGGGTGACCAGGAACTCCCGACCCCGGAAGGCGAAGCGGGCGAACACGAACGCGGCCATCGCCGCCGCGGCGACCACGACGAACGTGCTGGCCACGGCGATGAAGACGCTGTTGCCCACGTTGCGCCAGAACACCCCGGCGGTGAAGATCTCGACGTAGTTGCCCGGCACCCACGGGTCGGGCAGGCCGAGCGGATTGGTGGAGAGCTGCCCGTTGTCCTTGAACCCGCCGATCACCCCGAACCAGACCGGCACCACGATGAGCGCGCCGACGGCGATGGAGATGAGGTGCAGCAGGAGGCGGCGGGCCCGCTGGGCCGGGTTCGCCGGGCTGGTCATCGCTGGTCTCCTTGGACGGTGAGGGCGCCCTCGGTGTCGCGCCGCAGGACGATGCGCTGGTAGATGAGGGCGAAGACGAGGCTCAGCAGGAACATGATGATGCTGATCGCGCTGGCGTAGCCGACCTCGAAGCGGCGGAAGCCGAACTGGAACATCGTCACGGCCATGGTCTCCGAGGCGTGGATCGGGCCGCCGCCGGTGAGCACCCAGACCATGTCGAAGAGCTGGATGGTGCCGATGACCGACAGGAACACGCTGATCCGGATGGTCGGCCCGAGCAGCGGCAGGGTGACGAGCCGGAACGCCTGCCACGCGTTGGCCCCGTCGGTGACCGCCGCCTCGTCGAGTTCCTTGGGGATGCTCTGCCGGGCGGCCAGGAAGAGGATCATGTAGAGGCCGAAGTACTTCCAGGAGACCACCAGGAAGACGGCGTACAGGACGGTGTCCGGGTCGGCGAAGACCGCCCCCGCGTCGGCCCCCAGGAACCGGGAGATCGCGTCACCGAACCCCCGGTTGGGCGAGAACACCAGGTTGAACAGGACCGCGGTGGTGACCTCGGAGAGCACGTACGGGGCGAAGAAGATCACCCGGTAGATCGCGCGTCCCCGCAGCGGCTGGTTGAGCAGCATCGCCAGACCCATCGCGACCGGCAGCTGGACGACCAGGGAGAGCACGATCAGCACGAGCCCGTGCCACAGGTCGCCCCGGAACACCGGGTCGCCGAAGGCCCTGGTGTAGTTGTCCAGCCCGATGAAGTTCTCGGGCAGCCCGAAGCCGTTCCACTTGTAGAGGCTGGCGTAGCCGGCCACCACGATGGGGGCCAGCACCAGCAGCAGGAACAGCAGCAGGGACGGGGTCAGGAAGACGGCCAGGGCCCGGCGACGGCCCGGCCGGGGCCGGCGGCCGGTACGGCGTACGCCGCCCGGCCCCGGCCCCGACGGTTCGGTCACTCGGCCGCCGGGTCCCGCATTCGACAGGATCGATGGCGTGGTCATGCCTGCTCCACTCAGTTCTCGCCGGCGGCTGGTGATCGGTGGGGGTGGGACGTCCCTACTGGGTCTTCGCCACCTGGGTGATGTCCTTGAGGATCTGCGCGGGTGACTTGCTGCCGGCGACCAGGGCGGCGACGCTGTCGTTGACCTGCTGGCCGACGGCCGGCGGGTACGCCTGGTCCAGGTAGAGCTGGAAGCCGGTGGCGGCGGCCAGCGTCTGCGCGACGACCTTGTTGTTCGGGTCGGCGACGGCGTCGGTGGCTTCCTTGACCGTCGGCAGCACCGCGCCGGTCTTGGTGCTGCGACGCTGCACGTCGACGCTGAGCAGGGTCTTGAGGAAGTCCATGGTGGCCGGCGGGGCGTCCTTGCCGACGGCGAAGCCGTTGCCACCGCCGAAGACCTCGGTGGCCGAACCCTTGCCGCCGTCGACGGCCGGGAACGGGAAGAAGCCGAGCTTGTCGCCGAGCCCCTTCTTGCTGGTCGAGCTGGATGCCTGCACCGACGGCGCCCACTGCCCCATCAGCTCCAGCGCGGCGCCACCGTTGCCCATGGTGGCGGCCTGGCCGTCCGGGGAGCCGTACTCGGCGCCGAGGAAGCCCTTCTGGAACGGCTGGAGGTCGATCAGCTCCTTGAACCGCTCGCCGGCGGCCACGAAGTCCGGGGTCTCGAAGTTCTTGTCCTTGGCGGCCTGCTGGAGGGCGCCCAGCCCGCCGATGCGCATGGACAGGTAGGCCCAGTAGAAGTGGGCCGGCCACTTGTCCTTGCCGGCCAGCGCCACGGGGGTGACCCCGGCAGCCTTGAGCTTGCGGACCACGTCGAGCAGCTCGGCCCAGGTGGCCGGCGGCGCGGCGATCTGCGCCTTGGCGAAGAGGTCCTTGTTGTACCAGAAGCCGACCATGCCGATGTCGAACGGCACCCCGTAGATCTTGCCGTCCACGGTGTACGGCTCCAGCGACAGCGGCAGCAGGCCGTCCTTCCACGGGGCGATGGTCTCGGTGAGGTCCTTGACCAGGCCCGCGTCGACCTGCTGCTTGAGCACCCCGCCGCCCCAGGACTGGAACAGGTCCGGCGGGGAGCCGGCCTGGGTGGCGGTGGTCAGCTTGGCCTTGAACGCCTCGTTCTCCAGCGGCTGGATCTCGATCTTCACGTTGCTGTGCGCGCTCTGGTACTCCTTGGCCACCGCCGCCCAGACCGGCAGCATCGGCTCGGTGTTCTGGATGTGCCACCAGTTGATCGTCTGGGGCGCGTCCGGGTCGTCGGACGCGTCGTCGCTGCAGCCGCTGAGCAGGTAGGCGCCGGCGCCGGCGCCGACGAGGCCGAGCAGCGATCTGCGGGAGAGGTGCGCTGTCATGATCCATCCCTTCAGGGACTCACGAGGTGCTCGGGCGCCGGCCGGGCCGGCGGGTTTCGAAACGTGTATCTCCGGAACTTTCAGAGCGTCGCCGGTATTACCGATCGATGGCGGGCACGCTACGAGTTGTTTCCACGCGGGTCAAGCCCTCTGTCCTATCGCGGCGAAAACGGCTAGCGTGTGCAGGGCTTCACCGACTACGGCCCTGATTTCGAAAGTTTCGAGAGCTGCCCGAGGAGTGCACGTGTCGACCGACACCGCTGAAGTGGCGACCGCTGCCCGGTCGATCCGCAATCCCGTCCTCGCCGGGTTCCACCCGGATCCGTCGATCCTGCGAGTCGGCGACGACTACTACCTGGCCACCTCGACGTTCGAGTGGTACCCCGGGGTCCGCCTGCACCACTCGCGCGACCTGGTGCACTGGCGACCGCTCGGCGGGATCATCACCGACCGCCGCCTGCTCGACCTGCGCGGCTGCGGCGACTCCAACGGTGTGTGGGCACCCGACCTGACCTACCACGACGGGCAGTTCCACCTCGTCTACAGCGACGTGGCCAGCTTCGCCAGCGGCTACTGGGACCCGCAGAACTTCCTGATCACCGCGCCCGACATCACCGGTCCCTGGTCGGACCCGGTGAAGCTGCACGGGCGCGGCTTCGACGCCGCGCTGTTCCACGACGACGACGGCACCACCTGGCTGCTGGCCATGAGCGCCGACTGGCGGCCCGGCCGGGACCGCTTCGGCGGCATCGAGATCCAGCAGTACGACCGGGAGGCGCGTCGCCTGGTCGGCCGGCCCCGCATCCTGTTCACCGGCACCCCGGTCGGGGTCACCGAGGGCCCGCACCTCTACCGCCACGACGGCTGGTACTGGCTGATCACCGCGGAGGGCGGCACGAGTTGGGAGCACCAGGTCACCGTGGCCCGCTCCCGCGCACTGTTCGGACCGTACGAGGTGGACCCGGACGGCCCGCTGCTGACCTCGGTCGGCCGGCCCGACCTGCGGTTGCAGAAGGCCGGCCACGGCAGCCTGGTCCGCACCCCCGACGGCGGGTGGTACCTCGCCCACCTGGTCGGTCGCCCCTACTCCCCGCTGGGCAGCTGCGTGCTGGGCCGGGAGACCGCGATCCAGCGGGTCGAGTGGCCCGCGGGCGGCTGGCCCCGGATTCCCGGCGGGGTGCCCGCCGACGAGGTCGACGCCCCCGACCTGCCGGCGCACCCGTGGCCGGCGGAAGCCGACACGGACGACTTCGACGCCGACGAGCTGGGCACGGCGTGGTCGACGTTGCGCCGGCCGGCCGCCCCGGACTGGATCGACCTGCGGTCGCGCCCGTCGCACCTGCGGGTCCACGGTGGGCAGTCACCGGTGGGGAGGCAGGCCCCCAGCCTGGTCGCCCGCCGGGTCGGCGCGACCCGGTGCGCCCTGGAGACCGTCGTCGAGTTCGACCCGGTCGACCACCGTCAGCTCGCCGGGATCACCGCCTACTACAACACCCTGAACTGGCACCACCTCTACCTGACCCGCGCGGACGACGGCCGTACGGTGCTGGAGCTGCTCAGCTCCGACAACGGCCGGCGCACCGCCCACCCGGAGCTGACCGTGGACACCGGCGGCGTCACCCGGGTCGGCCTGCGCGCCGAGTTCGACGGGCCGGTGGTGCGCTTCGGCTACGACCTGGGCACCGGTTGGCAGCAGCTCCCGGTCGAGCTGGACGCGACCATCCTCTCCGACGAGCACGCCGCGCTGATCATCGACGGCGAGCCGGCCGCCTGGGGGTTCACCGGGGCGTTCCTCGGGCTCTGGGTGCAGGATCTCGGCGGCGACGGCGGGTACGCCGACTTCGACCGGGCCACCTACCGGGAGCACTGACCGGCACGGCACGACCGACCGCACCACGACCGGCCCCGGTGGGGCCGGTCGTGGTCGTGTCCGGGTCCCGGTCGGTGTCGAAACGTTGCGACGCGCGACCGGCGGTGTGACCAGGAGTTCCGGAAGTATCGATGGTTGACCGGCAGGGTCTGCGCTCGTAACGTTCCAGTCGACTTCCGGAAATCGATAGTTGACTATCGGTAGGTTTCGGCGCGGCCGTCGCCCGCACCCATCGGTGGCCGCACCGCGCCCCGCCCACCTCGCCGCCGTCGACCCGTCGACGCGCCTCGGGAAAGGAACGCAGATGATGCTCAGACGGTGGATGGCCGCCGGGTTGGTCGCCGTCGCGACCGCCGGTGTGTTGAACGCCGTACCGGCCGCCGCCGAACGGCCGTACGACCCGACCGCGCAGAGCCTACGGGCCCTGGGCCAGCGCCACGGCCTGTACGTCGGCACCGCGGTCGACATGGCCGCCCTCGCCGACCCCGCCGAGCCCCGCTACCGGGAGATCGTGCGCGACGAGTTCTCCACCGTCACCGCCGAGAACGTGATGAAGTGGGAGTCCCTGGAACCCACCCGGGGCAACTACGACTGGGCGGCGGCCGACGAACTCGTCGCCACCGCCCGGCGCAACGGCCAGAAGGTCCGGGGTCACGTGCTGGTCTGGCACAGCCAACTGCCCAAGTGGCTCACCGACGGGGTGGCCGACGGCTCCATCGACAACACCGAGCTGCGGTCGATCCTGCGCAAGCACATCACCACCGTCGCCAGCCGCTACCGGGGCAAGATCTGGCAGTGGGACGTCGTCAACGAGGCCGTCAGCGACCCCTGGGACACCCCGTCCACCCTGCACTACAAGGGGTTCTGGGCCGAGCACCTCGGCCCCGGTTACGTGGCGGACGCGTTCCGCTGGGCGCGCGCCGCCGACCCGACCGCCCTGTTGTTCTACAACGACTACAACATCGAGGCGTTCGGCTCCGGCGACCCGGCCAACGACAAGACCCAGTTCGTCTACGACATGGTCAAGGGCCTGCTGGCCCGGGGCGTGCCGATCGACGGGGTCGGCAGCCAGGGGCACCTGGGCACCCAGTACGGCAACTACGACACCCTCCAGGTGGCCGACGCGCTGCACCGGTTCGCCGGACTGGGACTGTCCACCGCGTTCACCGAGGTCGACGTGCGCAGCCGGCTGACCGACGGGGTGCAGGCCGGCGACTCGGAGGAGATCAACCCACGGCTCCAGGCGTCCGCGGCGAACTTCCACGTGCTGTTGCAGGCCTGCCTGGCCGAGCCGCGCTGCCTGTCGTTCACCGTCTGGGGCTTCACCGACCGGCACTCCTGGGTGCCCGGCACCTTCGACGACCCGCCGCAGGGCCTGGCCACCATCTACGACGAGAACTACCAGCCCAAGCGGGCGTACCAGGTGATGAAGGCCGACCTGATCTACGCCGGACCGCCGTACGTGCGGATGCGGGCGACGCCGAAGCCGCGCCGGTAGGCCGGCCGGTGGGCGCCGACATCCTCGACACGGCCCGGGGCGGCGGGCGGACGGTCAGCCTCACCTTCGACGACGGCCCGAACCCCGCCGACACCCTGCGCCTGCTCACCGTCCTGCGGCGGCACCGGATCGCGGCCGTGTTCCTCCTCTGCGGCGGGCAGGTCGAGGCCCACCCCGAGGTGGTGCGCAGGATCGTGGCCGACGGCCACCACCTGGGCAACCACAGCATGCACCACGACGACATGACCACCTGGTCGGCCGAGCGGATCGAGGCGGACCTGCGGGAGACCAACGAGGCCATCCGGCGGGCCGTGCCGTCGGCCCGGGTCCGGTACTTCCGGGCCCCCTACGGGGCCTGGGGGGCGACCCCGGCGGTGGCCGCCGCACTGGGCATGCGACCGCTCGGGTGGCGGCTGGCCGTCGGGGACTGGGAGCCGCCGGGCACCGACGAACTCGTCCGCCGGCTGCTCGACGGGGTCACCCCCGGCGCGGTGGTGCTGCTGCACGACGGTGGCGGGGACCGCAGCCAGAGCGTCGCGGCGGTCGACCGGGTCGCGCCCGTGCTGCGCGCACGACGCTGGCGGTTCACCCTGCCAGCCGGTTGACCCGCTGCCGGCCCGCCCCGGCGGAGCGGGCCGGCAGACCGGCTACGGCCGGTGCGGGTGGTGGGTGGGGGGTCGGGGTGTGCCCGCCCACCCACCACGCCGTCGGGGTGCCGCCGGTCCACGTCCCTGGACGCGGCGGCACCCCGACCTGGCCGGTCACGGCCGGCGTGACCTACCGGACGACACCGGAGCCACCGCTGCTGCCGCCACCGCCGCGCCGGTGGTGGTCACGGGTGCGGTCGGACACGTTGCGCCGGCTCACCGACTCGTGCGACGAGCCGCTGTCCCGGCCGCTGGTGCGGGACGTGTGGTTGCGGGACGTGTGGTTACGGGAGGTGGCCCCGCTCCTGCGGTGCGAACTGGCGGTGTCCGCGACGTCCCCCCGGGACTCCGTGTCCTGCCGGGAACGCCGCGGCTGTTCCCGGGGGCCCCGGGTGACCATGAACGCGGAGCCGGCACCGTGCACAATGGCCCCGGCGTTGCCGGCCGTGGTGTCCTGACCCGGCGCGTAGCCGACGCCCCAGGTGAGCGCGCCGGCGGTGGCCACCGCGCCGTAGGCGGCCCGGACCAGGTCACCCTGCCGGCCCGCGCGCAGCGAGTTGACCACCTCCTTGCCCACCACGTACGCGCCGGGGCCGGCGGCCAGGGCCAGGCCCACGCTGTTGGCCACCGCGTTACCCCGCAGCCCGGCGGCTCCCTGCACCCCGGGCGACGCGACCATCGACACGAAGTTGACGATCTTCTCGTCGTTCTCGTAGATCCAGTTGCCGGTCGCCTTGATCAGGGTCATCACCCGGTTCGCGCTGTCCAGCGAGTGTTCGCTGGTTTCCCTGTCGTTCCACTCGACGCTGATCGAGTCCCCCGGGCCGGGGCTGCTGCGGCCCGAGGAGGTCGACGTGCTGTACGGCTGGCCCACGTCGGCCTGGTAGTCGGCCGCGCTGTACTGGCCGTAGCCCGACGGCACCGACGAGGTGCTCGGGGCATCCTGGCTGTAGTTGCTGGGGGTGTAGGCGCCCGGGGTGTAACTGACCTGGCTGTAGACGCTCGGCGAGTAGACGACCTGCGGCTCGGACTCGGTCGGGGTGGGCGGGTAGTGGACGCTGTAGCTCTCGCTGCCGGTGGGACTTCCGGTCCCGCCCGGTGGCGGCTGATGGGGTGAGGACACCTGGGCTCCTTGATGCTCGACCAGCGGTTGGCACGCTCTTTACGACCGGCCCGCCGGGCCGGTTCAGCCGGTGGCCGGGGTTTCTCGCCGGTTCGCCTGCCACGGCGTCGCGGTGGCCTTGCCGGCGGCCCGCTCGGTGATCGCGGCGACCTCCTGCCGGGCCTGGGCCGAGATCCGCGCCGCGTCCGGCTCCTTGTACCAGGGCCGCAGCGTGATCACGGCGGGTCGGATGCCGGTGGCGAGCAGCAGCGCGGTCCCCTTCGGCAGGGCCCGGATCCGGTCCGGCGGCAGCACGTGCTCCTGCCGGTACGAGGTGGACCGGGACGAGCCGTCCCGGCTGCGCGAGACGCTGACGGTGCTCACGTCGTGCTGCCCGACCAGCTTGGAGACCTTCTCCACGAAGTCGGCGTCGTCGAGGCCCGCACCGAGCAGCTTGATGGTGGCCGCGCCCCACAGCGCGTCCATCCCGGCCTCGCCCCACACCCGGGACCCCTGCCGGTAGCTCTGCAACAGGGTGACCACGTTGATCCCCCGCGATCCCAGGTGCGAGTAGAGGTCCGGCAGGTCGGAGATCCGGCAGACGTTCGCCGCCTCGTCCAGCACCGCCGTCATCGGCGGGTCGAGCCGACCGCCCATCCGTTCGGCGGCCACCACCCCCGCCCGCAGGGTCGCGTCGGCGAGGCCGGCGATCACCCCGGCGGCCGAACCACCACCGTCCTTGGAGAGCAGGAAGAGGGTGTCCCGGCCGAGCACGTGCTGCTCCGGGCGGAACTGCGGCAGGTACGGATCCGGGGACACCCAGGCCAGGATCTCCGGGTCGAGCAGGCACGCCACACACTGCCGGGCCGTCTCGTAGATGCCGTCGCGGGTCTCCACCGCCCCGCGTACGGTGCCCTGGAGCTGCTCGGCCATCGCCGGCAGCCCGGCGTCGCGCAGCAGGTCGATCGGGGTACGGTCGGCCGGGTCGGCCAGCCAGCCGAGCAGCTCGGCGACGGGTGCCCGCCCCCGGGCGGCGGCCAGGAAGAGCGCGGTCAGGGTGTTCTGCGCCGCCGAGATCCAGAAGTCCTTCTTGGCGGTGTCGTCGTTGACCGACGCCACGAAGTGCCCCGCCAGTCGGCGGGCCCCCTCGATGCTCGTGCAGTCGGCGAGGATGTCCCACCACATCCGCCGGGGCACGTGGGCGATGCCCTGCGGGTCGAACGTCCACACCGTACCGACGCGTTCCCGTTCGGCGCGGGTCACCGCGTACACGTCGGACTTGTTGGAGGTGAGCAGCACCGCGCCCCGGGCCCGCAGCACCCGGGGCACCGCGATTCCTGTGGACTTGCCGGCCCGGGGGGCCATCAGGTCCAGCTCCACGTCCTCGAAGGAGGAACGCAGCTCCGGGCCGTTGGGCGACAGGTCACCGAGCAGGTTGCCGGTGTCGTCCGGGGCGAGCTGCCGTACCCCGGCCAGCGAGGGACGCAGCTCCCGGGCACGGGCCGCGATCCCGGCGGGGGCCAGCGGGGCCAGGTCACGCACCCGGGCCAGCCCGACACCGCGCCCGCGCAGGTCCAGCAGCCGGCGTCCGGCGAGCACCCCCGGCACCACCAGCAGCAGCGCCACCACCAGCATTCCGGCGTAGACCGCGTACGGCGACGCGCCGGGCCACAGCGTGCCGGTGTCCCCGGAGATCAGCGCCAGGTACGCGCCGAGCGTGAACGGCGGCGGGTGCCACCCGTGCCCGGTCACCGCGGCACCCAGGGTGCCGCCCAGCCAGGCGACCGTGAACAGCGCCGCGTTGGCGAGGACCACCAGGCAGAACGCCCAGAAGAACAGGTCCGCCCCCCGGGGCGCGCCCGACGACATCCGGCTCACGCCCGCCACCTCCGCTCGCCGGCGGCGACCTCGGCGGCGGCCAGTTCCGGCCGGGTGGCCAGGTTGCCCAGTTCCGCCTCGGCCTCGAAGGCCGCCTGCCGGGCCGCCGCCCGCTCGGCGGCCTGCTGGGCGGCGTAGCCGTTCTGCACCCAGCGCTGGTTGGTGTCGTGCAGCCGGCGCTCGGTGTCGGTGATGGACACCCGGATCGGGATACCGGGCCGGCCGCCCACCTTGATCAGGAACCGGCCCCGCCCCGGTGGCTCCTCGTTGCTGCCGGTGCTCGCCCAGCCCGGTGGCGACGACCAGGAGGAGACCAGCTCGATCTCCCGTTTGGACAGGCCGATCACCCGGCCCAGGTCGGTCATCTCCGCCGCCGGCAGCCCGGCGCAGGCGACGATCCCGGCCCGTTCCACGAAGCCGCGCGCCTTGGCCCGGTCGGCGTCGGAGCCCAGCGCCTCGGCGTCCTTGAGGGTGTGGGTGATCTTTGCATCGCCGAGGCCGAGCGACCGGTTGAGGCGGGTCAGCGCGTCGATCCGGTCGACGATGCCGGATGCCGCCCGCAGTGGCCGCCACAACTCGTCCAGGATGGTGAAGAACCAGCGGCGCGGGGCCAGCCCGGCGTCGGCCAGGGCGTGCGAGGCGGCGACCGTGCCCAGCCCCTCGGACCAGGCGGCCAGCATCGCCGCGGCGGTGAGTTGGGTGTCGGACTCGCCGATGCGGGAGATGTCGATGCACACCGCCGGGGCGTCCGAGTCGATCCGGGTGGAGGTGGTCGAGCCGAAGGTGTCGCCCAACGCCCCGTCGAGGATGCCCAGCAGCGACCGGTGCAGCGGGTCCACCGCGTCGCGGTAGCGGCTCTCCTGGCCCCGGTCCAGGGTCACCGCGCGGACCCGGTCCGGCCCCTCCGCCAGCACCCGCAACAGATCCGGCAGCAACGGGGCCCGGCCCTGCGGGGTGTGTTCGCGCAGGTGCCGCAGGCAGGCCGAGAGCACCGACTGTTCGTGGTCGTCCAGGGCCCGGCCGCGCACGATGGTCAGCAGCGCCGCCACCATGTTCAGCACCCGGCCGTGCGTCTCGGCGGCCAGCGCCCGCCCGGCCCGGCCGCCGATGCGCTCGGCGGCCAGCCCCATCGCCCCCGGGTCCAGCACGTTGATCCCGCCGACGCCGCGCCCGATCGGGATCACCTGCCCACCGAGGGCGCGGACCGTGTCCGCGTAGTCCGGCTTGAGGTCGCCGAGGACCAGCGGCACCACGCCGGTCGCCGCCAGGCCCACCGCCATCCGGTTGATCAGGGTCGACTTGCCCAGGCCGGGCATGCCGAGCATGAACAGCGACGGGTTGGAGATGTAGCGGGCCCGGGTGAACCAGGAGATCGGATCACCGCAGACCGTGGCGCCGGTGTAGAGGTGCTGGCCCAGCGGCACCCCGGACATCGGCGCCCCCGAGCCGGCCGAGAACGGCCACAGACCGCACGCCTGCACCGTGGTGGCCCGCCACATGGTGGGCGCGTCGAGGTAGCCGACCCGGCCACCGCCGGGACCCTCCCACCCCCGCGCCGACGCGGGCAGCTCCCGACGGGGCCGGGGCGGCCGGGTGTTCTTCGGCGGTACGGGAGCCCCCTCGTCCGGGTCGCCCACCAGCCCGGTCAGCGCGGTCCGCGCCCCCGAGGTCCCGGCCGGCCAGCCCGCCCCGAGCCCGTCCGCCCGGACCACCGGTACGCCGCTCACATCGCCTCCTGGAGTTCGTGTGGCAGCACGGTCTGCTCCCACGGAAGGATTCCGGCCGGCAGGGTGCAGGTGAACGCCGCCGCCTGCATCCGGTGGGCCGGCCGCATCGCGATGCGGGTCGCCCCGGTCATGTTGCGGACCAGCACCGACGCGTCGTCGAGCTGGGACCGGTCGTCGACGGTGACGGTGAGCATCAGCGAGAACTCCACCAGCCCCGCCCCGGTGGCCTCCTCGGCGGCGGCCTGCTCGGCGGCGCGGACCTCGGCGGCGGCCCGCGCCTGCACCATGCCCCGCCCCGAGGTGGCCATGAACTGCGCCGTACGCCGGTCGGCCTCGACGATCCGGGCCGAGGTCGCCGGGTCGATCGGCCGGTAGAGCAGCGCCACCCGCTTACGGCGGGTCCCGGCGGACGCGTCGAGCATGGTGCGCAGCACACTGGAGCGCACCGTCCCCCGGGGGGCCAGGGTGAGCAGCCAGGTCCGGGAGACCCCGGAGTCGTGCTGGTAGGCGTCCACCGACTCGACCGCAGCCACCGGCCCGCAGTCGGCCCACTCCAGCCCGGTCTGGCCGTGCTCGGCCCGGACGCTGAGCACCTCGGCGGCGCACGCCGGGTCGTACGCCACCCGGACCACCTCGGCGATCTGCTCGGCCGACAGCGGCTCGGCGACACCCCCACCGGCCCCGATCAGCCCGGTCAGCAGGCTCGGCACCCGGATGGCCAGGTCGGTGACCACGTCCTGTGGGTCCCGTCGCGGCCCGCCCACCGGCGCGTAGGTGAGGGTGATGTACGAGTTCATCTCCGACGACGCCGACGGGTAGTCCTCGACCACCTCCTCCAGCACGGCGCGCGCGGCGGCGGGAGCGGCGGCGTCCAGCCGGGGCAGCACCTCCGCCGCGAGCCGGGTGCCCGGGTCCGGGGCGGTCTCCACCACCACCGACGCCCCCCGCAGCCCCGGCTCGTGGGCGAGCCGGGACAGCCACTCCCCCCACAGCGACACCCACGTGTCGACCTGCTCCGGGTCGACGAGCGACCCGCCGTCGGGTTCGCACCGCAGCACGATCGTGTAGAGGTTGCGGCTCTTGTGGTGCAGCACCCCGAACGGTCTGTCGTAGGCGTCCCGACCCTCCCGGGCGAGCACCCCGCTGAGCAGGCCGGGCGGGGGGAACCGGCCACCCGGTCGCGCCGAGAGCGGCCCGGAGACGTACAGGTGCTCGCGCCGGGACACCCGGCGCGACCAGCCGATCCGCAACGTCAGGAGCTGGTACATGTTGCGGCCGTCCTGGGTGCGGACGGCCATCGGCAGCAGCGCCACCACCAGCGGCACACCGACCACGAACGCCGCCTGCAGCGACGCCAGCGAGGCCAGCAGCACCAGCACCAGCCCGCCGAACACCCCGACCGTGCCGACCAGGCCGAGCGGGCCCAGCCCGGCCCGGCGCGGCCGACGCCAGTTGCCGTACGTCGGTTCGATGACGGCTTCGGTCGTCATTGCCTCCCCCTCGTCTCACCCGGGCGACGGCCGGCCGGCCGTCGCCCCGCGCTGTCAGTTGTGGCCGGCGTCGCCGTCCGCGCCCGACACGGTGCCGGCCGCCATGCTCCGGCCGGCGCGGGCCGCCCGGTGCGCCCCGTCGATCGCCGCTCCGACCGGCCCGGCCAGCCGGGCGGCGGAACCCGCGGCCGCCGCGGAGCCGCCCGCATTACGGCCGGTGCGGCCCTCGCTGCCGGCGGGTCCCTGCCGGCCGGTGTCGCCCCGACTGCCCTGCGGCCCGCGAGCCCCGGACGGCGCGCCCCCGCCCCCGCCGCCGGAGGACAGGGCGGACCCGGCGACCCGTTTCGCGCCGGAGGCGACCATGCCGCCCGCGGCCGAGACGGCGGTGCCGGTCGGGTCGCCGGTGCCCAGCGCCGCCGTGGCCGGCACCACGATCTTGAGCAGCGCCGGCAGGGCGATCGCCGACAGCAGCAGCACGCCGATGCCGGCGATGCGGATGTGCGAGGAGTTCTGGGTCCGGCTGCCGACGGCGAGCATCTCCGCGCCGGAGAACATGATCAGACCGACGGCGGGCTTGTAGAGCAGCCAGGCCACCGTCCAGCCGATGTGCTTGCGCCACCAGCCGGCACCCCAGTTCGTCATCGACGCGGCGGCGGCCAGCGGCAGCGTGCCGAGCATGATGGTCATCACGCCCAGCCGCAGGTAGAGCATCAGCACGTGCACGATGGCGGCGATCAGCAGCAGGAAGGCCAGCACCAGCAGCAGGAACGACTCGATGGAGGAGCCGTTGTCCACACACGGCACACCCATGATCACCTGCATGGCCGCCGACTTGAGCAGGTGGTCGGAGAAGCCGTCGGAGAGGCTGGCCGCCCGGCCCACCACCCACGACCCGGCCCCGGCGACCAGGATGACCCGCAGGAAGCCCTGCAGGGCGGTCCGTCCGGCGGTGCCCTTGCGTTCCATCGCCATCCGGGCGGCGGCGAACAGCACCGACCCGATCGCCAGGTACGTCACGACCCACTCGATCTGGTCGCTGATCAGGCTCGGTACGTCGTCCGGACCGCCCTCGGTCGTGGTGCCCAGCGTCGGCACCGAGGCGCTCAACTCGGCGAAGATCGAGATCGCGGCGGCCAGCATCAGGTTGGCGATCATCCGGACCAGGGTGCCGATCGGGTCACCCAGGAACGAGAAGAAGCCGGTGATGATGTCGAGGGGACTGGGAGGTGAACACCCGCCCATCTACTTCCTCCAGAGTGTGTAGCCGGCGCTGCCGGTGACCGTGCCGAGCGACGCGTGCACCACGCCGGCCCGCGACGGCACGACCTTCCAGTCACCGGCGTCCCAGCGCAGCTCGACCAGGGTCGCCACGTAGCCCCCGGCGCCGGTCTTGACCAGCAGCTGCACCCGGGCGGCGTCGGCCGCGTACCGGACCAGGGCGAAGCCCGCGTAGCTGCCGCCGCCCCGGCTGGTGACGACCCCGGCGGCGGCCCCCAGCCGGGCCACCAGCACGTCGCGGCCCGGCCCCGGCAGCACCTGCCGGTCGGCCACGACCCGCCAGGCGGGCCCGGCCAGTTGGGTGGGCACGGCGTGCGCCGCCAGCACCGCACCGACCGGGGTGTGCGCGAAACAGCCCAGCACCCCGTCGGCGGTGCGCGACGGTCCCTGCGTCGCGGAGACCGGCACCCGGTCGCCGCCGTCGAGGGTCCGCCACGCCACGTCGTCAGGTGGCACCGCCGGCCCGGCCGCCACCACCGGTCGGGACGGACACTGTGCCACCTGTGCGTCGGCGGCGGTCCGGGCCACCGGGTCGACCTCCGGCTGCCGGGTCGCCCCGGACACCCAGACCCCCGCCGCCAGCAACGCCATGCCGGCGAGGAACGCGACGGACAGCAGCCAGCCGCGCTCGGCCCAGAACGGCGGGTCCGCCGGGGACCGGCCTCGTCCGCCGGTCACTGCGGCTGACCGGCGGTGGTGCCGGCACCACCGAGGAAGAAGTTGGCCAACGGACCCGCGACGGCCACCAGGATGCAGCCACCGAGCACCAGGCCGAGGCGGGACATGTGCTCGGAACTCTCGCCCCGCTTCACCGAGACCGCCATCATCGTGCCGGTGATCAGCACCCCGGCCACCCCGGCGGCGGTGCCCGCCCAGGCGATCAGGCCCAACAGCTTGTTCACCAGAGTGTTCAGCTGGCCGGGCGCGTTGGGGGTCGGGTTGATCCCGCCACCGGGCCCCGGGTCGGGGGCCATCGGGAGGCGGGCGAACAGGTAGGCCGCCGCGTACTGGGACAGGCTCGTGAACGTCATCGGAACAGCTCCTTCAGGGCAGGTGGCATCACCGGAGGCGTCGACGACGCTCCGGCGGTGACGGGGTGGGACAGGGCCGGCAGTGCGGGGTGCGCTGCGGCCGGCGGCGATCGGCTCAGAGTCCGAGGTCGCCGAAGAACATGACGAGCGGTCCGGCGGTCGCGCCGAGCACGCAGCCCATCGCGACGAACACCGCCCCGCGGAAGTGGTCACTCATTTCCCCGGGCACACCCCGGTTGAGTTGGATGGCCATCGAGATGCCGAGGATGAGCAGCCCGGCGACGCCCGCCGCACTGACCCCCCAGGCGAGCAGGTTCAGCAGGTCGTCGGCCGCGCCACCGGCCGGGTTGTACGGCGGCGGGGGCTGGAAGGCCGGCAGCGGGGAGGGCGCCGCCGCCGGAGCACCCGCGAGGAACGCGGCGACGATCCCGTACCCGGAGGTCACGGTGTCCTCCCCTCGCCGGCCGACCCGGTCGCCATCCGCAGCCGGTCCAGGGCCTTGGGCATCCGGGCGGGCTGCTGTCCCAGCCGCCACGCCGGAATCCACGGCACCCGGTGCACCGGCGCGACCGACCGCAGCACCCGGATGCGGCGGGCCAGTGCCGACGGCAGCCGGCCCGGGGCGTCGGCGAGCAGCACCAGACCGACCAGCCGCATGCCTGGCGGATGCCGCCCCTCCCGCAGCGCGTTGAGCGCCCGGGACATCGCCCGCATGCCCTCGGCGTTGGTCCGGGCGACCAGCATCACCGTGGCCGGCTCCGCCCGCGCGGCGTCCGGCCACCGGCAGCCGAGGTCGACGCCGCCGAAGAGCCGGGACAGCGTCGTCGTGCCGGCGCCACCGTGCGCCGCGATCCAGCCCAGCCCCGTCTCGGACAGGGACCGCCGGGACACCGCCGCCCCGGGACCGGTCCGGACGGACGGCGGCCCCGGTGGCATCCGCGGTGCCGGGTCGGTCATCGTCGCGGACCCCATGCACCCACCTCCTGTCGAATGTCGCTCCACTTCGTCGACGTCCCGGTTGAACCACCCCGGGTCCGGACCCGTCAGTACGGCGGGCCGGGCGGTCGACGGACGCCACTACGACAGGCCCCGCCACCCGGTTCACGCCGGGGACGAACTTTTTTCCACCGCGGTGGTGACCAGCCTGGGAGGCGACATGGCAGCGTCCGACAACGACGGCGCGGAGCCGACGCAAGGGTCGAACCGGAGCAGCGCGGCGCTGATCGGCGCGGCTGTCGCGGCCGGGCTGAGCTGCCTGGCGACCCCGGTGGCCGGAGTGGTCGGGGCCGCCGCTGTCTTCGTGATCGGCGCGCTGGGCGTGCTGCTGGCCCCGCTCGTCGCGCTGATCCTGTTCTTCGGTGGCGGCGGTGGGTCGGCCGACCCGGTCAGCGCCGCCGACGACTCGCTGGCCGCCGCACAGGGCGACGGCAAGGGCACGCTCGACCCCGACCAGGTGCCCGAGGGGTTGGCGGACAGCGTCGAGGACGCCGGGAAGACCTGCACCCAGATCGGACCCGTGGTGATCGCCGCACAGATCGAGGTGGCCTCCGGGTGGGACCCGGCGAAGGTCGGCCCGAACGGGGAGAGGGGCATCTCCCAACTGCCGCCCACGGTCTTCACGCGGTACGGCGAGGACACCGACGACGACGGCGACACCGACGCGGTCGACGAGGAGGACTCGATCGCCGCCCAGGCCAAGCACGTCTGCGCCCTGGCCGGGCAGGCCCAGGCCCTGCTCGACAACGGCGAGGCGATCGGTGAGGTGCTCGACCTGACGCTCGCCGCGTACGCCGTCGGCATCGACGAGGTACGCCGGGCCGGTGGCGTCCCCTCCACCAACGCCGCCCAGCTCTACCTCGCGCAGGTCCGGTCCCTGTTCGCCAAGTACCAGGGGCTCGGCGGTCCGCCGCCGTCGTTCCCGCCGACCGCCTCGCCCAGCCCCGGAGCCTCGGGCGACTGAACCGTACCGACCGGCGGAACCGATCCGACCGGCAGACCGATGAGGAGTGTCCATGACGGTGACGACCCCGCAGGAACAGACCCGCGCCGACGACGTGCCGCCGGACGACCGCCCGCCCACCTCACCGTTCATCCTCTACCTGCGTGACGACGAGTACGTCGAGGAGTTGGAGCTGCTCAGCAACTGGGTCCGGCTACTGCTCGTGCCGATCTACGCCCGGGAGGCGTCCTCGACCGCGCCGTGGTGCGGGCAGTGGTGGCGGCACCCCGAGGCGGTGGCGCAGCTACACGGCCTGTGGTTGGCCTGGCAGGAACTCACCGGCCCGGAGGCGGGACTGTGCGGCCCGGCCAACTGGCACCGCGACTACCTGGAACCGGTGCTGACCAGCCTGCGCAACCCGGCCGGGCCGTTCGCCGGTTGCAAGGCGGGCGCGCACCGGGCCAAGGAGATCCCGCACACGGACCCGTACTGACCACGGCGGCCCGCCCGGCCCCGGACCGGCACGTCAGGTCCGGGGTCGGGCCGTCAGGTCCGGGGCCGGCCAGGCAGATCCGGGCCGGGATCGCGCGAGCCCGAGCCCCGGCAGATCGGGGCCGGGCGGGCCGGGGCGGCTCAGCGGGAGATCGGGGCGGTGACGATCGCGGTGCCGTCCACCAGGCCCACGGTGACGAAGGCCAGGTCCGCGACCGGCAGCGACAGTTCGCCGGTCACCTCCTGCGGCCCGGTCGAGGCGGTCCAGTCCCGCACCACGTGGGTGACGCCGTCGCGGGTCACCGCGAACAGCCGGTACCGCAGGCCCTGGCGCAGGCCGGTGGCGGTGATCCGGATGGTGGAGCCCCGCCCCTCGTCGGTGGTGATCGCGACGGAGAGGCTCACCCCCTCGGCCGGCGCCTCCCCGGTCGCGGTGAGCACCACGCCGCTGCGGTCGCCGAAGCCGGTGACCGCGGCGATCCCGCCGGCCAGGACGACGGCCACCAGTGCGGCGGCCACCCCGCCCCAGAGGACCATCCGGCGACGCCGGGCCGGGTCGGCGGGGCGGGTGCCTCCCGGGCCGGGGGCCGTCGCGGGCCGGTCCCCGCCGGGGCGGCTGCCAGCCCCACGGCCGGTGGTACGCGGACCGGCCCCCCGGCGGTCACCCCGTCGAGGTGCCGCGACAGGCGTGCCGGACTGCGGGACCGGCGCTACGTCGGCGGGCGACCCGGCGTCGGCGGCCAGGGCGGGGGGCGGGGCCGACCCGGCGGCTGCCGCCGGACCGCCGTCGGCGGTGGGTGTCACCGGCTCGCCGCCGGCGGGAGGTGGCGGCGGGGGCGAGTCGGCGGGCGGGCGCGCGACAGGCACCGGTGCCGCCGGCTGACCAGAACCGGTGGGAGAGGGCGGGCCTACCGGCGGCGGGTCGGCCGACAGCGGGCCCGGTGGCAGACCCGTCGACGGCGGGTCGGCCGGCGTCAGATCGGCAGGCGGCGCGTCGGCAGGGGGCAGGTCGGCAGGGGGCGCAAGGGCCGGTGGCAGGTCGGCCGGCGGCGTGGCGTGGGCGGGGTCCGGCGGGGGGCCGAATCCGGGCGGTAGCGGGAACTCGGGCGTCAGGCCGGCGAGGTCGTCCCAGTCGGCGGCGTCGAGCCCACCGAGGGCACTGGTCACGCCGCCCATCTCGCCCGCCGCGGACAGGCACTCGTCACAACCGGCCAGGTGGGCCTCGAACGCGACCCGGTCGACGTCGTCGAGCGCGCCGAGCAGGTATAGAGCCAGGGCGGCGTGCTCAGCGGTGGGATGGTCACCCCCGGTGCGCATCACGCCCCCCTTCTCGACCCGGAGACACCGGTGACGGTGTGACGACCCCCGGGACGGCGACCGTCCGGGAGATCGAGCGGGAAACCGACACGTCGCGTCATCACGACGACTCGGTCGGGCCGATCGCTGCGTGCAGCGCGCGCACCGCATAGTACGTTCTGGACTTTACCGTACCCTCCGGGATTCCCAGTCGCTGCGCGGCCTCGGCGACCGAGGAGCCCTTGTAGTACATCTCGACGAGCACCTCACGGTGTTCCGGTTTGATCTGCTGCAACGCCAACCGGACGGTGTGGGTGCTGACCACCCGGTCCATCTCGTCGTCGGTGGCGGCGAGCCGGTTGAGGTCGGGGATGGCCACCTCGGGCGGGCGGGACTGCCGGGCGCGCATCGCGTCGATGGCCACGTGCCGGGCGACCGTGTAGAGCCACGGGGCGATCCGGCGCGGGTCCTCCGCCAGCGTCTCCAGGTTCCGCCAGGTGCGCAGGAATGTCTCCTGGACCAGGTCCTCGGCGAGTTCCTGCCGGCCGAGGACGAGTCGGGTGAGGAACCGCAGCAGCGGTCCCCGGTACTGCTCGTGGATCCAGCGCATCAGGGCCTCGGGGGAGGCCCGTTCGGTCGCCGCGTCGCCGGTCACCCCGGGCGCTTCGTTGGGCACCGCCGACACAGAACGCCTCCCCCTGACGTACGGGTCGCCCCCGTACGGCCGCGCCGTCGTCTCGACGTCGAGCCCGCCTAGGAAGAGAGCATAACCGTGCTCATCGGACGGTCGACCGGGCCGTCGACCGGTCGACAGGTGCCGCCGGGTTGCGGCCGTGGACGGCGCCACGGTGGACGGCGCGGCGGCGGCCCACCGGTCGGTGTCGTACGCCGGGGCGACGAGGGTGGCCGCGCTCATCGGGTGAAACGCAGCCAGCGGACATTGACGAACTCCTCGGGTTGGCCGCTGGCGAACGTGAGGTAGACGTCGTGCACCCCGGTCACCGGGCCGAGGTTCCCCGGCACGGTGACCCAGTTCTGCCAGCCACCGGTGCTGGCCACCGCGATGCTGCCCACCGGCGGCAGGCCGGGGGCGTCGAGGCGTACCTCGATCAGGCCGGAGACGCCCTGCGGCGCGCCGGAGGCCACCCGCACCTGGAACTGGGTCGCCGGCTCACGGCCGAAGTCGACCCCCCGGTACCCGGCCCAGTCGCCGTGGGCGAGGAAGCCCAGGTGCTCGCCGCCCTCACTGGAGGGTTCCTTCCGTACGCCCTGCTGCCGGTCGAAGCTGGCCGCCGCGATCTCCTGGCCCACGCCCCGGGCGGCGACGACGGCCGCCGGCCCCTCCACGACCACCGGCTCCTCGACGACCACCGGGCGCTCCACGACCACCGGGCGCTCGACCTCGGGTGCCGGCTGTCCGGCCGTGCCCCCGCCGAACGGGGTGAGCGTGATGGTCATCTCCCCGGGCGCGACGTCCTGGATGTAGGAGGCGTCGTCGGCGACGTCGTCGAAGGGGAAGCCGTACGCCCGGCCGTCGGCGCTGTGCCGGTGCAGCACCCGGGAGTAGTGGTTGGTCACCGGATGCTGGTAGTAGGCGTCCCGGCTGGTGGTCGGCTGGTCCGGTTGGTCGAGCACCGACCGGTTGAACCCGGCCCCGAGGACCGCCGCCACCGGGCCGGAGAGCTTGTCGTTGGGTGCGGCGAGCGCGCCGTCGCAGTGGAACACGTTGAGCGTGGAGGGCCGGTCGAAGGTGCGAACCCCGCCGTCGAAGGCGAACCGCCCGTCGACCACCCGGCCCCGGACGGTGCCCTCCGCCCCGTGGATCCGCAGCTCGGAACGGCTGTACCGGTCCCAGATCTCGGCGATGTAGCCGTCGTAGTACGCCGGGTCGAAGCGGCCCGTCTCGATGCCCTTGCCCGGTGCGATGACGCGCAGCCCGTCGCCGACCACCAGCCGCTCGAAGCCGGGCTGGCGGGCCAGTTCGGCGAAGATCGCGTCCCGGCCGCCGTCGACCAGCTTGCCGGTGGCCTGCTCCACGTCACCGAGCAACCGGATCGACATCGGGATGCTGAACATGTCCACGGTGGTGGTGTTGCAGAACATGCCGGAGGCGTTGTAGGTGAACTCACAGCAGTCGTGCAGCACGCCGAAGCTCGGGTCGTCGGCCACCCAGCCGACCGGGTACTGCAACGCCGGCCGCCCGTTGCCGTCGGTGACCACGGTGAACCGCAGCTCGCCGTCGATGGCGAAGTAGATCCGGCCCGACATCATCGGCAGGACGAACCGGGTCACCCCGGAATCGGCCAGCCGCACGCCGATGTCGGCGACCCCGTCCGGGCCGTTGTGCGCCGGGTCGGCCGGGGTGAACTGTCCGCTCTCCCGGACGTAGCCCATCGCCCCGGTCTCCGCGTCGGTGCCGACGACGTACATCCGGATCGCCGAGTTGGCGAACCGGCCCGTGCTGTTCACCACGTTCAGCGGCAGACCGCCCGAGGCCCGCGCCCGCGAGATCAACGGGGCCGCCACGAGCGGCACGCCGACCACGGCGGCGCCGGCGAAACCCATCCCGAGTACCCTGCGGCGAGAAAGCATCCCAAGCTCCGATCAACGACACGGCCATCGCCGCCGACGCCCGGTGTGACGTCGGCCCGGCCCGGCGGTAGCCACGTTGACGGCCCGCCGTACCCCTCGGTTCAATGTCGACCGGACCAAAATCACCAGATCCGATTCGAGCCCGGTGAACCGGGGACATCGCGCATCCGTCACGACAGCGATGTCGCCACGCCGGAAGGGACACCTCCCGTGAAATCCGATCACCCCTCCGTACTCGCCCGACTGGGGTCGATCCCCCGTCGTACCGCAGCCTTCGTCGTCGCCGGACTCGCCGTGTTGTCCATGGTGGTGGCCGCTGTCGGCTGGGGCGCGGCCGAGGCCCGCGACGACGACCTGACCGGTCGGCCCGTCTCCAAGGAACACCTGACGACCATCCAGGCCGCCGCCCGCTCGTGCCCGACGCTCACCCCGGCCCGGCTGGCCGGGCAGCTGATGGCCGAGTCGGGGTTGGACGGTCGGGCCGACCGGACCACCTCCGGCGGGCAGGGCATCGCCGGTCTCGACACCGCCGCGTGGAAGTCGTGGGCACCGTGGCCCGGCGCGGAGCGTTCCGATCCGGCCGCGAACATCCTCGCCCTGGCCCACCTGATGTGCGACCTCAGCGGCCAGGTCCGGCTGGCCGACGTCGCGGGTGACACCTGGCGGCTCTCGCTGGCCGCGTTCCACACCGGCCTCGACGAGGTACGTGACGCCAAGGGGGTGCCCACCGACGCGGTCGAGTACGTCGACCAGGCCAGCGGGTACGCCGCCTACTACGGCAAGCTGACCGCGTTCGGCGGTTCCGGCCAGCCCCGACCCAGCTCCGGCGTCCAGCAGCCCAAGGCGGTGCCCGGCAGTTACACGGCGCTCGTCGTCCGGGGCGGTTCGGTCTGCCCCGAGGTGACGCCGCCGCTGGTCGCCGCCCAGCTGATGGCGCTGTCCGGGTTCGACGCCAACCTGCTCGGCCCCGAGGGGCAGCGGGGTGTCGCGCAGTTCCGGCCCGAGGTGTGGCAGGCGTACGGCCCGTCCGACGCCTCGGCGTGGGACCCGCAGGCGGCGATCCCGGCGGTCGGCACGGCCCTGTGCGCCCTGCACAAGGAGCTGTCCGGGCTGGAGGGTGACCCGTCGCTGCTGGCGCTGGCCGCGTACCGCAACGGCCCGGCCGCCGTGCGCCAGGCCGGCGGCGACCTGGACGCCGGGACGCAGGCGTTCCTGCGGACCGTGCGGGAGCACACCGACTACTACGCCCTGGACAACCGGCTGCGGCCGGCACCGCCGTCGGCGTCGCCGTCGCCCAGCCCGACCGTGACGCCCCCGGCGTCACCGTCGCCCAGCCCGAAGGGCAGCTCGACCGCCCCGCCGCCGCCCGCGAGCCCGTCGGCCAAGCCGGCGGCGGCACCGACCCGGCCGGCCGGCACCAAGCAGCTCGTGGGCAAGGAGACCGGGCTGTGCGTCACCGCCGGGACCAGCGACGGGGTACGGGCGGTGCTGAACAAGTGCCGGGAGGAGCGGTCGCAGTGGTGGGACTTCCGCTCCGACGGCAGCGTCCGGGCCAACGGGCTCTGCCTCGACGTGGCCTGGGGTGAGAAGAAGGACGGCACCCCCGTGCAGGTCGCGGTGTGCAGCGGCAATCCCGCCCAGAAGTGGGAGTGGATCGAGCACAACGGCCGCACCTCCCTGTTCAACCGGGAGACCGACCGCTGCCTGGACGTCGACGGGCACGGCGTCGGCGCGCCGATGATGTCCTGGATCTGCGTGTTCAACCCGAAGCAGACCTTCACCCGGCGGTAGCCGTACCGACAGGCGGGCTCCGGTGGGCACGTTGCCCACCGGAGCCCGTCGCGTCGGGACCACCGGGGCCCGGCGGTTACCGGGGCCCGGTACCGGTGTCGACGGCCGGGCCGGGCACGACCGGTAGCGGGCTCAGCCGGCGAACCGGCGGCGGCGCAGCCGCAGGCCGAAGACCACGGCGACGCCGCAGAGCAGCGCGATGCCGAGGATGACGGCGAGTGCCGCGCCGGTGCTGCCCTGCTGCTGGCTGGCCACCTGGTTGCGGTCGTCGACCGCCACCGACACCGAGGCGGCCGGGTTGATCATGCCGGAGCCGTACTTGGCGTCGGGGGCCGCGCCGATCGCGTCGGCGGTGCTGCGGATACGCTCCTTGACCTGGGCGGCGGTCAGGTCGGGCTGGGCCGCCCGGATCAGCGCCGCCTGCCCGGCGACGAACGCGACGGCGAACTCGGTGCCGGTGTTGCTGACCGCCTTGCCCCCGCCCACGCCGAGGCTCGCCACGTCCACCCCGGGCGCGACCACCTCCACCGCGCCCTGCACGTACTGCTCGGCGAGCTGGTCGCCGGCACCGACGCCACCGGTGAACAGCAGCGCACCGCCCCCGGACCGGCCGGCCGGGGACGGCGGCGTCACGGCCCTGGTCGGCGCACCGGCCACCAGCAGGACATCGTGGTCGAGGGCGGTGGCCACGGAGGACGCCACCGCCGGGTCACCGAGGTCGACGTGGGAGCCGACCGCGACCACCGACGCACCGGCGCTGACCGCCACCTCGATGGCGTTCGCCGCGTCGGCCGCCCGCGCGGCGCCCGAACCGCGGACCACCCGTACCGGCAGGATGGTGGCGTCCGGCGCGATGCCCACCGGGCTGCCGTCGACGCTGCTGTCACCGGCGATGATGCCCGCCATCGCGGTGCCGCTGCCCAGGCAGTCGGTGTCCCCGCGCCCGTTGCCGACGGTCACGTCCGCGCCGACCGCCACCCGGCCGCTGAGCTGCTGCACGCTCGCGTCGACGCCGGTGTCGACCACCGCCACCTTGACCCCGTTGCCACGGGTGAGGGTCCAGGCGCTGTCGGCGGCCATCCGCAGCTGCGCCCAGTCCGACCGGCTGCTCGACCCGGTGGTGGCGGTGCACTTCGGACCGGTCGCGCCCGGTCGGGGGCTGCCGCCCGTCCGGGTGGGGCTCGGATTCGGGCTCGGGCTGACGGCCTTGGGGGTGGGGTCGGGCCCGCCGGAGGGCCGGGCACTCGGGGTGGGCCGCTTGCCGGTCGGGAGCTGGCCGTACTTCACCCCCTCACCGGCCGCGTCCCAGGGCAGCACGAGCTGCCAGCCGGCCTTGAGGCTGCCCGGGTCGGTCAGCCGGGACCCGTCGGGCTGCACCCGGCCGGTGTTGAGGTGGTAGATCTCCGCGGACCGTTCGCCGCTACCGAGGAACCGCCGCGCGATCGCCGTCAGGCTCTCCGGCTGGCCCTGGTACTGCGCCGCGACCACGTAGTACTTCACGTACGGCTGCGGATCGCTGGTGGCCTTCGCCACAGCCGGCCCGGTCGGCGCCATCAGCACGCAGCCGGCCATCGCCACCGCGAGCAGGCGGGCAAGGATCGAGCGCTTCGCCAGCACTGGGTGTCCCCCTTCAGTCACCATGGCCGAGCGTCACCGGCCTTCACCGTCTATTGCGGATCAGCGGCCGGTCCGTTCAAATCAATCTGAACCAGATTTCCATGATCCTCGTCATGAGGTCAGCCGAGGGTACCGGCCGCCGATGACGGGAACGTCTCCTCGGGCCGTCCCCCCGGTGGGGACAGCTGACCGGCAGGCGGGCGACCGTCCACCACCGACGGTGGCGGCGAACGACCGGCCGGGCGATCAGGTGCCGGTGGAGACGAAGGTGGGGCGGCGGTGAACGGGCTCGGGAGCACGGTGGAGCCGGTGGGCGGCAACGGCTTGGACCGGGTGCCGGCCACCCGCCGTTTCGACCCGCGCCGGCACCGCCGCATCGCCGGCCTGTACGACCTCTGGCTGGCCCCGGGCCCCGGCGGACGGCTGGTGGTGCCCACCGCCCCGGGTCGGCCGCTCGACGCGCGGGCCGTCGCCACCCTGGTCCGGCACGGCGCGGACGCGGCGCAGGACGTCCGGATCCTCGCCGACGACGGGGCCCGGCACCTCGACCTGTTCACCGAGGTGGCCGGGTTGCTCGGGCACGACGTGCTGGTCAGCCCGGACGGCTCGGACATCAGGCACGCCATCGACCGGTCGGCCACCGGGTCCACCCGCCCGACCGCCGACAGCGGGCCACTGGACGCGGTGCCGCTGGACCGGGTGACCCGTCAGCCGATGGACTGGCTCGTGCTCCAGCCACCGGACCTCGCCACCTCCCTGCCGGGCTGGTTCGCGGTGGACGACGGGCTGGTCCGTCCCCGTACCGGGGTGGTGGGGTTGCCGCTGCCCGACGGACTCGCCCTGGCCACCCGGGCCGACTTCGTGACCAGGCGGGCCACCGCACACCGGCTCGGCGCGTCGACCGGGGTGGTCACCGTCGCGGTCACCGCCCGCTCCGGCGGGTTCCTCGTCGGCACCTACAGCGGCACCCAGGACGTGCACAGCGGCGGGCAGCTCGCCGCGCTCCTCGGCGACCTGCCGCTCTACGGCGCCGACCTGCGGCTCTGGCTGACCTGGCCGTCCGACGCCGACGAGCAGGCCCGGCTCGTCGCGGAGGTGGTCGAGCTGGCCGAGACGACCGGAGCCACCGTCTGGACCCCACCCGCGGGCGGCCGGGCCGAGCTGATCGACGACCGGCGCGACCTGCGGGCGTTCGACCCGACGGGCGCGGTCGCCGCGTGGCAGGCCCACCGGCCGAGGTACGCCGACGGCCCGTCGACCCTGGACGCGACCCCCGAGGGGCTGCTGGTGTCCCGACGCGACCGGGAACGGATCGAGGTCACCTCCCCCGCCGCCGGAGCCGTCGACACCGGCGCGGCCGACGGCCACCCGGGACCGGCCCACGCCGACGACCCGACCCCCGGACCGGACGGTGCCACCGCGTCCCCCTCGGCGGACCCGGCCGACGCGGCACCCCCGACACCGGACGGTGCCGACGCCGTGGTGGCGGAACAGCCGGCCGTGCCCCTCCCCCGGCCCGCCCTGGTCACCGAGAGCCGCCGCGCGGCCGACTACGGCCCGCCCTGGTTGCGACGCGGCCAGCAGGTCAACGCCGAGACGTTCGAGGCCTACGTCCTCGTCGAGGGTGACCCGGCGCGGGCGGTCGGCGACGGGTTGCCCGGCGTCGAGTTGTTCGTGCCCGCGTTCCTCGACCCCCGGTCGGCCCCGGCCGGCAGCGACCTGCTGCGGGTGCGGATCTCCCCGGGCGGCGCGATCCCGATGGCGGTGCTGCGGGCGCACGTGCCGGCGCGGTTCAAGTACGTCCTGGGCAGCCCCGACACCTACCTGCTGCCGGCCGCCCGGCTGGACCGGGTCCGGCTGGTGGGCGGTTTCCGCTGCGACGGGTTCAGCCGCCTGCTGCCCACCGTGGACGCCGACGGCGAGCCCCTGCGGATCCGTGCCGCGCCCACCAACCGTTCGGTCGCCGGCCTGCCGAACGACGTCCGCCGCTGGCCCGGCTTCGGCACCCGGCAGGCGTACGCGCTGCTGCCGGCCCGGTCCCGGGGGCTGCCCCGGGGCTGGCTGCCCCTCTACCAGCAGCGGCCGGTGGCCCGACCGGGCCGGTTGCTGGTCGAGGTGCGGGTGCCGGCGGGACGCACCGTCGATGTCGGGGCCACCCACACCATGCTGGCCGGGTTGCCCCTGGTCCGGAGCAGGGTGGACCGGCTGCACCGGGCCGGCGTGGACCTGGTCCTGGCCAGCCGCTCGTACGACCGGATCGTGGTGCAGCGCGCCTTCCGGGCGCAGGGGGGCGGGTGGCAGCGGATCGCGGAGTTCACCCCGGGGCCGCTGCCGTCCGCCGTCGCCGGCCTTCAGTCCGCCGTACCGCCCCGGGTGGGCCCGCCGTCGACCGGGGACACCTGAACCGACCACCGGCCGGCCGGCACCGGTCCGATCACCACCGGCACGCACCGCCCCCCGGTGTCCGTGGCGAGTCGCCGCGCCCCGGCCAGCTCCGCACCGGCCAGGCCGGGGGTGAACACCACGTACGGCGCGGGCGGGTCGACGTCGGGCGCGCTCGCCGCCGGCAGACCCGGCAGCGACCGGCACCCCTGCGGGGCCTGCCCGCCGAGCACGTCGCCCACCGTGGCCACGCCGATCCCCCCGGCCCGCAGCCGCCCGGCGAACAGGGCGGCCGTGCGCCGGCAGTCGTCGGTGTCGCCGACCAGGGTGAGCACGTCGGGTGCCCGCCCCAGGTCGACGTGCAACCGCCACGGTCCCCGGTGGCCCAGCACCAGGGGCAGGGTCGCCGGGGGCGCGGTCTCGTCCGGGCCGAGCCAGGCGTACGCGGGCGCGCCCCGGCCCGCCGCGACCCCGACCAGCCGGACCCGGATCGGCCCGAGTCCGGTCTCCAGCTCGGTGCTCAGGTACGGGACCTCGTTGCCGGCCGGCACCGCCGGACGCGGCAGATCCACCTCGGCCGACGCGCCGCCGCTCCCGGCGGATGCCCCTGCGGCCGACGCGGTGGCGGTCCCGGTCGGCTGCGGCGTCGGGGTCGGCGACACCACCGAGGCCGGGACGGTCGGCGTGGCCGGCGGCACGGCCCGTGGCTGCGGGGTTGCGGTCGCCAGCGGCGGCACGGCTGACGGAACAACCGGTGGCGGCGGGACGGCCGGCGGCGTTTCCGGGCCGACCGCCGCCGGGACGGCCGGTGGCTGCGGTGGGTCGATCGGGGTCGGTCGGGGTGGTGCCGACCGTGGTGCCCTGGGGGGCCAGACCGGCTTCACGGGCAGCCCGCCCGTCGTCGCGGGGGGTGACGGACGGGTGCCGAGGATCGCCTCCGGTGCCGCCACCTCGGCCCCCGCTCCCGGCGCGGGCTCCGACGCCGGCACGGAGGCCGCCCCCGGGACCGGTTCCGTCACCGGGGGTTCCGCCGACCCCGGGATGGACGCCGCAGCCGGGCCTCCGGTCGGCTCCGGCGGGGTCGTCGACCCCTCGACCGGCACCGGCACCGGTGGCGACGCTGGGCCCGACGGTGCCGCCGGCACCGACGCCGAGGTCGGCACCGGCGCTGAGGTCGCCCCCGGCAGGGAATTCGGTTCCGGCGGGGAGGTCGGCCGGGGTGGGGAGGTCGGTTCCGGCCGGACCGACGCCGGTGGGGCCGCGGCGGCCGGCAGCGCCGCCGGTTCCGCCGCCGGGGGCGACGCCGGCGGGGCGGCGGTACGCGGTGCCGGCAGGACCACCGACGGCGGCGGGGGCAGGATCGGCGGGGTGACCGCCGGCGGGGCCGGTCGCCGGGCCGGTGCCGTGACCGGCCGGGTGATCGGCGGAGCCGGCGGGGGCGACGGCGGTGCCGTCGGCGGCGACGCTGCGGGCGGCCGGCGGGTGACCGGGGGCGGTGCGGTGTCCACCTCGCCGGGCACCGGCACGGCGGCCAGTTCGGCGGGGGTCGGGGTGTGGTGCCGCTGCGGCGGCCACGGCCCGTCGTCCTCCAGCACCAGCCGGCGGGGCCCGCCACGACGCAGCAGCAGTACGGCCACGGCGGCGAAGAAGACCGCCAGCAGCCCCGCACCGACCCGGATCAGCAGCGGGTCCAGCCCGCCGCCCGCCTGCGGAGCCTGCGGCGGCCGGGCGACGGCCCGGGTGGTCGCGGCGGCCGTCCGGGCCGGACGGGAGGCCACCGCGGAGGACGGGGCCACCGTGCGCGGGGTCGAACCGGGGCGGGACGGGGTCGTGGCGCGCGGACTCGGGCTCGCCGGAGCCGGTGACCGTGGGCCCAGTTGCGGCAGCCGGCCGATCCGTACCCCCTGGCCCTGCGCGTCCCTGGGCAGCACGAGCCGCCAGCCGGGGCGTAGGACCACCCCGTCGGTGAACGTCTCGCCGTCGGGCTGGAGCCGGCCGACGTTGAGGTCGACGATCTCCCGGAACCGGTTGCCGTTACCGAGGGTACGTAGCGCGATGGCGTAGAGGTACTCCCGTTGCCCGTCGACGGGTGGCCCGACCACGTAGTACCTACCGGTTTCGGCCGGCACCGCGCTGACCGGCCGTACCGCACCCGCCGGTCGCGCCACGCCCGCCGGCTGCGCCGCCTGTGCCGGCTGTGCCGCCACGAGCAGCGCGATCCCGGCCAGCAGCACCGTGACAAAGGCCCGCCGCATCGCCACCATCGCTTTCCACACCCTCGGTCCCACCGACATCCTCCCGTCCCGGCCCCCTTATACGAACCGGGGTGCCGACGGTTCAACCCGAGCCGGATCGTCCTGCGCGTGGGCGGGTGCCGTCCCGTCAGGCCGGCGGCAGGCCGCCCGCGCGCACCGCGTCCGAGGGTCGTGCCAGGATGTGGCGATGTCGTACCCCCCTCAGCCGTCGTACCCGTCCGCGCCCGGCCCCGTCACGCCGCTGATCGCCTACCCTCAGCCGATCCCCCCGCCGCCGGGGCACGCGGTGCTGGCCGTCTCGGTCAACCGTGGTCCGTACCTGGTGCCCGTCCCGGCCACCAGCCGTTTCAAGGTCGACGGGCGGTTGGTGTCGATCCCCGGCGAGGGCACCTGGTACGTGGCCGTGCCGGCCGGGGCGCACGACATCCGCTACACGGACTTCATGGGCATCCCGATCGTCACCACCGCGCTCACCGTCCAGCCCGGACTGGTGTACCCGCTGTCGTTCCGCTTCGGCGGTTGGCGCAACCGGGTCCACGACGGGCAGGGCACCGACGTGACGAAGTTCGGCATGTGGTCGAACTACAGCCTGGTGCTCGTCATCCTGCCGGTGGTGCTGCTGCTCTGCTGCGGTGGTCTCGGCCTGATCAGCACGCTCTCGACCTCCCCCTGACCGGCGGCACCGGCGGGGCCGGCACCCGGTAGCGTCGCCCCGATGCCTCCTGCGCCCGGACCGAGCGGCCTGACCACGACGGAACGTGCGGTCGACGCCCGCTTCCGTGCCGTCCTGGCCCGGCTGCCCCGACGCGGGCCGGCCGGCTGGCTGGTCGAGTTCCTGGTCTTCGTGCTCAAGCAGGCCTGGGCGTGCGTGTTCGGCGGGGCGATGCTGGCGGTCATCCTGGCGGCCCGGCTCTGGTACCCGCAGGATGCCGCCCTCGCCCGGAACGACCTGCTGACCGTCGCCGCGGTCGCCATCCAGGCGGCCATGCTGGCCGGACGGCTGGAAACCCTGCGCGAACTGCGGGTGGTGGTGCTGTTCCACCTGGTCGGGACGGCGATGGAGTTGTTCAAGACGCACATCGGCTCGTGGTCCTACGCCCCGGACGGGGTGCTGCGGCTCGGTGCGGTGCCGCTGTTCAGTGGCTTCATGTACGCCGCGGTCGGCTCCTACCTGGTCCGGGTCAACCGGTTGTTCGACCTGCGTTTCACCCGCTACCCCCGACGCCGGGTGACGGCGCTGGTGGCGGTCGCGATCTATGCCAACTTCTTCACCAACCACTACCTGCCGGACGTCAGGTGGCTGCTCATCGCCGTCGTCGCGGTGGTGTTCGGCCGTTGCGTGATGCAGTTCCGGGTCTTCCGGTTCCGGTTGCGGATGCCGCTGCTGCTGGCCTTCCTCCTGGTCGCCTTCTTCATCTGGTTGGCGGAGAACATCGCCACCTGGTCGCAGGCGTGGCTCTATCCCGGTCAGGTGGCCGGGTGGGACCCGGTGTCGCCGACGAAGCTCGCCTCGTGGTTCCTCCTCATGATCATCTCGGTGGTCCTGGTCACCTGGGTCTCGCCACCCCGCCCACCGGAAAAGCCACGACCGCCGGAGACGTCACCCCGACCGCCGCAGCCGGAACGTGCCACCGACGGGGGCCGGTCGGCGGTGCCGCCCGTGCCCGGGTCAGCGCAGCCGGCGGGCGGTGAACCGGGCCGGCGGGTCGGCGATGGCGTCCTGGGCGGCGACCAGTTGGATCTCCCGGGTGCCCGCCGCGAGGGTCCGCTCCAGCACGGTGAAGACCGAGGAGATGGTGCGTTCCAGCGCGGTCGCCGGTGAGCCCGTCGTCCGCAGGTGGGCCAGGTAGAGCGCGGCGGTGACGTCGCCACCGCCGTTGGGGTTGATCGGCAGCAGCGGCGTGGTCACCGCCCAGGCGCCCTCGTCCGAGACGGCCACCACCTCCAGCGAGCCGGCCGGCACGTCGTCGTGCAGCACGCTGGTCACCAGCACGTCCCGGGGGCCGGTGGCACGGACCACGTCGACGGCGTCCAGCACGGCGGGCAGCGAGGTGGTCGTCCGGCCGGCGAGGTAGTCCAGCTCGAAGTGGTTCGGGGTGATGATGTCGGCGCGCGGGACCACCACGTCACGCAGGTACTCCGGGATGCCGGGCCGGACGAACATCCCCCGCCCGGTGTCGCCCATCACCGGGTCGCAGCAGTACACCGCGTCCGGGTTGGCGGCCCGCACCCGGTCGGCCGCGGCGAGGATGACCGCACCCATCGCCGGGTCGCCCTGGTAGCCCGACAGCACCGCGTCGGCGGTGCCGAGCACCCCCCGGTCGGCGATGCCCTCGATCACCTCCGCCACGTCGGCCGGGGCCAGCAGCGGCCCGCGCCACGCGCCGTACCCGGTGTGGTTGGAGAAGTGCACGGTCAGCACCGGCCAGACCTCGTGCCCGAGGCGCTGGAGGGGGAACACGGCCGCCGAGTTGCCGACGTGGCCGTAGGCGACCGAGGACTGGATGGACAGGATCTTCACCGGCCCATCATGGCCGTTCCCCCCGACACCGCGGGTACGGGCCCACCGATTCGCCCCCGCGTCGCCGACCTCCCGGGTCGGACCGGGCGGGCGGCGGCGGTTCCGGCCGGCCCCGGCGGTGCAGGCGGGGTCGGCCGGAACCGTGCTCAGGTCAGGTCGAGGGTGTACTGCGCGGTGTGCACCGTCCCGTCGACCTGGAAGTCGAAGAACGCCCGGTAGCGGCCCGCGCTCGGGGCGGTCAGCCAGAACCGCACCGTCCCGTCCACCAGTTCCTGGTCCGGGTGGACGTGCACGTAGCCCAGGTCACCCTCGCGCACCACCACCAGGTGCCCGTACGCCCCCAGGTAGCGCTCCAGGCGGGCCGGGTCGACGCCGTCGAGCCGGAAGGACAGCGGCACCGTCACCCCCACCGTGGGGGTGCCGCCCATGGTGACCGTGAACGGCCCGGCCGTCGACTGCGACGCGGCCGGCGGCAGCGGGACCGGGGTGTGCGCGCCGGGCACCTGGTGGTCGACCCCCAGCACCAGCGGGACCGTGGTGCCGGCGGCGCCGGTCACCGAGAAGTCGGCGTAGATGCGGTAGCCGCCGGGCCGGGTCAGCGTCAGCGGGACGCTCCAGGTGCCGTCCGCCGCCATGGTCGGGTGCAGGTGCTGGTAGCCGCTCAGGTCCCGCCCCACCACGACCATGTGCAGCGGCTTGTCGTGGACGACCGCGAACCGGGTCGCCGCCTTCCCGTCCGCGCCGACGATGCGGAACCGGTAGTCGGCCCGTACGCCTGCCGGTTGGGTCCGGGCCGCCGGCTCGACGGTGTAACCACCGGCGTTGACCGACAGCCCGGTCACCTGCGCCTGGGCCCCACCGGCGTCGCCGGGATGGGTGTGCGCCCCGGTGCCGGGCCCGTGCTGGTGCCCGTCCCCGGCCGCCGGCGCCGCACCGGTGGCCGGCGGGGCGGCGGTGGTGCCGTCGGCGGGCCGGGCACCGGAACCGATCCGGCCGAGCCCGAAGCCCGCCAGCAGGGCCACCACCAGCCCTCCGACCAGCAACGCGAGACCCGTGTTGCCCAGCCGGGACCCGGGGTTCGGCGCAGGAGCGGCGGTTACCGCCACGCCGGTGCCGGAGTCCGTCGCGTCGACGGCGGCGGACGTCGCGGCGGAGGCCGCCTCGGCGGGCCCGGAGGTCGCCTCGGCGGGCCCGGAGGTCGCCTCGGCGGGCCCGGCCTTGACCGTGACCATTGCCGCCGTGGCCGCAGCCGGCGCGGCGGAGGGTCGTTTCGCCTTGCCGGAGGCCGGAGCAGCCGGGGCGGCCTGGGCCGCCGCCGGGACCGCCTTGGCCGAGGCCGCGCCGGTCCTGGCGGGGGTCGTCACCGACGCGCTGACCACCGTACGGCGGGCGGCGGCCGGACGGGCCGTCTTCCTGCCGCCACCCGTCGCCTTCGACCGGTTGACGCGGGTGCCGGAGCCCGGCCGGGCGGCCGTCCCCCCGGCGCGGGGCCGGCCGGTGGGCCGGGTGGCGGGCACCGGGCGACGTCGCCACGCCGCGAAGCCGACCGCCGCCGCGACCAGCACCGCACCGCCGGCCCAGGCCAGCCATCCGAGGCCGTTCCCGTCCTCGTCGGGGGCGGCGGCCGGCGGGGTGGCCGGCGCGGCGGCGGTCACCGGGGCGGTCGGCACCGCGGAGGCCGCCGGGCCGGCGTGGCCGGAGGTGGCGTGCTGTTCGGCGGCGGCCACCAGCGCCGGGTCCGGCTGGTCGACGGGGGGCTGCCAGCCGGACGGCGCGGCGGTCGGCCGTCCGGTGTAGCGGAAGGTCATGGTGCCCCGGACCGGCTCGCCGTCGGAGGCCACCGACAGGTAGCTCACCGCGTACTGGCCGGCCGCCGGCAGGTGGGCCAGCGTGACCACCGCCGGGAAGCCGGTGCTGTACTCCTTCGGCTCGAACTTGCCGTCGACCAGCAGGTACTCCCGGACCGGCTTGTCCAGGGGCCGGGGGGAGCCGTGCCGCCAGCCGTTGTCGACCCGGCCACCGCCGGGCCCGGTGACGGTGAAGTACGCGTTGGCCGCCACCTGCTCGGTGAAGTACAGCTCCACCGTCGTCAGCGGCTCGGCCACCGTGGCGTTGGCCGCCGGGGTGGACATCGCCAGGGTGCCGTGCGCCTGCGCCGCAGTGGTGGGCAGCAGGACCGCCGCCGCGGCGAACACGAGGGCGAGCAGGCCGGCGAGGGTACGCCCGGCGGGTCCGGTGGCTGGAGGGGGACAGCGCATCGGATCATCCTCACGAAGAGTGGACTTCAATCAATAGTTCACTAACTTTTTACGCAGATGGCAAAAGTTTTGGCTATGGCGTCCCAACCTGAGGTCGGGATGATCAAAATTCGTCCCCGGCTCCGCACCCCGCGTCCGGCCGGTCACGGTGGGCCTCCGTACCCGACCCCGGTACGGATGATCCGCCGACGCCTTCCGTCCGTACCAGTGGGCGGGGATGACGCCGGGTATGCCGTACGCTCACCCGGGACCTACTACACCCCGTCGTTACCGTTGGCGGACGACGGCGGAGCACGACAGGCGGCAGAACCGGACACGGAGGTGGCAGGTGGGCGACGACGACGCGGAGATCACCGCGTGGGCGCTGGCCGCCGGTCGGGGTGACCGGGAGGCCGCGGCCCGCTTCATCCGGGCGACCCAACAGCACGTACGACGGTTCGTCGCGCACCTGATCAGCCCGGCCGAGGCCGACGACCTCACCCAGGAGACGTACCTGCGGGCCATGCGCTCGCTGCCGTCGTTCGCCGCCCGTTCCTCGGCCCGTACGTGGCTGCTCGGCATCGCCCGCCGGACCGCCGTCGACCACGTCCGGGCGGCCACCTCGCGTCCGCGTACGGTGCCGCTGTCCGAGTGGCACGACACGCCGGACACCCGGGGCAGCGGCTTCGACGGCGAGGTGGTCCTCAACGACCTGCTGCTGGCCCTGCCCGCCGACCGTCGGGAGGCGTTCGTCGCCACCCAGGTCCTCGGCCTGTCCTACGCCGAGGCGGCCGAGGTGTGCGGCTGCCCGGTCGGCACCATCCGGTCCCGGGTCGCCCGGGCCCGCGAGGATCTCGTCGCGGCGGTCGAGGGGAACCCCCGGGCGATCCGCCACCGGCCGGGAAGCGCCGCCGGCTGACCGTCGCCCCCCGGCCGCGACCGTGCCCCGGGAGCCCACGGGAACCACCGCGCCCTGCCGGCCGACTACCCGTACATGGGGTGTGAGCAGTGGCGGGAGATCCTGTCGGCACAGTTGGACGGCGAGGAGACCCCCGCCGAGCGGATCGCGGCGGACGCGCACCTGGACGGGTGCGCGGGCTGCCGGCAGTGGTGTGACCGGGCCGCGACGGTGACCCGGCGATCCCGCCTGACGCTCTCCACCACCGACCGCCGCGACCCGACTGTCGACCGGCCCGGCCGCCTGCGGTCGACGACCCCGGCCACGGCAGGGTCGGAGCCGAGGGCCACCGCGGCCGGCCCCGGTCTCGTCGACGTCGTGCTGGCCGCGCTCCCCGCCCCCCGCCGGATGCGGGACCGGGTGGTGCCGGTCCTGCGCACCGGGCTGGCCCTGATCGGCGCCCTGCAACTGGTGCTGGGGCTGGCCCAGGTCGGCCGGGGCCCGGCCGCCGGGCACGCCCACGGCGCGCTCGACACGCTGGCCTCCGGACACCTGTGGCACGAGTCGGCCGCGTGGAACATCGCCGTCGGCGCGGGTTTCCTCTTCGTGGCCGCCCGGCGCGCCCCGACCGGGGGGCTGCTGCCGATGTTGAGCGCCTTCGTCGGCGCGCTCGTGCTGCTCTCGGCCAACGACCTGGTCACCGGCCGGGTGGAGCCGACCCGGCTGGTCAGTCACGGGTTCCTGGTCACCGGCTACCTGATCGTGGTCGCGCTGTCCCGGCCCCGGCTGCGGCCGGACGGGCCGGCAGGGCGGGGCCGGGGAGACCGGCCCGCCTGGCGGCTGCGTACGGACGACGTGCCCGCCGCCCCGACGGTACGCCTGCTGCCGCCGCACGCCGGCTCGGCGCGGACCCGCGACCGGTCGGCCGCCTGACCGCGACGCCACCCGGCCTGCCGTCCCCCCGCCCGACGGGCGGCGGCCGACGGCGCGTCCCGCCCGGCGGGACGGCCCGGTCACCCGGAAGGGCACGATCCCGACCGGCCGGAACTTTCGGTGACCGGTGACCGACCAACGGGACAGAGCATCGGCACAACGGAGGAAAAACCCATGCGTCCCACCGGTCCACTCGGCACGAATCGACGCGCGTCAGTCGTCTTCGCCGCCCTGCTGGCCGTCGGCACCGCCGGCTGCGGCCCGGCCGACCCGGCGTCGGGCACCCCGTCGGGCGCCTCGGCACCGGCGAGCGCGTCCGCCGGGGTCATCACCATCCGGGACCCGTGGGTGAAGGCGGCCGACAAGGGCATGACGGCGGCCTTCGGGACCCTGGTCAACGACAGCGACGCCGACGTCACGCTCACCGGCGCCACCACCGAGGTGTCCGTACTGGAGCTGCACGAGATGACCATGAAGGACGGCACGATGGTCATGCGGCAGAAGCAGGGCGGCGTCGTGATCAGGGCGAAGGGCACCCACGTGTTGGAGCCCGGCGGCGACCACCTGATGCTGATGGACCTCCGCCGGCCGGTGCGCGCCGGCGACCAGGTCACCGTGACCCTCACCTTCGCCGACGGCCGGACCCGGCAGTTCACCGCCGTGGCCAAACCGTTCACCGGGGCGCAGGAGAGCTACGCCCCCGGCCACGGCACGCCCGAGCCGACCATGAGCGGTCAGCCGGCCCCGGGTGGACAGCCGACGACCGGCCCGACCTCGTGACCGGACACCCGCACGGGCGTACGGTGAGCCGGCGCGGCCTGCTCGCCGGCGGGGCACTGGCCGCAGGCGGCGCGCTGGCCGGCGGTGCGGTGGTCGTCGCCGGGCGGGACGGGCCGACCGGCGGGCCCGCCGCGCCGCAGCCGAGTCCGGTGGCGGCCGTCGGGGGCCTGGTCGAGCCGTTCCACGGGCCCCGGCAGGCGGGGGTGGCCACCGAACCGCAGGCCCACGCCGCGTTCGTCGCGTTCACCCTGCGACCGGGCACCGACCGGGCGGCGCTGGGCCGCTGCTGCGGCTGCTCAGCGACGACGCGGCCCGGCTCACCCAGGGCCGGCCGGCGTTGGCCGACACCGAGGCCGAACTCGGGCTGCTGCCGGCGCGGCTGACCGTGACCTTCGGTTTCGGCCCCGGCCTGTACCGGGCCGCGGGCGTCGACGACCGGCGGCCGGCGTCGGTGGCCGACCTGCCGGCGTTGCGGATCGACCGGCTCCGACCGGCCTGGTCCGGTGGGGACCTGCTGGTGCAGATCTGCGCCGACGACGCGGTCACCGTCGCACACGCCCAGCGGGTGCTGGTCAAGGACAGCAGGCCCTTCGCCACCGTCGCATGGGTGCAGCAGGGCTTCCGGCGCAGCCCCGGCGTCGAGCCGGCCGGGCACACCCAACGCAACCTGTTCGGCCAGCTCGACGGCACCGCCAACCCCCGTCCCGGCAGCGCGTTGGACACCGCCGTATGGGTGCCCGACGGTCCGGACTGGCTGCGCGACAGCACCACCCTGGTGGTCCGCCGGATCAGCATGAACCTGGAGACCTGGGACCTGCTCGGCCGTACCGACCGGGAACTGGCCGTCGGCCGGCGGCTCGACACCGGCGCCCCGCTCACCGGCACCGGTGAACACGACGAACCCGACTTCGCCGCCGTCGGCGACGACGGGCTCACCGTCATCCCCGACTTCTCCCATCTCACCCGGGCCCGCGTCACCGACGACCGGTTGAGGATCCTGCGCCGCCCGTACAACTACGACGGTGTGCCCTCCCCGCAGGGGCACGCCGACAGTGGCCTGATCTTCGCCTCGTACCAGGCCGACGTCACCGCCCAGTTCCTGCCCATCCAACGTCGACTCGCCGACCGGGACCTGCTCAACGAGTGGACCACGCCGATCGGCTCCGCCGTCTTCGCCGTCCCGCCCGGCTGCCCACCCGACGGGTGGATCGGCCAGCAGGTGCTGGGCTGAGCCGGCTGATGACGACCATCTCACCGTCGCGCCGGGCCGCCGGCCGGTTCGTCGCCGCACTGCTGGCCGGCATCCTGACCCTGTTCGTCGCCGCCACGCCGGCCCGCGCGCACAACGGCCTGCGGTCCGCCTCGCCGGCCCGGGACGCGACGCTGACCCGCGCGCCCACCGAGATCACGCTGGAGTTCATGGCGCGGCTCGACCCGACACTCACCACCATCGTGCTCACCGACGGGACGAAACGGCGTGTCCCCACCGGCGATCCGGTGGTCTCCGGCGCGACGGGAAACGTCCAGGTGACCGGTCCCCTGCCCAACGGGAGGTACACCGTCGCGTACCGGGTGGTCTCCGCCGACGGGCACCCGGTGCAGGGGTCGTACCCGTTCACCGTGGCGGACCCGGCCGGTCCGGCCGCCGCGCCGTCCCCCGACCCGCCCGGCCCGTCCGCCGCCGCGGTCGCGCCGGGGCGCGGCGGTGGCCGGGCCACCGTCGTCGGCGTCACCGGCAGCGTGGTGGTCGCCCTGCTGGCGGCGGCGGCCGTGCTGCGTCGGCGGCGACGACAATCGTCACGCCCCTGAGGCGGCCCTCGCCGGTACGCCGCAGGCGGTCCCGGTCCGCAGACGCACGCCAGGACGTCCGTTGTGGTGGCAGCGCCGGCCCACCCGGGCGGACCGGCGGGCCCGCACCGGCACCGCGCCGCCCAGGGGTGGCGTCCGGGGCCTGCCCTGGCGGGCGGTCCTCGTCGGGGTACCGGTGGTGGCGGCGGTCGGCTGGGCACTGTCCCTGCTCGGGTCGGGTCTCGTCGCCTTCCTCGTCGTCGACGCCGCGATGGGCGTGGTGTCCCGGCGACGCCGCCGGGACACCGCCCCCGACTCCCCCGTGCCGGCCGGCGGGTGACGCGCAGACGCCCGGCCGGCACGTCACATTCCCGAGGCGACGATTGACCGGCCGGGGGTCGCGCCGTTACGGTCGAACCACTATCTGCGGCGTCGCGAGGTAAGCCGGTGGGAATCCGGCGCGGTCGCGCCACTGTGAGCGGTTCCGTCGACGACGGGTCCGCGAGCCAGGACGCTCGGTCGTCCGCAGCCTTGCGATGGGGACGCGTCATCCCCGGGAAGGTTCGAATCCCATGTCGAGTCCCACTCCTGCCCAGCCGCTGGTACACCCCGTCGGGTCCGCCCGTCTGTGGTGGGCGGCCATGGCCGTCGTCGGCGTACTCCTGCTGCTCACCTACCTGGTCGCGTTCGACCAGGGTGCGGTCTCGCGCAGCGGCATGTTCCTGCACGAGCTGATGCACGACGGCCGGCACCTGCTCGGTGTCCCGTGCCACTGACCCCTGCCCACAACCCACCCACCTTCGTCACCGTCCTGATCCGCGGGCTCCTCGCCGGCCTCGTCGCCGGCCTGCTCGCGGGCGGTTTCGGCTACCTCGTCGGTGAGCCGCGCATCGACGCGGCCATCGCGATCGAGGAGGCCGCCACCCACACCGGGCCGGTGGCCGACGACCACCACGGCGACGACCTGGTCGGCCGGGACGGGCAGCGGTTCGGGCTGTTCCTGGCCACCGGGCTGTTCGGGACGGCGATGGGTGGCCTGCTCGCGACCGCGTTCGTGCTGCTGCGCCGACGTTTCCCGGCCGCCGCCGACGACGGCCGGTCGGCGTTGCTGCTGGCGGGCGGTGCCCTGCTCGGCGTGGTGCTCGTGCCGTTCGGGAAGTACCCGGCCAATCCCCCGGCGGTCGGCAACCCCGACACCATCGACCAGCGCACCGTCGCCTACCTGGCGTTGGTGGTGCTCGGCCTGGTGGCCGTCTGGGCGGGCACCCTGGGCTACCGTTCGGTCCGCGCCGACGCGCCGCCCTGGCAACGCCACGGCGCGGCACTCGGCGGATTCGCCCTGGTCGCCGGCGTCGGGTACGTCGTCCTGCCGTCCTTCCAGGAGGTCCCGGACGACTTCCCGGCAACGCTGCTGTGGAACTTCCGGCTGGCGTCGCTCGGCACCCAGGTGGTGCTCTGGGTCGCCATCGGTCTGCTGTTCAGCGCCCTGATGAGCCCCCGTCCCGCAGGCCCGCGCCCCGACGACCGGGCCGCCGAGCCACTGACCGGTCAGGGCACGCCGGCCCGCCCGTGACCTCGACCAGCCTGCGGCTGGTCGCCCACGCCCACACCGGCGCGCTACGACGGGCGGTGTTCGGCGCGGGCGACGACGACCTGGACGAGGGCGGTCGACAGGCCGCCCTCGCCCTGGCCGGTCACGGGCGGACCGGGCCACTGGGCACGGTGGACACCTGCCTGACCAGCCCGGCGACCGCAGCGGTGCAGACCGCGTACGCCCTCGGGTTACGGCCCGCCGTCGAGGCCGCGCTGGCCGACTGCGACTACGCCGACTGGGCCGGGCGCAGCCTGACCGACGTCGGGGCGCGCGAGCCCGGGGCGCTGCTCCAGTGGTGGGCGACGCCCGAGGCGGCACCGCACGGCGGGGAGTCCCTGGCCGCGCTGCGTGACCGGGTCGCCGCCTGGCTCGACGCCCGGCCCGGGCCGGGCCGGCGGATCGTCGCGGTGACCCATCCGATGGTGGTCCGGGTGGCGATCGTGCACGCACTCGACCTGCCGATGGCCGCCCTGCCCCGGCTGGACGTCACCCCCCTGGCGGTGGTGCGCCTCAGCCGGTACGGCCCCCGCTGGCAGCTCCGGTTCACCGCGCCTCTCGGGCCGCACGACTCGCCGCAGCGATGACCTACCGGTCCGCCTGCGCCGAATCCGGTGGCGGTGCTCCCCGGGTGGTGGCGAGACTCGACGGGTGCCGGAACAGGACCGTTTCCGCGTCGCCGTCGGCAGCTGGGCGGCCGGCGGCCCGGACTCGGCGCAGCCCGCCGTACTCGCCCGCCGGCTGGCCGGTGACGGACTGACCCCGACGTGCCCGGGCGGCAGGGCACAGCAGCCGGCTGTGGGGCGGCGACGGGTAGGGTCGCGCAGATGACCGGTGATCCGCCGCTGCTCGCTGCCGACGATCCGCTGGCGGTCGCGGTGAGCGGGGCGATCCGCGACGGTGACCTGACCCGACTGCGGTCGCTGCTCGGCGCACACCCGGGGTTGGCCGCCGGACGCATCGTCGACCGGGTCGGCGGGGTTCGTACCCTGCTGCACGTGGTCACCGACTGGCCGGGCCGGTTCCCGCGCGGTGCCGACACCGTCGCCGCGCTGGTCGCCGCCGGTGCCGACGTCGACGCCCGGTTCGCCGGGCCGCACCGGGAGACCCCGCTGCACTGGGCGGCCAGCTGCGACGACGTGGACGTCGTCGACGCCCTGCTGGACGCCGGTGCCGACATCGAAGCTCCCGGCAGCGTGATCGCCGACGGCACGCCGCTGTCGAACGCGCGGGCCTTCGCCCAGTGGCGGGCGGCATACCGGCTGGTCGTCCGGGGAGCCCGCACCACCCTCGTCGACGCGGCGACGCTCGGCCTGCACGACCGGGTGCAGCGGGCCTGCACCGGCGACGACGTGCCGTCGACCGACGAGATCGACTGGGCGTTCTGGGGTGCCTGCCACGGCGGGCGGCAGTCCTGCGCCGGGTACCTGTGGACGCGCGGCGCGCGGCTCAACCGGGTGCCGCCGTGGGAGCACCGTACCGCCCTGGACGCGGCCGTCCGGCGCGGCGCCACCGAACTGGTCGGCTGGCTGCGGGCGCGGGGCGCCGTCACCGCCGCCGAGCTGGGCCCGCCCGACGCCACCGGCTGACCCGGGACCCACCCACCACGCGTCACGACGGGACGGCTCCGCCGGCAGGGGCTACTCCCCGGCGGCCAACTGCTCCTTGGCGTCGTCGTAGCCGGCCGCCGCCGGCGCGTCGGTCGGCGCGTAGATCACCCGGATCACCCCGGTCGGGTACACCTCGGTCGTGGTCACCCGCAGGTGGTACGGGGTGTCCCCGTCGTCGAACAGCCTGCGGCCCTTGCGCGCCGCCACCGGGTGCACCAGCAGCCGCAGTTCGTCGACGAGCCCGGCGGCGAGCAGTTGCTGCACCACGGAGATCGAGCCGGGGATGAGGACGCCGCCGACACCGGGGTCGTCGCGCAGCGCGGTGACCACGTCGACGAGGTCGCCGTCCAGGACCTCGGAGTTACGCCAGGGCAGCTCCCTCGCCTGCCGCGTGACGACCACCTTGCGCAGGTCGCCGAGCTGCTTGGCGAAGGGGGCGTCGTCGCCACCGGCGGCCTCCCGGTCGGGCCACGCCCCGGCGAAGCTGTCGTAGGTCTCCCGGCCGAACAGCAGCACGTCGGCGGCGTCGTAGTCCGCGCTGACGGCCCGCCCCATGTTGTCGTCGAAGTACGGGAAGTGCCAGTCTGGGTCGATCTCGGCCACGCCGTCGGCCGAGATGAACAGCGTGGAGATGACCTTTGCCATCGGAAGGGTCCCTTCGGGTCGGTAACCGGACCGGCCCAGCATGCCAAACTCGTGGATCGGACAAGGCCCATCCCGGTCACCGGTCCGGCCCGTCGTGAACGGGTCCTACCCCCGCAGGGGGAGCCGGTAGCGTCGGGTGGGGCCGAACCGGGTGTCCCCGATGCCTTCGAAGAGGCCGCCGCACCGCTCGATCGTCCGTGCGGAGGCGACGTTGTCGGTCGCGCAGATGACCAGCAGCCGTTCCCGCCCTAGTAGTCGCGCCTCGTCCATCATCCGTCGTACCGCCCAGGTGGCCAGCCCCCGGCGGCGGGCGGAGGGGCGGATGCCGTACCCGAGGTGGCCGGCCCAGGGTGCCTGCTCGTCGCAGTCGGGCCGCAGGGTGATCCCGCCGAGCACCCGTACCCGCCCCGGCTCCCGCTCGACGATCCAGCGGTACGCGCAGGTGTCGTCGGGGGCCACGGTCCGGTCCGACGGCGGCGTCAGTCGTGCCAGCCACGCTGCGAACCCGGCCGGCGAGTCCACGTCGTCGCAGGGGTGCAGTCCGAAACCGTCCTCGTGCTGCCCCGGCCCCCACTCCGCGTGCGCTTCCTGCCATGCGGCACGCAGCCGGGCGGTGGGGGCGACCAGGTCGGGCATCCGCCGAAGGTACTCCCGCCGGACGAGGGATGCCGCGGTCCGGTCGCCGGTGGCGGAAAAAGATCGTGGCGGGTGGTGAAACCCGGGGGCGGTTCCGGACGTCCTGAGGGGTGAGTCGGGTACCGGCGGCGACCACCGGGCCGGTACGCCGATCGCGATCCCCCACCAGAAGGAGCGGACGATGTCGACGAAACGATGGCTCGCGGGCGTCGGGTTGCTGGCCCTGACCGGCACGATGGCGGCCTGCGCCCAGGCTCGGCACGGTGCCGACGCGCCTGTGGCCGAGCCGCAGCGCAAGCCGGCGGCCGTGGCGGTGGGGCTGTCCGCCACCCCGCCGCAGAAGAGTTCCGCCCCGCGCGGGTTCACCGGCACCCGGCAGTACACGATCGTCCGGGTCGGTTCGTTCGAGGGCGGCCTGTCGCTGACCGACTCCGGACGGTTGGCCGAGGTCGACGACGACCAGGGGCGGCAGCTGTTCGTGCCGACCCCGCTGGGCGGTGGGAAGTACCTGATCAAGTCGTACGCCCGGACCAGTGCCGGTCCGCTGTGCTGGCGGGTGCATAATCCGGGCAACAGCCAGCCGCTGGTGGTGCAGGCCGCCACCTGCCGGACCGACGACGCGCGCCAGCAGTTCGAGATCTTCGCGGCGGCCGGCAGCACGCCGTCGTACCTGATCAGCAGCGCCGGGGCGTTCCTGCGGACCTCCGCGCGTTCCGGCCTCATCCTCGAGGAGTTGGGTGACGCCCCGCCGACGAGCAGTTTCCGGTTCACCGACAACGGGCCGGCACCGGCCGGTCGGTGACGAGGGGTCGGTCGGGTCGGCCGGGGCCGTGCCCAGGCCGATCCGACCGGAATGGGGTGTGACAGGGGCGGGCGGGGCGGGCTGCCCGCAGGCGGGGACGGGACCAGAGGCGAGCGGGTGGGTGGAGAGCGTGATCGATGCGTGACGCCGAGGAGTTCGACGCGTTCTACGCCTCGTCGGCCCAGCGGGTGCTGGGGCAGGTGTACGCGATGGTCGGCAGCCGTACCGAGGCCGAGGACGCGGTGGCCGAGGCGTACGCCCGCGCCTGGAGCCGCTGGTCGACGGTGCGGGAGTGCGACAGCCCCGAGGCGTGGGTGCGCAAGGTGGCGTTCCGGATCGCGGTGAGCGCCTGGCGCAAGACGGTGAACCGGGTGCGGGCCCACCGCCGGGAGGCGGTCGCCCAGCAGGTCGATGCCGTCTCGGTCGATCATGTCGTGCTGGTCGAGGCGTTGCGGCGCATCCCCAGCGAGCAGCGCCGGGCCATCGTGCTGCACCATCTGGTCGGCCTCAGCGTGGCCGAGATCGCCGTGGAGACCCGGGCGAATCCGAACACCGTCAAGACCCGGCTGGCCCGGGGCCGCCGGGGCCTGGCCGGGTACCTGAGCGGGGACGAACACCAGACGACGGCGGGGAGGGGCCATGGGGTCTGACGACATGCTCGACGACGCCCTGCGGGGGCTGGCCCGGCACGCCGGGCAGACCGGTCGGCTCGCCACGGTCGCCGAGGTCCGTCGGCGGGGCGACCGCAGGCGTCGGCAGCGGCACGTCGCGACGGCCGCGGTGGGGGTCGTCGTGCTGGGGGCGCTGGGGGCCGGTTTCGCCGTGGCCCGTCTGGCGGGGCCGCCGCAGGCCACCGTGCCCGTCGGTCCGCCCGCCACGACGTCGACGCCCCCCACGGCGACCCCGTCCACCGGGCCGACTCCGCGTACCCCGGCCACCGGCGGGCCGACGTCCGGCGCGACGGGTGCCACACCGAGCACGCCGCAGGGTTCGGCATCCGCCGATCCGTTGCGGCTCGGGCAGCGCCGGTTCGCCCTGGTCCGGTCGGCAGCCGCGGAGGGTGCGGTGTCCCTGCTCGACGACGGCCGTCTCGGTGAGGTCGACGGCGACGAGGGCCGGTCGCTGTTCGTCTTCGTGCCCCAGGGTTCCGGCACCTACCTGGTTCGCACCGCCGAACCGGACGCCGACGGTGACCTGGCCTGCTGGCAGGTCCGGTCGTCGGGTTCCCAGCCGCTCACCGTGGCAGGGGCCCCGTGCGCGCCGACGGAGCCACGGCAGCTGTTCTCGATCGCCGTCGACGGCACGGCCGGCGGTCAGCGGACCTACGCCATCAGCAACAACTCGGCGTACCTCCAGTTCTCCAGCCGTCGCGGGCTGATCCTCGAGGAACTGGGCGACGCCCCGCTGACCACCGTGTTCCGGTTCGTCGACAACGGCCCCGCGCCGCAGGGCTGACCCCCGGGGGGCGCGGGTGGGCCGCGCTCACCGCCGGGGCAGGCCGGCCACCCAGCGGTCCAGTTCCGTCGGGGAGTCGAAGCGCAGCACGGGCGGTCCGGTGGGGTCGGCCTGCCAGGTCCGCATCCGGCGGCGGGCCCGGCCGAACGCGCCGACGTGCCAGACCAGGATCGAGTCCCGGGACAGTACGCTGCGCAGCGTCTCCCGGTTGCCGTTGCAGATCACCTCGCCGGTCACCAACCGGCTGACGGTGCGGCGCAGCAACCGCCCGAAGGACCGCCAGCGCGGGTAGTCGAGGGCGACGACCAGGTCGGCACGGGCCAGCGGCACGTCCCGCCACCCGTGGTAGGCCCCGTCGATGATCCACTGTTCGCCCCGGCAGATCTGCGTGATCCGGTCGCGTTGCTGGGCCACCGGCACCTCGACCCAGCCGGGCAGCCACAGCAGGTCGTCGACGGGGTGCCAGGGCAGTCCCAGCCGGTCGGCCAGCCGCGCGGCGAGTGTGGACTTGCCCGCGCCGTACACCCCGTAGACCAGGATGCGGGACGGTGCGCTCATCCGGGCAGCCTACGCAGCGGGTACGGGGTCCGCACGGTGCGCCCGGGGCGGTCCGGCGCGACGGTCGCCGGGCGCGGGTGGCCGGGCGTCGGTCGGCACGGCGGGCGTCGATGCCTCTTGTCGGAATCTCCCGCCGTCCATTAGTTTGTTTAACATCCAGACCAACTAGTTGCACTTCCACCTGCGAATCCACCACCAGCCCTTTCCAAGGGGGGACCGATGACACCCCAGCAACCCGGCTCGAAGGCCTCGCGCCGCCACTTCCTCGGCCTGGTCGGCCTCGGCACGGCCGCCATCGCCGGCGGCCCCCTGCTCGCCGGGTGCTCCGAGAAGCCGGCCGGCTCCGGCGCCGCGCAGAACCTGGACACCTACGCCAACCTGCTGCCGACGCGCAAGGACCTCGCCCAGAGCATCAAGCCCGACATCATCGGCACCCGGCCGGTGCCCGACGGCTACACGAAGTACCCGACCTCACTGGTCGACGCGATCACCGAGCGGCCGGGCTCCAGCGGCAAGGAGATCACCGCGATGACCCCGGCCTGGGGTCCGGCCCCGCCCGGGGTGGCCCAGAACGCCTACCTCCAGGCGGTCAACGCGGAGCTGGGCACGCCGGTCAACTTCACCATCCAGGACGGCAACACCTACGCCGACAAGCTCAACGCGATGCTCGGCGCGCGGGACGTCCCGGAGCTGCTCTGCGTGCCGGGTTGGGAGGTGCAGAAGATCCCGCGCTTCTCCGAGGCGATCAAGGTGCTCTTCGAGGACCTCACCGACTACCTCAAGGGCGACGCGGCCAACGCGTACCCGATGCTGGCCTCGTTCCCCACCGGCGCCTGGCGCAACTCGCTGTGGAACGAGCGGCTGATGGCCGTGCCCAACCCGACCGACGGGCCGTTCCCCTGGGCGTTGTTCACCCGCAAGGACCTGCTCGACGCACGCGGGCTGACGGTGCCGGCGTCGCTCGACGACCTGCTCACCGTGGCCAAGCAGGTCACCGACCCGGCCAAGAAGGTGTGGGCGTTCGACAACGTCTTCGACATGATCCAGATGTACCACAAGGTGCCGGCCTCCAAGCAGGGCTGGCGGCTCAAGGCCGACGGGACCCCGGAGTTCAAGTACGAGACCCCGGAGTACCGGCAGGCCCTCGAGGTGATGGCCAAGATCTACAAGGACGGTCTGGTCCACCCCGAGATCATCGCCAGCAAGGGCGCGGACAGCGCCCAACTGTTCGCCAAGAACGGCGCGATCGTCTTCACCCGCAACGGGGTGGGCTTCTGGCAGGGTGCCCAGGCCGAACACCAGAAGGTCAACCCCAAGCTGAACATCCAGCCGGTGCCGATCTTCTCCGCCACCGGCGGCGACCCCCTGGTCTGGGGCGACGACGAGCCGATCTCCTTCACCTTCGTCAAGAAGGGACTCGGCAAGGAGCGGGTCGAGGAGCTGCTGCGGATCATGAACTGGTGCTCCGCGCCGCTGGGCTCGCAGGAGGCGCAGCTGCGTGACTACGGAGTGGCGGGCAAGCACCACGCCAGCACGCCGAACGGGCCGGTCAAGACCGACCTGGCGTTCAAGGAGATCGCCAACCAGTACTTCTTCATCAGCGGGCGCAACCCCACCATCGGTCCGTACCCGGAGACCCCGAACTACGTGCCGGACCTCCTGACCTACTCCAACAACATGGTGAAGTACCTGGAGAAGGACCCCTGGGACGGGGTGAAGCTGGAGATGCCGGCCGCGTACAAGGCCAACCAGGTGCCCACCGAGGACAAGTTCACCGACGTGCTGCGCGGTCGCCGGCCGCTCTCCGACGCCGACGCCATCGTGCAGGAGTGGAAGGCCAACGGGGGCGAGGAAGCGCGGGAACTGCTCGCCAAGTCCCTGCCCAAGGCCGGGCGATGACCACTCGCGACACCACCGTCGTGGCCGGGTCCGACCGGACCCGGCCCGACGGCCCCACCGGGACGCCACGCGGGCGCCGCCCCGCCCGCCGTCGCCGGGTGCCGCTGCGCACCCGGCTCACCCGGGACTGGCAGCTGCTGCTCATGGTGACGCCCGGGTTCCTCGTCCTGCTGGTCTTCAGCTACCTGCCGATCCTGGGCAACGTCATCGCCTTCCAGGACTACAACCCCTACCTGGGGGACAACCCGTTGCAGGCGTTCGCGAACAGCAACTGGATCGGCTTCGGGCAGTTCCAGCTGTTGTTCGAGGACTCGGCGTTCTGGGACGCGCTGCGCAACACCCTGGCCATCACCGCGTTCCAGCTGGTCTTCTTCTTCCCGCTGCCGATCTTCCTGGCGATCATGCTGCACAACCTGCTGTCCACCCGGTGGCGCACCTTCGTGCAGACCGTCGTCTACCTGCCGCACTTCTTCAGCTGGGTGCTCGTGGTCAGCTTCTTCGTCGCCATGCTCGGCGGCGCCGGCCTGCTCGCGCAGACCATGCGCGAGGCCGGCATGCAGCCGTGGAACGTGATGACCAACCCGGACACGTTCATCATCCTGGTGACCGCCGAGGCGGTCTGGAAGGACGTCGGCTGGGGCACCATCGTCTTCCTCGCCGCGCTGTCCACCATCGACCCCAGCCTCTACGAGGCGGCGGCGGCCGACGGCGCCGGCCGGTGGCGGCGGCTGTGGCACATCACCCTGCCCGGCCTGCGCCCGGTGATCGTGCTGCTGCTCATCCTGCGGCTGGGCGACGCGCTCTCGGTCGGCTTCGAACAGTTCCTGCTGCAACGCGACGCGGTGGGCCGGCAGGCCGCCGAGGTGCTCGACACCTTCGTCTACCACTTCTCCATCGCCACCGGGAACTACGGCTACGGCGCGGCGGCCGGCCTGTTCAAGGCGGCGATCGGGCTCGGCCTGATCCTGGCCGCTAACCGGGTCGCGCACATGCTCGGCGAACGGGGGATCTACTCGAAATGACCACGACTGTCGCACGGAGGGCCCGCGTGGGGCGCGACCGCCGGCCGGTGTGGGAGGAGCCACCGACCCGGATCGGCCAGGGACTCAAGGCCGCCTTCCTGGCCCTGCTCGTGCTCAGCGTGCTCTTCCCGCTCTGGGTGATCCTGGTGACCAGCCTGTCCTCCCGGGAGGCCCTCGCCGAGGCCGGCGGCCTCGTGGTCGTCCCCCGGGGCATCGACACCGCGGCCTACGAGACGATCTTCGCCGGTGGGGCGGTCACCCGGGCGCTGTGGATCAGCACGCTGGTCACCGTCATCGGCAGCGCGCTGGCGTTGACCGTGACCGTGCTGGCCGCGTACGGGCTGTCCCAGCCGCGTTCGGTCGGCTACCGCTGGCTGCTGGTCTACTTCCTGGTCCCGTTCCTGGTCTACCCGCCGCTGGTGCCGAAGTACCTGGTGGTGACCGGGCTCGGTCTCAAGGACACCATCTGGGCGCTGATCCTGCCGCCGGCGATCAGCGTGTTCAACCTGGTCGTGGTGCGGGGCTTCTTCCAGGGCATCCCGCAGGAGCTGTTGGACAGCGCCCGGGTCGACGGGGCCAGCCACTTCCGTACCCTGGTGCGGATCGTGCTGCCGTTGTCCCGGGCGGTCATCGCCGTGGTGGGGCTGTTCTACGCGGTGAGCTACTGGAACGTCTGGTTCGACGCGCTGCTGTTCATCGACCGCAACGACATGTACCCGATCCAGCGGGTGCTGCAGAGCTACCTGCTGGCCGGCCAGGCCCCGCACACCTCCGGCGGCACCACCGGGGTGTCCATGCCACCGACCGAGGCGATCAAGATGGCGGTGGTGGTGCTCACTGTCGCCCCGATCGTCGCGGTCTACCCGTTCATCCAGCGGCACTTCATCAAGGGCGTGCTGATCGGCGCCGTGAAGGGCTGACCGCTGCGGCGGGACCGGGTCGGCGGGGGTGCCGGCCCGCGTGCGACAGTGGGCGTTCGTGAGCACACTTGCCGTACGCGGGCTGACCCGCCGGTTCGGCGCGCTGGTCGTCCTCGACGACGTACGTTTCCAACTCGACGCGGGTCAGGTCGCCGTCGTCGTCGGGCCCAACGGCTCCGGCAAGACCACCCTGCTGCGCTGCGTCGTCGGGGCGGACCGTCCGGACGAGGGTGAGGTCCTGCTCGACGGCCGCCGCTGCGACGAGACCGACCCCCGGGTCCGGGCGGCGGTCGCCGCCGCCCTCGACGACATCGACTTCTTTCCCGACCTGTCCGTCGTGGAACACCTCGAACTACTCGCCTACGCCCACGGTGGCACCGCCGGACCCGTCGCGGAGGTCCTCGCCGAGCTGGCTCTCGAACCGGCCCGCGACCAGCTTCCGGCGACGCTGTCCAGCGGGCAGCGCCGCCGTCTCGCCCTCGCCTCCTGCTTCGTGCGCCCGCGCCGGTTGCTCGTCCTCGACGAGCCTGAGCAGCGCCTCGACGTCCGGGGCCGGGCCTGGCTGGCGCAGCGGCTGCTGCGGGAGAAGGCGGCCGGCACGGCGGTGCTGATGGCGTCGCACGACACCGAACTGATCGACGCGGTCGCCGACCGGCGGATCGAGATCGGCGGTTGAGGTGACGTCGACCAGGACCTTCCCGCCGGCGGTGGTGGGGCCCACGCCCCGGCAGCTGCGGGCCCGGCTGCGACGGGCCCGGCGCCGCCACCATCCCGGTTCGCTGGGCGAGGTGCTCACCGACGCCTACGTCGTGGTCCTGTTCGTCGCCCTGTACGGCTGGTTCGCGGTCGCCGCGATCCGCGACCACCTGGCGGCCCCGCAGGTGACCCGGACCGACCCGGGCGACAGGTACTGGATCGCCGTCGCCGCGGTGACGGCAGGGGCCGGGCTCGCCTGGTGGGGCCTGCGGCTGACCGGGCCGCTGCTGGTCACCCCGGCCGCGCAGACCTGGTTGGTCAGCTCACCGGTGGACCGCCGGGCGTGGCTGCTCCCCCGGTTCGGTGGCCTGGTCGGCGGCGGCACCATCGGTGTCGGGCTGCTGGCGGTGGCAGCCGCGTACGCCGGTGGCCCCGACCGCCCTGTCGACCTGGGCTGGGCGGCGTTGGCCGGCCTCACCTGCGGGGCCACCGCGACCGGCTGGGCCGTCGTCGCCCAGAGCGTCCGCCCCACACCCCGCTGGGCGGGACGGCTCGGCGTCGGTCTGTCCGCCGCCGGGGCGACGATCGCGGTGCTGGTGGTGCTCGGGCACGCCGCCGGGTGGTCCCTCCCGCTGCCGCCGGTGCCGCTCACCCCCGTCGTCGGCCTGGTGCTGCTGCCGGTCGCGATGGCGTCGACCGTCGACGCGTACCGGCGCCTGCCCCGGGTGGACCGGGCGGCGCTGACCACGGGCGCGCAGTTCGCCAACGCCGCCACCACCGCCGCCGTGCTGCTGGATCCGTCGCTGCTCGCCGCGCTGGTGGAGAGCCGCCGGTGGCGCGGGATCGGCCTGGTGCGCGGGCGGCCCTTCCGTGCCGGTGGTCGGTTGCGGGTGCTGCTCCAGGCGGAGGTACGCCGGCTGTCGCGCCGCCGGGGTGCCCTCGTCGGCTGGGTCGGGGCGCTGCTGACCATGTACGCCGTCGCGGTGGCGCTGCCGTCGATCGCGGGTCCCGCGCACCTGGTGCTGGCGTACCTGGCGACGGGCGGGCTCACCGGCGGGCTCCGCGCGGTCAGTCGCGCACCGGGCCTGCGGCGGTCCATCGGCGGCAACGACGCCCTGTTGCGGCTGACGCACCTCGTCGTGCCGGGTGTCGGCGCCACCGTGTGGTATCTGGCCACCCTTCCGGCGCTGCGGCCGGTGCCCGTCCCGCTCGACGCGGTGCTGCTGCTCGGGGTCGTGACGGCCGCCTTCTGGGCCGGCACCCGCCCAGCCATGCGGTACGGCGGGGCGATGGTGAACACCCCGTTCGCGATGGTGCCCGTCGACCTGGTCCGTCAGGTGCTGCGCGGCCCGGACCTGGTCGCCGTGCTGGTGGTCGTTCAACTGCTCGCCCGGTGACGGTCGCGGCCTGGCGCTCAGCGGGCCGGCAGGCAGACCTTCCCGGTGAACGCCGGGTCGGGTTGCCGGTTGCCCGCCCAGGCCGGGTTCGCCTCGATCGGCAGCGGCGGCGCCTGCCAGGCGGCGGCGAAGCTCTGCATCAGCGGGTACTCGGCCCGGGTGCGCGCGATCGGCTTGCCGATCAGGAAGTCGATCAACCGTTCCTGGAGCAGCCTGCGGTCCAGCAGGCCACCGTGCACGCCGGGGATCTGGTAGACCGGAATCCGGCTGTACTCCCCCGGTGGCGCCTCGGTGGCCGTCGCGGTGGGCAGGAAGGCGACGATCCGGACCCCCGGTACGGGACACATCAGCTGGTTGCGGTAGAACGGCGCGTCGTCGAGCAACGACCGGATGAACGGCTCGTCCGGGCCGCCGCCGACGTCGGCGAGCCCGAAGATGACCCGCAGTTGCCAGCCGGTGACCACCCCCCAGCCCTCGTCGTGGTGCGGGGGCGGGTAGTAGGCCCGGCCGGCGTAGATCAACGGGCTGAACATGACGAGGATGTCGACCGTCGCGTCGTGCCGCCGGGCCAGATAGGTACGGGCCACCATCGCCCCCTCGCTCTCCCCGATCAGCGCCACCCGCCGTCCGGTGCGCCGGCGCAGCAGTTCCACCTGCCGGGCGAGCAGCGCCACGCTGTCCGCCATCGACCGGGTGGTGTCCGCCGACCGGTACGCGAGCGGCTTCCCGTCGGAGTCGAGCCCCCGGTAGGAGAAGCGCTGCACCCGGGGGTCGGACGGCTGCTCACCGCCGTAGTCCGAGCCGTAGCCGGTGAGCACGATCACCGCGTGGGTGACCGCGGCGGGCAGCGGTCGTTCCAGCACCGCCGTCCTGATCCACTGCTCGTTGCCCGGGACCAGCTCCGTCACCGGCGGGATGACCAGCGGAACGGCGACGGCCAGCAGCGCCGCCAGCGGGGTCACCGGCACCCGGGCCCAGCGCACCCGCGAGGGCAGCAGCGCCGCCCGGACGGTCCGGTTCCACAGCACCCCGTTGAGCGCCCCCGCCACCCCGGCCACCGGCACCGTCCACCAGCCGGGCGCCGCCCAGCACAGCGCGCCGGCCACGGTGAGCACCACGAAGTTCAGCAGCGACCAGCCGACCAGCGAGATCGACGGCAGCCCCCGCCACCAGTGCTCCACCACGGCCACCCGTTGCAGGAACGGCGCGAGCAGGAACATCGGCAGCAGCGACGCCAGCAGCACCCAGGACAGGGCGACCACCGACGCCGCCACCGAGATCGCCGCCCAGGGCGCGACGAACCCGCCGACCAGCACGCCCAGCACGACGTTGCGGCGCAGCAGCCAGCCCAGTGACGGCCGGGGCACCCCGGCCGGCCAGGCCAGCCGCACCAGGCCGGTGGTGAACAGGCCCCGGGCGACCAGCACGTAGGTCAGCCAGAGCGCGAACTCCCACCACGACCGGTGGTAGACGTAGAGCCACCGCAGGTCGTGGTAGGTGTCGTACGGCCACAGGGCGGTAAGCTGCGGGGGGATGCCCTGGGCGGCCCGGAATCCGAGGGCGACCAGCACGGTGGCCTCGATCATCGGCACCAGGCTGGTCACCAGCAGCAGCCCGACGAACCTTCGATTCAAGACCACCCCGTTCCGCCGCACCGTGCGCGATCGCGTCTCTCGCAGGCTCCACCGGAACGACGGCCGGCGTCGGCGAATCCGGCACATTGCCCCGGTTCGACCGACGCCGGTGTGTCGGCGACGACGCGACCGCGTCGCCCGGACGGGCCGGGTGGCACGGCGGACGGGGCCGGTCCGGGGTACCCCGGCCCCGTCGTGGATCACTGGACCAGGCAGACTCCCCCGTTGAACTGGAACGCGGCCGGGCGTGGGTTGCTCGCGCCGGAGGTGCCCTGGACGCCGAAGCTGACCGTGCTGCTCTGCGGCACGCTCCCGTTCCAGGCGACGTTGCGGGCGGTGACGGCGGCGCCGGACTGGGTGACCTGCGCGTTCCAGGCGTTGGTGATCCGCTGGTCGGCCGCGAAGGACCAGGTCAACGTCCAACTGGTGACCGAGAATCCCAGGTTGGTGATCGACACCTCGGCGGTGAACCCGCCGTTCCACTGGTTGGGCTGCCAGACGACCCGGCAGGAGACGGGCGGCGGGGTGCCCGGCGGCGTGGTGGGCGGAGGCGTGGTGGGCGGAGGCGTCGTCGGGGGCGGGGTGGTCGGTGGCTGGGTGGTGGGTGGCGGGGTGGTGTCCTTCGGCGGGAAGCGCAGGATGCGGTCGTCGGTCGACGCCGGGGTGCCACGCCCGTCCCGGTTGCTGGTGGTGACCCAGAGCCAGCCGTCCGGCCCGTACTCGACGGTGCGCAGGCGGCCGTAGGCGCCGGTCAGCTCGGCGGTCGGGGTGCCGACCCCGCCGGAGCCGGTGAGCGGCACGGTCCACAGCCGGGTGCCGCGCAGGGCGGCGACGAAGAGCCGGTTGCCGGCGACCGCCGCGCCGCTGGGGGACGCCTCGGCGGTCGTCCAGACCAGCAGCGGGTCCCGGAACCGGGGGTCGTTGGCCCGGCCCTCGACCGTGGGCCAGCCGTAGTTGCCGCCGGGCACGATGAGGTTGACCTCGTCCCAGGTGTTCTGCCCGAACTCGGCGGCGTAGAGCCGGCCCTGGGCGTCCCAGGTCAGGCCCTGCACGTTGCGGTGTCCGAGGCTGTAGACCAGGGAGCCGGCCGTGGGGTTGTCCGACGGCGCGGACCCGTCCGGCCGCATCCGGAGGATCTTGCCGTTGCGGCTCTGCGGGTTCTGCGCGTTGGCGGTCTGCCCCGCGTCACCGACCCCGGCGTAGAGCATCCCGTCCGGGCCGAAGGCGATCCGCCCGCCGTTGTGGATGGTGGAGCGGGCCAGGCCGGTGAGGATCGGCTCCTGGTTCTGCGGGGCGCTGAGCCGGAACCGGAGGATCCGGTTGTCGGTGGTGGTGGTGAGGTAGACGTAGACGTAGCCGTCCTGGGCGTACCCGGGGGAGACCGCGAGGCCGAGCAGGCCGCCCTCACCGCTGGCGTTCACGCCGGAGATCTGCGCCACCTGCTCCGGGGCCTGCCCGGGACGGACCCGCACCACCTGGCCGGAGTTGCGCAACGCGGTCAGGGCGCTGCCGTCGGGCAGGAAGTCCATCCCCCAGGGCACGGTCAGGCCGGTGGCGACCACCTGGGGGCGGGTGAAGTCGAAGTCGCCGACGGCCAGGGTCGTGGCGGCCGGTGCCGGGTCGGCCGGCGCGGCCCCGGCGAGCGTGGCGGTGCCGACGCCGGTGACCGCCAGCCCCGCCACGACCGCCGCCACCACCATCGAACGGACTCTCACGTCGGGCACCTCCGAAGCAGTAAGTGGCTTGCGTCAATATATCCCGACCTCGGTGAAAGCCGCAGCGGTGGACGAAACCGAATCCTGCCGGCGGCCCTCCCGCCGACGCCGACCGGCACGGCGGGCCTGTCGGGGGCAGCGGCTAGCATCCGCCGGTGACCCTCACCCCTGACGACCTGACCGGCTACGTCGAGCGTGACCTCGACGCCGATCTCGCCCGCTGGTTCGCCGACCGCCCACCGGTCGTCGTGCCCGACCCGGCCCGGCCGGTGACGCCGATGCTCGACCGGCTGCCACCGCCGGCCGCCACGGCGTTGGCGGCGTTCGACCGCCGGGTCCGGTCCGGCCGGATGCCCCAGTTCCTCGACATCCACGACTGGTCCTACGGCTTCGACTTCGCCGGGAACGACTGCCAGCTCCTCGACGCCGACTACCGGCCGACGCTCACCGACGACGACGTCTACTCGATCGGCGCCGACGGCGGCGGCAACCTGCACGTGGTCCTCGCCAGCGGGCAGGTCGGCCTCTGGTTCCACGAGGAGGAGGTCGTCGAGGGCGGCACCCGCTTCGACACCCTCGACGTCTTCCTCTGGTCGGTCGTGCGCTACCACGCGGTGCGGGCGGGCCGGCTGGATCGGGCCGCCGTCGAGGCCGACTTCCGGTCGCTGGGCCAGGACGGCGTCCTGCGCCCCGAGGTCGGGCTGCTCAGCACGATGCCGTGACGCGCCACCCCGACCCGGACACCCCCGATCCGTGCCGCCGGCCGGGCCGGGGTGGGCACGCCTCCCGCTAGTGGGCCCGACCGGTGTCGCCGGACTGGGCCCACTCCTTCGCCAGCAGCTGGTAGGACCGCACCCGGTCGGCGTGGTCGTGGGTGATCGTGGTGACCAGCAGTTCGTCGGCGTCGGTGACGTCCCGCAGCGTGCGCAGCCGCTCGGCGACCGTGTCCGGCGCGCCGACGAACCGGGTGTCCACCCGGTCGGCGACGAGTTCCCGGTCGGCGTCGGTCCACGGCAGGGCGGCGGCCTGCTCGGGACTCGGGTACGGGATCGCGCCCACACCGCTGCGGATGCTGTGCACCCAGTGCCCGTACGGAGTGGCCAGCCGACGCGCCTCGGCGTCGGTGTCGGCGACGACCACGTCGGCGGAGACCACCACGTACGGCTTCGCCAGCACCGCCGACGGCCGGAACGCCGCCCGGTACGCGGTGACCGCGTCGAGCACCGTCGCCGGGCTGACATGGTAGTTGGCGGCGAACGGCAGGCCCCGTGCCCCGGCGAGTCGGGCGCTCTCCCCGCCGCTGCTGCCCAGCAGCCACACCTGCAGGTCCGCCCCCTCCCCCGGTACGGCGTGCGCGTCGAGGCCGTCGGCGTCCCGGTAGTCGCCGCGCAGCAGCGCGAGGATGTCGTCGAGCTGCCCGGCGAACCCGGGCGGTCGCGCGCCGGCCTGGTGCAGCAGCGCGGTGGCGAGGGCGTACCGGGGTGCGGCGGCGAGGTGGGCGTAGGAGAACGGAGCGGGGATCAGCAGCCCGTCGACCACCCGGGCGCCGGCCGGCGGTGGGGCGGGTGCGCCGCTGGCGTCGGCGCGGGGCGGTCCGGACCGGCCGATGCCGAGGTCGATGCGGCCCGGGTGCAGGGTGGCGAGGGTGCCGAACTCCTCCACCACCGACAGGGCCGTCCGGTGCCCCACCAGCAGCGCGCCGGAGCCGACCCGCAGCACGCTGGTGGCTGCGGCGACCTGCCCGATCAGCACGGCCGGCGCGGCGCTGGCCACCCCGGCGGCCAGGTGGTGTTCGGCCACCCAGTAGCGGCGGTAGCCGAACTGCTCGACCCGACGGGCCAGGTCGACGGTGTGCCGCAGCGCGTCGGCGACGGTGCCACCGGCGGGCACCGGCGACAGGTCGAGCACGGACAGCGCGGTCGATGGCATGGGTGACCCCGTTTCTGCTCAGAGCGGCGCGGCGGCGGACGCCGGCGGACGGAAGGGACGGCTGGGGATCTCCCGGCGCAGCACGGGTGCCACCTCCGCCTGGAACAGCTCCAGGCTCCGCCGGTGCGCCTCGGCGGTCAGCCCGTCCTGGTCGGCCCGCAGGTGCATCACCTCGTGGCCGAGCTGCCCGTGCTGGCGCAGCACCTTGTCGACGATCTGCTGCGGGCTGCCCACCAGCAGGGAGCTGCGGGCCACGGCGTCCTCGATGGTGGGGAAGACCGGCTCCACGCCGAGCCGGCGGGACGCGGCGACCCGGGCGTCAAAGATCGGCCGGTACGTCTCGACCGCCTCCTGTGAGGTGCGGGCGGCGTAGAAGCCGGCGGTGCCGGCCCCGACGAGGGCGTCCGCCGGGTCGTGGCCGTGGTGCACCCACCGTTGCCGGTAGTACCGGACCAGCTCCGCGTACGGCTCGATCGGGTTGACGACGTTGGCGGAGAAGATCGGGTCGCCGTGGCGGGCGGCCAGGTCGACCGAGTCCCGGCTGGTGGCGCTGCCGTGCCAGATCCGGATGGTCTCCTGCAACGGGCGGGGCCAGGTCTCGGCCTCGGTCAACGCCGGCCGGTACCGGCCCGACCAGGTGACCCGCTCCTCCCGCCAGAGCCGGCGGAACAGCTCGTAGCCCTCCCGGCTGCGGTCCCACTGGTCCTCGGCGGTGACGCCGAAGAGCCGGGCCTGGGCGGCGCCGTTGCCCTTGCCGATGATCAGTTCCAGCCGGCCGTCGGAGAGGTGGTCGAGGGTGGCGTAGTCCTCGTAGGCGCGGACCGGGTCGAGCAGGCTCAGCGTGGTGACCGCGGTGAACAGCCGGATGGTGTGGGTCCGGGCCGCGATGTGGCTGAGCACCACCGGCGGTGCCGAGGAGATGAAGGGGCGTTCGTGGCGTTCGCCGACGCCGAAGCCGTCGAAACCGAGTTCCTCGGCGAGCACGGCGGTGTCGACCACCTCCCGGAACCGTCCGGTGGTGCTCCGCAGTCGCCCGGTGACCGGGTCGGGCAGGTGGGTGATCAGCGTGACCAGCAGGACCTTCATGCCGGGACCGGGGCCTTCCGTCGGGTGCCGGGCCGGATCACCAGCGCGAAGCACCGGGAGTAGGGCAATGCATCGTACGGCGGGAAGACCGCGATCGGCCGGTAGCCGGCGCGTTCGTAGCGGCGGACCGCGTCGGGCTGACGGTCACCTGTCTGCAGGACGATCCGGCCCGCGCCGAGCTGCCCGGCCGCCTCCCGGGCGGCGTCCAGGAGCTGGTCGGCGATGCCCCGCCCCCGGTGGGCGGGTGCCACGTACATCCGTTTGAGTTCCAGGTCGCAGCCGTGCCAGCGCAGCGCGGCGTGCCCGACCGGGGTGGCGTCGGGGGTGTAGGCCACCCCCGTCCAGGCCACCGAGCCCGGCGCGAACACCCGTTCCGGGGGCAGGTGGATCGGGTCGTACGGCCGGTCGGCGTACCGCTGGCGCAGCTCCCCGGTCATCGCGGCCCGCAGGGCCACCGCGTCCGGGTCGTCCGGGCGCAGCCGGCAGACGGTGACCGGAGTCGCCTGCGCGGCGGTCACGCCGCACCGACCCGGGTGACCGGGCGGGCGGCCCGCAGGCCGAGATGCTCCCGCAGGGTGGTGCCGGTGTACCCGGTGCGGAACACGCCACGTTCCTGCAGCAGCGGGACGACCCGGTCGACGAACTCGTCGAGCCCGCCCGGGGTCAGGTGCGGCACCAGGATGAACCCGTCGGCCGCGTCGGACTGCACGAAGTGGTCCATCTGCTCGGCGACCCGCTGCGGGGTGCCGACGAACGACTGCCGGCCGGTGACCTCGATGATCAGGTCACGGATCCCGAGCCCCTTCTCCTGCGCCAGCGCCCGCCAGCGCCGGGCGGTGCCGACCGGGTCCGGGTACATGCCGGCCCGGCCCCGGCTGATCGTGGCGGCGTCGACGTCGGGGTCCTCCGCCGGCAGCGGGCCGTCCGGGTCGTACCCGGACAGGTCCCGGTTCCACAGCTGCTCCAGCAGCAGGATCGCGGTCTGCGGGCTGACCTGCTGGCGACGGATGTGGTGGGCCCGTTCCTGCGCCTCGGCGTCGGTGTCGCCGAGCACGAAGGTCGCCCCAGGAATGATCTTCAGGTCCTCCGGGGTGCGGCCGTACCGGGCCAGCCGGGCCTTCACGTCCCGGTAGAACTCCCGCCCCTCGGCCAGCGTGCCGTGCCGGGAGAAGACGGCGTCGGCGCTGGACGCGGCGAACTCCCGGCCCTCGGGCGAGTCACCGGCCTGCAGGATCACCGGGTGCAGTTGCGGGCTGCGGGGCACGGTGAAGTGCCCGGCAATGTCGAACTGCCCGCCGTGGTGGGCGAAGGCACCCGGGCCGGCCTCACGGACGTACCTGCCGGTGGCGCGGTCACCGACGATGACGTCCGCCGGCCACGACTCCCACAACCGGCGGGCCACCCGGACGAACTCGGCGGCCCGCTCGTAGCGCAGCGACCGGTCGAGGTAGCCGCCCCGGCGGAAGTTCTCCCCGGTGAACGCGTCGGAGGTGGTGACCACGTTCCAGGCGGCCCGTCCGCCGCTGAGGTGGTCCAGGGTGGCCAGCTGCCGGGCCAGCTCGTACGGCTCCCGGAAGGTGGTGTTCAGGGTGCCGGCCAGCCCCAGGTGGGTGGTGACGGCGGCGAGCGCGGCCAGCACGGTGAGGGTGTCCGGCCGGCCCACCACGTCCAGGTCGTGGATCCGGCCGCGCTGTTCCCGCAGCCGCAGGCCCTCGGCCAGGAAGAAGAAGTCGAACCGGCCGCGTTCGGCGGTGCGGGCCAGGTGGACGAAGGAGGCGAAGTCGATGTGGCTGCCGGAGGCCGGGTCGCTCCACACTGTGGTGTTGTTCACGCCGGGGAAGTGCGCGGCCAGGATGATCTGCTTGGGCATGGGTCCTCTCCGGGGGTCAGCGGGGGCCCGCGACGGCGTACCGGTTGGCCGGGCGGGGCAGGCCGAGCAGGTCGCGCAGCGTGCCACCGGGGTAGCCGGCACGGAACAGGCCCCGGTCCCGCAGCGCGGGCACCACCGTCCGGGTGATCGTGGTCAGGTCGTCGGGCAGCACGGCGGGACGCAGCCGGAACCCGTCCACCCCGGCCCGCCGCCACGCGGCGAGCAGGTCGGCGAGCTGCGCGGGGCTGCCGGTGAAGGTGGCCGCGTCGGAGGTGTACGCCGTCCCGTGCAGCTCGTCCAGCCGGTCCCGACGCCGTCGGGCCGCCGCCGGGGTGTCGTCGAGCAGCACCTGCAGGTCGGCGAGGATCCGCAGGGGCGGCCCGCCGCGGCCGAGGGTCTCCTCGACCGCCCGGACCTCGGCGACGACGGTCTCGGCGTGCGCGGCGTCGGTGGGGGTGACGAACACGACGTCGGCGTGCCGGGCGGCGAACGTGTACGGCACCGTCGCGTGGGCCAGCACGGCGACCACCGGCTGCCCCTGCGGTGGCCGGGGCACGATCGACGGGCCCTTGACCGAGAACCACCGGCCGGTGAAGTCGGTGTAGTGCAGCCGGTCCCGGTCGACGAACCGTCCGGTCGGGGCGTCCCTGATCTCCGCGTCGTCCTGCCAGCTGTCCCAGAGCCGGCGGACCACCTCGACGGCGTCGGCGGCCTCGGCGAACAGGTCACCGACGAGTCGTACCCGCTCGGGTTCGGCCAGTCGGGTCGGGTCCGGCGGGGGCAGCTCCCGCCGACCGAAGTGCCCGGCCTCGGCCCGGCGGGCGGAGATCCGGGGCCGCCAGCCGGCCCGGCCGCCGCTGACGTGGTCGAGGGTGGCCACCGCGGTCGAGACGTGGAACGGCTCGGTGTGGGTGACGCTGGTGGTCGGGACCAGCCCGATGTGCCGGGTCAGCGGGGCGATCCGGGCCGCGACCAGCAGCGCGTCGAGCCGGCCCCGGAGCTGGTCGACCCGGCCGTCCGGCCCGTCAGGCAGGGACGACTGGAGGTCCAGCGAGTCCTCGATGGTGACCAGGTCCAGCGCGGCCTGTTCGGCCTGCCCGACCAGGGCGGCCCACCAGCGGGGGAACAGCGGCGCCGCCGGGTCGGCGTGGGACAACCGCCAGGCGGCGGGATGCCAGCCGAGGCCGTCGAGGGCGGCGGTCAGGTGCAGGGTGGGTTCGGGCATGGGTTCTCCTCCTCGGTCAGCCGGCGGTGACCAGCGTGGGCAGCGCGTCGAGCAGGGACCGGGTGTGGTCGTGCCGGGGGTAGCTGAAGACGTCGCCGACGGGGCCCTGCTCGACCACCGCGCCGTCGTGCAGCACCAGCACCCGGTCGGCGAGGTGGTGCACCACGCCCAGGTCGTGGGAGATGAACAGCAGGGCGGTGCCGTCGGTGGCCCGCAGGTCGGCCAGCAGGTCGAGGACCTGGGCCTGGACGCAGACGTCGAGGGCGGAGACCGGTTCGTCGCAGATGATCAGGCTGGGCCGGGGGGCGACGGCGCGGGCGATGGCGACCCGTTGCCGTTGCCCGCCGGACAGCGACCGGGGGTGCCGGTCGAGCAGGTCGGGGCCGAGGCCGACCCGGCGCAGCAGGGCGACCACCCGCTCGGTGCGGTCCGGTCCCGGGTCGAGGTTCTCGGCGACGAGCCGGCCCACGGTGTACCGGGGGTCGAAGGAGCCCAGCGGGTCCTGGGAGATCAGTTGCAACCGGCGGCGCAGTGGGCGGCGGGCCCGCTCCGGCACCCCGGACCACCGGGTCGACTCGAAGGTGACGGTGCCGGCGTCGGCGGCGAGCAGGCCGGCGACGAGCCGGGCGACGGTGCTCTTGCCGGACCCGGACTCACCGACCAACCCCAGCGTCTCGCCCCGGGCCACGCTGAACGACACGTCCCGTACGACGGTGTGCGGGCCGTACCGTCGGGTCAGGCCGACCGCGTCGAGCACGGTGTCGTCCGGGCGGACGGCGGGCCGCGCCGGCAGTGGGGTCCGAGCCAGTGCCGGCACCGCGCAGCCGTCGCGGACCCGGGCCGGTTCGCTGAGCCGACGTCCCCGGGACGAGGCCGACGGCACCGCCGCGAGCAACTGCCTGGTGTACGGGTGCTGCGGTGCCTGCAACAGCCGGCCGGTCGGCCCTTCTTCGACGATCCGGCCGTCCCGCATCACCAGGACCCGGTCGGCCACCTGGGCGACCACCGCCAGGTCGTGGCTGATCAGCAGCAGCCCGACCCCGGTGGCCCGGCGTTCGGCGAGCAGCCGCAGGATCTGCGCCTGCACGGTGACGTCCAGCGCGGTGGTCGGTTCGTCGGCGACGAGCAGCACGGGTTCCCCGGCGATCGCCGAGGCGATCAGCGCCCGCTGCCGCAGCCCGCCGGAGAGCTGGTGCGGGTACTGCCGGGCCCGCCGGGCGGGTTCGGGCACGTGTACCTGGTCGAGCAGGTGGGTGACCCGGCCGGCGCGTTCCCGTCGGCCGACGATGTCGTGCGCGGCGAGCACCTCGCCGATCTCCGCACCGACGGTGCGCAGCGGGTCGAGGGAGACCAGCGCGTCCTGCACCACCAGCCCGGCGAGCCGTCCGCGCACCCGTCGCCAGTCCCGTGGCCGGTAGCCCCGCACGTCCCGGCCGGCGAGGTCGAGCCGGTCGGCGCGGACCCGGGCGTCGACGCCGGCCAGGCCGACCAGGGCACGGGCGGTGACGCTCTTGCCCGAGCCGGACTCCCCCACGAGGGCGACGCACTCGCCGGCCCCGACGGTGAGGTCGATGCCCCGGACCGCCGCCACCGGGCCGCTCGGGGTGTCGAAGGTGACGTGCAGGTCCTCGACGGCGAGCAGCGGGCCCATCAGGGACGCCGCCCGTCGAAGCGGGTCTGCCAGTGCCGGCCGACGACGGTCAGCGCGACCACCGTCGCGGTGACCGCCGCACCGGGCAGCACCGTCATCCACCAGGCCACCTGGAGGTAGTTGCGCCCCTCGGAGAGCATCGCGCCCCACTCCGGCGACGGTGGTTGCGGGCCGAGGCCGAGGAAGCTGAGCCCGGCGGCGGCCAGCACCGCCTCGCCGAGCCCGATCACGGCGAGCACCGGCACCGGGCCGAGCACGTTGGGCAGCACGTGCCGCCACACCAGCCGGGGTCGGGACAGACCGAAGCTGACCGCTTGTTCGACGTAGCCGGCCCGGCGGACCAGCAGGGTCTGCCCGCGTACCACCCGGGCGTGGTGCGGGAGGGTGGCGATGCCGATGGCGACGACCAGGCTGGCGGTGCCGGGGCCGGTGACCGTGATGAACAGCAACGCCAGCAGCAGCAGCGGGAACGCCGACAACGCGTCGAAGGACCGGCTGAGTGTCTCGTCGGCGAACCGGTGGGCCAGCCCGGCGAGCAGCCCGAGCAGCACCCCGCCGGTGACCGCGATCCCGGTCGCGGCGAGGCCGATGGTCAGCGAGTGCCCCGCGCCGTGCACCACCCGGGTCCAGACGTCCCGGCCGAGCTGGTCGGTGCCGAACCAGTGCGCCGGGTCGGGTGCGGCGAGCGCGGCACGCGGGTCGGCGGCGAGCGGGTCGCCGGGGGCCAGCAGCGCCGGGAGGACCGCCGCGACGACCAGCAGGACGAGGTACGCCCCGGCGACGAGCAGGCCGGGCAACGGCCGGCTGCGGCGTGGGCGGGCGGGGGTGGACGGGTCGGTGGCGAGCGGGACCGCCGCGACGGCGGTGGGCGTGGGCCCCAGGGTGACGGTCATCGTCAGCTCCTTCGCAGGCGCGGGTCGACGAGCAGGCAGGTCAGGTCGGCGGCGGTGTTGACCAGCACGTAGACGGCGGCGGAGAGCGTCACCACGGCCAGCACCACCGGCATGTCCTTGCTGGTCACCGCGCTCAGGGTGACCTGGCCGAGGCCGGGGCGGCCGAACACCTGCTCGACGACGACCGCGCCGCCGAGCAGGACGCCGAACAGCCAGCCGGCGAGGGTGACCGCCGGCAGCAGCGCGTGCCGCAGGGCGTGGCGCAGCAGCACCGCCCGCTCGCGGACACCCCGGGCCCGGGCGGTCAGCACGAACGGCTCGTCCAGCGCCCGGTCCAGGCCGTCGCGCAGCACCTGGGCGAGCAGGCCGGCGATGGGCAGGGCGAGGGTGAGCGCCGGCAGCACCAGGGCGGCGGGCCCCTGGTCGCCGGCGACGGGGAACAGCCCGTACCGGAAGGAGAGCACGGTGAGCAGCACGATGCCGATCAGGAACGGCGGGGTCGAGACCAGCAGCAGCTCGGCTGCGGAGCTGACCCGGCGCGGCCACCGCCGGCGACGGCCGGCGGTGCCGACCGCCACCACCACGGCCAGCAGCACCCCGAGGCCGGCAGCGGCGACGGCGAGCGTCGCGGTGGGGGCGAGCTGCTCGCCGATGACCTCGGCGACCGGGCGTTGCAGCAGGTAGGAGCGGCCCAGGTCAGCCCCGGCCAGCCGCCACAGGTAGTCGAGGTACTGCACGACCGGCGGCCGGTCCAGGCCCCACTCGGTGATGATCTGGGCCCGGATCTGCGGGGTGTCCGCGCCGTCGCCCACGATGCTGTCCACGGTGTTCCCGGGGGCGGCCAGCAGCGCCAGGTAGGCGGTGGTGGCGGCGGCCCACAGCACGACGAGTCCGGCGGCGACCCGACGGGCCGCCGCCCGCAGCAGGCTCACCGCGCGATCCACAGGTCGTACGCGCTGGCCGGCACCCCGGCGGTGGGCTCGAACCGCACCCCGCCGACGGCGGTGCTGGCGGCGATCTGGTCGGCCGGGGCGTAGAGCGGCAGGGCGAGCGCCTGCACGGCCACGACCCGCTGTTGCAGGGCGGCGTAGCTCTCGGCCCGCCGCGCGGGGTCGGTGGCGGCCTGCCCGGCCTCCAGGAGCCGGTCGAGCTGCGGGTCGGCGACCCGGGTGCGGTTGATGCCGCCGGCGGAGTGCAGCAGCAGGTTCAGCGCCGCCCCGGCGTCGGTGTCGGCGCGGGAGTTGTCGAAGACCTCGTACTCGTTGCGGTCGAACGCCTGCTGGGCGGTGCCCTGGTCGACCACGGAGACCTTCAGGTCGATGCCGGCGCTCTGTTTCACCGCCGCCTGCACGGCCTGGGCGAGCACGTCGCGGCGGTCGCGCACGTACGGGGCGGCCTGCACCAGCCGTACGGTGAGCCGCCGGCCGTCGCGGGTGCGGTAGCCGTCGGCGTCGCGGCCGGTCCAGCCGGCCTGGTCGAGCAGGCGGTTGGCCGCGGCGGTGTCACCGCCGTAGCTGCCCTCCAGCCGCTTGTCGTAGAGCGGGCTGGACGGGCTGACCACGCTCCACGCCCGGGTCGCGGTGTCCCGGTAGACCGAGGCCAGCACGGTGTCGACGTCGAGTGCCTCCCGGAACGCCTGCCGGACCCGCAGGTCGTCGAAGGGGGCGTGGGAGACGTTGAGGTAGTAGGAGTAGGCGGAGCCGGAGTTCAGCTCGCGGGTCAGCCGCAGCCGCGGGTTGCCGGTGATCAGTGGCTGGTCGGTGGCGGGCACCCCCTCGATGAGCTGCACCTGCTGCGCGGTGAGGGCACCAACCCGGACCGCGGACTCCTTGAGGAACCGGTAGGTGATCTCGTCGAGGTGGGCGGGGCCGGTGTGGGTGGCGGTGGGCGGGGCCCAGTCGTAGCCGGGGTTGCGCCGGTAGTGCAGTTCCTGACCGGGGAGGTAGCGGTCGAGCACGAACGGCCCGGTGCCGACGACGTCGACGCCGCCGGCCTTGAGGTTCCTGGCCTCCCGCAGCGACCTCGGGGACACCTGGGCGCCCTGCGGGGAGGCGAGGAAGTCGAGGATGAGCACGTCGGGGGCGGTCAGGGTGAGCCGTACGGTGTGCGGGTCGACGACCTCGACGGTCTTCAGGTGGCGCAATTGCACGACGGCGACGGCGGGGGCGTACCCGGGCTCGCGGAGTTTGTCGAGGTTGGCCTTGACGGCGGCGGCGTCGAACGGGGTGCCGTCGGTGAAGGTCACTCCGGTGCGCAGCGGGAGGGTGTAGGTCAGGCCGTCGGGAGTGGTCTGCCAGCCGGTCGCCAGCCAGGGCACGGCTCGGCCCTGCGCGTCGTAGGTGAGCAGTGACTCGAAGCTGTTCCAGACCAGCAGGCGGGCCTTGGCCTGCGCGTACTGGTGCGGGTTGAGGGTGATCGGTTCGGTCTCGACGGCCCAGGTGAGCGCGCCGCCGGAGCGGGGTCGCCCGGCGGCCTCGACGACCGGGGTGGTGGCGGTGGCGCAGCCGGCGAGGGCGAGCACGGCGGCGACGGCGAGGGTCCGCAGGGGGCGGACGGGCATGGCGGGTTCTCCTGTCCAGGCAGGCGATCGGGTACGCCGACACCCGGCCGGGCGCGGGGCGCGGGCCGGTGCGGTGTCGGGAAGGGTGCGGCGGTCAGCTCGGCGGTGAGCCCCACCTCGACGGGCCGGTGGCGCGTCGGGTCCGGGTGTGGGTGCCGGGTCAGGCCAGACAGGAACTCGACCACACCCGACCGAAGTCGATGTGGCCGCGGATCGTCAGCCGCAGCTCGCTGGACATGGGTCGAGTCCACCTCGGGGTGCCGGAGGTGTCAACGGAACGCGCGACGGATGTCGGCTATCGCACCGAGGGGTGTCGATCCGTTGACCAATACCTACTAGGACTATAGGATTTGCATAGATTGCGTCCGTCAGGCGGCGGGGCGGCGGGTGACGCCCTCCGGGCCACCGGCCAGGCCGGCGTAGCGGCCCCGGTGGTAGAGCAACGGCGATCCCACGTCGGCGTGCCGGACCAGCTCCGGCTCGGCGAGCACGATCGCGTGGTCGCCCACGGGCACCCGCTCGACCACCCGGCAGAGCAGCCAGGCCAGGGTGTCGTCGAGGATCGGCACCCCCTGCGGCCCGGCCTGCCACCGGGTCGGCGCGGCGAACCGGTCGATCCCGCTGGTCGCGAAGGTGCGCGCCAGGTCCTGCTGGTGGTGGGCGAGCAGGTGCACCGCCACGTGCCGGCTGCGGGCCACCGTCGGCCAGCTCGACGCCCCGAGGTGCAGGCAGAACGAGACGATCGGCGGGGCCAGCGACACCGAGGTGAACGAGGTGGCGGTGAAGCCGACCGCCGGGGCGCCGGGGGCGGTGACCACCACGACGGTGCTGGCCTGGTGGCGCAGCAGCGTACGCAGGGTGTCGGCGTCGGCCTCGACCGGCGGTGGACGATGGTCGGACTCGGTCGTCACAGGGGCCTCCCGCACGGGGGTCGAAGGGTCTCGGCGGCACGGCGGACGCCGCGCGGGCCTACGGGATCCGCCCTGCCGGCGGCGGTGGCGGTCAGCGCTGTGGTGCGGCGACCGCAGCCGGTCAGGCGGCGGGGGACGGCCCGGGACACAGCTGGGCGGCGACCCGCATCAGGTCGACGACCCGGCGGACGGTGAACAGCCGGACGAGCAGCACCGGACCAGTTTCCTATCGAATCGATAGGATTTCAAGCCCCGTCCCACGCCGACCCCTCCCCCACTGATCCACGGGTCAGGACCGGCTGGCCGGCGGCGGGCGGACGGCCCGCCGCCGGCCGGTCACCGGCTCAGGGTGAGGGTGACCGCGCCGGTGACCGCGCCCGACGGGTCCACCACGACGGTGTAGTCACCGGTGCCCGGCAGGACGGTCGCGCCGATGCCACCGACGCCGGCGACCAGGCAGCCGGCGGCCACCGTCGCGCCGTCGGCGTCGCGCAGGGTCAACGGGGAGCACTGGTCGGGCAGGGTGGCGTCGCTGGCCGTCACGGTCACCGACGTGCCGGCCGTGCCGGTGAACCGGTAGCTGAGCACCGCCCCCGGCCGGTCGACGGTGGCGACGACCGGCGGGCCGTCGAGGGTGATCGCGCCGACCCGGTCGGCGGTGACGGCCAGCCGCAGCGCCACGGTGCCGACGCCGCGGTCCACCGGGTCCACCAGCACGGTGTACGTCCCGTCGGCGGGCAGCAGCGTGCCGTCGACCTCGCCGACGCCGTTGACGACGCAGCCGCCGTTGAGCCGTTGCCCGTCCGGGTCGAGCAGTTCCAGCGGGGAGCACTGGTCGGGCAGGGTGCTCTGCGGCACCTCGACGAAGACCCGCTGGCCGGCCCGGCCGGTGAACCGGTACCGGGCCCGGCTGCCCGGTACGTCGAGCGTCGCGGTGACCGCCGGCGCGTCCGGTCGCAGGGTGCCTGTGGTGTCCCGGGCCGCGTAGACCCGCACGGTGGCCCGCCCGGTGCCGGCACCGGCGTCGACCACCACCGCGTATCTGCCGTCGTTGGCGAGGTCGGTGCGGTCGATGTGGCCGAGGCCGCCGACGGTGCAGCCGCTGGCCACCTCCGTCCCGCTCGGGTCGAGCAGCCGCAGTGGGGAACAGCCGTCGGCCAGGCCGGGCCCGGCGACGTCGACGAACACGGCGTCCCCGGCCCGGGCGGTGAAGGTCAGCGGCGGACCACCCGGGGTCAGCGACCCGGTGGCGAGCGGGGTCGCGGCGATCGGCGCGGGGGCCGGCGGGACGATCCGCTCGGTGCCGACGCCGCTGACCGCGAACTCGGGGCGGCCGGTCACCCCGACGTCGAGGACGCACTCGGCGAGCTGCCGGGCGTCGGTGATGCCGGCCCACCGGCACACCTGCTCGGCGTGGGCCCGTCGGGCCGGGTCGAGGTCGTCGACGGTCACCTCCCGCTGCGGGAACTCCCGGTCGGTGAACGAGCCGGTGTCCTGCCCGTCGGCGTAGCTGAACAGGGAGGTGTCCCCGGTGACCCGCCAACCGTCGGCATAGGACGGGTAGAGCTGTTCGAACGGCACGGGCTGGCGCAGGGCGGCCCCGGAGGGGGCGGCGACGTCGTCGGCCGGGTCACCGTCGAAGTCGCCGAGCAGCCCGTGGACCTTCCCGGCCCGGCCCGGGTCCAGCTTCACCAGCACCCGGTAGCCGTACGGGCCGATCGGGTCGACGGCGGCGGCGGAGCCGTCGGGCCAGCGCAGGTCGTAGCCGTCGGCGGCACCGGTGTCGGAGTCGCGGCGGGTCAGCCGACCCCCGCCGGGCAGCTCCGTCGCGCCCGGCGGCACCTCCCGGGCCGTGCCGTCGACGCGGACCTCGGTGTGGCCGTCGACCAGGGTGAGGGCGGCCCGGTGTGCGCCGGTGCGGAACGCGACGGCGGAGTTGACCGACACCGTCCGCGAGTCACCCATCGGCGTCTGCCGGACTTGCACCGAAAGCGGGTCACCCGAGGTGGACGCGACCAGCACGAACTCGCCGACGGCCTGGAAGTCGTAGTAGTGCCGGTCGAAGGTGACCAGGTGCGGGTCGCCGTTGGTGCCGCCGCAGTCGCCCCCGTCCTCGCAGAGTTTCACCGGACCCTTGGGCGGCGGGGTCTTCTTCCTGGGCTTCTTGCACTCGTCGAGGCTCTTGGGCAGGGTCTTGCCGTCGTACTCGGTACGTGGCGGCAGACCCTTGGCGGCCCGGTACCTGTTCTCCGCCAGGGTCGCCTTGACCTCGGCGGTCTTGATCCCGGTGCCCCCGCACTCGCCCTGCGGCACGGCGTCGCGGGAGATGTCGTCGGAGTGGTTCAGCTCGTGGTACAGCGCCGCGCACGGGTCCCGGGCGACCCCGTCGCCGTACGGGTCGACCGAGGTCGGGTTCCAGGTCACCGTGGAGGAACCCTTGCCGTCCTTGCTGTCCGGGGTCTCGAACGAGCCCGATCCGCCCGGGGTGGGGATGATGCGCACCCGGGGGGTCTTGGCGTCCCGCAGCCGGGGCAGGATGCCCGCCGGGTCGCCGCCGGCGGCGGCGAACCCCTGGAGGCAGCCGTCGACGGCGGCCTGGAAGTCGACGCCGGGGACCGGCACGCCGGCGCCCGGGTCGACCTGGTAGTCGGCGCTTGCCGGCCGGACGTCGCCGCCGACGACCGCTCCGGCGGTGACCAGCAGCAGCACGACGGCGGCGGCCGGGCGGCGGCGGGTCCGCCGCAGGAGCAGCAGCGCCAGCCCACCGACCACCACCGTCAGCAGCACCGCCCCGCCGAGCAGCCAGCGCCACCACCCCGGCCCGGCGGTGTCGCCGCCGACGGTGAAACCGACGGTGCGCAGTGCCGTCGTTCCCGTGCAGGGGTCGGCCAGGCCGGTCACCGGCAGTGCCGTCCAGCTCGCCGTCACCTCGTAGCGTCCGGCCGCCCCGACCGGCCACCGGGTGTCCAACCCGCCGCCGTCCGGGGTCGCCGTCACCGACCGCAGCACCACGGCGTCGTCGCCGTCGCCGTCGTGCACCCGGAGGCCGACCAGTGCCACGGTCACGCTCTGCCCGGGTGCCAGGGTGACCGTGCCGGCGGTGGCGGCGGCACCGATGCCGTCGCCGTAGAAGCTGCGGCCCAGGCTCGGGGTCAGCTCCTGACCGTCCCGGCGGACCGAGGTCACCTGCACGGTCCCGTCGGCCACGGTGGCCAGCGCGCAGGCTGTACCGGTGTCGTTGGTGACGGCGAACGTCAACCGGACCGGCTCGCCCGGGGCGTACCGGGGGGTGCTGGTCCGCAGGTCCAGCCCGAGGCCCCCGGCGGGCGGCGCGGCCAGGGCCGGCACCGGCCCCGCCGCCAGCGCCGCCACGAGAACGGCGCACCCGCCGACGAGTCGCACGATCAGCGTCATGCGCGGCACTCTAGGGCCGCGACGCACGCGCCCCGCGCGACTGTCGCGCATCGGTCGCCACCATCGCGACCGCCCCCGCCGCCCGGAGCACCCCGGCCGCCCGCCGTCACCCGGCGATGACCTCCCGCAACCGGACGGCGAAGCCGGCCGGGTCGTCGGCGAAGCCGAGGTGACCGCCGGGGAACATGGTGGGCGGCACCCCCAGGGCGGCGGCCAGCGCGCGGGAGCTGCGGTCGCACAGCTCCCCGGCCGAGTCCGCACCGAGACCGACGACCACCCGGGTCGGGCCGTCGCGCAGGGCGGCCACGTCCGGCTGGTAGCGGGTGGTGCCGCGCAGGGTGTGCAGGTACTGGTACCGCTCGTCGGCGGCGTCCTGCGGGTCGGGTTCCTGGCCGAACATGCCCTGGATCATCTCCTCGGGCATGACGATGTTGGCGATGGCGAGGAACTTCCGCCAGGCACCCAGCCGGTCCCCCCGCCGGTAGGTGGCGACCATGTCGTCCTCCCGGGCGAGCAGTTCGTCACGGTCGTCGAGCAGCAGCACCAGCGGCGGCTCGTGGGCGATCACGGTGTGCGCCACCTGCGGGTGCGCGTGGGCGAGCGCCAGGACGGTGACCGCACCGCCGCTGGAGCCGAGCACCGCCGCCGGGCCGGCGTCGAGGTGGGCCAGCAGCCGGGCCAGGTCGTCGGCGCGCAGTTCGGGCGTGGAATCCTGCTCGGGGTCGTGCAGCCGGCTGAGGCGGATGCCCCGTGGGTCGGTGGTGAGCACCGTGTGGTCGGTGGCGAGCAGGTCGGCCAGCGGGGCGAACGTCCGGGCGTCCATCGGGGCGGCGACCAGCGCCACCAGGGGTCCCTGGCCGCGTACCTCGAAGTGCAGGGTCCCGTCGGGGACGGCCAGGGTGGCGGTGGTCACCGGGACGGTGGTGGAACTGCTCATGTTCGGGTCCTCCGGGTCGTGAGGTGCGGCTCTTACCCGGTAAGACTCCCGGCGTGGGGCAGAATCGTCGGTCGTGAGCAGGATTCTTGCCGAGATCACGGACGACGACCACGACGCGACGCTGACCCGCGCCCGGGGCGGGGACGACGCCGCGTTCACCGCGCTGGTAGCGCCGCTGCGGCCGGAACTGCACGCGCACTGCTACCGGATGCTCGGCTCCCCGCACGACGCCGACGACGCGTTGCAGGAGGCCCTGCTGCGGGCCTGGCGGTCGCTGCCCCGGTTCGAGGGGCGCAGCTCCCTGCGGACCTGGCTCTACACCGTCGCCACCCGCACCTGCCTGGACCTGGCCACCGGGCGGGGGCGGCGGGCGTTGCCCGTCGACCTGGGGCCGGCCAGCGAACACGCTGTGCCGGGCGGCGTCGCCGCCGACCACGTACGGTGGCTCGGCCCCTACCCCGACGCCGACCTGGCCGCCGGCCCGGCCGCCCCGGACGCCCGCTACGAGCAGCGGGAGGCCGTCGAGCTGGCGTTCGTCGCCGCGCTGCAGCACCTGCCCGGCAACCAGCGGGCCGCGCTGCTGCTGTTCGACGTGCTCGGCTTCACCGCCGCCGAGATCGCCGCCATGACGGGCACCTCCGCCGGGTCGGTCAACTCGGCGCTGGCGCGGGCCCGCCGGGTCGTCGCCGAACGGGTGCCCGCCCGCAGCCAGCAGCAGGCGCTGCGGACCCTCGGTGACGCCCGGCTGCGGGAGGTCGCCGCCGGCTACGCCACCGCGCTGGAGAACGGCGACGCCGACGCCCTGGTCGCCCTGCTCACCGAGGACGTCACCTGGTCGATGCCGCCGCTGCCGCACTGGTACGCCGGCCGGGACGCGGTGCTGGACTTCGCGCGGGCGATGCCGCTGGGCAGTTGCGGCGCCTGGCGGCACGTGCCGGTCGCCGCCAACGGCCAGCCGGCGGTGGCCAACTACCTGCGCGCGGGCGACACCGGCCCGTACCTGCCCTGGTCGATCACGGTGCTGACGGTGCGCGACGGCCGGATCGCCGAACTCGTGTCGTTCCTCGACGACACCCTGTTCCCGACGTTCGGCCTGCCGGCCACCCGCTGACGGCCGGTGGGCGTGGCTCGCGCCCACCGGCCGGCGCGTCGGCCCGTTCAGGCCAGTGGCGCGGTGAGGGTGTACGAGGCGTCCCCGGCGAAGGTGCTGCCGGCGGCGTACGGGTCGACCCGCAGCACGTAGTCGTAGTGGCGCAGGTAGCGGCCGGGATGGTTCCACGACTCGAACGAGTAGCTGCCGCCCCCGGCCAACCCGGTGCGGCTGCAGAAGGTGGCGTCCCCGGCGAAGACGGCACTGCCGTCGTTGCCGGCGAGCCGGATGGTGAAGTCCCAGTGCCGCAGGTAGGAGCCGTTGACCGCGCGGAACGAGTAGCAGGAGGAGTTGGCCAGGCCGGGGACGATCTGGAAGGTGGCGTCCTGCCGGTCGCCCAGCGGGCTGCCGCTGCCCAGTACGTCGATGCGGGCCACGTTGTCGCGGTGGCGGACGTAGCGGTCGGGGAAGTTCGCCGAGCGCAGCGAGCGGTTGCCGGTGGGCGGGGCGGAGGAGTCCCCGACGCTCTCCCGCAGCACGGTGAAGTGGCGCACCGTGCCGGACAGCCCGGCCAGTTCGGTCTTGCCGGTGAAGCCGTACAGGTCGCTGCTGTCGGCGGAGTAGTAGCGGCCGGCGCCGTACTGGTCGAAGTAGATGCGCCACCGGTTGTCGGGCAGCCGGACCAGGGCGGGGCCTTCCAGGCCGGAACCCCAGCCGGCCCAGTTGCCGGTGCCGACCCAGCTCCACGGGCCGGTCAGCGCGGGGGCGGTGGCGTGCTCGATGTACTTGGTCGTCTCGTTCTTCATGAAGTTGTGGTAGGTGTTGCCGACCTTGACGATGAAGCTGTCGATGTGGTTGGTGCCGATGCCGGCGAGCGCCGCCGGGGCGCTCCACGCCGACAGCGCGGAGTTCGTCGCGGTGATCCGGTAGGGCTGGAACTGCCCGGCGGTGCCGGTCTGCGAGACGGAGACGACGATGTGCACGCTGCCGTCGCTGTCGACGAACCACTCCGGGGCCCAGGTGCTGCCGTTGGCCGGCGCGACGGGAACGGTGACGTTGCGTTGGAAGGTCCAGCTCAGGTAGTCGGAGCTGCGGGCGATGCCGATGGTGTTGCCGGTCCAGCCGGTGGTGTAGACGAGGTAGTAGTAGCCGTCGGTGTGCCGGATGACGCTCGGGTCGCGGACCAGCCCGGACGGCGGGGTGTAGGCGTTGGCCCGTTGGAGGGTGAACCGGGTGGCGTCGGCCGAGTCGTAGACGTACATGTTGGATTCGCTGCTGTTGGTGAACGCGGTCATCAGGTAGTGCGGGACCGGCCCGGCGGCGTTGGCCCGCGCCGGCCCGGCGACCAGCAGGCCACCGAGCACGCAGAGCACCGCCGCCAGGGCGCCGTACCGGAGACGTCCCATCGACACACCTCTCTCTATAAATAGATGGTTGTCATCCTGCACTATTGCCAATGGTTTTCGTAAGTGTTGCGATAAGCGCCATGGCCCGGACCTCCCGCGACATCCGTTCCGCCAACCGGCTCACCGTCGTCCAGCAGGTCGTCGCCGCCGGCACCACCAGCCGGCAACGCCTCGCCGTCGACACCGGGCTCAGCCTCGGCACCGTCGCCACCCTGGTCGCCGAACTCACCGACCTCGGGCTGCTCACCGAGGCCGGCCAGGAGGACTCCGGTGGCGGGCGGCCCCGCGGCCTGGTCGCCGCCGACCCGCACGGCGGCCTGCTCGTCGGCGTCGACGTCGCCGAGACCTACGTGCACGTCGACCTCTTCGACACCACGCTGACCCGGCTGACCGGAGCCGAGGAGGCGCTACGCCCCCTGGAACGCCGCCCCCACCAGGTGGTGCGGCACATCGTCAGCGGCATCGGCACCGTCCTGGCCGGCACCGGGGCCCGGGTGCTCGGCGTCGGGGTCAGCGTCCCCGGCCAGGTCGACCGGGAGGGCGGCGTGTCGGTGTTCGCGCCCAACTGGAACTGGCACGACGTACCGCTGCGGGACCTGCTCGCCGACCACCTGCCGCTGCCGCTGCACCTGGACAACCCGCTGCGCGCGGCGATGCTCGCCGAACTGTGGGCCGGGGCCGCCCGGGGCCGCGACGACGTCGCCGTGATCAACCTGGGTACCGGCGTCGGCGCGGGCCTCGCCTTCGGCGGCACCCTCTACCGGGGCAGCAGCAACAGCGCCGGCGAGTGGGGGCACACCACCCTGGTCCTCGACGGCCGGCTCTGCCGGTGCGGCAGCCGGGGCTGCGTCGAGGCGTACGTCGGCGCGCCCGGCATCATGCAGACCCTGCGCGACCTGGCCCCGACCAGCCCGCTGCTGCACCCCGAGGACCAGACCGCCACCCTCGACGCCCTCGCCGCCGCACTGGCCGCCGACGACCCCACCGCCGCGAAGGTGGTCGCCGAGACCGCCCGCTACCTCGGCGTCGCCGTCGCCGACCTGGTCAACCTGCTCAACCCGGAGGTCATCGTGCTCAGCAGCTGGGTCGCCGACCGGCTCGGCGACCGGCTGCGCGACGAGGTCCGCGCCGTGGTCGCCCAGCACGCGCTGCGCCGCCCGCTCGCCGCCACCGGGATCGTCCGCTCCCCCGTCGCCGGCAACCCGGTCAGCCTCGGCGCGGCCACCCTCGCCCTGGAAGGCTTCCTCACCCAGGGCCGCTAGCCCCCCCGCCCCCACCCCCTCCGCCCCCGCCCCGCCCCGACCCGGCCTGATCGGCGCTATTTGGCCGATTTAGCGGTATCGGAGCGCTCGGATACCACTGGATCGCCGATACAGGCCGTGTCGGACCGGGACCTCAGTCCAGGATCGCCGTCGCCTCGACCTCGACGAGAACGTCCGGCTCGAAGAGATAATCGACGCCGATGAGCGACGACGGGGGCAACGGCTGCGGCAGGCCGAGTTCCGCCGCGGCATCCTCCACCCCGGCCATGAAGTCGCCGATCCGCTCCGGCGACCAGTTCGTCACGTAGAACGTCAGGCGGACGACATCCGCGAAGCCCGCGCCGGCACCGGCCAGCCCGTACCCCGTGTTGCGCAGCGCCTGGGCGACCTGACCCCGCAGGTCGCCGGCCGCGACCGGCCGGCCGGCCTCGTCCCGGCTGATCTGACCGGCCACGTGGACGTGGCGCGACCCCGACGCGACCGCGACGTGGTGGTAGGGAACGGGCTGCATCATGCCCGGCGCGGAGAAAAGCTGAACACCCATCTGGCTTCCTTTCCTCGCTGGTATCTCATGGATACCTGGTGTACCGAGGCAACTTCAACGAGACTAGGTGTCATGCCCGAAACCACATCCCTGCCGGAGGAAGCCCTCCGGGTCACCCCGCCACACCGCGAACTGCTCGACCAGGTCCTCGACAAGTGGTCACTGGAGGTGCTCAACCAACTCTGCGAACGACCCTGCCGGTTCAACGAGCTGCGCCACGCCATCCCCACCGTGTCCCAGAAGTCACTGAGCGCCACCCTGCGTCGGCTCGAACGCAACGGCATCGTCGCGCGGCACGTCCTGTCGTCGCGGCCGGTCGCCGTCGAATACCGCATCACCCCGCTGGGCAAGACCCTCCGGCACCCGGTCGACGTCCTTCTCGACTGGGCCGGGCGGCACCTGCCCGCCATCGAGGCCGCCCGCCGTTCGTACGACGAGACCAGCTGACGCCCCCCGAGGCGACGCTCAGACGAGGCGCTGGAGGCGTACCTTCGGGTGCTGCCGTCCTTCGCCGCCCTGTGCGAGCGATACGAGGAGAGCAACACCGTCATCCGCGCCGCGATGCTCATCCTCAAAGCCGAAGGGTTGATCGACGGCAGGCAGGGCAAGGGTGTCTACGTCGCAACGCCGCTCCCCCGCCAGCCTCGGTCATTCAGCGGGGAACGGCTTCGGCGCACCACACCGACGGTCGACCCGGAAATGCAGCGTCATACCGTCGAGCACGCACGACGTGTCAGGGCTTTCGGCCACTCATCCCCGCACGAGTCGATTTGGAACGTCCCTTTGCAGTGCATTCAGGGGCCCCACCGGAAAGACGCCAGGCTGACGCCGCAGCCACCTGCGATTCTGGTCCACCACCGCCCACCACCCCGCCAGGCGCTTGGTGTTGATCGCCATATAGCATCGGCTCGTGGCTCCAACCAGCACGAACTCGACTGGCGAGCGGCTACCTCGACGCCTCTCACCGGGAGTCAATATCGCAAGCGCGCTGTTGACCCTCCAGGCATCCCTGCTAATATTCGCGGCGATTTCCGTAATATATACCCAAGGGGACATCAACGCTGCCATAAACGACGCAGCGAACCGCTCCGGCACACCGATAGACAGCAGTTCGATCGCACTCAAGGCGTCCTACTTCCATTTCGAAGCCCGGATTACTCTGTGGTATGCGTTCTTCTTCGCACCGACATTGGCCGGCGTTGCCCTGTGGGTCAGGACGGACCACGAGGCCGCAAGGGTGGTCACCCTCACAACGAGCCTGCTCAGCGTGGTCTGCTGCTACGGTTCCGGATGGCGACTATGGCTATCCGACGAACCGACAGAGTTTGATGACGCACTTCCCGCAGCATTCGCCAAGATTCATCCGACATGGGTTGAGGTTGGCAGAATCGGGCTGGTGGCATCCTTTGTGCCTGCCATTATCACAGCAACCATCCTCACCTTCAGCGGGCGTGCCGCTGTCCGCAACTTCCCAGGATCGAACTCGTGACCTCTACGCATCGGGCACGCTGTGGGAACGGAAGGCTGAGCGCCTACGCTGATGCTCATGGAAGGCATCGGGGCTGGGGTCATGTTGCTGTGCGGCGCGCTGAGTTGCCTGTTCGCCTGCCTCATGCTCTGCGCCGCCGCTGCTGCATGGGCCGCTCGGCCCGAACGTAGACGCTGACCCTACAGCTCGACCGCTATGCGCGAAGGACCTTCCCGGCCGGCCGGGCCAGCCTCGATGCGAACGGTGACCTGCAGAAAGGGTTTTCCAGCGTCCACGGTAGTCCGGCGATGCGCGTACCGGCCGTCACTCGGTTGGCCACTCAGGTCCGGACACTCCGGGCTGTCTCGGCGGGAGCGCCGTCACCGTTCGACGGTCCATCCGAGCGCCGCAAGGCGGTCAATCAATCGGTCGACACTACGGGTCCGAAAGATCCACAACTCATCACAATCACTGACCTCGAACTCCAACCCGGTGCTTCGCCATCGTCGGATCGCAACCAGATTGTCGGCGGTGATCATCAGAGTTCCGGCCCAGATCTCCCTCAACGTGATGAAGTTCGGATCCGCTCGAAGCCTCGCCATCGGCCAGCCAGAATCGGCGCGAAAACCGCCCCCAATTCTAGGAACCACCCGGATACCGCCACGTAACGAGTACCCCTCCACGCCCGCCAACCTTCGATCCTCCGCGCCAAGGGGGCATCAGTAGCTGAGGCCGTCAGACCGACACTCGGCCCACTGATCATGCCAGCACCGTCCGAGTCCTCGACGACGTGGTCGGTGTCGGAGTAGACGCCCACCATCCCGGTCACCTCGACACCGTTACCGGTCTCCTCGCGGGTCTCCCGGACTGCTACGAACGAGCCGGGACAGCACCCGTCCGGTGATCATCGTCCCTTCGCAGCACGGCTCCCACCCCCGGCCCGGGGGCCCAGCGGGGAGGGGCCGTGCTGTCCGCAGGTTTCAGTGCCGTCGAGGTGATGACATCACTTGGCGTTGAAGTAGTTGGCCTCCGGGTGGTGCACCACGATCGCGTCGGTGGCCTGCTCCGGCACTAGCTGGAACTCCTCCGACAACTGCACGCCGATCCGCTCCGCCCCCAGCAGCTCCACCATCTTCGCCCGGTCCTCCAGGTCCGGGCAGGCCGGGTAGCCGAACGCGTACCGGCAGCCCCGGTAGTCGTTGCGCAGCAGGCCGGCCAGGTCGGTCGGGTCGCCGGTGGCGACCGTGCCACCGGCCGGCAGGGTCAGCTCGGAGCGGATACGCCGGTGCCAGTACTCGGCGAGCGCCTCGGTGAGCTGCACGGACAACCCGTGCACCTCCAGGTAGTCGCGGTACTCGTTGGCGGCGAACATCTTCGCGGTGTACTCGCTGATCGGCTGGCCGACGGTGACCAACTGCAACGCCACCACGTCCAGCCCGTCGTCCTTCGGGCGGAAGAAGTCGGCCAGGCAGAGCCGCCGTTCCTGCCGCTGCCGGGGGAACGAGAACCGGGCCCGCTCGCTGGTGCCGTTCTCGTCCAGCACCACCAGGTCGTTGCCCTCGGAGTACGCCGGGAAGTAGCCGTATACCACGGCCGCCTCCAGCACCTGGTCGGCGATGAGCCGGTCCAGCCAGTACCGCAGCCGGGGCCGCCCCTCGGTCTCCACCAGTTCCTCGTACGACGGACCCTGGCCGCCCCGCGACCCGCGCAGCCCCCACTGGCCGAGGAACGTGGCCCGCTCGTCCAGCAGCGCCGCGTAGTCGGCCAGCGGCACCCCCTTGACCACCCGGGTGCCGAAGAACGGCGGGGTGGGCACCGCCACGTCGGTGGCCACGTCGGAGCGGACCGAGGAGTCGTGCAGCTCCGGCAGCGCCTCGGTGACCATGGTGCGCTGCTTCTCCCGGCGGGCCCGCCGGGCCGCCAGGGCCGCCTCCCGCTCCGGGTCGATCACGGGTGCGCCACCACGCTTGGCGGTCATCACCCGGTCCATCAGGGCCAACCCCTCGAAGGCGTCCCGGGCGTAGTGCACCTGGCCGGGGAACATCGCCCGCAGGTCGTCCTCGACGTACGCGCGGGTCAGCGCCGCCCCGCCCAGCAGCACCGGCCACCGCTCGGCCACCCCGCGCGACGCCATCTCGGCGAGGTTCTCCTTCATGATGACCGTGCTCTTGACCAGCAGCCCGGACATGCCGATCGCGTCGGCCCGGTGCTGCTCGGCGGCGTCGAGGATCGCGGTGATCGGCTGCTTGATGCCGATGTTCACGACCTCGTAGCCGTTGTTGGACAGGATGATGTCGACCAGGTTCTTGCCGATGTCGTGCACGTCGCCGCGTACGGTGGCCAGCACGATCCGGCCCTTGCCGCCGTCCTCGACCGCCTCCATGTGCGGCTCCAGGTAGGCCACCGCCGTCTTCATCACCTCGGCGGACTGGAGCACGAACGGCAACTGCATCTGCCCGGAGCCGAACAGCTCACCGACGACCTTCATCCCGTCCAGCAGGATGTCGTTGATGATGGACAGCGGGGACCGGCCCTGCGCCATCGCGGCGTCCAGGTCGGCCTCCAGGCCGTTGCGCTCGCCGTCGATGATCCGCCGCTTGAGCCGCTCCTCCAGCGGCAGCCCGGCCAGTTCCTCGGCCCGGGTGGCCCGCGCCGACGCGGCGTCGACACCCTCGAACGCCTCGATGAACCGCTGCACCGGGTCGTAGCCCTCGCGCCGCCGGTCGTAGATCAGGTCGAGGGCGACCTCGCGCTGCGCCTCGGGGATCTTGGACATCGGCAGGATCTTGCTGGCGTGCACGATCGCCGAGGTCAGCCCGGCCTGCACGCACTCGTGCAGGAACACCGAGTTGAGCACCTGCCGGGCCGCCGGGTTGAGGCCGAACGAGACGTTCGAGATGCCCAGGGTGAAGTTGACCCCCGGGTAGCGGGCGGCGATCTCCCGGATCGCCTCGATCGTCTCGATGCCGTCGCGCCGGGTCTCCTCCTGGCCGGTGGCGATCGGGAAGGTCAGGGCGTCGATGAGGATGTCCGACCGGTCCATGCCCCAGCGGCCGGTCAGGTCGTCGATCAGCCGGGCCGCCACCCGGACCTTCCACTCCCGGGTACGGGCCTGCCCCTCCTCGTCGATGAGCAGCGCCACCACGGCCGCACCGTGCTCGGCGATGACCGGCATCACCCGCGCGTAGCGGGAGTCGGGGCCGTCGCCGTCCTCGAAGTTGACCGAGTTGACCACGCAACGCCCACCGAGCATCTCCAACCCGGCCTCGATCACCGCCGGCTCGGTGGAGTCCAGCATGATCGGCAGGGTGGACGCGGTGGCGAACCGGCCGGCCAGCTCCCGCATGTCCTGCGTGCCGTCCCGACCGACGTAGTCGACGCACAGGTCCAGCAGGTGCGAGCCGTCGCGGGCCTGGCTGCGGGCCACCTCGACGCACGCCTGCCAGTCGGCGGCGAGCATCGACTCACGGAACGCCTTGGAGCCGTTGGCGTTGGTCCGCTCCCCCACCATCAGCACCGAGGCGTCCTGGGCGAACGGCACCGGGTGGTAGATCGACGAGACGCCCGCCTCGTGCCGGGGCTCGCGGGCCGCCGGGGTCGCGCCGTGCAGCCGCTCGGCCAGCGCCCGGATGTGCTCCGGGGTGGTGCCGCAGCAGCCGCCGATCAGCCCGACACCGTAGTCGGCGACGAACCGTTCCAGGGCGTCGGCCAGCTCGGCCGGGCTCAGCGGGAAGTACGCCCCGTCGGCGGTCAGCACCGGCAGGCCGGCGTTCGGCATCACCGACAGCGGGATCCGGGAGTGCTGCGACAGGTAGCGCAGGTGCTCACCCATCTCGGCCGGGCCGGTCGAGCAGTTCAGCCCGATCAGGTCCACCCCGAGCGGCTCGATGGCCGCCAGTGCCGCCCCGATCTCGCTGCCCACCAGCATGGTGCCGGTGGTCTCCACCGCCACGTGGCAGATGATCGGCACCTGCTGGCCCAGTTCGGCCATCGCCCGCTTCGACCCGACCACGGCCGCCTTGACCTGCAACAGGTCCTGGCAGGTCTCGATGATCAGCGCGTCCGACCCGCCCGCGATCAGCCCGGCCGCGTTCTCCTGGTACGCGTCCCGCAACGTCGCGTACGGGGCGTGGCCGAGGGTGGGCAGCTTGGTGCCGGGGCCGATCGAGCCGAGCACGAACCGGGGGCGCTCCGCCGTGGCGTACGCGTCGGCGGCCTCCCGGGCGATCCGCGCGCCGGCCTCGGACAGCTCCCGGATGCGCTGCGGGATGTCGTACTCGGCGAGGTTGGCGAGGTTCGCGCCGAACGTGTTCGTCTCGACACAGTCCGCGCCGGCCGCCAGGTAGGCCTCGTGCACGCCGCGCACCACGTCGGGCCGGGTCACGTTGAGGATTTCGTTGCAGCCCTCCAGCCCCTCGAAGTCGTCGAGGCTCAGGTCGGCAGCCTGGAGCATCGTCCCCATCGCGCCGTCGGCGATGAGAATCCGGTCGGCCAGCACATCCCGCAACGAAGTCCGCACCACATCAGGTTAGTGCGGTCGATCCGGTGACTGTCGACGCCCGGGGTCGTCCCACTATGTGTCCGCCCGCTCCGCGTCCCGGTTCGTACCGGTTCGGCGGTGGGGTGGGGCGGCGTGCCGGCGCGGCCGACGGGCCACGCGCCGCGCCGGGACGTAGGCTTGCGGACGTGAAGGACATCAGGGACGCCACCGTGCACGGCGGGCGGGTGACCGGGCCGACCCCCGGCACCGCCGGCGACGAGCGGGGCGAGGTGACGGCGTGACCGAGTTCGACGGGCTGCCGGTGCTGCGGTCCCCGGTGGCGATCGCCGCCTTCGAGGGCTGGAACGACGCCGCGGACGCCTCCACCGCCGCCGTGGAACACCTGGAACAGGTCTGGCAGGCCCGCCAGATCACCGAGATCGACCCGGAGGAGTTCTACGACTTCCAGGTCAGCCGCCCGACGATCACGATGTCCGACGGCGAGACCCGCCGGGTGGAGTGGCCCACCACGAAGTTCGTGGTGGCCAGCCCCGAGGGCACCGACCGTGACGTGGTGCTGATCCGGGGCATCGAGCCGAGCATGCGCTGGCGCACGTTCTGCGAGCAGGTGCTGGAGATCTGCCACAGCCTGGAGGTCGAACGGGTGGTGCTGCTCGGCGCGTTGCTGGCCGATGTGCCGTACACCAGGCCGTTGCCGATCAGCGGCAGCGCCTCCGACGCCCAGGCCGCCCAGCGTTACCAGCTCACCCCCACCCGCTACGACGGGCCCACCGGCATCGTCGGGGTGCTCCAGGACGCCTGCACCCGGGCCGAGGTCGACGCGGTGTCGTTCTGGGTGCACGTGCCGCACTACGCCAACAACCCGCCCTGCCCCAAGGCCACCCTGGCGCTGCTGCACCGAGTCGAGGAGGTGCTCGACCTGCCGGTGCCGATGGCCGACCTGGCCGAGGAGGCCGCCGAGTGGGAGCAGCGGGTACGCGGCGCCGCCGAGCAGGACGCCGAGCTGGGCGAGTACGTGCGGGAGCTGGAGGAACGCGTCGGCGACGCGGGCATCACCCCGTTGACCGGTGACGAGATCGCCCAGGAGTTCGAGAAGTACCTGCGCCGCCGGGGCGGTTCCGCCGGCCCCACCGCCGGTTCCTGGTAGTCGTCCCCGCAGGGCCCCGGGCGTCGCGGCGTCCGGGGCCTTTCGGCGTGTCCGGGGTGGCGCCGTCACCCCCTCTAGGGCATCCTAGGAACCTAGCTGTCAGGAGGAGGCGGGCGTGCAGATCAACCCGGGAGCCGCCGAGTTCCCGCACCGGCAGATCGCCGCGCAGCTCAAGGCCCAGGTGCGGCGGGGCGACTGGGGGCCTGGCGAACGGCTGCCGTCCATCCCGGCCATCGCCGAGATGTTCGGGGTGGCGAAGCAGACCGTGCAACGCGCCGTCGACCAGCTGCGGGTCGAGGGCATCCTGATCACCAAACCCGGCTCCGGTACGTACGTGCGGGGCACCCGGCGGCGGCTCAACCGGCTCTCCCGGGGTCGGTACGGCGGTTTCCGCGGCTACCACGCCGACCTCGCCGCCCGGTACCGCCAGCAGCTCGTCTCGGTCGGTCGGGCACCCGCCCCGCCCGAGGTGGCCGACGCGTTCGGGGTCGCCGACGGCACCGAACTGCTCTGCCGCCGGCACCTGGTACGCACCGACGACTCCCCGGTGGAGGTGGGCGCGTCCTGGTTCCTGCCGAAGGACACCGCCGGCACCTCCCTGGAGCGGGCCGAGGCGTTCGGCAGGCCGCTCTACCAGGAGGCCGAGGAGGCGACCGGCCGGCGGTACACCACCGCCGCCGACACCATCAGCGCCCGGCAGCCCAGCCGGGAGGAGGCCGAAACGCTCCAGATCCGCCCCGACACGCCCGTGCTGCACCTGCTGCACGTCGCCTACGACGCCCACCGCAAGCCGATCGAGGTCGCCCAGGCCACCTGGCCCGGCCCGATGACCACGCTGACCGAGGAGTACCAGGTCCCCGCCCCCGCACCGGACCCCGACCCCGATCCCGGCCTGGTCCTCGGCTGATCCTCCCGGTCGGGCACCGCCCGCCGTCCCGGTCCGGCCCCCGTCCCGGTCCGGCCTCCGCACAAGGGCTGGGCCGCACCGGGGCTGGGCCGCACAAGGGCTGGGCCGCACCGTACAACGGCGGCGGCATGGCCGGTGGGACGGTACCGGGCGCAAGGGCGTCGGCTGTGCCTCAGGTGAGCGCGGTGACCACGATGACGGCCGCTCCGAGCGCGACGACGATCAGGGAGGCGACCACCCCGAGCAGGTCGGCGACCCGTACGGGGACGGTGGCACCGAGGGCCGCGCCGATCGTGGCGAGCCCGGTCTGCCAGAGCAGGGAGGCCAGCCCGGCGGCGGCGACGAACACCCCGGGCCCCGTCCAACTGCCCGGCACGGCGTTCACCGTCCCGGCCAGGGCGAAGAAGTACACCAGGGTCAACGGGTTGACCGCGGTGAGGAGCACGAATCGGACGTAGACCGGTCCGGCGGCGGTCCGGGCCGGACGTTCCCCGCCGGTGCCGTCCCGCTCGGCTCCACCGCCACCGTCCCGCCGGGCCCCGCCGGTGCCGTCCCGCTCGGCTGCGGCCCCGGCGGGGCGTGCCGGGGCTCGGCGCAGGGTGACCAGTTGGTGGCAGCCCAGCCCGACGATCACCAGCCCGGACAGGTAGCGGGGAGCGTCTCCCCACGAGGCGATCACCGGCGCGAGCGCCGCCCCGGTCAGCAGCGCGCCGAGGCAGTAGAGGGTGTCGACGGTGGCGACGCCGAATGCTGCGGCCAGGCCGCTGCGGTGACCGCCCAGCATCCCCTCCCGGACGATCAGCACCCCGATCGCCCCCAGGGGCATCGCCACCCCCAGCCCGGCGGCGAACCCGGCGACCGCCAGGAACACGATTCCATCAGCCATCCGCCGAGTCTGGGTCACCCCGACGGGCACGACCGACAGATGAGTGGTGCCGGCGTACGATTATCGGTGTGGACCAGCTGGACGAGCACATTCTCGGCATCCTGCAGGAGAATGCGAGGTGTTCGTTCAGTGAGATCGGTCGACGGGTCGGCCTGAGCACGAACGCCACCGCCGCCCGGGTCCGCCGGCTGGAAGCCGACGGCGTCATCCTCGGGTACACGGTCGTCACCGGTCACGACGCGCCGCAGCTCCGGGGCGGGTTGGAAGTGTTCATCGACGTACGCCTCGACGCCGGGACCGACTACGAGACGTTCGTCGACGCCATCGCCCCGATCGAGCAGATCGTCGACGCGGTGCACATGACCGGGCCGTACGACTACCTGCTGCGGGCCCGGCTGCGGGACACCGCCGCCCTGGACGCGTTGCTACGTCGGCTCAAGAAGAGCTGCGGCGTCGTGCAGACCCAGACCCGCGTCGCCCTACGCCAACCCACCCCCCGCTGACCCCCATCAGCCACCCCGACACGCCCCCTGCGTCGATCATGGAGTTGTGGGGTTCAGAAAACGTCGCACATGGGGGCTCAACCCCCACCACAACTCCATGATCGACGGGCCGGGCGGGGGTGGGGGTGGGGTGGGGGTTAGAGGTGGATGCCGAGGAGGGCGTCGACGGTGGTGGCGAAGAGGGCGGGGGCCTGCGGGTCGTCGCCGGTGCCGGCCAGGGCCGCCGCGGCCCAGTCGTCGGCCAGAGCGAGGGCGCCCGGGGTGTCCAGGTCGTCGCCGAGGCGTTCGCGTACCCCGGCCAGGAAGGCCGCGCCGGACGGCCCGGACGGCGCGGCGGCGGCCCGCCGCCAGCGGTCCAGCCGCTGCTGCGCGGCGGTCAGCACGTCGTCGGTCCAGGCCCGGTCGTCCCGGTAGTGGCCGGACATCAGGCCGAGCCGGACGGCCATCGGGTCCACCCGGTCGGCGCGTAGCCGGGAGACGAAGACGAGGTTGCCCTTGGACTTCGACATCTTCTCGCCGTCCAGGCCGATCATGCCGGCGTGCACGTAGTGGTCGGCGAAGGGGGCCGTGCCGGTGAGCCGCTCGGCGTGCGCGGCGGAGCACTCGTGGTGCGGGAAGATCAGGTCGTTGCCGCCGCCCTGCACGTCGAGCCGGTCGCCGAGCAGGTTCAGCGCGATCACGGTGCACTCGATGTGCCAGCCGGGCCGGCCGGGGCCCAGCTCGCCGCCCGGCCAGGACGGCTCGCCGTCGCGGGCACCGCGCCACAGCAGCGGGTCGAGCGGGTCGCGCTTGCCGGCCCGCCGCGGGTCGCCACCGCGCTCGGGGAAGATCTCCAGCATCTGTTCCCGGGTCAGGTTCGACTCGTAGCCGAACGCCGGGGCGGCGGCGATGTCGAAGTAGACGTCGCCGGTGCCGTCGTCGAGCCGGTAGGCGGCACCGTCCTTGAGCAGTTCCTGGACCCGGTCGGCGATGTCCGGGATCGACTCCACCGCGCCGACGTAGTGCGCCGGAGGAATGATCCGCAGCGCCTCCATGTCCTCGCGGAACAGCGCCGTCTCCCGCATCGCCAGGACCTTCCAGTCCTCGCCGTCGCGCTCGGCGCGTTCCAGCAGCGGGTCGTCGATGTCGGTGACGTTCTGCACGTACCGGACGGTCAGGCCGGCGTCGCGCCACATCCGCTGCAGCAGATCAAAGGTGATCATGGTGGCAGCGTGGCCCAGGTGGGTGGCGTCGTACGGGGTGATGCCGCAGACGTACATGGTGGCGGGGCCGGTGGGGCGGCTCGGGTGGACACCGCGTCGCGCCGAGTCGTACAAGCTCAGCGGCCCGCCGTCACCCGGCAGCCGTGGCACCTCGTGTCCCGCCCAAGACTCCATGACCGCCAGCCTAACGAGCCGCCCGGCCGCCGGGAGGAACCGCCCGGGTGATCAACACGACAACGGCTCAGATCGGCGGCCACGGCATCGCCGGCCACTCCTGCGGCGGCAGCGGGTACCGGCCGGTGTCGCGCAGCCGCCGTACCCGGGCGGCCACCTCGGCGACCTCGCCGAGGGTCAGGTGCTCGGCCAACTCCTCCCCCAGCTCGCCGGCGAGTTGCCGGTCGAGGGCGTCGAGCACCTGCACCGCGTCCGGTGGGAGCTGCCGGCCGGCCCACCCCCACAGCACGGTCCGTAGTTTCTCCTCGACGTGGAAGCAGACCCCGTGGTCCACCCCGTAGATCCGGTCGTCCGCGCCGGCCAGCACGTGCCCGCCCTTGCGGTCGGCGTTGTTGATGACCGCGTCCAGCACGGCCAGCCGGGCCAGCCGGGGGTCGTCGGCGTGGGCCAGGGCGTACGCCGCGCCGTCGTCGTCGCGGGCCGCGGCCACCGGGAACCAGCGCGGCGGCACCGACTCGGCCGGCACGAACCCGACCAGCGGCTCGGCGTCGTCCGGCTCGTCGATCCAGAGCTGGCACGACCCGGGCCCGAGCGGCCCGTCGCGCAGCACCGTCAGCGGGACCAGATCCCAGCCGGTGGCCCGCGAGACCAGGTAGGCCGAGACCTCCCGGCCGGCGAGGGTGCCGTCGGGAAAGTCCCAGAGCGGACGCTCGCCGCGCACCGGCTTGTAGACGCACCGGGCGGTACGGCCGTCGAGGGTCAGCGTGGCCCGCAGGGTGGTGTTGGAGGCGTCGACAAGCCGACCCTCCAGCTCCAGTTCACCCTCGCACAGCAGCCGGAGCGCGGCGCTGGCATCCTGGCGCTGCACCTCCGACGACGTCACCGGTGGTAGCCGTTGTGCCGGGGGCAGAGGTGCCCGGCCGGGTCGAGCGGCTGGCCGCACAGCGGGCAGGGCGGGCGGCCGGCGTTGACCACCCGGCGGGCCCGTTCGATGAACTCGCGGGTCGCCTCGGGGGTCAGTCGCACCCGGAGCCGGTCGAGGTCCTCGTCCGGTTCGTCATCGTCGTCGTCCTCGTCGTCCTCGTCGTCACCCAGCTCGACCTCGGCCTCCGCCTCACCGGCGGCGATCGCCTCGATCACCACCGTGGCGGAGTCCACGTCGAAGGCCAGCCCGAGGGTGCCGACCCGGAACTCCTCGTCGACCGGATTGTCCAGCGGGTCGTTGTCGCCGACGGACACCGGCGACTCCGGCAGCTCGACGCCGAAGCGGCGCTGCGCCTCGGAGAGCAGTTCCTCCAGCTTCTCGGCGAGCAGGGACACCTGCACCTTCTCCAGCGCGACGCTGACCAGCCGGCCGCCACCGCGGGCCTGGAGGAAGAACGTGCGCTCCCCGGGCGGCCCGACGGTCCCGGCGACGAACCGCTCGGGCGGCTCGAAGGCGTGCACCTGGTGGGTCATACCCACGACCCTATCCGGAGCGTGGAACGGTCGCGCAAGGCACCGACGCCGAATCAGCCGAGGGCGAAACGGCGCGGCCCGCGCCCGGTGGCCGGCGTCCCCCGGCGGGCCGGCTCAGCCGGTGGCGCCCGCACCCCCGCCGACGGCCGCGTCGGAGTCGGCCGGCCCGGTCGCCCGACGCCGCCGCCGGGCCGGTGGCGGCACCAGGGAGGCCAGGTCACCGCCGGTGTCGTTGAGCCGGACCAGGAACGGCCGCAGCGGGGTGTAGCGGATCGCGGTGAGCGAGGCCGGGTCGGCGACGATGCGTTGGAACAGGTCGAGGTGCACCCCGAGGGCGTCGGCGACGATGGCCTTGATCACATCGCCGTGGCTGCACGCCAGCCATACCGCCTCCGGTCCGTGCTCGGCGGTGATCCGGGCGTCCCAGGCGCGTACCGCGGCGACCGCGCGGGCCGACATCTGCGCCATCGACTCCCCGTCGGGGAAGACCGCGGCGCTGGGGTGCTGCTGCACCACCGGCCAGAGCTTCTCCTTGGCCAGCTTCTTCAGCGGCTGCCCCTCCCAGGCGCCGTAGCCGCACTCGATCAGCCCCTCCTCGACCACCGGGGTGGCCTGCGGAAGGGCCAGCTCCAAGGTCTGCCGGCAGCGGATCAGCGGGCTGGTCACCACCGCCGAAAGCGGCAGGCCGCGCAGCCGCTGGCCGACCGCGTCCGCCTGGGCCCGCCCGGTGTCGTCCAGCTCGACCGGCTGGCGGCCGGCCAGCCCGCCCTCGGCGTTCGCGGTCGTCCGGCCGTGTCGCAGAAGCAGAAGGGTCGCCACGCCACCACCCTAGGGGCAGCCGGACCACAGCCGGCCCCCGACACCTGAGGTGGTGTCGGGGGCCGGCGGCCGACGTACGGTCAGGTGGCGCTGATCGTGCCGGTGAGCAGCAACGCCAGCACCAGGGTGCCGAGCGCCACCCGGTAGAGCACGAAGACGTACAGGGTGTGGTGTGCCACGTAACGCAGCAGCCAGGCGATGGCCGCGTAGCCGATGCCGAACGCGATGATCGTGGCGACCACCATCTGCGCCACCGAGGGCACCGAGGTGCCCGGGGCGGCCGGCTCGAAGACGTCCCCGACGCTGAAGATGCCGGACATCACCACCGCCGGGATGGCCAGCAGGAACGAGTACCGGGCGGCGGCCTCCCGGGTCAGGTTGAGCAGCAGGCCGGCGGTGAGCGTGCCGCCGGAGCGCGACACCCCGGGGATCAGCGCCATCGCCTGGGCGAAGCCCATCACGATGCCGTCGCGCATCCGGAAGTTCACCAGGGTGCGGGTCTGCCGCCCCCAGTACTCGGCGAAGGCCAGCACGAAGGCGAACACGATGAGCGTGGTGGAGACCACCCACAGGTTGCGGCCGGCGGTGCGGATCTGGTCCTTGAACAGGAAACCGAACAGCCCGATCGGGATCGAGCCGACGATCACGTACCAGCCCATCCGGTAGTCGAGGCTGGAACGCACCGAGCGGTCCCGCAACCCCACCAGCCAGGTCCGGGTGATCCGCCAGATGTCCTTGGCGAAGTAGATGAGCACGGCCGCCTCGGTGCCCAGCTGGGTGACCGCGGTGAACGACGCGCCCGCGTCCCGGTCGAAGAAGATCGCCGAGGTGATCCGCAGATGCCCCGACGAACTCACCGGAAGGAACTCGGTGAGCCCCTGGACGATGCCCAGGACGATGGCCTCGACCCAGGTCACTCGCCGACTCCCGAGAGGTCGAAGGCCTCGGCGACGGTGCGCAGGGTCTGCACGCCGCTGTCCCGGTCGGCCACGAACAGGGTGACCGACAGGGTGGTCACCCCGGCGGCCGCGTACTCCCGCATCCGCTCGGCGATGCGTTCCTTGGGGCCGAGCAGCGAGGTGCGGTCGATGAACTCCATCGGCACCGCCGCCGCGGCGTCGCGCTGCCGCTTGGCCAGGTAGAGGTCCTGCACCTCGCGGGCGGCGTCGGCGTAGCCCATCCGGGTGGCGAGCTGGTTGTAGAAGTTCTGCTGCCGGCTGCCCATGCCGCCGACGTAGAGGGCGGCGTACCAACGGACCAGTTCGGCGCAGGTGGCGACGTCGTCACCGACCACCACCGGCACCGAGGGCACCACGTCGAACCCGGCCAGTTCCTTGCCGGCCTTCGCCCGGCCGGCGCTGACGGAGGCGAGCTGCTCGTCGGCGAACTCGGGGGCGTAGAACACGGCCAGCCAACCGTCGGCGATCTCGCCGGCCAGCTCCAGGTTCTTCGGGCCGACGGCGGCCAGGTAGATCGGGATGTGCTCGCGCGGCGGGTGGAAGCCCAGCCGCAGCGCCTTGCCGGGGCCGTCGGGCAGCGGCAGGGTGTAGTGCTCGCCGGCGTAGGCGACCTCCTTGCGGGCCACCGCCAGCTTGACGATGTCGACGTACTCGCGAGTGCGGGCGAGCGGCTTGGCGAACCGGACGCCGTGCCAGCCCTCGGAGACCTGCGGGCCGGAGACCCCCAGGCCGAGCCGGAACCGGCCGCCGGAGAGCGCGTCGATGGTGGCCGCCGTCATCGCGGTCATCGCCGGGGTACGGGCGGGGATCTGCATCACCGCGCTGCCCACGTCGATCCGTTCGGTCTGCCCGGCCATCCAGGCGAGCATGCTCGGGGAGTCCGAGCCGTACGCCTCCGCCGCCCACACCACCGAGTAGCCGAGGCGGTCCGCCTCCTGGGCAAGCGCCAGGTGGTCCGCCGGCGTACTCCACGCCGTCTGATATCCGAGGCTGAGCCCGAGTCGCACTGATCCTCCCCATCCCGCACCACAGGTCGCATCAGGTTACGCAATGGCCCGGGGCCGGCCGCCCACCGGCTCGCCACCGGACGCCGACCGTCCGGACGCCGGGCGGGGTGGGTGGTCGGGCCGCGCGGGGACGGGTGGACAGCCAGCGACCGGACCGGCGCATCCGGTGCACAACGCGGCGGCGCGGGCGGCGGTGACGGTCGGATCGGCGACGCGACAGGCAGAGATGCCGGGAGCGAGGATATCGGTTGCGCCGCGTTCGAAATAAGGTTCACCCATGCAACAGCGACCGCTCGGCCGAAGCGGGCTGGCGGTTTCCCGGCTCGCGCTCGGCACCATGACCTGGGGCCGGGACACCGACGCCGACGACGCGGCGGCCCAGCTGAAGAGTTTCCTGGACGCGGGCGGCAACCTGGTCGACACCGCCGACGTGTTCGCCGACGGCGACGCCGAGTCGGTGCTCGGGTCGCTGCTGGGCACCCTGGTCCCCCGCGAGGACGTGCTGATCGCCACGAAGGCGGGGCTGCGGCCGGGCAGCGGTCGGCGGCGGGACGGCTCGCGCGGGCACCTGCTGCGTACGTTGGACGCCTCGCTGCGCCGGCTCGGCACCGACCACGTCGACCTGTGGCAGGTGCACGGCTACGACCCGGACACCCCGCTGGAGGAGACGCTGGCCGCGCTGGACCACGCGGTCGCCTCGGGCCGGGTCCGCTACGTCGGGGTGTCGAACTTCTCGGGTTGGCAGACCGCCCGCGCCGCCGCCTGGCAGGCCGCCTGGCCGGGGCGGGCCCCGGTGGTCGCCGCCCAGGTGGAGTACTCGTTGCTGGAGCGGGGGGTGGAGCGGGAGGTGCTGCCGGCCTGCGCCGCGTTGGGCCTGGGCGTGCTGCCCTGGTCGCCGCTGGGGCGGGGGGTGCTGACCGGCAAGTACCGCAACGGCCGCCCGGCGGACTCGCGGGCCGCCTCGGCCCACTTCGAGGCGTTCGTCGCCACCTACCTGGAGCCGCGCTGCTCCAGCATCGTCGAGGCGGTGAGCATCGCGGCCGGCGGGTTGGGTGTGTCGCCGCTGGAGGTGGCGCTGGCCTGGATCAGGGACCGGCCGGGGGTGACCGCGCCGGTGCTGGGCGCCCGCACGGTGGGGCAGCTGCTCGGCGCGTTGCAGGTGGAACGGATGACCCTGCCGGAGGAGATCACCACGGCGCTGGACGACGTGTCCGCCGTGCCGGTCGGCTACCCGGAGCGCGAGGGCTGATCCCGCCGCCGGCGCACAAGGTGGCGGACCGGACCAAAAGCACACCGGTACGTGTCAATTCCACCGATCGTCCTTTACCAACTGCCACTCCCCCATAATTGGTTCAGGCCGCTTGCGTTGTTCCGTCCGAATAGGCGGCTTAGAACCCCCTGGTGTTGTTGGCCCGGGTTTCGGCGTCCGCTTTTCGGTGGGCCTGTCCGGAAAGAGATCCGGCCCGGCGAAAACCGTCTGATCCGGCCGCCGTAAACATTGTGGCGGACCAATGACGGTGCTCTAATGATTGCGGCGTGAGCGACCCCCGCCGCGCCGTTTCTCCCATTTCGTTGGAGGACCCGTGGACCGTAAGACCGACGTCAAGCGCAAGCCCGCCAAGGTCGTCGTGCGCAAGCTCGAGCGGCTCGAGACCACCGTCGCCATCATCAGCGAGCCGGGCTGCCGCAACGACGTCTGCGGCTGACCCACCCCGTTTCGGCCGGGGCGCGGCGTGCCGCGCCCCGGCCGGCCATCTTCCAGGAGGTCTTCGCCCGATGCAGCGGCCCCGGATCAAGGGCATCCACAAGCCGGTACGGCTCCACCCGACCCTGATCAACATCGGTGGTCGGCAGCTGGGGATCGGCGCGGAGATCGACGACGAGGACGGCAGCCTCTGGGAGCTGCTGCGCCTGATGGACGGCACCCGGACCCGGGCGGAGATCGTCGCCGCGCTGCTCGACGTACGCCCGGAGATGGCCGCCGAGGACGCCACCGACGCGATGCAGACGATCATCGACGCCGGGTACGTGGAGGATGCCGCCGCGCCGCCCCCGCCCGAGCTGAGCCCAGCGGAGATCGACCGCTACGACCGGGCGTTCACCTACCACGCCTGGGTGGATCTCACCCCGCGCACCTCCCGCTACGAGGTGCAGGCCCGGCTCAAGGCGGGCCGGGTGGTGGTGCTGGGGCTCGGCGGCTCCGGGTCGGCGGTGGCCGCCTCGCTGGTGGCCGCCGGGGTGGGCACGGTGCACTGCGTCGACTTCGACGTGGTCGAGGCGGGCAACCTGACCCGGCAACTGCTCTACACCGAGGACGACATCGGCGCCGCCAAGGTGGACACCGCGGTGGCCCGGCTGCGCCGGATGAACTCCCACGTCACGGTCACCGGCGAGGAGGCCCGGGTCGACTCGACGCAGGACGTGGCGGCGTTGATGCGCGACCGCGACCTGCTGGTGCTCTGCGCCGACCAGCCCCGGCACGCCATCCGGGAGTGGACCAACCGGGCCGCCCTGGCCACCGGCACCCCCTGGATGCTCGCCCAGTACGCGGGCCCGATGGCGGTGATCGGTCTCTTCGTGCCCGGTCAGACCTGCTGCGAGGCGTGCCTGCCGAGCGTCACCGACCGGCTGCGTGAGGAGCACGGCACCGAGCCGGAGGAGTTGTTCGAATTCACCGGGCACGCGGTGATCGCCCCCACCGCCAACCTCACCGGGCACCTGGCCGCCCTCGACGTCGTCTACCACCTCGCCGGCATCCCGACGACCACCCGGGGCCGGATGTTCCACCTGAGCCTGACCGACCTGACCTACCACTACGTGGTCAACCCCCGGCCCGGCGTCAAGTGCGACACCTGCGGCTGGTTCCAGGAGGAACGGTGACCGTGCTCGGGTTGGACAGCCGCCCCGCGGTGACGCACCTGGTGGTCCGCCAGGAGGAGGACGACGAGTACGTCGTCGGCGACCTGGCCAGCGGGAACTTCGTGGTGGTGCCCGAGGTGGGGGCGCGGCTGGTCGCATTGTTCGCCGCCGGCCGGACCGTCGCCGAGGCCGCCGACGAGGTGGAACGCGAGACCGGTGAGCCGGTCGACGCGCTGGACTTCGTCGAGGTGCTCGTCGAGGCGGGCATCATCCGGCCGCAGTCCGACGGTGGGCCGCCGCCGACGCAGGCCCGCCCCTGGTCGGTGTCGCGCATCCCGGCCCGGCTGGTCCGGCCGCTGTTCGGCCGGGTGGCCTGGACGGTGTACGTCGGCGCGCTGGTGGCCACGCTGGCGATGTTCGTCGCCGAACCGTCCCTGCTGCCGACCTACGAGGACACCTTCATCTTTCCCGACGTGGTGCTCAGCCTGCTGATCACCAATGTCACGGTGGCCCTGCTGACGGTGGTGCACGAGGCGTGGCACGCGTTCGCCGGGGCGGCCGTCGGCGTCCGGTCGCAACTGCGGTTGGAACGTCGGGGGATCTTCCCGGTGCTGGAGACCGACCTGACCGGGCTCTGGGCGTTGCCGCCGGAACGCCGCTACGGCCCCTTCCTCGCCGGCATGGCCATCGACGGGATCCTGCTGTTCGCCGCCGTCGCCCCACGGTTCGCCTGGTCGCGGGGCTGGCTGGAGCTGCCGCCGGGAATGGTGCGGTTCCTCGCCATGGTGGTGTTCAGCCAGGCCGTCAAGCTGGCCTTCCAGACGCTCGCCTATCTGCGCACCGACATGTACCTGGTGATGGCCACCGCGACCGGCTGCCGCAACCTGCACGAGGTGACCCGGCTCAGCCTCAAGAAATGGGTTCGCCGGCTGACCCCGGCCGAAAGCACCGTGCTGCGTGACGCGCACGCCCGGGATCTGCGGGTGTCCCGCTGGTACCGGTTGTTGTATGTCGCCGGGGTAATCTGGATGGTCTGGTTCGCCATCCATTTTCTGCTACCGGGGGCGAAAGTGACCCTGGGGTGGGCCGCCGGAGTGCTGACCGGCGCACCGTTCGGCAGTGCCTACTGGTGGGAGGGAATTGCGCTGGCGGCTTTCGCCTCGCTCAACATCCTGCTGCCGCTAGGGGTGATCGTGCGTAATCGTTACCGCGCCGGAAGGTTGGCCACGTGAATCGCAGATGGCTCGGCCCGGTGGTCAGCGTGGTGGTCACCGTGCTCAGTGTGGCGACCATGTCCAGCCTCGGGGTGGGGGTGTTGGTCAACCTGTTCGGCGGGGACGCCGCGCTGCCCTGCGACCGGCTGCCGGGCACGGCGCAACCGTTCGAGGGCGACCGGCACATCGCGTACGAGGGGGCGCCGCACGAGCCGTACCGGACACTCCCGCCGACGTCGGGGCCGCACTCGCCCCGGGTGGTCGTGCCGGGCATCTACCGCGACGCGGTGCCGGAGGAACTCCAGGTACACGCGTTGGAACACGGCCACGTGCTGGTGCAGTACGCCCCGGACGTCCCGCCGGGCGACGTCGAGAAGCTGGAGCGGCTCGGTCGCCGGCATCCCCGGGACGTGGTGGTGGCCCCCTACCCGCCGCTGGGTCACGGCATCGGGTTGACCGGCTGGCAGCGGCTGGACCGCCTGGACACCCTCGACGAGCGGGCGGTCGAGGAGTTCGTCGAGCGGATCGCCGGCCGCTACGACCACTCCTGGCAGCACGGGGCGACCGACTGCGTGCCGGGCTGACCGGCGGTGGCGGGTGGCGCGGCGCACCGGCCAAAGGGTGGCGCGGGGCCGCCGGGCTGGGCAGCATAGGTGCCATGGACTACGAATACGCGCCGCTGCGGTTGCCGCCGAATGTCGACAGGTTGACCGCCGCGGCGCAGCTGGCGATCCAGGCGGAGTTCTCCGGGTGGGAGTTGGCCCGGGTACAGCTGTTCCGGGACGGCACCCGCAAGGTGGTGTTGCGCCGCCGCCGGGTCAACCAACCCCAACCGGGCCTGTCCTACTGACTGACCCCGTCGGCGGCACGACCGTCGTCCGGGGGCACCCGGGTGGCCCGGGGCCGCCGGCCGGCCCGCACCGGGCGAGCCCGGTGGTGCCGTCGGGCGACCCCGGCCACCGTCTAGTGCCGGTGCCCGGCGTGGTCGTGGTCGTCCTCGTCGAGGAACGGGTGCTCGTCGAGCCGACCCACCAGCCGGTCGTCGGCGGCCGGGGTGAACGGGCCCACCGGGTCGTCGTCGTCGAACGACTCCAGGTCGACCGGGGTGCCGACCTCGCTGACCATCACCACCCCGTCCAGCGGCTCCAGCTCCGGCACGTCCAGGGCGGACAGCGAACCGTCGCCGCTCTGCAACAGCTCCAGCACCGCCTCGCCGACCCCCTCGACCGGCGCCGGCTCGTCGTCCTCGGGGGTGCCCTCGCGGCGGGCCACCTCGGCGACCCGCAGCAGCGCCGAGACGCTCGGCACCCGGTAGTCGCGGCGCTGGCGTACCGAGATGACCTGCGGGTGCGGGTCGGCGGCCTCGGCGTCCCCGGCCGCCCCGCCGAACCGCTCGTCGGCCTCGTCCGGGTCGATGGACTCGACGTCCCAGGGCGTGACCTCGCCGAACGCGTCGAGCAGCTGCTCGTCGTAGGCGAAGGAGGCGTTGTTCAACGCCACGTACGCCTGCCACACGTCGTCGTCGTCGATCCGACCCTGCGCGGCCCGCACGGCCGTCAGGTGGGCACGGGCCGCGTCGATCACGCGTTCCAGGGCGGCGTCCAGCTCACCGTGCTGGTCGGTCATGAGGCTGTCCCTTCGAGACATGGGGGGAGGTGCGGCACCGGTCCGGTCAGCAGTTGCGGAGGAACCGGTCGAGCACCCGCACGCCGAACTGTAGTCCGTCCACCGGTACCCGCTCGTCGATGCCGTGGAACAACGCCGAGAAGTTGAGATCCGCCGGCAGCCGCAGCGGGGCGAAACCGAAGCACCGCATGCCGAGCTGCGCGAACGCCTTCGCGTCGGTGCCGCCGGAGAGCATGTAGGGCACCGGGCGGGCACCCGGGTCCTCGGCCCGCAACGCCGCCGACATCGCGTCGACCAGGTCGCCGTCGAAGGTCGTCTCCAGGGCGGGCTGGCGCTGGATGTACTCGATCTCGATGTCCGGGCCGACCAGCTCACGCAGCTGCCGTTCCAGCAGCTCGGACTGGCCGGGCAGGCTGCGGCAGTCGATGGTGGCGGTGGCCCGGCCGGGAATGACGTTGTCCTTGTAGCCGGCGGCCAGCCGGGTCGGGTTGGCGGTGCTGCGGACGGTCGCGCCGATGATGTTGGCGATCGGGCCGAGCTTGGCGATGGCGGTCTCCGGGTCGTCCGGGTCCAACTCCACGCCGAGCACGTCGGACAGCTCGGTCAGGAACGCCCGGACGGTCGGGGTGACGGTGAGCGGGAACCGGTGCCGCCCGATCCGGGCGACCGCCTCGGCCAGCGCGGTGACCGCGTTGTCGTCGTGGACGAACGAGCCGTGCCCGGGGCGGCCCCTGGCGTGCAGCCGCATCCAGTCCAGCCCCTTCTCGGCCGTCTCGATCAGGTAGAGCCGCTGGGCGTCGCTGATCGAGTAGGAGAAGCCGCCGACCTCGCCGACCGCCTCGGTGCAGCCGTCGAAGAGGTCCCGGTGCTGCTGGACGAGGAAGTGCGCGCCGTAGTCGCTGCCCGCCTCCTCGTCGGCCGTGTAGGCCAGCACGATGTCGCGGGGCGGGCGGACGCCGGTGCGCTGCCAGTGCCGTACGACCGCCAGCACCATCGCGTCGAAGTCCTTCATGTCGATCGCGCCCCGGCCCCACAGGTAGCCGTCGCGGACCTCCCCGGAGAACGGGTGTACCGACCACTCGGCGGGGTCGGCGGGCACCACGTCCAGGTGGCCGTGCACGAGCAGGGCGTCGCGGCCGGGGTCGGTACCGGGGATGCGGGCGATCAGGTTGGCCCGGCCCGGCGCGGACTCGTGGATCTCGGCGGCCACGCCGACCTCGGCGAGCTTCTCCGCGACGTACTCGGCGGCCCGGCGCTCGCCCGCGCTGGTGTCGTTGTCGCCGGTGTTGGTGGTGTCGATGCGCAGCAGGTCACGGCAGAGGTCGACGACCTCGGCGGTGGGGTCGGGCGCGGCGGAGGCGGCATCGCTCGTCATCGCCTCTTTCTACCAGTCGCCGCCCCGGCCGCGAACGGCCCGGCCGCCGCGGCGGCGGCCACCCGGGGCCGCCCGGCGGCGGGGTGCCGGCCGAGCGGGCCGTGGGCGGCGGAAACGCCGGCGGTGGACGCCGTTCCGGTTTGCCGATCACCGGGTACGGGTACCGGCGCTGGCGTCCCCGTTCCGCCCGTCGCACCGGCCGGCGCCCCGCGCCGGCCCCCGCCGAGGAGGACGTCATGTCCGCCGTTCCCCTGCCGCCGCTGCCGCCCTCCGCCGACGACGCCTACCGTCCGGGTGGGCGCAGCATGGCCGACCTCGCCGACACCGAGCACCGGCAGCTGCTCGCCCTGGTCGACGAGGTCACCGACGCCACGGTGGCGCCCGGCCGGCGACGCGAGGTGCTCCAGGTGCTCACCGCCATGGTGTCGCGGCACCTGTCGGCCGAGGAGCAGTACCTGCTGCCCACGGTCCGCGCGGCACTGCCCGACGCCACCGCCCGGGTGGAGCGGGAGATCGCGGCGGACGCGACGCTGCTGACCGCGCTGAAGGCCCTCGCCGGACCGGACGACCCGACGCTCGCCGACGTCGCCGCCCAGGTGCGTCGGCATGTCACCGCGGTGGCCGAGCTGGTCACCCCGCTACGCGAGGTGGCCTCCGACGCGGAGCTGATCCGGCTGGGCAACCGGTGGGAGATCGCCGAGGAGGCGGCGCCGACCCGGCCGCATCCGGGCACCCCGGCCACCCCGCCGTGGAACCGGATCGTCGAACCGGCCGTCGGCGTGGTGGACAAGCTGCGCGACGCGGTGACCGGCCGGCGTACCCAGTTGGCCGACCTGAACCGCCGTCCGCGACAGTGATCGACCGGCCCCGATCCGTCAGGTTCACCGGCCCGGTTCGGTCCGGGGCCTTCCGTCTATCGACGTGTGGCCATACCGTCACCATATGAATCTGGAGCTGCGTCACCTCCGGGTGGTCTGCGCTATCGCCGAGACGGGCAGCGTGACGAAGGCCGCGTCCACCCTCGGCCTGGCCCAGCCGGCCCTGACCGCCCAGCTTCAGCGCATCGAGCGGGCGCTGGGCGGTCCGCTGTTCGAACGCGACAGGCGGGGTGCCCGGCCGACCGCGCTGGGTGAGTTGGTGCTGTCCCGGGCCCGGGTGCTGCTGCCGGCGATGAAGGGCCTGCAGGACGAGGCGGCCCGGCTGGCGGGGGCCGACGACGCCCTCGGCCGGTACCGGTTCGGCGGGGTGAACAGCCCGATCCTGGGCCGGCTGGTGCACCGGCTCGCCGCCGAGCAGCCGCACGCGCAGATCACCACCTACGCGTCGTGGTCGGCCGACGAGCTGGCCGCGCTGGTCGCCGGTGGCCGGCTGGACTTCGCGCTGACCGGCGTCTGCGGTGACGCCACCCCGCCGGCGGAGTTCGGGCTGGCCTGGCGGGAGGTGGCGGTCGATCCGGTGCTGGTGCTGCTGCCGTCCGCCCACCCGTTGGCCGACCGCGACGAGGTCGGCCTGGCCGACCTGCGCCACGAGCAGTGGGTGGCCGCGCCGGGTGACGGCTGCTTCGGCGACTGCTTCGCCGCCGCCTGCGCCCGCGCCGGGTTCACCCCCCGCAAGGTGTACGAGACCGACGTGCGCGGCTGCATGGACCTGGTCGACGCCGGCGAGGCGGTGGCGTTGTGCCAGGCCACCTTCCGCCCGGTCGCCGGCCTGGTGACCCGGCGGCTGGCCGGCACCCCGTTGCGCTGGCGGCTGCTGCTGGGCTGGCACCCGGAATCCCCGGCGGCCCGGGTCGCCGAGGCGGTGCTGGACGACGCGGTCGCCGCGTACTCCGACTCGCTGGCCGCGCACCCGGACTACCTGGCCTGGTTGCTGCGGCATCCCGAGTTCGGGGCGCGGGACACCGGCACGGCCCGCCCGGCCCCACGGGTGCGAACGGCGTAACGGCGGGTATCAGCCCTGCATGACCGATCTCTATCCGGCCGCCGACCAGCGGGAGCTGCTGCGTCGGGCGGCCAGCGCGCACACCGCCGCCGCCCGTGACGTCGAGACGTTCCTGCGCCGGCTGCCCGAGGTTCCCGACCCGGCCGACATCACCGAGTACGCGACGCTGCTCAGCCGGGAGGAGCAGACCCGCACCGAGCGGCAGGACGCCGCCGACGCCGCCGGGCTGCGGCTGCCCAGCCTGGAGTCCGAGTAGCCGCACCGACGCGCCGGGCAGCCGGGACGCCGTCCCGGGTGCCCGGCGCGGTGTCGGCCCGGGTCCGGTGCCGGCGGGTCCGGTGCCGGTCCGGGTCCGGTCGGCGGGTCAGCGTTCGACGAGGACGTCGTGGCCCAGGTCGAGCAGGGCGTGCCGCCACTCGTCGTCGGCGTTGCCGTCGCCGGGCTTCTCGTCCACCAGCGACCGGATCCGGTCGATCGCCGCCCGCATCACCGCGACGTCGGCCGGGGTGAGGTCGACCTTGCGCTTACGCAGCACCGCCAGGATCTGCCGGCCGGGCTCGGGCAGGTCGAGGTCCGGGTCGGGGCCGAACGCCTCCTCGCCCGACCCCCGGGTCAGCAGCCACTGCCGCAGCTGTTCGGAGGGGACGTTCACCTCGGCGTGGAAGTCCTCCCAGATCAGCTCGACCTCGGGGTCGAGTCGCTGTTCGCGTGCCATCACGCCTCCTCTTCCGGTGGCCCGGGTGGTGCCGGGTCCCCGTCGTCGGTCCACTGCCCCGGGCCCTCCGGCGGCACCTGCACCCGGGCCGGGTTCGCCGTCGGGGGCGCGAGGATGGGTGCGGTCCGCTCGGCGTACTCCTCGGTCTCCTCGGGTTCGGTCATCTCCGCCCTCCGGTCATCGGGGATGCGAGGTGGTGGCGGGCGCGTAGTCGCGGTCGCCTGCGGACACGTCGAAGGTGAGCTGTCCGTCCCGCGCATCGACGGTGACCTTCTGCCCCGGGGAGAGCTGGTTCTCCAGCAGCATCCGGGAGAGCCGGTTGTCCACCTCCCGCTGGATCACCCGGCGCAGCGGCCGGGCCCCGAACTCCGGCTGGTAGCCGTGCTCGGCCAGCCAGTCGGTGCCGGCCGGGGTGACGTCGACCTGGATGTCCTGGGCGTGCAGCCGGCGGCGGGTCTCCTCCAGCAGCAGCCCGGTGATCTGGCGCAGCTGCTCGGCCTCCAGCCGCTGGAAGATGATCGTCTCGTCGATCCGGTTGAGGAACTCCGGCCGGAAGTTCTCCTGGAGCCGGCGCATCAGCCGCTCCCGCAGCTCGTCGGCCTCCTGCTGGTCGCCCTGCGCGCCGACGCCGAACCCGACCGTCCGCTGGGCCCCGGTGATCAGCTCCGAGCCCAGGTTGCTCGTCATGATCAGCACGGTGTTCTTGAAGTTGACCGTACGGCCCTGGCTGTCGGTGAGCCGGCCGTCGTCGAGCACCTGCAGCAGGATGTTGAACACGTCCGGGTGGGCCTTCTCGATCTCGTCGAGCAGCACCACCGCGTACGGGCGGCGGCGGACCGCCTCGGTGAGCTGGCCGGCCTCCTCGTAGCCGACGTAGCCGGGGGGCGCGCCGACCAGCCGGGCCACCGTGTGCCGTTCCTGGAACTCGCTCATGTCCACCCGGACCATCCGGTCGGCCTCGCCGAACAGGGCCTCGGCCAGGGCGCGGGCCAGTTCGGTCTTGCCGACGCCGGTCGGGCCGAGGAACAGGAAGCTGCCCATCGGCCGGTTCGGGTCGGCCAGCCCGGTGCGGGAGCGGCGGACCGCCTCGGCGATGGCGTTGACCGCGTCGTCCTGACCGATCACCTTCTGGTGCAGGTGGCCCTCCAGGCGCAGCAGCCGGTCCCGTTCCTCCTCGGTGAGCTGACTGATCGGGATGCCGGTGGACCGGGAGACCACCTCGGCGATCTCCGTGGTGCCGACCGAGGGCACCTGGGTGTCGCCGCCGTCGCCCCGGGCCCGCCCGATCTGCGCCTCCAGCTCGGCGAGCCGGTCGCGCAGCGCGGACGCCTTCTCGTACTGCTCGTCGGCGACCGCCTGTTCCTTGTCCCGACGGACGTCCTCCAGTTGCTGCTCCAGTTCCCGCACGTCGGAGGCGGGGGTGCGGGTACGCAGCCGGACCCGCGCGCCGGCCTGGTCGATGAGGTCGATCGCCTTGTCCGGCAGGAACCGGTCGGTGACGTACCGGTCGGACAGTTCGGCCGCGGCGACCAGCGCCTCGTCGGTGAACCGGACCTGGTGGTGGGCCTCGTAGCGGTCCCGCAGGCCGCGCAGGATGGCCACGGTGTCCTCGACGTCGGGCTCGGGCACCAGCACCGGCTGGAACCGGCGGGCCAGGGCGGCGTCCTTCTCGATGCTGCGCCGGTACTCGTCCAGCGTGGTCGCCCCGATCACCCGCAGCTCACCGCGCGCCAGCGCCGGCTTGAGCATGTTGGACGCGTCCATGCCGCCCTCGCTGCCGGCGCCGCCCGCGCCGACCAGGGTGTGGATCTCGTCCAGGAAGATGATCAGCTCGTCCCGGTGGGCCCGGATCTCGTCGATCACCTTCTTGAGCCGCTCCTCGAAGTCGCCCCGGTAGCGGGTACCGGCGACCAGGCCGGCCAGGTCGAGTTGGACGACCCGCTTGCCGAGCAGCGTCTGCGGCACGTCACCGTCGCAGATCCGCTCGGCCAGGCCCTCCACGATGGCGGTCTTGCCGACGCCGGCCTCGCCGATCAGCACCGGGTTGTTCTTGGTCCGCCGGGACAGGATCTCGACCGCCTGCTCGATCTCGTCGGCGCGGCCGATCACCGGGTCGATCTGGTCGTTGCGGGCCAGGTCGGTGAGGTCCTGACCGTACTGGTCGAGGGTCGGCGTGCCCCGGTCCGGTTTCGGGCCGGCCGTCGCCCCGCGTTCGGCCCCCGCCGCCTGCAACGACTCGGGCTGGATCCGGCCGGCGGCGAGCATCCGACCGGCGGGCGACTCGGGGTTGAGCGGCAACGCCATCAGGATGTGCTCGGGGCCGATGTAGTTCGCCCCCATCGCCCGGGAGAGCTGGTGGGCGTCGAGCAACGCCCGTTTCGCCGCCGGGGTGAGGGAGAGGTTCGGTGGCACCTCGCCGCGCGGGGCGCCGTCGGCGCGGCCACCGAGCGCGTTGACCAGGGTGTCCGGGTCGGCGCCGGCACGGCGTACCAGGTCGCGCAGCGGCTCGCGCTGCAACGCCGCCCAGAGCAGGTGGTCGGTGTCCAGGTCGGTGCTGTGTTTCTGGGCGGCCCGCCGGGCGGCGTCGGCCAGCATCTCCCGGGCGTCGGCGGTCATCAGCCGGGTGATGTCGACCCGATGGGCCGGCCGGCGTCCGCCCTCACCCCGACCGAAGTACCGGGCCAGGAACTCGTCCCACGGGTCGGAGCCGAAGTCACCGGGTCCCATCATGTCTGTCCTCCGCTCCTCGGGCGCGGCCGGGCCGCCGAGGGCGACACGCAGGCGCGACACGATCGCCGGTGGCTACCCGACGGTCGCCCCGACAAACGCCGACAGGTGGCAGGGTGGAGGCATGGACACCCATCCGCTGCTGATCGTCGACGGTGCGAACGTGGTCGGCTCCCGGCCGGACGGCTGGTGGCACGACCGGGCCGGTGCGGCGGCCCGGCTGCGCGACCGGCTGGTCCCGGTGGCCGACACCGGCGTACCCCCGGAGCTGCCGGCGCCCGTCGAGGTGGTGCTGGTGGTGGAGGGCGCGGCCCGTGACGTGCCGGGCGTGGCCGGGGTACGCACCGTCGCGGCCCCCGGTTCGGGCGACGACACCATCGTCGACCTGGTCCGCGAGTCGGCGGACCGGCGGCGGCTGGTGGTCACCGCCGACCGGGAGCTGCGCGGCCGGGTGGGCGAGCTGGGCGCCGAGGTGTACGGCCCACGCTGGTTGCCCTCCTGACCCCCGTCCCCGGCGCGGGTGGGTGGCGCGCAACCCGCCCCGGCGGTCCCGTCGACGGGATCAGATGTCCCGCTACCGTGACCGGGTCGGCGGCTTCCCGCACGTCAGGGCGGTAACCGGACAACCAGGCGGCAACACCGCCAGGGCGGATGTTCTCTCCCCGTCGGGTATACGTTGTAATGGAGATCTCCCCGCCCCCAGGAGGTCAACCGTGGCGAGCGTCGCCGAGCTGAAGGCCGCGATCGACATCGCCCTCCAACAGATCGGTGACGGGCAGAGCGCCGTCCAGGCCGCCGGGGAGAAGCTCGCCGAGGCGCAGCAGACCCTCGCCGGGGCGCTGGAGGGCAGCGGGCACGAGACCGTCGAGGCCGCCCAGGCCTCCCTCACCCAGGCCGGCCAGGAGCTGGAGGAATGTCTCGCCGCGACGCTCGTCGCGGTGGAACAGGCGCAGCTCTACGTGTCGTCGCTGTAGCGGGGCGTCGTGTCGATCGTCGAGGACGTCGGAGCCCAGGTACGGGCCGCCGCCGAGGAGTTCCCCCTGGCCCAGCTCGCCCTGGCCCTGGAGAAGTTCGGCCAGGCCACCGAGCGGTTGCGCTGGGTACGCCAGGAGTCGGCCAACCCGATGGGGGTGCCGGAACTCGCCGCCGCCACCGAACACGCCGAGTCGGCCGGGCACGCCCTGCGGGTCGCCCAGGAACAGCTCTCCGGCTACCTCGCCGCCATCGGGCTGGCCCCCGACGGCCCGCCCCCGGCGCGCGCCGACGGTCCCGCGCCACGCCACGACGGGCCCCGGGGCGACACCACCGCGCCACCTGCCGCCCCGGCACCGGCCGCCGACGAGGACCCCACCGTCAAGCGCTGGTGGGCGGTCCGGGTCGCCGAGCTGACCGGCGGCCGGGAGGGCCAACCCGAGCAGCCGGACGAGCGGGTCGCCGACTCCCGGGAACTGCTGCACCGGGTCGTCGCCGGCATCCGTTCCGGCGACCGGGACCGGCTGCACCGGGAGCTGCGCGCCGCGCACGCCGACGTCGGCCTCGGGCTCGCCGCGATCGCCCCGCCGCTGCTGCGCGACCTCGCCGGGGAACTGCTCGGGCATCCGCCCCGCGCCGACGACCTGCCCCGGCTGCGCCGGGAACTGGACGGCCGGGTCCGCGACCTGCTGCCCGGTCTGCCGCCGCCGGTGCTGCACACCCTGCTCACCCGGGTCTGCCGGATGCCCCCGCCACGCCGGGGCGAGGGCGAGCAGGAGCAGCCGCACGCCGCCGACCCGGCCGTCACCGCCGGGGTGCTGACCGGCGTGCTGCTGGCCCGACTCGGCCGTGACCTGCCCCGCGAGGACCGCGACCCGCAGCGGGAGCAGGTGCCGCAGCGGGCACCGGAACCCGACCGGTCGCCGCCCCGACCGCCCGCCGGCCGGCACACCGAGCGCCGGCCCGAGCCGACGCCACCGCCACCGCCCGCCGGGTCGGCCCCGCCCCGCCCGAGGAGCCCGTGGGCGGACGGTGGGCCCCGTGGCTGATCTGCGGGCCCAACTGGCGACGCGGGTACGCGGAATGCTCTCCGAGGCGCTCGGCGTCACCCGTACCCGGGTCGCCACGGCCGAGTCGGAGCTGGCCGCCGCCCGGGACCGGCTCGCCCGGGTCCGGCGGGCCGCCGCCGGTGTCCCGGAGCGGGTCGGCGTCGAACGCGACAGGCGGCTGGCCGAGATCGACAGGCGGCACGCCGCTCGGCTCGCCGAACTCGCCCACCGGGCCGCCGAGGCGGCCCGCCGGGAGGCCCCCGGCGCGGCCAGCGCCCCCTGGTCCCACTGGCAGGTCACCCCGGCCGGTCGCGGCGAGAGTCCCGGCCCGCTGCGGGTCGGCACCCTGCGGGTCGCCGACGCCGAACCGGTCCCGGCGCTGGTGCCGCTGCTCGACGCCGGTCACGTGCAGCTGCACGGCGACGACCGGGAGGGTGCCGAGGCGGTGGTGTCGGCGCTGCTGCTGCGCGGTGTCGGCCGGACCGACCCGGGCACGGTCCGGCTCTACGGGTACGACCCCGAACACCTCGGCGGCGGGCTCGCCGGCTTCGCCCCGCTGGGCACCGCCGGGCTGCTGACCTTCGTCGGGCCGGGCGGGTTGGCCCGGCTCCTCGACGACCTGGTCGAGCAGATCCGCCGGATCAACGAGACGGTGCTGGCCGGTGAGTACGGCTCACTGCGGGCCCTGGCCGCAGCCACCGGACGGCGGCCCGAGCCGTGGCGGGTCGCGGTGCTGCTCGGCGGCGACGAGCTGTCCCGCCACGAGCGCGGCCAGCTCGACCGGGTGGTCCGCACCGGCGCAGCCTGCGGGGTGCACCTGGTGGTACGCGGCATCGAGCTGCCCGACGACCCCGGCCTGACCCGGATCCGTGCCGGCGCGGACGGAACCCGGATCGGCACCCCGCCCGGCCCTCCGGTACGCCTCGACCCGCCCCCGCCGGCCACCCTGGTCACCGAGACCTGCCGCGAGATCGCCACCCGGGTCAACGCCGGCCCGCCGCCGACCCCCTTCACCGACCTGCTGCCGCCGCCGGAGCAGATGTGGAAGGAGGACTCGGCGCACGGGCTGACCGCCCCGATCGGGGAGGGACCACACGGCCGGCCGGTGCTGCTGACCCTCGGTGACTATCCTCCGCACGCGCTGATCGGCGGGCCGTCGGGCACCGGCAAGACCAACCTCATCTTCGCCTGGATCGGCGCGCTGGCCGCCCGCTACTCCCCCGCCGAGCTGGAGTTCTATCTGCTCGACTTCAAGGAGGGGGTGTCCTTCGCCCGGTTCGCCCAGGGCCGGCGCGACCCGAGTTGGCTGCCACACATGCGGCTGGTCGGCATCAACGTCAACACCGACCGGGAGTTCGGCCTGGCACTGCTGCGGTTCCTCGCCGAGGAGCTGCGCCGCCGGGCCGACGCGGCCAAGAAACACGAGGTCACCAAGCTGTCCGAGCTGCGGGCGGTGGACCCGGCCGGGCACTGGCCCCGGATCGTCGCCGTGGTCGACGAGTTCCAGGCACTGCTCGCCGGCCGGGACGTGGTGGCCCGGGAGGCCGCCGACCTGCTGGAGGACCTCGCCCGGCGGGGCCGCTCGCAGGGCATCCACCTGGTGCTCGCCTCGCAGGACGTGCGGGGCATCGAGGCGCTGTGGGGCCGGCCCGCGCTGGTCGCCCAGTTCACCCTGCGGATCGCGCTGCCCAAGGCGCTGCGCATCCTGGCCGAACGCAACGACGCCGCACAGGCGCTGCCCCGCTACCACGCGGTGGTCAACGCCGAGTCGGGCCTGACCGAGGGCAACGAGGTGGCCCGCATTCCGTCGGCCAGCGACTGGGAGACGTGGAGCGAGTTGCAGCACCGGCTGTGGCGGATGCGGCCCGCCGACGCCGCCCCGGCACGGCTCTTCGACGGTGACGCCATCCCCCGCCTCACCGAGGCCCCCGACTTCCGGGCCCTCACCCCGCCGCCGGGCGACGCCGGGCCGCGCGGCCCGGTCGCGGTGCTCGGGGAGATCATCGACGTGCAGTCCCGGTCGGCGGCGCTGCGGCTGCCCCGGGCGCCCGGCCGTAACCTCGCGGTCCTCGGCACCCGGGTCGACGAGGCGTGCGCGGTGCTCGACGCCGCCGCCCGCTCGCTGGCCCGTCAGCACCGCCCCGGCACCGCCCGGTTCTCCATCGCCTGCCTCGACCCGGACGCCGACCCGGCGGCCCGCGCCCTCTACGAGGACCTCGCCGACGACGCCGCCTGGTACGACGAGGAGACCGTCGCCGAGCTGATGGCCGAGACGGCCACCGCGCTGACCCGCCCCGGCACCCCGGGCACCCCGCACTACCTGCTGCTGTTCGCCGTCGACGCGGCGGCCGGGGCGCTGGCCACCGGCTCACCCGGGTCGACCGGCCTGGAGCGGCTGCGCCGCATCCTGCACGACGGGCCGGAACGGCGTACCCACGTGTTGGCCTGGTGGCGCGGGGTGGCCCGGATGCGGGCTGACCTGGGCGGGCCGGCCGCCCGTACCGACCAGATCGGCGCCTGGGTGGCCCTGGACGTGCAGGGCGGCGAGCTGGGCTCGGCGCTCTACCCGGGTTCCGGCGGGCCGGACTGGTACCCGCGTCCGTGGCGGGGGCTCTTCTTCGACCGGGCGGTGCACCGCACCGGACAGGTGATCATCCCTTATGGTCCGTCCCGATGAACGAACCGGTCCCCAGTGACACCTACGCAGCCCACGTGCGCCGGCTCGCCGAGCTGACCGGCCGGGTGGCCGCCCAGCGGGCCGAGGCGCAGGCCTGGCACGGCCAGCAGTGCGCCGCCGCCGAGCGGGCCGTCGCGCAGGCCACCACCCAGCTCCGCGACGCCGAGCAGGAGGTCGTCGACGCCCGGTCGATGCTGGAGCGGGTCGACGCCGAGGTGGGGCACCTCTGGGCCGAGCTACGGTCCCGGCTGGGCACCCGGCGGATCGGCGACCCGCCGGGGCCGGCCCGGGACGTCACCGGTGACCCGGTGCCGCTGCTGCGCGGGGTCCGCGAACTGCTGGACCGCACCGGCCAACGCGGTGAGCTGCCGGGGTCGGTGAACCCGCTGCTGGCGCTGTGCGGGGTGGCCGGCGCGGTCGTCGCGTACGCCCTGGGGGCCGCCGCCCGCGCGGTGGGCGAGCGTTACGGCGGTGACCTGGCGGTGGGTATGCCGGTGCTGGCGCTGGTGGTGACGTTGCTCGGCCCGGTGGCCGGGCTGGCTCCGGCGAAACGGTTGGCGGACCGCCGGCACGCCCTGCTCGGCCCCCGCCCGCTGGCGATCGTGCTGGCCGCCGGGGTGCTGACCACGGTGCTGCTGCTGGTGTCGGCCCGCTGACCGCCCCGGGCGACGCCCGGGGCGGTCAGGTGGCTCACGCCGGGCCTGCGACCGTGACTCACGCCGGCACGGGGACCGGGGCTTCACGCCGGAACGGCGACGGTGCTTCACGCCGGGACGGCGACCGCCTCGCGCAGCAGCCGGCGGGCCAGCACCAGCCGGTCGGCGTCGTCGTCCAGGCCGGGCAGGTCGTCCACCCGCAGCCCGGTGGAGCCGAGCAGGGCGTGCAGGGCCGGTGCGCACTGGTCGGGCAGGGTGACGGTGCGGTCGACCAACCGCAGCGCCACCCGGCCGTCGGCGGCCGGGCTGAGCTGCCAGCGCAGGCCCGGGCGGGGAGCGATCCGGCTGTCGGCGGTGAGCGCGGTGAGCGCGGCGGCCTGCGCCAGCGGCCGGATCGGGGCCGGCCGGGCGGCCGGCCAGGCCCGGCTCCGCAGCCGGGCGGCCACGGCGGCCGGATCGGCCCGCAGCAGCCAGTCGCGCAGCGCCTCCACCGTCTCGGTCAGCTCGGGTTCGATGGCGTCCGGGTCGGCCACGTCGGTGCCGAACGGCAGCCCGGCCCGCAGCCGGGGATCCTCGGCGGCCAGTGCCAGCAGCTCCTCGACCAGGGCGTACCGGGTCAACGCGCGGATGCCGACGGTCAGGTGCAGCGAGCTGGTCTCCTGGGCCTGGGCGCTGTGCAGCCAGCCGCGCGGCAGGTAGAGCGCGTCGCCCGGTTCGAGGACCACGTCCAGCGCCGCCGGCCCGTCGGCGGTGGCGGACACCTCGTCGGCCCGACCGCCCCAGGGCTGCTTCTCCAGCGGGTCGATCAGCACCGGCGGGTGGATCCGCCAGTGCTTGCGGCCGTCGACCTGGAGCACGAACACGTCGTGGGTGTCGTAGTGGGTGGCGAAACCCTGGTTGCCCGGCGGGGTGAGGTAGGCGTTGACCTGTAACGGCTGGCTCAGGGCGGTACCCAGGTCACGGGCGAAGTCGATCAGGGCGGGCCAGAGCCGGTGCAGCCCCTGCAGCACCAGCGTCGCGCCCCCGGCGTACAGCTCCAGGATCCGTTCGTCGAGGACCTGGTCGCCGATCTCCGCGCCCGCGCCGCCGCCGCCGGTGAACCGGGCCGCCGGCACCAACTGGCCGTCGCGGGCCACCCGCAGGAACGGGGTACGCAGCCCGCGCCGGCTGAGCAGCTCGTCGGCGTCGGCCGGGCTGAGCAGATCGGTGAACCCGTCAGGGTTGGGCAGCTCGGCGGCCCGCGACAACAGTGGCGCGCGGCCCCAGTGGGCGGCGGCGAACTTGGCCGGTTCGACGCTGACGCAGCGCTCCAGCGCCCGCGTCGCGGCCGACGGGACCGCCGGGCGGCCGTGGCCGCCCGGCGGGTCGATGGTCGTCATGGGTGTCGGTCAGCGGGCGCTGCCGTCGGCGCCACCGTCGTGCTGACCCGGGGTCGCCCCGCCGTCGGCCGGACCCTCCGCGCCGCCGTCCGCACCACCATCGTGCTGACCCGGGGTCGCCCCGCCGTCGGCCGGACCCTCCGCGCCGCCGTCGGCGCCACCGTCGTGCTGACCGGGCGTCGCGCCGCCGTCGGCCGGACCCTCCGCGCTGCCGTCCGCACCACCATCGTGCTGACCCGGGGTCGCGCCACCGTCGGCCGGACCCTCCAGGCCGCCGCCGCTGGTGGTCTGCATGTCGTCGTCGTTCAGTGCCATGGGTGCTCCCTCGGGTGTGCCGCCCCGCCGCAGGGCGGGGTCTGTCGTACGCGGGTGGTACCCCCCACACGATCTTCTCTAACCACACCGTAGACGGCCCGTCCGACGCGCGGGACCGATCGCCGGCCCCGGGCCGCACGGGCTCGCCGACCCAGGGCCGGTCGGGTCAGGGAATCAACCGTTGCAGGTCACGGGGCATGCCGGCCTTCACGTCCTGCCACTCGCCCTGGGTGACGTGCCGGCGCAGGGCGTCCAGCACCACCCGGGCCACCCGCTCGGGCCCGCCCTCGACGTCGTAGGGGAAGCCCTGCCGGACCTCGTAGAGGAAGTCGTCCCGGTTGAGTTTGACCGGCACGTCCTCCGGCCGCCATCCGTCGAAGTAGATGCCGCGGACCAGCACCGGGAGCTGGGCGGAGAACTCCGCGCACTCCTGGACGGTCATCCGGTCGCGCAGCAGGTGCAGCACCGTACGCAGCGCCGCGTACGACTGGTTGCGTCGCGTCCGGGGCCATCCGTACGCGTCCTCGATGTCCTTGAGGATCAGGTTGGTCTTGTCCACCGAGGACTCGATCGCCGACATCAGCTGCTCGGCCATCGGGGTCACCCCCCGTCCTTCGGTTCGCCGCCCCACCGGCGGTCGTCGGCGCGTCGGGGTGGCCCCGACGGGCCCCGCCCCTGCCGGGCCGGGCTGCCGAACCGTCCGGGCCGCTCCGGTCGACGGGTGTCGCCACCCGTGCCGACGACGTGCAGCACCGCACCACGTCGGGGATCCGCCACCACCCGTGCCGTCATCTCGGTCACCTCCGTACCCGTGTCCGGTCTTCCCGACCGCTGCCCCGCCGGGCCGTCGGCCCGACCGGGACGTGCTCCGGCCGCGGGCGCGGCCGGCACCATCGAGGCTGCCCGTCGGCGGGGTGACCCGCCCTCACCCGACCAGGGTGAGGTGCGGCCGCCGGGTGACCGGCGCAACGGCGCCGATGTGGCGGCATCCCCCTGGTCGGGATGCCGCCACATCGACTCCCTGGAGTTGATCAGCGGTGCGGGTTGGACGCGGTGGCCCGGTCAGGCGGCCCGCCGCTCCCGGGTCTGCTTGCAGCCGACGCAGGAGGTGGCGGACGGGAAGATCTCCAGCCGCTCCACCGGGATGGGCGCGGTGCAGCCCTCGCAGAAGCCGTAGGTGCCCTCGTCCAGCCGGGTCAGGGCATGCTCGAACTGGGCCCGCCGGTCGAGGATGGTGCGCAGCAGGGACTGGGCGGTGTCCCGCTCGGCGGTCTTGGTGCCACTGTCGGCCTGGTCGTCGCCGGCGGTGTCACCGACCTCCACCAGCCGCAGCACCTGGCTCTGCGCGACCGCCTGCTCGTACTCCGCGGACAGCTCGTCGTAGCGGGCCCGCAGGGAGGCCCGGATCTGGTCGGCCTCCGCCGTGGTGCGGGCGGTACCGACGGTGTCGTGGACGAGCATCGCTGCCTGCCTTTCCTTAGACCGGGGCGGCCCCAGGGGCACGTTCCGGGCTCGGTGGGCACGGTGAGATCATCCGTACCGTGTGAGTCCGGCGAGTACCCACCGCCCGGTACCGCCAAACCACCGGTTTCGCCGTCGTCACGACGGGCGGAGCGGGCCGTCGCGCCGCCCGGTGCGACCCGCTTGCGTCCACCGTCACGGCAGGGCCTCAGCCGGCCCCGTCGGCCCGCTGCACCAGGGCCGGGTGCCGGGGGTCGTCGACGCGCAGGACCACATCGGCGAAGGACTGCGGGGCGACCTCGTCGGCGTACCGGGCGAAGGCGGGCAGGGTCCACCGCTGCGCCGGGTCGGTACGTCGGGCCAACGCGGCCGGCGAGAGCACCAGGTGCACTGCGACGTCGAACGGCAGTCCCCCGCCGAGCAGCAACGCCCCGCTGACCAGCAGCACCGTGCCGGGCGACAGCTCCTGGTAGGCCGCCCGGCTGGCCCGGTCGGTCCGGGCGTCCCAGAGAGAGGGCAGCACCCGCCCGGTGCCGCCGGGGCCGGCCGGGTCGAGCACCTCCCGGCGCAGGCCGGCCTCGTCGATCCAGCCCTCGTAGTAGGCGTCCGGGTTGGTCCGACCGAACTCGAAGCGGACGGAGGCGGGCCGCAGGAAGTCCCCGGCGTGCAGGTGCAGCGCCGGGCGTCCCCCGGCACGCAGCGGGTCGATCAGCGCGTCGGCGAGCCGGTCCGGGGCGGCGGCGGGGGGACCGTCCACCGCGACCCGGAGGTGGGCCGGCGGCGTGGACCCGTCGGCGGCCGGCCCGGACGCGACCGTGAGGAGCCGTTCGGTCAGCTCGGTGACGAGCCGGTCGGGTGAGATCGGACGGACACGCATCCGACCATCGTGCCCCGTGGGCCGGCGACCGGCCCGGCGGCCCACACACCGGGCAGTGGTGTCCGTCCCCGCCCCGGACACGCCGGTCGGGTCACCACGCCGGGTCCGCCGTCGACCCGACAGCGGGGCCCGGCGGCACCGACCGTCGGTCCGGTCGACGGGACTGGGGGCGACGAAATTTTGCCGACAGCGACGCCGCGGATCGGGTGATTCAGACCGTTCGCCGGATCCGGCCGGCGGCACGGCACCGTGGAGGCGGTCCGGTGGGGCTGCGCGCGGCGGTGCCGCCGGGCGGTGGCAGCGGCCCGGCCGGGACCGTTCAGCCGGTACGGTCGACGGTGACCCGGGCGTCGTCGGCGAGCCGGTAGCCCACTCCGTAGACCGTGGTGACCAGTGGGACGTCGACGCCGACCTTGCCGCGCAGCCGACGCACGTGCACGTCCACCGTGCGCACCCCGGCGTGCTCGTAGCCCCAGACGGCGTTGAGAAGTTGCAGCCGGGTGAACACCCGGCGGGGGTGGGCCACCAGGTGCAGCAGCAGGTCGAACTCCAGCCGGGTCAGCGGCAGCGGCTCGCCGTCGCGCAGCACCGAGCGGGAGGAGGCCAGGATGTGCAGCATCGGGATGGTGGCGGCGAGGGAACGCCCCGCCGACCGGCCGGCCGGGGCCTGCTCGGGTCGCCGTTCGGTGGGAACGCCGGTGGTCGCGATGGTGCACTCGCCGCGTTCCAGCATCTCCCGGGCCGCCTCGAGCAACCGGCGGGCCGGCGGGGTGAGCGACTCCTCGTTGACCAGCGGGATGGAGAGGGTCACGGTGAGCACGGGGGTGACGGCGTTGGCCGGGCGGCGCTGACCACCGGGAGGCCGGCCGGGGACCGACGGCTGGGACGTATGCCATCCGGCGCGCGACGATGCGGGGCTGACCGACATGGTCCTCCTTGGGCTGGTCCGGGTATCTCCCCACGGCCCGGGACGCCGCTGCATCGATGCTTCCCGGCCCCTGGACGGGGGTCAAGGGGCGACCGCGTTGCATGAATGTGACAATTGACGAACAGTTCGCAGCCGTTCCCTCGCTCTGCGTACGAGCCAGATGATTACAGCAGAAGCGTCGACGCGCCCGGGTACGGGGGGTGCCCGCCGGTTGGATCACGGCCGGCACGCGGCGACGCACCCGGCTCGGGGGGAGCCGGGTGCGTCCGGGATTGGTCGACCGGGTCAGCGGAACCGGTCGACGCGCACCCTCGCCTCGTCGGCGAGTCGGTAGCCCACCCCGTACACGGTGGTCACCAGGGGGGTGTCCGCGCCGAGCTTGGCGCGCAGCCGCCGGATGTGCACGTCCACGGTACGGGCGACGGCGTGTTCGTACCCCCAGACGTTGGCGAGCAGTTGCAGCCGGGTGAAGACCTGGTGCGGGTGCTCGGCCAGGAACAGCAGCAGGTCGAACTCGATGCGGGTGAGCGGGATCTCCCGGTCGCCCTGACGTACCACCCGGGTGCCGGCGAAGATCCGTAGGGTCTCCGGGTGGTCGTCGGTCGACGCGGGCTCCCCGACCACCGGCCTCGGCCGGGGGGCCGGCAGCGACGACAGCAGGCGCGGCGCGGTCGACTCGCTCAGCCGGACCACCCCCTCCCCCGCCTCGGCCAACTCGCCGAGCAGGTCGACCAGGCGGGCCAGCCGGGGCGTCAGCGGCCCGGCGGTCAGGTCGAGGGTGATGGTCAGCGAGGGCGTGGAGCGGGGCCGACCCGCGATCACCCGGTCGGGACGGCCCGGCGGGTGCGGACGCGCGGTGAGGGCGACGAGGGACATGGGAGCCTCCTGTGTGGCGGTGCGTCCGCCACGCCCGGTGGGGCGCGACGGTCAGTGCGGCGTCCGGCCGGCGGTCACCGGCGGCGCGAAGGACGGGGTACGGTGCGTCGACGTCGGGCCCAGGGCCGGCAGCCCGGCGATCCGCCAGGCGACGAAGCCGCCCACCACGTCGGTGGCCCGGTGCAGGCCGATGTCCTGCAACGCGGCGGCGGCCAGCGACGAGGTGTAGCCCTCCTGGCAGATCACCAGCACCGGCAGGTCGTAGTCGACCGCCTCGGGCAGCCGGGCGGGGCAGCGCGGATCGAGCCGCCACTCCAGGACGTTGCGCTCGATCACCAGTGCGCCCGGCACGGTGCCGTGGGCGGCCCGCTGGGCGGCCGGCCGGATGTCGACCATGATCGCCCCGCCCCGGCAGGCCAGGTGCGCCTGTTCGGGGTCGAGCCGACGCAGTCGGGTGCGGGCTTCGGCGAGGATCTCGTCGATGCCGCGCGAACCCGGTGGTGGGGCCGGACAGCTCTCGGTGAGGGTGGCGTGTTGCGGCATCGTCGCGGTCCTTCCAGGGGCGGGCCGACGGGTGGGGGAAACGGCGGGCAGCGTCACCAGGAGACGCCGGCGTGGGCGATCTCGGCGACCCGGAGCCGCCCGTCGACGAGGTGGTAGCGGGTCATGTGACGCAGCGCGGGGAGGTAGACGTGCACGCTGACCGCCGGCTGGTCGCCGCGGTTGGTCACCACGTGCACGTGTCGGGGGCCGAACCGGCGACCGGAGCCGGCGGCGAGGCGGTGCGGGCGCAACCGTCCACCGGAGACCGTCTGCTCGGTCAGCTCGCCGGCGACGACCAGGAAGGCCCCCGAGGAACCACCGTGGTCGTGCAGGTCGGTGCCCTGGCCGGGCAGCCAGCTCAACGCCCAGACCTCGTGGTCGTCGGCCGAGGCGAGCCGGGCGTACCAGCGCTCGGTGCGGTCGAACCGCAGCGGCACCGCCCAGGTGGTCGGGTCGGCGTACCGGGCGGCGACGGTGAGCAGGTCGGTGGCGTGGATGCTGGTCATGGCTTCTCCCGTGTGATGCGTCCCCCGACACTCTAGACTGTAAAGCCTATAGGTTTAGTAGGTAATACCGAATGCTGGGACGCGCCGGGCGAGCCGGTTCCCGTCACCCGCGGCCACCGGGGCACGGGCCTCTAGGCTGAGCGGATGACCGAGGAGTTCGACGCCGAGACGCTGGCCTTCGCCCACCGGATGTTCGACCTCGCCCGCGCGGGCGAGGCCACGGAACTCGGTGGCCACGTCGACGCCGGGCTGCCGGTGAACCTGACCAACGACAAGGGCGACACGCTGCTCATCCTGGCCGCCTACCACGCCCGTCCGGAGACCGTCACGGCCCTGCTGACCCGGGGCGCCGACCACACCCGGGTCAACGACCGGGGGCAGACCGCACTCGCTGCGGCGGTGTTCCGGCGCGACGCCGAGGCGGTACGCGCCCTGCTCGACGCCGGGGCCGACCCCGACCACGGGACCCCCTCGGCGGTGGAGACGGCCCGTTTCTTCGACCTGCCGGAGATGCTCACCCTGCTCACCACCCGGCAAACCTGATCAACCGTCGGGGCCGACGGTGCGCCGTCCCCCCGCGCCGGGAAGCCGCACCGTCGCGCATCATGACCGGCCCTTCAGACGGGCCCGTCGGCCGGCTTGACGGCCTCGATCAGGAAGCGTCGGGAGTGGGCCACGAAGGCGCCCTCGGCACGGATGGTGGCGTGCAGCCGTTCGAGCTGCGGGCGGTACCGGTCGACGTCGAAGTCCGGCACGGTCCACACCACCTTACGCAGGAACCAGACCACCGCGCCGACGTCGTGGAACACCGCCCGCAGGGTGGCCCGTTCCAGCCGTACCACGTGCAGGCCGGCGGCCCGGGCGGCGGCCACCGCCTGGGCGGTGTGCCGGGTGGCCGGCGGCGGCAACGGGCCCAGCACCGCCTCGCTCAGCTCCCGCATGGTGCCGGCGCCGATCTGCTGGGACAGGAAGCGCCCTCCGGGGCGCAGCACCCGGGCGATCTCCGCCCACCCGGTGTCCACCGGGTGGCGGCTGGTCACCAGGTCGAAGGCGGCCGCCCGGAACGGCAGCCGGGAGGCGGGAGCGATCTGCACCACCCGGCCGCCGACCCGCCGCAGCGTACGCCGGGCGACCGCCACGTTGGGCGGCCATGCCTCGGTGGCCACCAGCAGCGGCGGCGGTTGGGGCAGCTCGGCGAGCACCTCTCCCCCACCGGTGTCGATGTCCAGCGCGGTCGTGACCGTCGCCATCCGCGCGGCCACCTGCCGGGCGTAGCCCCACGGTGGACGCTCCTCGGTGGCCCGTCCGTCCAGCCAGCCGAAGCCCCAGCCGTCGACGGGCGCGGCGGCGGCCTCGGCGATCAACTCCGCACAGCTCGGCTCGACCATGCGCCCACCCTGGGGCAGCTCCGCACGGTCGGCAACCCGATTACCGTGGCCGGCGCGGACCCCGCGACCCCGGCCGGACGCCGCGACGGTGGTCAGGGGCGGGACGTGATCAGGGGGCGGGGCGGAGGATCTCCACGGTGGAGCCGGCGGGGACACCGTCGAGGGTGTCGAACCCGGTGGGCTCACGGCGACCCGACTCGAACTGCCGCATCAGCCGGGTGCCCAACCCGACGCCGACCGCACCGACGAGCAGCGCGACCAGCTCGGTCACCAGCAGCACCCCGCTCGTACCGCGCTGCGGAGCATCCGCCCGGACCAGGCAGGACAGCAGGAAGAGCGCGGCCATCCCGGCGTTGACCATGTTGAAGGTGACCATGGTGCGACGGTGCGGCCCCGGCCGTACGTCCCACAGGTCGATCATGCCGGCGACAGCGGCGAGCCCGGCGGCCACCAGCGCGGCGATCGCCGTCCAGTAGCCGACCTCGCCGAGGAACGCCGGGCCGCCCGCGACGTCGGCGAGGTCGAACACGGTGGCACTGACGAAGAGCCCGAACGGGAACGTCACCAGCATCGGTTGGATGGGATGCCCCTGCACCCTCAGGCGGCTCTCCATCGTTTCCTCCCCGGGATCGGCTCAGCTCACCGGTCCAGGGTGCTACCCGCGGGTCGCTTCGACGAAACGATCGGGCCGTGATTCGCGGGTCCGGGGAGAAACGACACCCGTCGGCCGACGTCGTACCGGGACCAGGGTCGGCGACGTAGCGGCATCGCCACCCGCCGATGCCGTCACCGTCGACCCCGATGAGCGGGTCGACCGGACCGGGCGGCCGTCAGGACTCGCGGGGGCGGGAGACGGTGGTGACCAGCCGTTCGGCCACCTCCCGCAGCGGGATGTCCAGTGACGACGCCGCGCTGCGCAGCACGTCGAGGGCCTCCGGCGCCGGGCAGCCCCGCTGGGTCATGATCACCCCGACGGCCTGGCCGACGATGTTCTCCCCGAGCAGCGCGCCGTCACGTTCGCTGTCCCGCTCGGCCCGCCTGGCCCGGTCCCGTACGGCGGCCAGCAGCAGGCCCGCGTGCTCGGCGAGCAGCATCGCGGTGAGCTGGTGCCGGGTGCCCAGCGTGTTGTGCCGGCCGGCGTACAGGTTGATCGAGCCCACCGCCCGCTCGTCCACGTCCACCGGGGCGGAGATCACCCCGCACACGCCCAGCCGACGGGCGCGGTCGGTCCAGGGCGCCCACCGGTCCTCGACGGTCAGATCCGTCGCGATGATCATCTCGCGGCGGCGGATGGCGCTCATCGCGGGTGACTCCGCACCGTGCCCCAGGTCGTCCAGCTCGGCCAGCCGGGGGTCCGACGCGGCCACCCCGGCGGGCTCGCCGGCCCGCAGCGCGGTGAAACCGCACCAGAGCACCCCCGGGACGGCGTCCGCGGCGATCCGGACCAGCTCGGTCAGTGCCTCGTCGAAGTCGTCGACCGCGATCAGCCCCGCGGTCAACTCCCGCAGCAGGGCGGCCGTCTCCAGTACCCCGAGCGTGTCGATGGTCAGCTCCCGCATGTCCAGGTTCACCGGCCCGCAGGCTCCGTCGTACACCTGCCGTCCGGCACCGGCGTCGTTGCCTGTGTCATCGTGATGATCTCTCTCCCGAGTCGTGGGCCCCGGGCTACTACCCTGGCAAAACCGGATCGAAACCGCGTAAAGGAACCCCTCCGGCGCATTTCGCGCCGGAGGGGTTCCCGGACCGCTCAGCGGGCGGCGGCGAGCCGGCGGCCGACGGAGGCGATGAGCCGGTCCAGTTCCGAACCGAACGGGTTGTCGTGCACCAGGTACGTCCAGGTGGCGCTGGGCCGCACCAGCTTGGCGGTGTCCGGCTCCCAGTCCTCGGCGAACTCGGTCTCCTCGAAGGTCGCCAGGGTCCGCGTCTCGATCTCGGGGATGAGGTTGGTGAACGCCGGCACCGCCGCCCGGTGGAACTCGTCGAGCGGGTCGAGCCGGCCCAGCGCCCGCAGGTGCACGCCCTCGCGGACCTCGGACAGCTCGGCCAGATGCTCCGCCCAGAGCCGGTCGGTGTGGTAGAGCGCGATGGAGCGGGCCACCCGGGCCAGCAGGTCCTCGTCCATCTCGCCGGCCTTGTCGGGCATCCGGTCGAGCAGCATCAGCGCGGCCACGTCCGAGGTGAGCAGCCGCTCCCGACGCTCGGCCAGGGCGATCCGCTGCTGCTCGATGACCACGCTGTAGCGCCAGGTGTTGCGGTGGATCTCGTGGTTGACGCCCTCGGCGACCCGCTGGGCGTGCTCCACCGCGTAGTCGACCTGCTCGTCGGTGACCAGGCCGTCGGCGTTCATCCGGGGCGAGGCCGGGACGGTGTCGCCGGCGTGCCGCACGACCAGGTCGTCCTCCAGGCTGACGAAGAAGACCGAACCGCCCGGGTCGCCCTGCCGGCCGGCCCGACCACGCAGCTGGTCGTCGACCCGGCGGCTGTCGTGCCGGCCGCTGCCGATCACGTAGAGGCCGCCGAGTTCGGCCACCCGCTCCTGGTCGACCTGCTCGCTGCCGCCGAGCCGGATGTCCACGCCCCGGCCGGCCATCTGGGTGGAGACGGTCACCGCGCCGTACGCGCCGGCCTCGGCGATGATCGCCGCCTCCTCGTCGTCGTTCTTGGCGTTGAGCACCACGCACGGCACCCCGGCGGCCTGCAGGCCGGCGGCGAGCCCCTCGGACTCCTTCACGTCGAGGGTGCCGACCAGCACCGGGCGGCCCGCCTCGTGGCAGCGCCGGATCTCGTCGATCAGCGCCTCCTCCTTCTCGGCCCGGGTCGCGTAGATCCGGTCCGGCTCGTCCTCGCGGACGCAGGGGGTGTTCGGCGGGATCACCGCCACCTCGAGGCCGAAGAACTCGCGGAGCTGGTCGCCGACCAGCACCGCGGTCGCCGTCATGCCGCACAGCTTGGGGTAGAGCGCGATGTACGCCTGCACGGCGATGGTGCCCAGCACCTCGCCCTCGGCGGTGGCGTCCAACCCCTCCTTCGCCTCCACGGCGGCCTGCAGGCCGTCGGGCCAGCGACGGCGCTGGGCGACCCGGCCGCGCATCTCGTCGATCAGCTCCACCGAGCCGTCACGGACGATGTAGTCGACGTCGCGGTGCAGCAGGGCGTGCGCGTGCAGCGCCACGTTCACCGCGGAGAGCTGGCCGACGTGCTCGGTGTCGTACAGGTCGATGCCGCCCAGCTTGGCCTCGACGGCGGCCAGCCCCTCGGTGGTGAAGGCGACGCTGCGGCCGTCCTCGGCGACCGTGTAGTGCCGGCCCTTGCGCAGGCCGCGCACGAGCGCGGCGGAGGCGTGCACCGGGTCCTGCTCGCCGGTGGTCGAGCCGGCCAGCACCATCGGCACCCGGGCCTCGTCGATCAGGATCGAGTCGGCCTCGTCGACGATGGCGGTGGCAAGCGGCGGCTGGACCCGGTCGGCGATGTCGGTGACGAGCTGGTCGCGCAGGAAGTCGAAGCCGGCCTCGCTGACCGAGACGTAGGTGACGTCGCAGCCGTACGCGGCCCGCCGCTCGGCCGGGGTGGAGGCCTCGTTGACCCAGCCCACGGTCAGCCCGAGCAGCCGGTAGACCGGCGTCATCCACTCGGCGTCCCGGCGGGCCAGGTAGTCGTTGACGGTGAGCACGTGCACCGGCCCGTTGCCCAGCCGGACGTGCCCGTAGGCGGCGATGGTGGCGGTGAGCGTCTTGCCCTCACCGGTGGCCATCTCGGCGACCTTGCCGGACAGCAGCGCCATCGCGCCGAGCAGCTGCACGTCGTACGGCCGCTGGTCGAGGCCCCGGCGGGCGGCCTCGCGGCCGACGGCGCAGATGTCCACGTACTCCGTGGCGGCCCCGGCGGCCTCGGTCAGCGCGTCGTCGTCGAGCGCCGACAGCTCTTCCTCACGCGCGGCGACCCGCGGCAGCAGCTTCTCCAGCGGAGCCAGGTCGACCGTCGTCCCCGGGCGCTGGAGGAACCGGCGGAACCTGCTCTTCAACCGTTGCGACACACCCATGAGCGGCAACGGTACGCGAACCCGGGCGGAAAAGGCTGCCCGGTCCGCACGTTGCGATCCCGCTGTCCGATTCCCGGCCCATCCGGGCAGGTCAGCGAGGTGTGCCGGCGGCCCACCGGCAGGTGGCGGGCAGCTGGTCGACCGGGACGCAGGCTGACGGTCGTCGATGATCAGCGAGGCCGGCCCCGCGTGCGCGGGGACGCAGGCGATCGCGCCGCCGGTCGGTGCCCGGCGGGCCGTCACCCCCCGCGTGCGCGGCGACGCAGCCTTACTGAGCTGGGGCGCTATAGATCAACTTCCTGGTTGCGGTTCACTCTGCCGCACGAGCCGACGCCGCCCGACTCGCGAAGTCGACGAAGCCACGCCACGCCGCCGGGGCGAACGTGAGCACCCCGCCGTCCCGGTCCTTGCTGTCCCGCACCAGGACTACACCGGGAAGGTTGCCCGCGACCTCGACACAGTTGCCGCCGTTGCCGCCGCTCTTCGTGCTCTTGTGCCACCGCGCAGCGGTCAGGTCCATGATGCAGCCGCTTCTCTCAGGAGATCCAGGGTCCGTCCACGAGGGAGCGCCTCCCCACGGATACGCTCCCACCGCCGCTCAAGGTTAACAAGGTCAGAGGGCTTGTCCAGGATCTGCGCCTGCGCCGGACCATCGACATGCGCCACTCTCGCCCCCTCCGACAGGTCGGCGATCACGAATGGCCCGTCGAGCCCCGGATAGCTCGGCGCGTCGGCCGGGACAACGTGCAACTGCACGTTCGGCAACTCGGCGCAGGCGAGGAGGTGCGCGAGCTGGGCCGCCATCAGCGCCCGGCTGCCACCGACCCGTCGACGCAGGACGCCCTCGTCCAGGACGGCGACCAGCAGGGGGCTGCGCTCACGGTGCAGGATCGCCTGTCGGCCGAGCCGCGCGCCGGTCAGCTCGTCCATCATCTCGGCCGTCAACGTTCCGCCGGCCAGCGTCGCCCGCGCGTACGCCTCGGTCTGGAGCAGGCCGGGCACCCAGGTCAGCTCAAAAGCTCGTAAGGTCGTGGCCTCCCGCTCGATGTCGACCCAGGGCCGGAACCAGACCGGCTCGCGCCGCTTGACGATGTCCGGCCAGAGGGCGTCGACATCTCGCTCCAGCAACTCTGCGACGGTGGCCCGGTGGCGGCTCTGCGGAATGTGCCCAGGATTTGCCCACCGAGCAACGGTCTTGGGGTGCAGACCGAGCCTGCCCGCGAGACTCTCGGCCGTGTAGCCCGCCTCGGCGATTGCCTTGACAAATGCATGATTCATGCCCATTTCCTCCCCGAACAAAGCAACCGTCCGGAGAAGATTACACAACGCTGTGTGATTGCCTGACAACCCTCGGCAAGGTGGGTGGCAGGACGACGCCGCCGCTCCGGTCCCACACCAGCGGTCGCGTACGTCGGGTGGGGCCGTTCGAGAAGGGCGGGCGGCCCCACCCTCCACACCGCCGAGGGACAGGAAGCCACCATGACGAAGGACGACCGACCGAAGCTCGCGCCGAAACCGGGCAACCCGACGCCGACGCCTCCCCCACCGCCCGCGCCGCCGATCGTGCCCGCTCCGATCGGCCCGTTCGTCCCGCCCTACCGGGGACCGGGCCGAATCTTCAACGTCGCTCCGCCGGCACAGTGGAGCACCGGCCGGAACCGGGGGCCGGCGCGATGAGGCACCGCCCGATCAGGCCGGGCGACCTGCTGCACCTGACCCGCGCCGCCTCGCCCCAGTTCACCAGGCCCATAACCGTACGAGCCATCCGCGAGCTGGTCGACCAGCACACGTACGACGGATGGGTGTGGATCACCGCGTACCAGCTGAACGCCGCCGGGGACGCGGTCCGACACCGTGAGTTGTACCTCCGACGCGACGGCCTGCGCTGGTTGACCGCGATGCCGACGACGCGCCGCGCCGACCCCCCGTCCCCGACCCGACGCCCGACAGCACCGACATCGCCGCCAGGACCGGCAGCACCAGCAGCGCCTCGACCGCACCGGCAGGGCGCGGGAAGAGCGACGCCATCCCCGTGCCGACCACCTGCGGTGTTCTCATGACCAGCCAGCTACCGGGCCGACACACTCCATTGCGGCCGACCTGGCTCTGCCGGATCGACGCCCACCCCTGGCCCTGCGGACCCGCCAAACTCGCCCTGCTCACCGAGTACGCCAACAACCGGGCCGAACTGCTCAACCTCCTGGCGACCATGAAGGTCGAGGCGGAACAGCACCTGACCTCACTCGACAGTGGCCGCCAGACCGACCTGACCCGCCGTTTCCTGGCCTGGCCGCCCCCACCAGCCGCCCCTTCACCCCGGTGATCAAGAGGTTTACGTCAAAAATCCGCTCCACCATGACGCAAACCTCTTGATCACCGGGGCAGGGCAGGGCGAGGGCTAGGCGGGCGAGGCAGGGCGGCGGTGCGGGGTGGTCAGGGGGTGAGGACGACCTGGAGCTCGTGGCGGCGACGTCCGGCCAGGTCGGTGAGGAGCGCGGGGGCGTCCGCGAACGGGACCACGGCCGAGATCAGGTGCGCGCGGACCAGGTCGCCGTGCCGGCGCAGCAGGTCGATCGTCTCGGCGGAGAGCCGTTCCCGGTCCCAGGTCGGGGCGAGACCGCGCGGCACCCGGCCGATCTGGGCGCAGCGCAGCGTCAGCCCGTTGTGGTGGAACTCCTCGCCGAGCCGGACGGCGTCCGCGCCGCCCGGGTAGAAGGCCAGGTCGACCACCGTGCCCTGGGGGCGCAGCAGGCGCAGCGCCAGGTGCAGCGCGTGGTCCTGGCCCCGGCACTGGAACACCACGTCGGCGCCCCGGTCCCCGGCGCCGTGGTTCCACCGGGTCTTGAGGACCACCGCCGCGTCGTCGGCGCTCGGGTCCAGGGTCTCCAGCCCGAGGTCCTCGGCGACCTGCCGGCGCTGCGGCGTGGGGTCGACCACCACCACCGAGGCGGCCTCGTGACGGCGGGCGAACAGGGCGGTGAGCAGGGCGACCACGCCGCCGCCGACGACCGCCACCCGTCGGCCGCGCACCCCGTCGCCGAGGGTGCGCACGCCGGTGCCGTACAGGTCGGCGGCGGCGTGCAGCAGCCCGTTGGCGCAGATCGGGCCCATGTGCGCCACGTAGACGCCGAGCATCGGGTCGAGGTCGTCGGGCAGCGGCACGAACCGTTCGGCGAGCGGGTCGGCGACGTACCCGCTGCGGTGGCCGTACGTCATCGCGCCGACGGCGCCGACGGCGATCGCCGGGGTGCGGCTCTGCACCACCTCGGCGACCTGCATGTAGCCGAGCCGGGTGACCGGGTACGGGGTGCCGGCGGTGCCCGGCCGGAACAGGCCGAGGCCGGGGTCGAAGGTGACGGCGAGGTGGGGGTTGGTGCCCTTGACGAAGCTCAGCTCCGTCCCGGCGGAGACCCCGCTGTAGCGGGTCCGCACCCGGATCATGCCCTCGCGCAGCTCACCGGCGTCCTGCTCGGCCAACGCGACGCGCCCCGGGCCGTCGACCACGACCACCGTGTCACGCATCGACGCCCACCCCCGTGGGCGCGCCGGGCCGGCCGTCGGTGGTCGGCGCGAGCGCGGCCGGGCCGGTGGGCAGGCTGACGCCGCGACCGGTCCGGGCGCTCTGCGCGAGCGCGACCGCCAGGCGTTGGGTGCGCAGCGCCTCCGCGTACGGCACCCGGATGTCGTCGCCGACCCCGGTCACCGCGTCGACGAAGGCCCGGTCGACGGCGACCCGGGCGGCGTCGGGATCGGCCGGGAGGTGGCGTTCCCCGTCGGTGTCCCGGACGGTCAGGCCGTCCTCCGTCAGTGAGAGGGCCAGTCCGTCGGCGAGGATCTCCAGTCCGGCCCGGTGCTTCCAGCCGAGCACGCAGGCGGCGGCGAGGGTGCCCACCGCACCGGAGGCGAAGCGCAGCGTGGCGGCGGTCACCGAGTCGATGTCGGCGTCGTCGACCGGGGGTGGGTTGCCGTCGCCGTAGGCGGTCACCTCGACGGCCTCGCCGACCAGCACCCGGGTCAGGTCCAGGACGTGGGCGGCCTGCTCGACCACCGGGCCGCCGGAGCGGTCCCGCACCGCCCACCAGGCCACCGGGGGCACCTTGTCCAGCCAGGCCCCGTTGATCATCCGCACCGGACGGTCGGCGAGCAGTTCACGGGCCTGCGACACCACGTGCAGGTAGCGCCAGTGGTGCCCGACGGCGGTGAGCAGTCGCCGCTGCTCGACCAGGGCGGCGATCCGTTCGGCGGTGTCCAGGTCGACCGCGACCGGCTTCTCCACGAACATCGGCACCCCGGCGGCGACGACGGCCTCCTCCACCGGCCCGTGGGCGAACGGCGGCACGCAGACGTAGACCGCGTCGGGGCCGGCGGCCAGCAGGTCGTCGACGTCGGCGAAGGCCCGGGTCGAGTGCGTGTCGGCCAGCCGGGCGGCGGCGGACCGGGTCACGTCGGTGACCCCGACCAGTTCGACGTCGGCGAAACTCCCCAGCACGCGGGCGTGACGTTGCGCCACCCCACCGGCCCCGACCAGCCCCACCCGACACGTACGCATACCCTCGGCCCTCTCGACGCGGTCAACCACCACCGCGCACAGCACTGCCCCGGCGCGGCGGGGCGAAACCCCGGCGGTCACCGCAACACAGCGTTCATCTGCCGGGAACCGGCCGGTGGAGCCGCCGTGATCAAGCTGTTAGGGAATATCCAGTTAACGAATGTGCAGAGACGGGAAAACCAAGTCTGCGTTTTCCGCCATGGATCTGGGGGTTTGCCAGTGCGGGACACAGAACCGATCGTCTCCCCTGTCGTGGAGGCATGGGCCACCTACCGGACGACGTCGGCGCAGGACTGGCCCACGCGACGGCTGATCAGAGCCAAGGGGGAGAACCGGGTCAGCGTGGTGCTGCCCGCCCGAAACGAGGAAGCCACCGTCGGGGCGATCGTCTCGACGATCCGGGAACACCTGATGGACCGCGTCCCCCTGGTCGACGAGTTGATCGTGGTCGACTCGCGGTCGACCGACCGGACCGCGCAGGTGGCCCGGGCCGCCGGCGCGGAGGTGGTCGGCCAGGACGAGATGACCCGGGGGCTGCCCCGGCTGACCGGCAAGGGCGACGCGCTCTGGGCCGGCCTGGCCGCCGCCGAGGGCGACGTCGTCGCGTTCGTCGACGCCGACCTGCGGGAGTTTCGGCCGCACTTCGTGACCGGGCTGATCGGCCCGCTGCTGGTCGACCCGTCGGTGGAGTTCGTGAAGGGCTTCTACCACCGGCCGCTGGTCGGCGCGACCAGCGTGGAGACCGACGGCGGCGGGCGGGTGACGGAGCTGATGGCCCGGCCGCTGCTGAACCTGTTCTGGCCGGAGCTGGCCGGTTTCGTGCAGCCCCTCGCGGGCGAGTACGCCGGCCGGCGCGAGGTGCTGGAGCGGGTGCCGTTCGTCACCGGTTACGGGGTCGAGACGGCCATGCTGATCGACCTGCTGGAACTGGTCGGCCTGGACGCGCTGGCCCAGGTCGACCTGGGCGAACGCAAGCACCGGCACCAGGACACCGCGGCCCTGGGCCGGATGTCCGCGCAGATCATGCACACCGCCTGGGCGCGGTTGCAGCGGCGGGGCTGGGCCGCCCCGGGCACCAGCCCGGGTGCCCTGCTCACCCAGTTCCGTCGGGGCGGCTCGGAGGCGCTGCCGAATCTCGACCGGGAGGTCGTCGTCAACGACGTCTCGGTGCAGGAACGCCCGCCCCTGGCCGAGCTGCGGCCCCGGCTGCCACGCCGGCGGGTCGCCGCGTGACGAGGCGTCGCGCCGGCGGCTGCGCCACCCGACGCGCGGGGTCGAGACCCGCCCGGGACCCCGTCCGTCCCGAGAGGAAGTCCCGACCATGAGCCTCACAGTGCTGATGAACGCCGGCCCGTGGCTGTCCGTGCCGCCACCCGGCTACGGCGGCATCGAGAACGTCGTCGCCACCCTGGTGCCGGAGCTGCGCCGGCTCGGGGTGCGGGTGGTGCTCGCCTCGGTGGGGTCGAGCACCCTGCCGGTGGACGAGAAGTTCTCGGTCTTCGACGACGGGCAGTTCGCGGCGCTGCAACGGCCGTACAACCAGGTGTGCGGGGTGTCCCAGGCACACCTGGCCGGGGTGGTCCGGCAGCTGCACGGCCGCGACGACGTCGATCTGGTGCACGACCACGTGGAGGCGGTCGGGCTGGCCACCCTCGCCGCGATGGGGCCGGACGCCCCGCCGGTGCTGCACACCCTGCACTGGGACCTGGCCAAGCACCCCGAGCTGTACGGCACCCTCGACGGCGGGGCGCGGGTACGGGTCAACGGCGTCTCCGCCGCCCAGTTGGCCCGCGCGCCCCGGGCGCTGCGCGAGCACGCGGTCGGGCACGTGCATCTGGCGACCCCGCTGGCGGTGCACGCCGACCGGGCACCCCGGCCGGTGAAGGGCGACCACACGGTCATCCTGGGCCGGATCAACCCGGGCAAGGGGCAGGACGTCGGTGCCCGGCTGGCCCGGCGCACCGGGGTGCCACTGGTGCTCGCCGGCCCGGTCGGGCCGTACCACCGCCCGGCGGACCTGGCGGCGGCGGGCGACGGGGCCCGGCAGAACCCGGACGTGCGGTTCTTCTACGACGAGGTCGCCCCGCACGTCGACGGGGACCTGGTCCGCTGGGTCGGCACCGTGGCCGGTCGGGAACGCGACGACCTGCTGGCCGGAGCGCGGGCGGCGCTGTTCCCGCTGCGGTGGGAGGAGCCCGGCGGGACGGCCGTGGTGGAGTCGCTGGCGCTGGGCACGCCGGTGGTGGCGACCGCCCGGGGCTGCCTGCCCGAGTTGGTCGACCACGGGCGGACCGGCCTGCTCACCGACGACGAGGACGAGCTGGGTGAGCTGCTGCTGGCGGCGCGACGGCTCGATCCCGACGAGTGCCGCCGGGAGGCCGCCGCCCGGTTCACCCCGGCGGTGATGGCGCAGCGCTACGTCGCCCTCTACGAGACGGTCCGCGCCGCCGCCCGGGTGCCCGAGCTGCGGGCCGCCTGAGCCGGCCGGGCCCGGGGACGGCCCGGCACCGGGACCGTGGGCGACACCGCCCACGGTCCCGGTTTCGTCCCACCGGGCCCCGGGTACCTGGCGGTTCTCCCCAGCACCACGAACGGAATCGAGGGGCCGATGGTCAGCCGGATCACCTGCGAGGTCAGCGACGCGTCACCGGTGACCGTCGTACGCCTCGCCGGCGCGCTCGACCTGGGCACCATGCGCACCGTGCACACCGTGTTGGACCGCTGCCTGACCACGCTGCCGGACGCGCTGGTGGTCGACCTGGGCGGGGTGACCGTCGCCGACCGGCTGGCGCTGTCGGTGTTCGCCGCCACCGCCCGGCAGGCCGCCGACTGGCCGGCCGTGCCGATGGTGCTCTGCTCTCCCCCGCCGGACGCCGCGGCCTGGTTGGCCACCTCCACCACCTGCCGGGTGGTGCCGGTGCGGCAGGACTGCGCGGAGGCCACCCGGTGGGCCGGGGCGAGCGCCGCGCCCCGGTTGCGGGCCCGGTTGGAGCCGGCGGCGGGGGCCTGCCGGCGGGCCCGTGAGCTGGTCGGCGACGCGTGTTCCCGGTGGAACGTGCCGCACCTGGTGGAGCCGGCGTCGCTGGTGCTCAGCGAGCTGGTCGGCAACGTGGTGCGGCACGCCCACACCCCGATGCGGATCACGTTGACCCTGCACCAGCCGTACCTGCGGGTGGCCGTGGCCGACGGCAGCCGGACGGCGGCCCGCGCGGCCAGTCCGGACCTGTCCGCCGAGGGCGGCCGGGGGCTGCTGCTGATCCGGGAGATGGCGCAGCGCTGGGGCAGCTCCCCGCTGGCCGACGGCAAGGTGGTGTGGGCACTCCTGCCGGCGAATTGACCGAAATTACCCCTGTCGCCTGGTTACATGGGCGGAGGGCGGGTAGTCGCGCCCGTCCTTTCTGTCGTCACGACGGGGTGAGAGAGCCATGCCCAGACGGGTAACCACGGAGCCCGCACGAGACCGGGGGCCGGCCATCCTCGCCCCGGCCCGGTTCGGCGGCTTTCCCGGGCCGGTCCGCCCGGCGCTGCCCGGCAACAAGCTGCTCCGGCTGCTCGGCACCACCGACGCCAAGCAGATCGGCCTGCTCTACCTGGCCACGTCGTTCGTGTTCTTCCTGATCGGCGGGGTGCTGGCCCTGCTCATCCGGGCCGAGCTGGCCCGGCCGGGAATGCAGTTCCTCTCCCCCGAGCAGTACAACCAGGCGTTCACCATGCACGGCACGATCATGCTGCTGCTCTTCGCCACCCCGCTGGTGTTCGCCTTCGGCAACTACATCGTCCCGTTGCAGATCGGCGCCCCGGACGTGGCGTTCCCCCGGCTCAACGCGTTCGCGTACTGGCTGTACCTGTTCGGCGGGACCATGGTCGTCGGCGGCTACCTCACCCCCGGCGGCGCGGCCGACTTCGGCTGGACGGCGTACAACCCGCTCAGCGACACGACCCACTCCCCCGGCGTCGGGGCGAACCTGTGGGTGGTCGGGCTGGTCGTCTCCGGACTGGGCACCATCCTCGGCGCGGTCAACCTGATCACCACCACGCTGACCCTGCGCGCCCCCGGCATGACCATGTTCCGGATGCCGATCTTCACATGGAACATGCTGCTCACCGCCGTCCTGGTGATCCTGGTCTTCCCGCTGCTGGCCGCCGCGCTGCTGGCACTGGGGGCGGACCGGCTGCTCGACGCGCACGTCTACGACGCGGGCACCGGCGGGCCGATGCTGTGGCAGCACCTGTTCTGGTTCTTCGGCCATCCCGAGGTCTACATCGTGGCGCTGCCGTTCTTCGGCATCATCACCGAGATCATCCCGGTGTTCAGCCGCAAGCCGATCTTCGGTTACACCGGGCTGGTGCTGGCCACGGTCGCGATCACCGTGCTGTCGATGACCGTGTGGGCGCACCACATGTTCGCCACCGGCCAGGTGCTGCTGCCGTTCTTCAGTTTCCTGAGCTACCTGATCGCGGTGCCCACCGGGGTGAAGTTCTTCAACTGGATCGGCACCATGTGGAAGGGGCAGCTCACCTTCGAGACGCCGATGCTGTTCGCCATCGGGTTCCTGGTGACCTTCCTGCTCGGCGGCCTCACCGGGGTGCTGCTGGCCAGCCCGCCGGTGGACTTCCACGTCACCGACTCGTACTTCGTGGTGGCGCACTTCCACTACGTGCTGTTCGGCACCATCGTCTTCGCCGCCTTCGGCGGGGTCTACTTCTGGTTTCCCAAGATGACCGGCCGACTGCTCGACGAACGGCTCGGCAAGCTGCACTTCTGGACCATGTTCGTCGGCTTCCACGCCACCTTCCTGGTGCAGCACTGGCTGGGCGACGAGGGGATGCCCCGCCGGTACGCCGACTACCTGCCCGGCGACGGCTTCACCACGCTCAACATGATCTCCACGGTCGGCTCGTTCGTGCTCGGCGCGTCCACCCTGTTCTTCCTCTACAACGTGTGGAAGTCCTGGCGGTACGGCGCGCTGGTGACCGTCGACGACCCGTGGGGGTTCGGCAACTCCCTGGAGTGGGCCACCACCTGCCCGCCGCCGCTGCGCAACTTCGACCGGATGCCCCGGATCCGCTCCGAACGCCCCGCCTTCGACGCCAAGTACGGCCCGCTGGTCGCCGACCTCGGCCGGGACCTGCCGCAACGCACCACCCGGCCGCCGCAGGAGTTGCACGACGAGCTGCGCCACGAACGGCACGTCCCCGAGTCGCCGGCGGCCGAGGGCGCGCACGGGGCCCGGGAGGCGGTGGAGTACCAACCCGCCCCGCAGTCGGGTGCCCGCCCGGTGGTGGTGCCCGAACCGGAGCAGGTCCGCCGCCCCGGCTTCGCGCACTCCGACGCCCCGCAGGACGACGGCCCGGGCGGCGCGAACCCCGACACCCCCGAACGGTGGCGGCACCCGCACGGCACGGACGACGACGACCCCGGACGACGCTGACCCGGGACGGCTCTCGGGCCGGCACCCCCGTGCGGGGGTGCCGGCCCGACGTTCGTCCTCCCGCCGACCGGAGCCGGGGTCAGGCGTCCACGGTGGCGGGCAGGCCGGCGGCGGCCAGCGAACGGCGTACCGCCGGCTGGACCCGGGTCAGCCGCAGCGGCACCCCGGTGCGCAGGGCGGCGTCCCGGCCGGCCACCAGCGCGGCGATGCCACCGGCGTCCACGCCGCCCGCGCCGTCCAGGTCCACCACCAGTTCGCGGGGCTGCCCGGCGACCGCCTCCAGCATCATCCGGCGCAACTGGTCCGCGCCGTCGCGGTCGATCTCGCCCCCGACCTCGACGACCGTCCGTTCGGCGGTGCGTTTGACCGCGATCCGGTTCCGGCCGGTGTCCGCCTCGGCGGTGCCGTTGCACCACGGCGGCGGGGTGTCGGCGAGCATCGCCTGACGCAGCCAGGTCAACGCCCGCGACAGCAGCCGGGACACGTGCATCTGGGAGATGCCGAACCGGGCGGCGATCTCCGCCTGGGTCTGGTTGCCGTAGAAGCGCATCGCCAGGATGCGCCGCTCCCGCCAGGGCAGCCGGTGCAGCAGCCCGCTGACCGTCACCCGGTCGTCCACCGACTCCAACGCGTTGTCCGACTCGCCGACCAGGTCACCGAACTCGGCGGAACTCTCCCCGCCCACCGGCGCGTTGAGCGAGGCGGGGCTGTAGCCGGCCGCCGACTCCAGGGCGGCGAGGATCTCCTCCTCCGGCGTCTCCAGCCGGGCCGCCAGCTCGGCCACGCTCGGCGCGCGGGACAGCTCACTGGTCAACGCCGAGGTGGCCTGCCCGACCTCCAGGATCAGGTCCCGCAGCCGGCGAGGCACGTGCACCCCCCAGGTGCGGTCCCGGAAGTGCCGCTTGATCTCCCCGACGATGGTGATCGCCGCGTACGCGGTGAACGAACCCCGCTCGGGGTCGTAGCGGTCGACGGCGTTGACCAGGCCGAGCCGGGCCACCTGCTCCAGGTCCTCCAACGGTTCACCCCGCCCCCGGTAGCGGCGGGCCAGCCGGCCGGCGAACGGCAGGGCGAACCGGACCAGGTCCTCACGGGCCTCCCCCCGGCGCTCCGGTGGCAGGCCGGCGATCCGCGCGGCGTACGCCAGTGCGGCGGCGTCCAGGTCCTCCAGGCCCCGCTCGGTCGGAGGTGGTGTGGTCGTGGTGGTCTGTCCGAACATCCGCGCCTCCCTCAGGAAGGTCCCCCGCCCGGATCGGGCCGGTCGGGCGCGTGGTGGCACCACGCACCGGGTCGGAAGTGGGGTTTCACGTGCCGCGCCGGGATCACCGGACGCGGGCGGGCGACGACCGGTCGCCACGCGGCGGACCGTCGCGGCGGGCGGTCCTCCCGCTCCCCAGGTACTCAATCACGCGTCCCCGGGTTCGCGAGGATGTTTCGGCGTGCCGGGTCCGGCCGGGCGGCGCGGACACCCCCGGCGTCCCCTTTCCGGGCGACCGGCCGGCCGTCTTCGGCCCGGCCGCGCCGTGGGGCCGGGGCCGGTCAGGACACGGTGAGCCCCAGTGGCGCGCCCGCCTCGCGCAGCCCGGCCAGCGCGTCACCGACGCTCAGCGGCGGCGGCGTCGGCAGGTCGTACGGCTGGCCGCGCAGCACCTCGGTGGCCCGCCGGGTGGCCACCGACGCCACCGGGTAGCCGCGGGCGGCGGTCCGGTCCAGGGCCCGGCGGCGACGGCCGAACGCCGCCACCGCCAGCCACTGCGGCAGCCCCGCCACGGCCGGCGACCGCAACCCCGGCGACTCGGGCAGCACGTCCACCGAACTGAACGGCTCGCTGCCGGCGAGCCACCACTCCACCTCCTCGACGCTGCGCCGGGTCGCGTTCTCGCACCAGTACGGCACCAGCCCCGCCCGCACCACCTGCCACGGATCGAACACCCGACCGCACTCCACCACCAACCGGTCGCCCGTCTTGCCGGCCCGGCGCAGCCACCGGCGGTACAGGTCGGCGGTGGCCGCGCTGAGCGCCCCCGGGTACGGCACCCGCACCTGACGCAACTCGTGGCCCCGACCGCCGGCCCAGTGCCCCAGCGCCCGGACGAACCCCGGCTCCACCCCGTGTTCGGCGGACTCCCCGGCGGCGGTGACCGGCGGGGGTTCCCACCCGTCCCCGGTCGCCCCGGCGGCCCGCAACACCTGACGCAGGGCGGGCGAGTCCGGGTGGAAGTCCACCGGCCGCAGGCCGCTGGCCGGGCAGCCGAGCTGGAAGCTGTGCCCCTGCCCGGAGTCGGACACCGGCCAACGGCGCGCGTCGTCGACCAGCAGCAGCGCCGCCCGGTCGGCCAGCCGGTCGGCCAGGAACCGGGCGTACGCCACCGGCAGCGCCCGAAAGCGGCCCACCAGGGTGATCGCCGTGCCGGCCAGCGCGCCCCGGCTCGCCGGGCAGTGCACCTGACGGATGTGCAGCCCGGGGTTGCCGGCGAGGATGCGGGCGGCGAACGCGGCCCCCTGGTCGAGCGCGGCGGCGGGACGATCCACCGCGCCGTGCGTCCAGTGCGCGGTCATCTCGAAGCCGGTGGGTAGCCAGGGCACCCCGAGCGCCACGGCCAGGTGCACGGCGGCGGCGTGCGGCGCGCCCAGCACCACCGCCGGATACCGCTCCCGGGGGTACTGGTCGACGATCCAACCGGCCACCCGTTCCCCGTCCACCTCGGCGGCCTGGGCGGCGGTGAGCGCCACCCGGCCGGCGTTGCGCGCCACGGTGAACGGCGACGACGACGGCGCATGCCCCAGGTCGGCGCAGTCCACCCCGCGCAGCGCGCGGGCGGCCGCGGCGACCAGCACCCGCGCGGTGCTGCCGGCCGCGACGACCCGGTCGCCGGCCAGTCCCGCACCCTGGGCCGTCGGCCCGGCCGGTGCCGTCCGCACCGGCTCCACCCCGCCTCGTTCGCTCACCACGCGGCCCGGCTTCCCGCCCCTTCGGGGTCTAAACGGGGCATCGCGTCCCGACGGGGGCGATCCCGCCCCGCCCGCCGGTACGCCCTACCGGTGTCCGCCGGTCGGTGACCGCCCAGCCGGGCCGGTGCGGGTTTCGCGGGGACCGGGCGGGGCACATCCGGACGATGAGCACCGAGCCCGAACAGACCGCCGACGCGGCGGCCACCATCACCGCCTATCCGGACGGCCCGCTGCTGGTCCGGGGCGACTTCGCGCTGGTGACCCCCGACGGGCGGGCCATCGGGACCCGCCGGGGCGCGGTGGCGCTATGCCGCTGCGGGCGTTCGGGGCGCAAACCGTTCTGCGACGGCACCCACCGGGCCGTCGGTTTCCGCTCGCAGGCGTAGCGAGGACGTGCCCGCGGCCCAACTGTCCAGCAGGTGGACGGCGAAGAGCCGGTCGGTGGCCAGCGCGGCGGCGGCCCCGAACAGGACGTCGCCGGCGAGGGCCGGTTCGGTGCGGACCAGGCCGCCGCACAGGTCGTGCGCGGCGATCTGCTCGTGCACCGCGTCGGCCTCCACGTGCTCGTCGTAGAAGCGGGTGGCCGCCGCGTCGAGACCGAGGCGGCGCAGCCCGTTGCCGTAGCGGCGGTTGGGCAGCGAGGAGGTCATCTCGTAGGCGGCCAGGTGGCCCAGCAGCGCGCCGCGCAGCCGCCGGTGCAGACCGAACAGCGAGATCAGGTTGTTGACGGCCAGCGTGACCGCCGGCACCCGGTCCAGGTGGGCGGCGTAGTCGGTGTCCAGGCCGAGCCGGCCCAGGGTCACCCGGAACAGTTCGGCGTGCATCCGGTCGCACCGGCCGTTGCCGTACTCGTCCATCTGGATCTCGACCAGGGCCGCCTTGGCCGGTCCGCCGAGGCGGGGCAGGGCCCAGCTGTGCGGGTCGGCCTCGCGCAGGTGGTAGATCGAGCGGTGGGTGACGAACTCGCGGAACTGGGCCAGGGTGGCCTGCCGGTGCAGGGTCCGGGCCAGCGACGGTCCGGCGGCGGCGGCGACCAGGGCGGCCAGCGCGGCGGGGACGCCGGCCGGCAGCACCGTCGGCTGCGGGCCGACCAGGCGGCGCACCGCCGCCTCGAACGGCCGCTCGGCCGCGGCGCGCAGCGCCAGCAGGGACGGCTGCCACTCCCAGTCCTCGTCGACCCCGGCCCAGCCCCGGTAGTGCAGTTCATAGCAGAGGAAGAGGGTGAGCTGCCGGTCCTCGTCGGTCAGCGGGTCCGGGTGGCCGTCGCCGACGTCGCCGGCCAGCGGCCCGGCGAGCCCGTCCGGCAGGTCGTGCGGCGGCCGGTGCAGCGCCGCCACCAGCGCGCCGGAGACCGGGCCGCGTGGCGTCGGCAGCGACGCCGGACCGTAACGGCGGTCGGTGGGTACGGACATCGCGCCTCCCTGGTGAATGCTGAGCTCAGGGATGCCCTGGGGCTGCGGCGCTAAACGAGGTCCTCGGCCTCGACGATCTGCCGCTCGGCCGCCATCATCCGGTCCCGGATGCGTCGGGTGGCGTGCCCGTCGGCGAAGAGACTCCGCAGGTCGGCCAGGGCCGGCTCCGGCGCGGTCGGGGCCACCGCCGGGTCCACCACCGCCTCCAGCACACACGGCCGGTCGGCGGCCAGCGCCTCGTCCCAGGCGGCACCCACCAGCTCCGGCCGGTCCACCCGGACGCCGTGCAGGCCGAGCAGTCGGGCCCAGCCGGCGTACGGCACGTCGGCGCGCCGACCGGCCACGCCCGGCGTCCAGCGGCCGTCGCCGAGCCCGGAGTGGTCGCGGTTGTTGAGCACCAGCACCACCAGCCGGGGATCGGCCCAGTCCTGCCAGCGGTGGGCCACGGTGATCAGCTCGGCGAGCCCGTTGAGCTGCATCGCGGCGTCGCCGAGCAGGGCGAGCACCGGGACGTCCGGGCGGGCGAGCTTCGCGGCGAGCGCGTACGGCAGGGCGCAGCCGAGTGAGCCGAGGGCACCGCAGAGCTGCGCGTCGACCCCGGGCGGCAGTTGCAGGTGGCGGGCGTACCAGGAGAGCACCGAACCGACGTCGACGGCGACCGAAGCGGCGTACGGCAGCCGGGCCGACAGCTCCCGCAGGACCAGTTGCGGGTTGACCGGTTCGGCCGGCGCGGCGGCGTGCCCGGCGGCCTCCGCGCGCCACCTGTCGACGGCGCCCTCGACGGTGGCCCGCCACTGCCGGTCGGGGCGGTCGGCGACCTGGCCCAGCAGCGCGCGCAGGGTTTCGGTGGCGTCGCCGACCAGCGGCACGTCCACCGGGTACCGGGTGCCGATGCGTCGCCCGTCGATGTCGATCTGGATGGTGCGGGCCTGGCCGGGCATCGGGAGGTAGTCGGTCCACGGGTCGTTCGTGCCCACCATCAGCAGGGTGTCCGCGCCGCCCATGAGCTGCGCGGCGGCCGTGGAACCGACCTCGCCGAGCACCCCGGTGTGGAACGGCAGCCGCTCGTCGAGCACCGGCTTGCCCAGCAGCGAGGCGGCCACCCCGGCACCCAGCCGGTCGGCCAGCGCCACGATCTGGTCCGCCGCGCCCCGGCCGCCCTGCCCGACCAGGATCGCCACCCGGTGGCCGACGGTGAGCAGCGTCGCGGCGGCGTCCAGGTCCGCCTGGTGCGGCAGTACCCGGGCCAGCGGTTCCCCGGGCGTCGCGGTGAGCACCCCGGCCGCGTGCGGTTGAAGCTGCGGCACGGCCGCCTCCTGCAACGCCCGGGGCAGCACCACACAGGTCGGGCTACGGGTCGCCGCGGCCGTCCGGAACGCCTGGTCGAGCAGGGCCGGCACCTGTTCCGGGGTACGCCCGTAGCGGACGAACTGGTGGCACACGTCGCCGAAGAGCCGGGTCAGTCCGATCTCCTCGTGCACCTCGCCGAGCGGCCCGGTGACGTCCTCGCCGACGATCGCCACCACCGGTTTGCTGTCCAGCTTCGCGTCGTACAGGCCGTTGAGCAGGTGCACCGCGCTGGGGCCCTGGGTGGCCAGGCAGACCCCGATGCCGCCGGTGAACTTGGCGTGCCCGGTGGCCATGAAGGCGGCGCTCTCCTCGTGCCGGGCGGGGACGAACTCCGGGTCCCCGCCCGCCGCGTCCAGCGCCTCGACCACGGGGGCGATCGCCTCCCCCGGGCAGCCGAAGGCGCGGGGCACCCGCCAGGCCCGCAGCCGCTCCACCACCAGGTGCGCGACCGTGCGGTCAGCCACGGTCGCGTCCCGGGGTGGCCGGGTCGACGTAGCGCAGCACCGCGCCGACACCGTCGGCCAGGTCGGGTGCCTCGTCGGGGCCGAGGACGGTCAGGTCGGCGTCGGTACCGACCAGCGCCCGGACCAGGGCCGCGTCGGCCCGGACCCGTTGCGGGTCGGACACGGCGGCGAGCTGGTCGGGTGCGGTGGCGATGTCGGTGGCCCGGGGTCCGATCCACAGCTCGCCGACGGCCGACGGGTCGTCGACCAACAGCATGGTGTCGACCTGGTTGCGTTGCAGGGCCGCCACCACGGCGTCCAGCCCGGCGCCCACGTCCTCCTGGGTGCCGAACCGGTCCAGCGTGGCGGTGACGTGCTGGTCGGCGACCTCGGCGATGGTCTGCACGGTGATGTCGTCCATCGCCGCCGGGTCGGCGCCGCCGGCCCGGGAGCCGGCGTCGGTGCGGACCACCACGTCCTGCCAGCGGGCCGGTAGCTGGGCGGCGATCATCCCGGTGGCCCGGACGTCCCCGGCGACCACGACCACGTCCGCGCCGACCCGGTCGGCCAGTTCGGCGGTGGCCGCGGCGGCGTCCCCGGCGTTGTGGTGCCAGGCCTCCATCGCGGCCCGCTGGTAGCGGGACTGGGACCAGCCGCCGGGCTGCACCCGGCGCAGCGGGTAGCTCTGCCGGCCGGTGACGTGGGCCCGTCGGGGCACCCCGCCGGCGCTGACCGCGACCGCGTCCGCGCCGGTCCGGTCGGCGAGCACCCGGACCCAGGCGACCTGTTCCCCGCGTTGGGCGAGCAACGGCATGACGTGCGGCAGCGGGGCGTACGCGGCCAGGTCACGCAGGGGCGGCGCGGCGAGGTACTCGGCGAGCACCACCCGGCCCCGGGTGGCGAACGCGGCGAGTCCGTAGTCGCCCGGCAGCGGGTCGTGGCCGCGGACCACCCGGTCCAGCGCCGCGATGGTCGGCTCGTCCGCGCCGTCGGCGGCGAGTTGCCCGGCCAGGCCCCGCCAGCGCAGGTCCAGCGCCGGACGCGCGTCCTGGGTGTCCCGGGAGGCGTCCAGGTAGACCGAGCACCACGGCCCGGGACGGTCGTAGAGCTGGTGCAGGAAGGACAGCTGCATGCTCGACCCCTTTCCGGCTCGGCCGCCCGCTTACCCGCGCCGCCGGGGATGTCACCTCGACCGGGCCGGGTGACGTGACCGCCGGTTCATTCATGTCATTCGACCCGGAAGACGGATACCATCAGTGAACGGAACGGGACTCTCGGTGGTGAACATGGACAGCGATCTCCGCAATCGGGTGATACGCCCCACGCAGCGGATATTCACCGGGCGGGTGGTCCGGTTCATGGACGGCTACACCCGCGAGGTCAGGATCGGCCAGCCGGTGCTGGTGGCGGTGCTGACCGCGGCGAGCGTGGCGGGCCTGCTGGTGCTGCTGGTGCGGGCGGCGCTCTCGCACGGCGGCGGCGGCACCCGCCGCACCTGGAAGGACCTGAAGAAGGGGCCGGAGTTCCTGGTCACCCCGGTCCGGCTGCGCGACGACAACGGCCAGCTCTACGAGGTGGAGCTGCACGGGCACCTGGCGCAGAGCGCCGTGCACCCGTCCGACTGGGTGCAGCTCACCCTGCGCCCGCAGGACGTCGACCTGCCGCCGCGCATCGAACGGATCGTCAACCTGACCACCGCGCAGGTGCTCACCCCGCGTACCGCCACGGTGTGGAGCCACCTGGGCCCGCCGCTGCTGATCCAGGCGGTGCTGGGCGCGGTGCTGGTGCTGCTGGTCGCCGCCGCCGTGGTGCTCACCTGACGCCACCCGGCCGGCCGCCACCCGACCCGACGGTCCGGGGCCGGGCCGGCGGCGGGCGGCCGTGGGCCACCCGGGGCGGTCAGCCGACCGGGGTCAGCGGGCGCTGCGGCGCGGTGCTGCGCAGCAGGCCCCGGCGGGCCGCCCAGCGTTCGAAGAGCAGGGTGGCGAACGGCGGCACCGCGCAGACCAGGGCCACGAAGGTGACCCCGAGCGACCACCGGTGCAGCCGGGCCACGGCGAGCACCAGCAGGCCGTACGCGACGAAGAGCGCGCCGTGGACCGGCCCGAAGACCTGCACGCCGATCTCGTTGCCCGGCGGGCCGTACTTGACCGCCATGCCGACCAGCAGGGCCAGCCAGGAGCAGGCCTCGGCGATCGCCGCCGCCACGAACAGCCGGGTCGTCTTCTCGCGCATCGCGCCATGCTATCCAGCCACCGTCGCCGCACGTCCCGCGACGGGCGGCGGGCGACGGGGATCACCCGGGTCGCCGGTGGGTACCTAAGGGGTCCTTCGGGTCTTCCCGGTTCGCCGGGGACGTGCGAGGTTTGTCGGGACCAACGGTGACAGGGCGGTGGCCATGGGCGAGGAAGTCGGAGCGCGCACGTTCAGTCGGGAGGACCGGGCCCGCTACCGGGAGAAGGTCCGCCGGTGTCTGGACGTCTTCGCCGAGATGCTGCGGGAGTCCCGGTTCGACGTGGAGCGGCCGATGACCGGCCTGGAGATCGAGCTGAACCTGGTCGACGACGACTCCCGGCCGACGATGCGCAACGCCGACGTGCTCGCCGCCGTCGCCGATCCCAGTTTCCAGACCGAGCTGGGCCAGTTCAACGTGGAGATCAACGTCGCGCCCCGGCGGCTCGTCGGCACCGGTACGGCCGAGTTCGAGTCTCACGTACGGGCCAGTCTGAACGCCGCGGAGGAGAAGGCCCGCACGGTCGACGCCCACATGGTGATGATCGGCATCCTGCCCACCCTGGAGCCGGGGCACCTGACCGCCGGGGCGCTGTCGGCGAACCCGCGCTACGCGCTGCTCAACGAGCAGATCTTCGCCGCCCGGGGCGAGGACCTGCGGATCGCGATCACCGGGGTGGAGCGGCTGGCGACCACGGCCGACACCATCACCCCGGAGGCGGCCTGCACCAGCACACAGTTCCACCTCCAGGTCAGCCCGGCCGACTTCGCCGGCTACTGGAACGCCGCCCAGGCGATCGCCGGGGTCCAGGTGGCGCTGGGCGCGAACTCGCCGTTGTTCTTCGGCCGGGAGCTGTGGCGCGAGACCCGGGTGCCGCTGTTCCAGCAGGCCACCGACACCCGCTCCGAGGAGATCAAGGCCCAGGGGGTACGGCCACGGGTCTGGTTCGGGGAGCGGTGGATCACCAGCGTGTTCGACCTGTTCGAGGAGAACGTGCGGTACTTCCCGGCGCTGCTGCCGGTGTGCGACCCGGAGGACCCGGCGCAGACGCTGGCCGCCGGTGGCGTGCCCCGGCTGGCCGAGCTGCGGTTGCACAACGGCACCATCTACCGCTGGAACCGCCCGGTGTACGACGTGTGGAAGGGCCGTCCGCACCTGCGGGTGGAGAACCGGGTGCTGCCGGCCGGGCCGACGGTGGTGGACACGATCGCCAACGGCGCCTTCTATTTCGGGCTGGTCCGGGCGCTGGCAGAGTCCGACCGGCCACTGTGGTCGCAGATGTCGTTCAGCGCGGCGGAGGAGAACTTCACCAGCGGCGCCCGGCACGGCATCGACGCGCAGGTGTACTGGCCGGGGCTGGGTTACCTGCCGGCGACCGAGCTGGTGCTGCGCCGGCTGCTCCCGTTGGCCCACCAGGGGTTGGACCGGTGGGGGGTGGACCCGGCCGAACGTGACCGGCTGCTGGGCATCATCGAGCAGCGCTGCCTGACCGGGCGCAACGGAGCGAGCTGGCAGGTGGCGACGTTGCACCGGCTGGAGTCGGCCGACCATCTCGACCGGCCGGAGGCGTTGCGCGAGGTGGTCCGCCAGTACGTCGAGCTGATGCACAGCAACCTGCCGGTCCACGAGTGGCCGGTAACCGATTGACTTTCGATAGGTTGCGAGCGATAGTCGATACATGACGACGGCACGCTGGGCGGTCACCGCCCTCAGAGTCTTTCTCGTGGTCCTGTTCGCGGTGCTGGTGCTGTTCCAGACCATGTCGCTGCCCGGCCAGTTCGCCCACCTGGCGCGCGAAGCACCCGAGCAGGCGTACCTGCGCTGGCCGGCCACCGCCGTGACGGTGTTCTGGGTGCTCTGCGTCCAGGTGGTGATCGTCGCCACCTGGCGGCTGCTCACCCTGGTCCGCAACGACCGGATCTTCAGCGAACCCGCGCTGGTCTGGGTGGACGCCATCGTCTGGGCGGTCGCCGCCGGCTGGCTGACGCTGGTGGGCGTGTTCCTCTACGTCGGGTTCCACGCCGACGACCCCGGCCTGCCGATGCTGCTGTTCCTGCTGTCCGTCGGGGCCACCGTGCTCGGACTGCTGATGGTGGTGATGCGGGCGCTGCTGCGCCAGGCCACCACGCTGCGCTCCGACATGGAAGCGGTGATCTGATGCCCATCGTCGTACGCATCGACGTCGAGCTGGCCAAACGCAAGATGAGCGTCGGTGAGTTCGCCGAGCGGGTCGGGCTGACCCCGGCGAACGTGGCCGTGCTGAAGAACGGCCGGGCCAAGGCGGTGCGGTTCAGCACGCTGGAGGCGATCTGCCGGGTGCTCGACTGCCAGCCGGGCGACCTGCTCGAATTCGTCGACGACGGGGAGCCGACGCCGTGAGGCACCTGCTCGCCCTCGCCGCCGCCGTGCTCCTGACCGCCGGGGTGGCCGGCGTCGTGCTCGGCGAGTCCGACGACTCCCCCGGGCTCCAACTGCTGGGCGGACTGCTGGTCATCGGCGCGGTCGCCATCGGTGTACGGGTCCTGCGGGCCCGACGCTAGCGCCGGGGTTCAGGGTGCCGGCCAGTGGCGCAGCAGGGCGTCGAGGGCGTCGAGGACCCGGGTCCAGCTCTGCCCGGTGTCGGGGGCGCTGTGGTCGAAGCTGCCGCCCAGTTCGAGGTTGACGTAGCCGTTGAAGACGCTGCCTAGCAGCCGTACCGCGTGGGTCTGGTCGGGTTCGCGCAGGTCGTAGCCGCGCAGGATGGCCCGGGTCAGCTCGGCGTGCCGACTGCCGGCGCTGGCGGCGGCGGTGGCCGGGTCGAGCCTGAGCTGGGCGGCGGCCCACCGGCCCGGGTGCGCGCGGGCGTAGTCGCGGTAGACGCCGCCGAGGGCGGCCAGCGCGTCCCGGCCGGCCCGCCCGGCGAGCGCGTCGGCGGCCCGGACGGCCAGCTCGTCGAGGGCGAGCAGGGCGATCCGGGTCCGCAGATCCTGGGAGTTGCGCACGTGTGCGTAGAGGCTCGCGACCTGCACGTCGAAGCGGCGGGCGAGCGCCGAGAGGGTCACCCGGTCGAAGCCGACCTCGTCGGCCAGCTCCGCGCCGGCCCGGGTGAGTCGGTCGGTGGTCAAGCCCGCACGTGCCATAACTCATTATGGGTTTGCCTAAAGAGTTTAGGCAAATTACCGTTGCCGTCATGGAACCACTGACCGAGCAGGAGATCCGGTCCGCGTTCGTCAACTGCACCAAAGGTGAGAGCAGGCGGCTGTACGTCCCCCGCGACCTGGCCGACCGCCCCTGGCCCGAGCTGGACTACCTCGGCTGGCGCGACCCCCGCGCCCCCGACCGCGCCTACCTGGTCACCGAGGTGGACGGCCGGCGGACCGCCCTGGTGCTGCGCTGCCCCACCCCGACCACCCGGCAGCCGCCGCGCGGCCTGTGCGCGATCTGCCTGACCTCCCCCGCCGGTGGCGTCAGCCTGATGGTCGCGCCGAGGGCCGGCAAAGCCGGGCAGCAGGGCAACTCGGTCGGCACCTACCTCTGTACCGACCTCGCCTGCCCGCTCTACGTACGCGGACGCAAGGACCCCGGCCCCGGTGCCCGGATGCAGGAGTCGCTCACCACGGCCGAGAAGGTCCAGCGGCTGACGACGAACGTCGCCGCGTTCGTCGCCCGGGTGACCGGCTGACCCCGACGGGGACGACGCGACCGCACGACAACCGGCCCGCTGCGCACCGGGCTACGCGACGACGCTCACCCCGGGGGTGACACCGCCTCGTCGAGCACTGTTCCGGCCCGACCCGACACCTCGCCGAGGACCTCGCGCACACCGCGCCGACCGTCGAGCCGCGCCCCGGCGAAGCTGACCGGGCCGTGGAACGACGCCCGCCCGTCGCCGCTGGCGAGCCGGAAGGCTGCACCGGTGAAGACGCTCCCCGCGAACCTGGTGTCGCCGTGGAACTGGACGCCGGTGAAATCGGCGTGGCCGACGTGGCAACCGCCGAGGTCGAGATCGACCAGGGTGGCCCCGCAGAGCATGAGGTCCATCCCCGCCCAGTGCGGCGGCCCGCCCGGGGCGGGCGTCGACGGACGCAGCCGCGCCGCGAGCAGCCGCTGGGCGGTGCGCCGTAGCTCCAGCTCGGCGGCCTGCCCGTCGGTGCGGGCGGCGGCCAGATCGAACGACAGGGGCATCCGCAGGTAGCCGCAGATCGTGTCCACCACCCGTTGTCGCAGCTCCGGGCGGGCATCGCCGAGGTCGGCGAGGACCGCCAGCCCGGCCCGGCGCACGTCCGGGTCGGCGTCGGCGAGCTGGCCCGCGTACGGCCGGACGGAGTCGTCGGGCACCAGCTGCGCCCCGTCCAGCCCGGCCGATGCCGGCGTCCAGCCCAGCGGCCAGCACACCGGGCCGTCGTCGGCAGTGTCGACCCAGGTCGCGCCGGCGAGGTCCACGGTGGGCTGGTCGAGGTGGACCGGACCGGCGAACCGGGCCGACCGGAACGACGCGGCGGCGGCGAACCGCGCCTTGAAGAACCAGGCCGGACCGGCGAACCGGGCCTGCCGGAACGACACCGGCCCGACGAACCGGGTGCCGTCGCCGCCCTCGCTCCACTCCTGGTAGTCACCCATCAGCACGGCGACCGGCCAGTGCGGGTCGTCCTCGTTCGGCTCGTCCCAGGGGGCGGGCGAGGTCTCCTCGATGTTCTCCCAGGCCGGGTCGTCCTCCCACAGCTCGTCCTCACCCCGACCGAACCAGGCGAACGCGGCGAACCGGGCCTCGGTGAAGTCGGCGTCGGCGCGGAACCGGGCCCGACCGAATGCGGCATGGTCGAGGAACCGGGCCCGGGTGAACCGGACCGGGCCGCGCCAGACGGCGCGGGCGAAGTCGGCGACACCGGTGAACCGGACGTCGGCGAACGAGGTGGCCCCGAGGAACCGGGCGTCGGCGAACCGGGCCGCACCCAGCACCGCGCCTGCGAGGTCGAGATCCACCAGGGTGGCCGCCCGCAGGTCGAGGTCGACGGCGGGCGGCGGTTCCGGGTCGACGGCCGGGTCCGCCGACCCGGCCGGGGTCTGCGCCGCCGGGCGCAGCAGCGTGGCCAGCACCCGGCCCGCCTCCCGCCGGGCGTCGGCGTCCCACCCGTCGGCCCCCACCGGTGCCCGCAGCCCGTCGGCGAGCGCCGCGACCGCCCCGGGGCGCAGCCCGGGACTCCCGGCCACCAGCTCACCGAGGTCACGCAGGGCGGCGATGCGGCCCGTGCCCGTCTCCTGCGCCACCGCGCGGACGGCTCCCTGAAACGCCACCGGGTCCGACTCCCCGACCGTCACCCCGACCTCCCACCCGAGCCCGCCGGGGACGCCCCGGCGTCGCGCAGGATAGCCGGGCCGACCGACGCCCGCCCCGGGCGGGCGGCGCGGGCGTGTGCGGTCAGCCGCCCCGGGCGAACAGCGCCAGGCGTACCCGGTTCGGGCTGTCCGTCTTGGTCATCAGGCTGGTGATGTGGGTCTTGACCGTGGTCACGCCGATGTGCAGCCGGTCGGCGATCTCGGTGTTCGACAGCCCCTCGGCCACCAGGGTGAGCACGTCCTGTTCGCGGGCGGTCAGCCCGGCCACCGGCCGGGGCGGCTCGGCGCGGGCGTGCACCGCCCGCCGGACCAGCCGTTGCAGCACCTCCTCGCTGAACGGGCTACCCCCGGCGGCGGCCCGGCGCACCCCGTCGACCAGGTCGCCGGGCGGGGCGTCCTTGAGCAGGAACCCGCAGGCCCCGGCGGTGAGCGCGGGATAGAGGTGGTCGTCGTCGCCGAACGTGGTCAGCACCAGCACCCGCGTCGCCGGCCGGTCGGCGAGGATGCGGCCGGTCGCGGTGATCCCGTCGACGCCGGGCATCCGCAGGTCCATCACCACCACGTCGGGGACGAGCCGGGCGGCCAGGGTGACCGCGTCGCGGCCGTTGTCGGCCTCGCCGACCACCTCGATGTCCGGCTGCGCGTCACAGAGCATGCGCAGGCCCGCGCGGATGAGGTGCTGGTCGTCGACCAGCAGCACCCGGATCACGACCGCCGCGCCGGGTACGGGCCGCCCGAACCGGGCGGCGGGGTGGTCGTCCCGCGCGGGGGTGGGCCGGCGGCCGGGGACGGGCCGGCGTCGGTCGACGCCACGGCGGGCAGCACCGTGCGGACCCGCCACCCGGTGCCGGCGGGGCCGGCGTCCAGCCGCCCGCCGAGCACCTCGACCCGTTCCCGCATGCCGGTGAGGCCGTGTCCCCCACCGGGCGGCACCGCCGTCGGTGCCCAGCCCCGCCCGTCGTCGGCCACCTCCCAGTGCACGGCGTCGTCGACAACCGACACGGTCAGCCGCGCCCGCGCGGACGTTCCGGCGTGCTTCACCACGTTGGTCAGTGCCTCCTGGGTCAACCGCAGCACCGCCAGCCCGCGTACCGCGTCGAGGGTGCCCACCGCCGGGGCGACGTCCGCCCCCACCGTCACCCCGGCCTGCCGGGCCCGGTCGACCGCCGCCCCGAGCGCGGCCGGCAGCGCCGACGGCTCGATCGCGGTCAACGTCGCGTCGCCGTGTGCCACCTCGGGATCCCGCAGCACCGCGACCAGCCCACGCAGGTCCGCCAGCGCCGCCGTCCCGGTGGCGTGCACGTCGTCGAAGACGGCACCCACCCGGGGGTCGAGGTCGGTGAGGACGTGCCGGGCCACGCCGACGCGCAGCACCATCGAGGCCACGTGGTGGGCCACCACGTCGTGCAACTCCCGGGCGATGGCGCTGCGTTCGTCGGCGCGTGCCGCCCGCTGCTCCGACTCGCGGTGCAGGTGCTCGGCCCGGTCCCGTTCGTCGGCCTGCCGGCCGAGTTCCCGGTTGGTCCGCACCACGGTGCCGATCAGCAGCGGCAGGCCGACGTCCACCAGCAGCCCGAACACCGTGCCGGCGACCCCCCGGCCGGTGTGCCCGGACGGGTCGAACGCGGCGACCACGGTCAACCCCACGGCCGCCCACCAGCCGGTACGGGGACGTCGGGACCGCATGGTCAGCTCCAGCAGAGCCCAGCTCGCCCCGACCTGGTTGATCGTGGTGTCGTCGAGGACGACGATCGCCGCGGCCAGGAGCGCCGTCTGCGCCGTCAGGTTGAGCAGCGGCCGGCGGTGGGCCAGCAGCGCGACGGCGAAGGCGGCCACCGCGAGCGCCCACTGCCGGCCCGTCGGCGGCTGACCGGTCTTGCTGCCGAACAGGAGGTAGCACAGGCCGCTGAGGTCGAGCAGGACCATCCGTACCAGCGTGTCCCGCGTGTCGAACAGCCGTCCCAGCCAGGCCACGCCGGTCAGCCTACGGAACGGGGGCCGGCGCGGGGCCCGCCGGGTGGGTGGTGGTCACGCGGCCAGCGCCAGTTCCGGGCGACGCCGGGACGCCACCACCGCCGCCACGGCGAGCGCGGTCGCGGCCAGCAGGGCGGCCAGCGCGGCCAGCGTGGTCAGGTCCGGCCGCAGCAGCGGCTGCCCGCGCAGCGCCTGCCAGGTCAACAGCAGCGTGAGTACGCCGTACCCGGTGCCCGCGACGGCCAGCAGCCGGACCCGGTCCCGCTCGTCGAGCCAGCCGCCCAGGTAGCGGCGCAGCAGGAAGGCCAGGATCGGCAGCGCCTGCAGGGCGTGCAGCCCGACGAAGTGCCCGATCCGCAGGTCGCCCCCGGTGGTGCTCCAGCCGAGGATCGGCAGCCCCGGCCCGCCGTCGGGCACCCCGACGCTGTGCGCCCCGCTGATCCCGGCGTCGGCCGGTGCCTGGCCGGGCTGGGTCATCGGCACCGCCACCAGCATGCCCAACGCGGACACGCCGAGCCCGAATCCCATCGCCCACCGGGTGGCCCGGTCCCCGGCCCGCCGTACCAGCAGGGTGACGGCGACGACGACGTGCGCGACGAACAGCACCATGACGGCCGCGCCCATCACCTGCCAGAGCGCGGCGTTGAACGGGCTGGTCTCGTTGTAGTGGCTGGTCGTGCCGCGCAGCACCTGTCCGACGATCACCACCATCTCGATCAGGGCGGTGGCCACCACCACGCCGGCCGCCCACTCCCCGACCCGGCTGCGGCGGGGCAGCTGGGCCAGCATCCAGGCGAGGGTGGCCGCGTAGAGCGCGAAGGACACCGAGAACTTGAACGGCTTGAGCCAGATCGGCGCGCCGGTGAGCACCCGTGGATCGGCGAGCATGCCGACGGCGGTGACCACGGCGAGCACCGCCATCGCGGCGGTGAGCAGAACCAGGGGGCGGTGCCGTCGGGCCGCCCGGGACATCACGTCAGTCATGCCTGTAGACGTTCGTCGGCGGGCGGCCCGACCGCGTCCGACCAGGGGGCCCGGTCGCGGCCTCCGGTCGGAGGCCGCCTCCTCCCCAGGGTGGAGGCGGACCGCCGCCTGATTGACGGCATCGAGAACGGTCAGTACCGTGCAAAGAAAGCGCTTACCTATTGGAACTGACTGGTCAGCGCGTCGGGAACGACCCCGGTCTTCCCGCCGGCAACACCTCGCGTCCGACGATCCGGGCTGATCCGGCGCGAGCGATCCCTCCCGTGACGGGCCTGTAGGGCGGGCCCGCCCGCCCCGCCCCCGCCGGGCACCGGTGTCGCCGATCCTGCGCGCGGGCTCCCTCACCACATCCACAGGAGAGAACCATGATCCTTCGCCAGCGCCGTACGGCGTGGTGGATCTCCGCGGTCACCGCGACTGCGCTCACCACCGCCGGCGCGGTGGTCACCGCGAACGCGGCCCAGGCCGCCGCCGGCTGCCGGGTCGACTACACGGTGGCCAGCCAGTGGTCCGGCGGCTTCACCGCGAGCGTCACCCTCACCAACCTCGGTGACCCGATCAGCTCCTGGGCGGCCACCTGGTCGTTCACCGCCGGGCAGCGCGTCGACCAGGGCTGGAACGCCACGTTCAGCCAGAGCGGCGACACCGTCAGCGCGGCGAACGCCGACTACAACGGCACCGTCGGCACCAACGGCACGGTCACGTTCGGCTTCAACGGCACCTGGACCGGCAGCAACCCGACCCCGACGGGTTTCGCGGTCAACGGGGTGGCCTGCGGCGGCACCACCCCCACCACCGCGCCCCCGACGACGCCACCCACCACGCCGCCCCCGACCACCGCACCCCCGACCACCCCGCCGCCCACCACGCCCCCGCCGACCACCCCGCCACCCACGACCCCGCCGCCGAGCGGCAGCACCCTGTACGTGGCGACCAACGGCAGCGCCGGCGCGGCCGGCACCCAGGCGAACCCGACCACCCTCGCCGCCGCCATCACCCGCATCCCCGCCGGCGGGACGATCTACGTGCGGGCCGGGACCTACCAGCTCGCGCAGACCGTCACCATCGAGCCGGGCAACAACGGCACCGCCAGCGCCCGCAAGAAGCTGTTCGCCTACCCCGGCGAGAAGCCGGTGCTGAACTTCTCGGCGATGAGCGAGGACCCGGCCAACCGGGGGCTGGCGCTGAACGGGTCGTACTGGCACGTCCAGGGCCTGATCGTGGAGCGGGCCGGCGACAACGGGATCTTCGTCGGCGGCAGCAACAACATCATCGAGCGGACGGTGACCCGGTTCAACCGGGACAGCGGCCTCCAGCTCTCCCGGATCGCCTCCAGTACGCCCCGCGACCAGTGGCCGGCCAACAACCTGGTGCTCAGCGCCGAGTCGCACGACAACGCCGACTCCGACGGTGAGGACGCCGACGGCTTCGCCGCGAAACTCACCGTCGGCACCGGCAACATCTTCCGGTACGCGGTGTCGCACAACAACATCGACGACGGGTGGGACCTCTACACCAAGACCGACACCGGCCCGATCGGCCCGGTGACCATCGAGGACTCCCTGGCCTACAACAACGGGACGCTCAGCAACGGCACGCAGAACGGCAACGGTGACCGCAACGGCTACAAGCTCGGCGGCGAGGACATCGGCGTCAACCACATCGTGCGGCGCAACATCGCCTTCCGCAACGGCAAGCACGGCTTCACCTACAACCGCAACCTCGGCACGATGACCGTCTCGAACAACCTCGGCATCGACAACACCGAGCGCAACTTCTCGTTCGACGGCGGCAGCTCGGTGTTCCGGAGCAACACCTCGTGCCGCAGCGGCAGCGGTTCGAACGACAAGATCGTCGGCAACAGCGACAGCTCCAACCAGTTCTGGACCGGCAGCAACGGCTCGCGTTGTGCGTCGTACACCGGGGCCATCGGATGGTCCTTCGCCAGCGACGGGCGGCTCGTGGTGACCCTCGGCGGCCGGCAGGTCACCCTGTAACCGCCTTTCTCGGGGTGGTGGCCCGGCCGGTCGGACCGGCCGGGCCACCCCTGAAGGCAACTCATGTTCAGCGCGGGGTGAGGCCGACCAGCGTGGCCAGTCGCGCGACGCCGGCCACCGTCGGTCGCCCCCGGGCCAGTTCGGCGATCACCGTACGGGCCACCGGTCGACACCGCACCTCGGCCGGCGCGATGCCGTCCGCCTCGATCAGCACCCGACCGGCCCCGAACAGGTCGCCGACCTGGAGGTACGCCCGCGCGGCATCGACCAGGCCGGCAGCGCGGTACTCGGCCGGCAGGAGCCGCCAGCCATCCCGACGGACCACCTGCTCGTGCCGGTGGACCGCCTCGCCGGCGTCGCCCACCTCGATCGCCGCCACCATCCGGGCCAGCTCGACGGCGACCGGCCCGAAACCACAGTGGTGCGGGTCGTCGCCGGCCCCGACCCGGGCGGCGATACCGGCGGCCAGGTCGATCAACTCGTCGGCCCGGCGGAGGTCACCGTGCTCGGCAGCGGCCAGAGCGGCCTGGAGCAGCAACGTCCCGCAGAGCGCCTGCCGTGCCGCCGGAGCGTCGCGTACCGGCCTCGGGGCGACCCGGCGCGCGGCCGTCACCGTCACCGCGAGCGCCAACCGCCCACGGCCCAGCGCACGCAGCGCCTGCCCGACCGCCACCGCCGCCGTCCCGGCCAGCGCCGGGTCGTCGCCGGCCACGGCCACCGCCCGGTCGGCGGCCAACCACCCGAGGTCGGCCTCACCGAGCTTCACCAGCACCGCCGAGGTGATCCGGTACGTCTGCACCAGCAGTTCCGCCGCTCCCCCGGGTGCTGTCGCGTGCCGGCTGCTGGTGGCGTCGAGCAACCCCGGCAGCGCCCGCACCACCTGCGCGTAGTGCCCGTGCTGGTAGGTCAGCCAGGCGTGTGCGACGTGCCGTTCCAGGACCGCCGACGGCACCACGGCCGCCGTGTGGTCGTAGCGGGCGAGGGCGGCGCGCAGCCCGTCCACCCCGTCCAGCTCGGCGATCTGGCCCGACGACGGCAGCCGGGTGCCGAGCAGCAGCGCCGGATCGACCCCCAGCACCTCGGCGATCTCCTGGATCACCGAGTACCGGTCCAGCGTGCGGACCCCACGTTCGACCTTGTCCACCCAACTCTTCGACTTGCCGAGCCGGTCGGCGAAGACCTGCTGGCTCATCCGACGGCGCACCCGCCAGCGCGCCACCCGCCGCCCGACCGGAAGGTCGTCACCGCCCACGCCGCCACCGCCGATCCGGCACGGCACGGGTCGTGTCCGCCACGGGTATCCGCTCCGCCTCGGCCTGCGCGAGCAGTCGACGGCGGGCCGCCTCCCGCTCGGCCTCATCGAGCTGTTCGCCGCGATCCGCCCGGCTGACGCCTTCCCCACCCGAATCCACCGGACGCTGGTACCACTTCCACCAGGGCATGCCACTCCCTCGCGCAGGTTTACGGAGACTCACCCAGGGTAAGCCAACCTGTCTTACCTGTACAGCCCGTCCTATACGGGTTGCCCGTACTTGACGCTCATGGTCGGGCTGGCTATCCATAAGGTCCGCGCATGGTTGACGAGATGTCTCCGGTGGCGTTCTACGTTCAGCTCGCAGACCTCCTCACCAAGGAGATCGACGCGGGCAGACTCAAGCCCCGCCAGCCGCTTCCCAGCGAAAGTCACCTTCAACAGGAGTACGGCGTCAGCAGGGGCACCGTACGGGCCGCCATCAGGCTGTTGCGCGACCGAGGACTGGTGGTGACCTTCACCGGTCGTGGCACCTACGTCGTCGATCGCTCGTGAACGGCTACGTCCCGACCTTCCGGGTGGTCATCAACGACATCCGGAAGTCGATCGCCTCGGGGCAACTGAAGGAGGGCGACAAGCTCCCCTCACTGCCTGAACTCGCCCAGCAGTACGACTGCTCCATCGGCACGGTGCGGCGGGCGATCGAGCATCTCCAGATCACCGGGGAGCTTCAGGGGCGACAAGGCAAGGGCACATACGTGACCGGGAAGCTGTTCGAAGGGTCCTGAGCGGACCGCCTACGCTGCGGGGGCTCGTCGCCGGCACGAGGTCGGGCCTGGGGAGCACATGTGTGCACTCAGGCTTATGACACACAGGCATAAATATGCCTGACAGGAATACCCCTCCCACCCGTATTGCGATCCGCCGCGCCTGTGACCCAGCGTGACGACCGGTCGCGGGACAGGCAGCCGACACCAGGCCGAACACCACGCGCGCCCGACACGGGACCGGGCCGCGAAACGCCGCCGCGGTCAGAGCGCCACGATCGCCGCCGTCTCCGCCGGCAGCTCCACCCGGTCACGCATCACCGTGACACCCTCCCCGGTGGTGAGCAGCACCCGACGGGCCACCCCGGGCAGGGTGACCCGCTGCGGCCGGCCGGCGAGGTTCGCCACCACCAGGCACTCGCCCCGGCGGACCACCAGGAACTGGTCGCCGTGGCGTACCTCCATCCGGTGCAGGCGGGGGTCGGACAGGTCGGCCCGGCTCTTGCGCAGCGCGATCAGCCGCCGGTAGAACTCGTACATCTCGCGGTGTTCGGGTTTGTCCAGCTCGGCCCAGTCGAGCCGGGAGCGTAGGAAGGTCTGCGGGTCCTGCGGGTCGGGCACCTCGCCGGGCGGCCAGCCGTGCGCGGCGAACTCCCGCCGCCGGCCGGTGGCCACCGCCGCCGCCAGCTCCGGCTCCGGGTGACTGGTGAAGAACTGCCACGGGGTGCTGGCCGCCCACTCCTCCCCCATGAACAGCATCGGGGTGAACGGCGCGGTCAGCAGCAGCATCGCCCCGACCCGCAGCAGCGCGGGCGACAACCCGGCGGAGATCCGGTCGCCGGTGGCGCGGTTGCCGACCTGGTCGTGGTTCTGCAGGTATGCCACGAACCGGTGCCCGGGGACGGTGTGCCGGTCCACCGGGCGGCCGTGGGTGCGGTTACGGAAGCTGGACCAGGTGCCGGCGTGGAAGAACGCCCCGGTCAGCACGTCGGTCAGGCACTCCAGCGAGCCGAAGTCGCCGTAGTAGCCCTGCCGTTCCCCGGTGAGCAGGGTGTGCAGGGCGTGGTGGGCGTCGTCGTTCCACTGCGCGTGCAGGCCGTAACCGCCGGCCTCCCGGGCGGTGATCAGCCGGGGGTCGTTGAGGTCGGACTCGGCGATCAGCGACAGCGGCCGGCCCAGGTGGGTGGCGAGTGACTCCACCTCGACCGCCACCTGTTCCAGCACGTGGGTGGCCCGGGAGTCGGGCATCGCGTGCACGGCGTCGAGCCGCAGGCCGTCGACGTGGTAGTCGCGCAGCCACATCAGCACCGAGTCGATGATGTAGCGGCGTACCCCGTCGGAGTGCGGGCCGTCCAGGTTGACCGTGCGACCCCACGGGTTGCTCTGCTCGCTCAGATAGGGCGCGAAGCTCGGCGCGTAGGCCCCGGAGGGCCCGAAATGGTTGTAGACGACGTCGAGGATCACCCCCAGACCCTTGGCGTGGGCGGCGTCCACCAGCCGTTTCAGCCCGTCCGGCCCGCCGTAGGGTTCGTGCGGGGCGAACCAGCAGACCCCGTCGTAGCCCCAGTTGTGCTCGCCGTTGAACGCGTTGACCGGGAGCAGCTCGATCAGGTCGACGCCGAGGTCGACCAGGTGGTCGAGGCGGTCGATCGCCGCGTCGAAGGTGCCCTCCGGGGTGAACGTGCCGACGTGCAGCTCGTAGAGGATGCTGCCGGGCAGCTGCCGGCCCGTCCAGCCCTGGTCGGTCCAGGCGAAGGCGGCGTGGTCGTAGCGCCGGCTCGGCCCGTGCACCCCGGCGGGCTGCCACGCCGAGCGCGGGTCGGGCAGCGGGGTGTCCTCGTCGTCGAGCAGGAACGCGTAGTCGGTGCCGGGGCCGGCGTCGGGCACCTCGACCCGCCACCAGCCGTCCGGTCCGGCCCGCATGTCGTGGTCGGCGACGCCGGGCAGGCGCAGCCGGAGCCGGGCGACGTCGGGCGCCCAGACGGTGAACTCGGTCATGCGGCAGCCTCCACGGGGTCGGTGGGAGCCAGCAGGGCGGTGGGCGCGAGCAGAGCCACCGGATAGGTGTTCAGCAGATCATGAAGGAGCAGCTCAGACCCACTGTAGACCTGTCCGGTGAACACGTCGGTAACACTGTTGCCGGGCATCGACAGGCGGGTGTCGCGCCAGCCGCCGTCGCGGGCCAGCCCCACCGGAAGCCGGGTGGCCGCCGCGATCACACCACCCCGGTCGAAGGCGACCACGTGCGCGGCGGCCGGCCCGTGCGCGGCCACCGGCCGGTAGCCGGCGAACAGCTCCGGGTGGTCGCGGCGCAGCCGCAGCGTGCGGGAGACCACCAGCAGCTTGGCCGCGCCGTCGGCGGCCACCGCCGGCTGCCAGCCGGCGTCGAGCCGGGCCAGCAGCTCCCGGCGTACGGCGAAGTCGACCGGGCGGCGGTTGTCCGGGTCGACCAGGGAGTTCTCCCACAGCTCGGTGCCCTGGTAGGTGTCGGGCACCCCGGGCATGGCGAGCTGCACCAGCTTCTGCCCGAGCGCGTTGGACCAGCCGGCCGGGGTGATCCGGTCGACGAACCCGGTGATCTCGGCGTGCAGTTGCGGGTCGTCGTACATCCGGTCGACCAGGGCGTGCAGGTCGCGTTCGAAGGTCGGGTCGGGGTCGGCCCAGCTCGTCGACACCGACGCCTCCCGGGCCGCCTTCTCCACGTACGCGTGCAGCCGCTCCCGGTCGATCGGCCAGGCGCCCACGGCGGTCTGCCACACCAGGTGGGCGAACGCCGGATCGGACAGCGGCGCACGGGCCGTCCAGGCGCCGACCTGCTCCGCCCAACGTGCCGGCAGCTCGGCGAGCACGGCGAGCCGGGCCCGGACGTCCTCACCACGCTTGGTGTCGTGGGTCGACAGCGTGGTCATACTGGCCGGCCAACGGACCTGCCGGGCGGCGGCGAACCGGTGGAACTCCGCCGGCGGCACCCCGAAGTGGGCGGGCGAGCCGCCGACCTCGTTCAGCGCGACGAACCGGCTCCACCGGTAGTAGGCGGTGTCCTCCACCCCCTTGGCCATCACCGCGCCGGTGAGCTGCGGGAACCGGGCGGCCAGCTCGTGTTCGGGACGCCGCAGCAGCGCGGTCACCGCGTCGAGGGTGGCGGTGAGGTCGGGCCGGCGGCGGCCCGCCTCGGCGCGGGCGGCGGCCAGGTGCCGGGCACCGTGCGGCGGGTAACCCCGGTAGACCGGGAAGCAGGCGGCCAGCTCCGCCAGGGCCGCCCGGGTGGCGTCCCGGTCGAGCTCGGGGGCGAGGGCGGCGAGCCGGCCCAGCTCGGCGGCGAGCAGCCGGGTGGCGGCCGCCAGCTTGGTGGCGTGGGTGAGGTCCTGCCACGAGGTGTGCCGGCCGGTGAGCCGGGCGTCGAGGGCGGTGAAGTCGCCCTCGGCGCGCCCGTCGACGAACAGCCCGCAGACCGCGGCCAGCGCGTCGTAGCCGGTGGTGCCGTCGACCGGCCAGTCCGGCAGCTCCTCGCCGTACTCCAGGATCTTCTCCACCACCAGCCAGGCCTCCGGGGCGGCGGCGCGCAACCGGGCCAGGTAGCCGGCCGGGTCGCGCAGGCCGTCGGGGTGGTCGACCCGGATGCCGTCGACCTCACCGGCGGCCACCCAGCGCAGCACCTCGGCGTGGGTGGCGTCGAAGACCGCCGGGTCCTCCACCCGCAGCCCGGCCAGGTCGGACACGGCGAAGAACCGGCGGTACGTCAGCTCGGCGTCGCCGCGCCGCCAGGAGACCAGCTCGTAGTGCTGCCGGTCGTGCACCTCGCGGGGGCTGCCGTCGGCGGTGCCGTCGGCGACCGGGAACCGGTGCTCGTGGTAGCGCAGCTCCCCGTCGACCAGCTTGAGGTCGTCGACGGCGTCGGGGGTGTCGGCGAGCACCGGCAGCAGCAGCCGGCCCCGCTCCCAGTCGATGTCGAACCAGTCGGCGTACGCCGACGCCCGGCCCCGGCGCAGCACGTCCCACCAGGCCGGGTTCGCCGCCGGTTGGGCGACCCCGGCGTGGTTGGGCACGATGTCGACGACCAGGCCCAGCCCGGCCGCCCGCAACGCCCGGACCAGCCGCTGCCGGCCGGCCTCCCCGCCAAGTTCCGGGTTGGTGGCGCGGTGGTCGACGACGTCGTAGCCGTGCGCGGAGCCGGGGGCGGCGGTGAGCAGCGGCGCGGTGTAGAGGTGGGTGACGCCCAGGTCGGCGAGCCAGTCGGCCAGCGCGGCGGTGGTGTCGAGGTCGAACCCGGGTCGGACCTGGACGCGGTAGGTCGACCCGATCGTCGCCGTCGAGTCGGGTCGGGGCTGTGCGGGCATGTCAGACCGTCCTCTCCAGGACCACCAGGGAGCGGTCCGGCACGCAGACCGCGCCGCCCGCCTCGACCACCGTCGGTTTCTCCGGTTGCGGTTCCGCGGTGCTGATCACCAGCTCCCAACGTTGGCCGAACTCCTCGCCGGGCAGGGTGAAGTCCAGCGGCGCGTCGTGGGCGTTGAAGCAGAGCAGGAACGAGGAGTCCCGGTGCCGCTGGCCGTACTGGCCGCGCTCGGGGATGCCGTCGCCGTTGACGAACAGGGCCACCGAGCGGCCGAAGTCGTTGCCCCAGTCCTCGCCGGTCATCTCCCGGCCGTCGGGGGTGTACCAGGCCAGGTCCGGCAGCCCCGCCTCGGCGGTGCGGCCCCCCACCGGCAGGCCGGTGAAGAACCGGCGGCGGCGGAACACCTGGTGCCGGTTGCGGAAGTCGGTGAGCCGCCGGACGAAGTCGAGCAGCTCGTCGTCGGCGTGCTCCCAGTCCACCCAGGCCAGCTCGCTGTCCTGGCAGTAGGCGTTGTTGTTGCCGCGTTGGGTGCGGCCCAGCTCGTCGCCGTGGCCGAGCATCGGCACGCCCTGGGAGAGCATCAGGGTGGCCAGGAAGTTGCGTCGTTGCCGGGCCCGCAGCGCGGTGACGCCGGGGTCGTCGGTCTCCCCCTCGACGCCGCAGTTCCACGACCGGTTGTGGCCCTCGCCGTCGCGGTTCTCCTCCCCGTTGGCCTCGTTGTGCTTGTCGTTGTAGGACACCAGGTCGTTGAGGGTGAATCCGTCGTGGCAGGTGACGAAGTTGATGCTGTGGAAGGGGCGGCGGCCGTCGTCCTGGTAGAGGTCGGCCGAGCCGGAGATGCGGGAGGCGAACTCGGCCAGGGTGGCCGGCTCGCCGCGCCAGAAGTCACGGACCGTGTCGCGGTACTTGCCGTTCCACTCCGTCCACAGGGGCGGGAAGTTGCCGACCTGGTAGCCGCCGGGGCCGACGTCCCACGGCTCGGCGATCAGCTTGACCTGGCTGACCACCGGGTCCTGCTGCACCACCTCGAAGAACGTGGACAGCCGGTCGACCTCGTAGAACTCGCGGGCCAGGGTGGCGGCGAGGTCGAACCGGAAGCCGTCGACGTGCATCTCGGTCACCCAGTACCGCAGCGAATCCATGATCAGCTGCAGCGAGTGCGGGCTACGCACGTTGAGGCTGTTGCCGGTGCCGGTGTAGTCGACGAAGTACCGGCGGTCCTCTTCGGACAGCCGGTAGTAGCTGGGCGCGTCGACGCCCTTGAAGCTCAGCGTGGGCCCCAGGTGGTTGCCCTCGGCGGTGTGGTTGTAGACCACGTCGAGGATGACCTCGATCCCGGCGGCGTGCAGCGCCTTGACCATGCCCCGGAACTCCTGCACCTGCTGGCCGAGGCGACCGAGCGCCGAGTAGCCGTGGTGCGGGGCGAAGAAGCCGATGCTGTTGTAACCCCAGTAGTTGCGCAGGCCCAGGTCGGCCAGCCGGTGGTCGTGCACGAACTCGTGCACCGGCATCAGCTCGATGGCGGTCACCCCGAGCTGCCGGAAGTAGTCGATCATCACCGGGGAGGCGATCGCCGCGTAGGTGCCGCGCAGCTCCTCCGGGATGCCGGGGTGGCGCATGGTCAGCCCGCGCACGTGCGCCTCGTAGATCACCGAGTGGTGGTACGGGGTGCGCGGCGGCCGGTCGTTGCCCCAGTCGAAGTACGGGTTCACCACCACCGACTTGGGCATGAACGGGGCCGAGTCGGTCTGCGACATCCGGTCCGGGTCGCCGCCCAGCTCGTAGTCGTAGACCGCCGGGTTCCAGCTGACCTCCCCGTCGACCGCCTTGGCGTACGGGTCGAGCAACAGCTTGTGCGGGTTGCAGCGCAGTCCCTCGGCCGGGTTCCACGGCCCGTGCACCCGGAAGCCGTAGCGCTGACCGGGCTCGACGCCGGGGATGTAGGCGTGCCAGACGTAGGCGTCGACCTCGCGCAGCTCCACCCGCCGCTCGGTGCCGATGTCCCACTCGTCGAAGAGGCACAACTCGATCTTCTCGGCGACCTCCGAGAAGATCGCGAAGTTGGTGCCCATCCCGTCATAGGTGGCGCCCAGGGGGTAACGCTCACCCGGCCAGACCTGCATGTCGCTCCTTAGGCCCATGATCATGAGCACACCGGCCGGGTCGGGAGACCGCCGGTGCGCACGCCGCTAATGCCCCGCGGCCGGTCCGGCCAACCCACCCGTTCGGACGACGTCCGACATCCGCCCGTCCGAGGGGACACGCACCGTCGGGTGTCGTCCGTCACGATAGGCCCTTTCGAGATGCGCCGGGCCGCCCGATGCCCTTTGCTAGACGCGACGCGCCCACGCGGGAACGTCACCACTCGGCCCTCGGCCACCCCACCACCGCCCCCTCCCGCCGTCACCGCTGCCGGCGTGATCGCGTGCGCATGGACGGAGATTGATGTGACCACCCTGCGGGTCAGCGACCAGCTCGCGACCGCTGTGGACCGGACCTGCCGGCCCACCCCCACCTTCCGGCCCACGGTCCCCCAGCAGGGCGGCGGCTCCGGCGTGCCCCCGCGCACCCGGCGCATCCTGATGCTGTCCTGGGAGTATCCGCCGGTGCTGGTGGGCGGGCTCGGCCGGCACGTGCACGCCCTGTCGGTGGCGCTGGCCGCCGCCGGGCACGAGGTCACCGTGGTCACCCGGCACACCGACGGCGCGCCGCTGGAGGAGTACGCCGACGGCGTGCGGATCGTCCGGGCGGCCGAGGACCCGGTGACCTTCCCGCTGGCCACCGACTCGTTGCTGGCCTGGACGATGGCGTTCAACCACACCCTGACCCGGGCCGCTCTGCGGGCCACCGAGTCCGGCGCGTACGACGTGATCCACGCCCATGACTGGCTCGTCGCGCACACCGCCATGACGCTGCGCGCCCACCTGGACGTGCCGCTGGTCAGCACCATCCACGCCACCGAGGCCGGCCGGCACCAGGGCTGGCTGCCGGGCGAGATGAACCGCACCATCCACGGGGTGGAGCAGTGGTTGGCCGCCGAGTCCGGCCGGGTGATCGTCTGCTCCGGGTACATGCGCGACGAGGTCAACGCGCTGTTCGACGTGCCGATCGGCCGGGTCGACGTGGTGCCCAACGGGGTCGAGCCGCACCGGTGGAAGGTGCCGGCCTCGGCGGTCACCTCGGCCCGCGCCCGGTTCGCCGGGGACGGCCCGCTGGTCACCTTCGCCGGCCGGCTGGTCTATGAGAAGGGCGTCCAGCACCTGCTCGCCGGCCTGCCCCGGCTGCGCGAGCGGCACCCCGGCCTGCGCGCCGTGATCGTCGGCGACGGGCCGTACAAGGCCCAACTGGAGGCCGAGGTGCACCGGCTCGGGCTGGGCGACACGGTCGCCATGCCCGGCTTCCTCGGCGGCACCGACCTGCCGGCCGTGATGGCCGCCTCGGACTGCTTCGCGGTGCCCAGCATCTACGAGCCGTTCGGGATGGTCGCCCTGGAGGGAGCGGCGGCCGGCGCGCCGCTCGCGGTCGCCGAGACCGGCGGGCTGGCCGAGATCGTCGAGCCGGGGGTGACCGGGGTGACCTTCGCCCCGGAGGACCCGGCCGACCTCACCGAGGCCGTGCACGCGGTGCTGTCCGACCGGGAGCGTGCCCGGGTGCTCGCCCGTCGGGCCCGCGCCATGGTCCACGAGCAGTACGGCTGGTCGGCGATCGCCGCGCGCACCGCGACGGCGTACGCCACGGCGATCGCCGGGGACGCCGCGTTCACCGCGCAGCGCGCCGAGCAGCGGATGGCGACCGGCCGGGTCACCGCCCCGATCCCGGCGGGCAACCTGCTCGTCGCCGCCGGCCTGCGCTGACCGGCCCGGCGTGACACGCGAAGGCCGCCGACCCCCAGCGGGGTCGGCGGCCTTCGTCGTGACCGGGGTCAGCGCTGCGCGATCGCGGTGAACTCCCGCTCGGGCGCACCGGTGTAGATCTGCCGGGGGCGGCCGATCTTCGTCTCCGGGTCGCTGATCATCTCGCGCCACTGGGCGATCCAGCCGGGCAGCCGGCCGAGCGCGAACAGCACCGTGAACATCTTCGTGGGGAAGCCCATGGCCTTGTAGATCAGGCCGGTGTAGAAGTCCACGTTCGGGTAGAGCCGGCGGGACACGAAGAAGTCGTCGGCGAGCGCGATCTCCTCCAGCTGCATGGCCAGGTCCAGCAGCGGGTCCGGCTTGGCCATCCGGTTGAGCACGTCCTGGGCGGCCTTCTTGACGATGGCGGCCCGCGGGTCGTAGTTCTTGTAGACCCGGTGGCCGAAGCCCATCAGCTTCACGCCGTCCTGCTTGTCCTTGACCTTGCGGACGAAGGACGCGACGTCGCCGCCGTCGGCGTCGATCTTCTCCAGCATCTCCAGCACGGCCTGGTTCGCCCCGCCGTGCAGCGGGCCGAACAGGGCGTTCACCCCGGCCGAGACCGAGGCGAAGAGGTTGGCGTTGCTGGAGCCGACCAGCCGGACGGTGGAGGTCGAGCAGTTCTGCTCGTGGTCGGCGTGCAGGACGAACAGCATGTCCAGCACCCGGGCCACCACCGGGTCGACCTCGTACGGCTCGGCGGGCACGCCGAAGGTCATCCGTAGGAAGTTGTCCACGTAGCCCAGCGAGTTGTCCGGGTACAGCAGCGGCTGACCGATGGACTTCTTGTAGGCGTACGAGGCGATGGTGGGGACCTTCGCCATCAGCCGGACCGTCGACATCTCCACGTGCTCGGAGTCGAACGGGTCCAGGCTGTCCTGGTAGAAGGTGGAGATGGCGCTGACCGCCGAGGACAGCACGGCCATCGGGTGGGCGTCCCGGGGGAAGCCGTCGAAGAACCGGCGCATCTCCTCGTGCAGCAGGGAGTGCCGTCGGATCCGCTCGCTGAACTCGCCCAGCTGCTGCTGGGTCGGCAGCTCACCGTAGATGAGCAGGTACGAGACCTCCAGGAAGGAGGACTTCTCGGCCAGCTGGTCGATCGGGTAACCGCGGTACCTCAGGATGCCCGCGTCACCGTCGATGTAGGTGATCGCGGAAGAGCAGGAGGCGGTGTTCACGAAACCGGGGTCGTATGTTGTCATTCCGGTTTCCTTGAGCAACTTGCTGACCCCGATGCCCGCAGGGCCCTCGACCGCGCCCTGCACCGGCATCGAAAGCTGCCCACCGGGGTGGTCGAGCTTGACTTCCGTCATGTGGTTCCTCGCTTCGCCGGCGAATCTTCGTTGAATTGCCTTCGCTTTTACCGTAATCGCGGTCGCGGGGATACCGCCCGCCGTGGTTCTGCGGTGAGGTATGCGTCACCCGTTTCCCGGCCCGGCGGCGCGGAAACCCGTGCCGGCGCGGGCGGTCACCCGCGACCGGACGCCGGGAACGGCGTGGCAGAAAGCGGCGAAGTCCGATGAAAGCTCAGGAAAGGGTCAACCGGCGCAGCGTGTCGCCCGGACCCACCCGGTAGATGTCCAACCGGTTCGCGCCGGCCCGGAACAGATGGTCGTCGGGGAGGAACGCGGCGAACCGGCGACCCCCCGGGTCCGGGGTAACCACCGGGACGACCGCGCCGATCCGGCCGTTGACGGCGACGGCGAGCAGCGTGCCGTCCGGCACCTGCGGGGGCACGGAACCCCACACCAGGGCCGGTAGCTCGCCCGCCGCCGGATCGACGTGGTCGAACGCGCCCAGGTGCGCCACCGAGGCGGTGCCACCCGACGGCTTCTCCCCCACCGTCGTACCCACCAGCGGATGCGGGGCGGGCGGCGCGGGCCGGGCGGGCACCCCGCCGGGAAGGACCACCCGCTCACCGGGCCGGTCGTAGAAGTACTTCTCGGTCCGCTCCCGGGGCGGCTGCTGCGCCGAACGCCCGTCGAGCCGCCACGGGACCCGCACGTGCACCTCGTCGGCGATGGTGGGCAGCAGGTCCACGTGCTCCCAGTTGCGGTCGTCGACCCGGCCGGCGCGCTGGCCGGGCTGCTTGACGAACAGCGGCACCCAGGCCACCTCGCCGGGCGCATGCGTGATCGCGTCCATCCCCCGGCCCTGCCAGTCCCGGGTGAAACTCACCCCGTGGTCGGCAGTGAGCACGACCAGCGACCTGTCGTACAGGCCGGTGGCGCGCAGCGTGCGCAGCGTCTCGCCGAGCAGCCTGTCGGTGTACCGCAGCTGGGCCAGGTGCCGGGCCCGGGCCAGCTCCACCCAGCCGGCACCGTCGTTGGGCAGGTCGTCCGGCGCGTCGTAGCGCGCCCCGGACGGCAGGTACGCCCACGGCGGGTGCGGCATCAGCAGGTGCAGGAAGTGCAGGGTCGGCCGGTCGGACGGGCGCAGCCCGGCGAGGAAGCTGGTGAACCGGGCCGGCTGGTTGTCGTTCAGGCTGTCCCAGCGGAACTTCGGGTCGGCGGGGACCGGCTCGGCGGCGTCCAGGCCCACCTCGGCGGCGGTCTGCTCCCGGTAGGACTCCTGCGGGTCGATGCGGCTGTCCACCGGGGCGGCGATCCGGCCCAGCAGCGCGCCGCTCTCCCGTACCAGCACCCCGAGCCCCTGCTCGGGGGCGACCGGCTGGTCGCACCGACTGGGCGGGCAGAGCCGGGTGATGCTCTCCTGGGCGCGGATGTCGTACAGGCCGCCGAGGGCGGTGAAGAGGTTGTCCGGGTAGTGCGAGTAGTGCGGGGCCGACGGGGTCGACGGGTACCGTCCGGTCAGCATCGCCGGCAGCGCGTACGGCGTCCACCCGCTGACCCCGGTGGCGTTGCGGTACCAGGTCGACCCGCCGGCCAGCTCGGCGAAGTTCGGGTAGCGGGTCGCGTCGATCCGCCCGTCCGGGCCGAGCAGCGAGACCAGCGGCAACTCGTCAAGGACGATCATGACGACCGGCGGGTGGGAACCCGGCCCGGCCACCCCGGCGGCGCCCTCGTGCGCGCGGGGCAGCACCACTGCCGAGGCCGGTGAGGCGAACAGGAACAACCCGACGAAGACCAGCGGCCCGAGGGCCGCCACCCGCAACACCCGGCCGAGCACCGACCAGCGCCGGTACGCCACCGCCCCACCCGCCCCGACCAGCGCCGCCACCACCAGCAGCGGTACGCCCCGCAGCGGCGTCACCTGCCGGCCCGCCTGCACCGCCAACGCGGCCAGCAGCAGCCCGACCAACACCGTGTGGGCGCCCGCCCGGACCCGGACGCCGGCCAGCCGGGTAGCCGCCCCGAGCAGCACCACCGCCGCACCGGGCACCAGCGCCACCACCGCCACCAGCGCCAGGACGTCCCCGCTGGTGGCCCGGTGGAACAGGAAGAAGTCGGGGCTGCGCCCGAGCACGTCGAGCAGGGGCTGGGTGACCACCAGACCGACCAGGGCCATCACCTCGTACGCCCGGCGCAGCTCCACCCGCCAGCCGCCCGGGGCGGGCGGGCGGTCCGGTACCGGCGGCGCGGTGGGCGTCGGCCGCCGGAGCGCGGTGCCGGTCGGGGAAGGCTCAGCCATCCACCACCGCCTGGTAGAGCGTCCGGGTGCCGCAGGGCAGTTCCTGCTGGCGTTCGACGCGGCAGCGGGCGGCGAGCAGCCGGGCGAACTCGTCGCGGTGGTAGTCGGGGAAGAGCCCGGCCGGTTTGTTCGCCAACAGCCGCCGCGCCATCGGGTCCTGCGGGTGGACGAACTCCACCACCAGCCGTCCACCGGGTCGGACGTAGCCGGCCAGTTGCCCGATCACCTCGGCCAGCGGCACGTTGCGGCCGATCGCCAGATGGTGCACCACGGCGAGGGCGAGCACCACGTCGGCGTGGGCGCGGTCGGCGAACCCGGCCCGTTCCACGCCCCGCCAGCCGCCGCCGGGCGACGGGTCGGCGAGGTCCATCACCAGCGGCAGGATGCGCTGGTCGCCCTCGGCGCGCAGCGCCCGGTAGAGGGCGTCCACCACGGCCGGGTCCTGCTCGACGGCGACCACCCGGGCGGCGTGCCGGGCGGCGATCCGCGCGTACCGGCCGTCGTTGGCGCCGAGGTCGAGCACCAGCCCGGCGTCGACACCCGCCACCGCCGCCTCGACAAAACCCTCCTTGGCCGCCCGGTCCGCCGTGGTGTAGCCACAGGTGCGCTGGTAGTCGACCCAGTGGCCGCCGTCGACCCGACGGTCCAGCCGGCGGACCAACCGCGCCAACCGGCGTACGGTGGCCAGCGCCAGGTCCCGCGAGTAGCCGGCGTCGCGCAGCTGGGCGGCGACGGCGCTGCTGCTGGCCCCGGCGTGCCGGGCCTGCATCGCGCCGTGCAGGTGCACGTGCGTCGGCACCCCGGGCAGCAGCCGGCGGACGCCCCGGAACAGCGGGCGGAGCTGGTCGGCCTCGATGCCGTCGACCCGGGCCCGCAGCCAGGGCTGGAAGTTCACGCCGAGGTGGGCCTGGAGCAGCAGCGGGTAGAGCAGGGTCTGGCAGAACTGCCGGTAGCCGGCCCACGGTTCGCCCTCGGTCAGCGGCGCGAACGAGCCGACGTCGATGAAGACCGGGGTGGCGCCGCGCCACTGGAGGTTGTAGGCCGACCCGTCCTTGGTGGTGAACCCCGCCTCGAGGGCCCGGCGCAGGATCTCCAGGTGCAGCAGGGCGGCGTCGCGCAGCATGCCGAACGACCACTCGTAGGGGTGCGAGACGAACGGGATGCGCTCGTGCCGCAGCACCGTCGTCCACCCGGTGTCCGGTAGCGTCGCCGGGTCGACCGGGGCGGTGCCGCAGACCTTGCCCTCGGCGAGCAGCGCGGCGAAGAACCCGCTGCCGGAGAGCGCCTGCCAATCGGCGGCACCCTGCGGGCCGAGGCCGCGCAGCACCTGGTCGCCCAGGTGGAAGACCCGGTTGGCGGGGTCGCGGAAGGAGCCGGGTTCCGGCCGGATGCGCAGGTCGGCGGCGGTCATCGGTACGCTCCCGGTCAGTTGCCGGCCGGCTGGCGCGGCTGCCGGTCGGCCCGGGCCGCCTCGGCCGGTGCCGTGGCGGGCCGGTCGGTCACGGTGGCGGTCTGGTCGGTCACGGTGGCGCCGGGCTGGCCGGACGCGGGGGCTGCGGCCTGGCCGCCGGGCTGGCCGGACGCGGGGGCCTCGGTGGGCTCGGCGGACCCGCGCCGGAACCGGGCCGCCACCCGCCGCCAGTAGAGCTTCGCGGCGACCGCCGCGCCCGCTGTCCCGCCGACCACCGCCTGCACGATCAGGCTGCCGGACCCCGCGTCCAGGTAGGCCAGGTGCATCATCGGCCCGCTCCCTTCCTTCGCCGTCAATGGACCGCCGCCAGGTACGCCACATGAGGCATTTACACCTTAAAGACGGTTTGCTCCCCTGACACCGTACGTCGTCCGGTCCTGCCGCGAGGGGGACATGGTTTCCTCGGCCCGGTCCGTTCCGTTCAAGACCCCGCGGCGGCGTCCGCCCTACCCTGGCCACATGACGCCCCGCTTCGACCTCATCGGCACCGCGGTCAACGACATGGCCCGCACCCTGGACTTCTACCGCCGGCTCGGGCTGGACATCCCCGCCGACGCCGACCACGAGGACCACGTCGAGGTCACCCTGCCCGGTGGGCTGCGGCTGGCCTGGGACACCGTGACGATGCTGTGCGGTTTCCACCCCGACTGGACGCCGCCCAGCGGCAGCCCGCGCGCCAGCCTCGCCTTTCTGTGCGCCGACCCGGCCGAGGTGGACCGGTACTGGACCGCGCTCACCGAGGCGGGTTTCCACGGCGAGGTCGCCCCGTGGGACGCGGTCTGGGGCCAGCGGTACGCGATCCTGCACGACCCGGACGGCAACGGCGTGGACCTCTTCGCGCCCCTCGACGCCACGCCCCTCGACGCCGCGCCCCCCGCCGGCACGCCCGACACCGCATCCCCCGGACCGAGCTGACCCACCGGCCACCCCTTCCCGGGCACGGAGCCGACGCCGCACCCGGGCGCGGCGTCGGCCAGGGTCGGGGCGACCTCGCCAGAGCCGCATCGATCCGGGTAAGCGCACCCACCCTGCACCGAGGACCGGCGGGCTCCCGGCCGGCCGCGCACGGGCGCGATTCGTTGACGCCATCAGCTCGAAAGGGTCCGCACTGCACAACCCCACCCCCTCGCCGCGCCCATCGGGACGGGCAACGGGTGGGGTGGACCGAGGTGGCCGGGGTCGGCCCGACGGTCACGTCACCACGCTGTCGGCGGCGAACCTCGGGACCACCGCCGTGACCCGGGACGACCCCGAGAGCACCACGGCGGCCCCGGGCCACCAGCGCAGCCCGCAGCCCGTAGCCACCTCCGGATCGCAGGCATCATCGAAACGCCGGCCCTCGCGCCCGTCGGGCCCGGTCACGGGGGACTCGGGAACCCGGCCGCTCCGGGGTGACGCGGGTGGTCAGCGGGCGAGCAGGGTGGTCGGTGCGACGCCGGCCAGGTCCCGGACGTCGCGGGTGAAGTGGGCCTGGTCGGCGTAACCGGCACGGGCGGCCACCTCGGCCAGGCCGACGCCGCGACGGGCCAGCGCCAGGGCGCGGTGCAACCGCAGGATCCGGGCGAGGGTCTTGGGGCCGTACCCGAAGAGGGTCCGGCTGCGCCGGTGCAGGGCGCGCGGGCCGAGGTCGACCTCGGCGGCGGTCGCGGTGACCGTGGCGCCGGCGGCGAGCAGCGCGGCCACCCGGGGGCCGAGCGGGTCGACGCCGCCTCCCCGGGCGAGCCGGTCGACGGCGATCGCGGCCAGCGCGGCGGCGGTGGGCGACGCGCCGAGCTGCTCGGTGAGCCGGACGGCGTCCCGCCCCCAGAGGGCGTCGAGGGGCACCCGGCGGTCCCGCAGTTCGTCGGCGGGGACGCCGAAGACGGCCGGGCCCACCCCGGGCGGCAGCCGGACCCCGCGCCACCGTTCTCCGGGTGCCGACACGCTGAGCTGCGCCGTGCGGTCCGGGCCGGCGACCAGCAGCCCCGAGCGGCTGGACCAGAGCAGGTCGAGACAACCGTCGGGCAGCACCCGGGTCGGCGGGGCGTCCGGGCGGCTCTCGCTGGCCCAGAGCACCGCTGCGTCGATCACCCCGGCGGGTCGTTCCCGGTACACGGTCCCAGCCTGCCACGCCACCGGCCGCCCGCCGCGCCGCGACACCGTGGCGACCCGGGAACCGGACGACGACGGACACCGCAACAGGCCCGACATCCGTACGTCATCGACGCGGCCACCAATCCATAACATCCTCGGGTTCACGTTCTCGCAGCTCTTGTGCAGGGCGAACGTTTGTGCAACTGTCATCACCTCGATTGAGCAATCGTTTGCGCAAAGGGGGTGTGGCCGGTGCGGATCGCGGTTCTGGCAACCGGTGGGACGATCGCGTCGCGGTGGGACCCCGACGAGGGCCTGGCCGTGACCGACTCCGTCACGGACCTGCTGAAGAACGTCCTGGGCACGACCGACGCGGAGATCCACGGCTTCGACCTGTCCTGCCGGCCGAGCTTCACGCTCTCCCTGGACGACATGCTGACCACCGTCCGGGCGGTACGGGCCAAGCTCGACGACGGGTTCACCGGCGTGGTCGTCACCCACGGCACCGACACGCTGGAGGAGGCCGCCTACCTGACCGGGCAGTTCACCGGCCCCGACGCCCGGGTCGTGCTGACCGGGGCCCAGCGCGGCGCCGACGAGCCCGACTCCGACGCCGGACGCAACCTCGCCGACGCGATCCGGGTGGTCACCGCACCCCGGCCGCTCGGCGCGGCGACGGTCATGGGCGGCGTCGCGTACGCCGCGGTGGAGAGCCGCAAGGTGCACACCTCGGCGGTGTCGGCGTTCTCCGGCGGTACCGCCGGCGTGCTGGCCCTGGTCGACCCGGACGGCGTGCTGCGGGTCTCCACCGCCACCCGGGGCGGGCACTACGCCCACCTGCCGATCCCCACCCGACTGCCCCGGGTGGACCTGGTCAAGCTCGTCGCGGGCGCGGACGGCACCCACCTGCGCGCGTCGCTGCACGCCGGTGCCGCCGGCATCGTGGTCGAGGCGTTCGGCGCGGGCAACGCCCCACCCGCGGTCGCCGAGGCCATCGCGGAGGCCGGCCGACGCGGCGTACCCGTGGTCATCACCAGCCGGACCGGGGCGGGCCGGGTCCGCCCGGTCTACGCCGGCGGCGGGGCGACCCTCGCCCGCGCCGGCGCGCTGTTCGCCGGTGACCTCACCGGCACCCAGGCCCGGGTCGCGTTGGCCCTCGCCCTGGCCGTCGAAGAACCCGGCGCCGTGCCGGAAGCCCTGCGCACCATGGTGGAAGGACGTCGCGCGTGAAGACCGAAGCAGTGACCATGAACGGGTACGGCGGCCCCGAGACGCTCACCCTCACCGAGGTCGACCTGCCCGAACCCGGCCCCGACGAGGTCCTGCTGCGGGTGCTCGCGGTCGCCGTCAACCACCTCGACGCCGACCTGCGCAGCGGGGTGTCCCGGATGCCGCTGCGGCTGCCGCACGTGCTCGGCCGCGAGGTCGTCGGCGTGGTGGAACGGCTCGGCTCCCGGGTCACCGGCCGGGCCCCGGGCGACCGCGTGCTGGTGCTGCCCAACACGCCCTGCGGGAGCTGCCCCCGCTGCCTGACCGGGCGGGCCAACCTCTGCCCGAACGCCGACATGCCCGGCATCACCAGGTGGGGCGGGTACGCCCGGCACGCGGTGGCCCCGGCGCGCGGCCTGCTGGACATCGGCGACCTCGACCCGGTGGTCGCCGCCGCCACCCCGATCTCCTTCGGCACCGCCTGGCGCACCCTGTACTCCATCGGTCGGCTCGCCCCCGGCGAGTGGGTCCTCGCCCCCGGCGCCGCCGGTGGGCTCGGGCACGCGGTGGTGCAGCTCGCCAAGCTCGGCGGCGCCCGGGTGGTCGGCCTCATCGGCGACCCGGCGAAGGCCGACTTCGTCTCCTCGCTCGGCGCGGACGCGGTGCTGAGCACCCGGAATCCCGACTGGGCCGCCGAGGCCCGGGAGATCACCGGGGGCGCGGGCTTCGACGTGATCGTCGAACACATCGGCGGCGACGTCTTCGAGGCCGCGCTGGGCACCCTCGCCCCCACCGGCCGGCTGATCGTCGGCGGCGGCCACGCCGGGGAGCACCCGCACCTCGACCTCATCGAGACCTTCCGCAACGAGTACGAGCTGCGCGGCTCGCGCAGCCAGCGTCCCGACGAGATCGCCCGGGTGCTGGGGCTGGTCGCGGCGGGACAGCTCGCCCCCCGGGTCGACGCGGTCCTGTCGTTGGCCGACGCCGGCCGGGCCCACCAGGCGCTCGCCGACCGGCGGGTGCTCGGCAAGCAGGTGATCGCGCCGTGACCGGGCACCGGCGGTCCGACGCCCACGACGACGTGCTGGCCACGCTCGTCGCCGGTGCCGTCGAGGCCGCCGACACACTGCTGGCCACCGGCACCGGGCAGGTGCTGGTGCGGCAGGTGGCGGCCCGGCTGACCGCCAACGCCGTCGCGGCCCACGGGCACCTGCCCGCCGGGCTGGACACCGCCGGCGACCCGGACGGCCCGTGCAGCCTGCTGGCCGCGCCGGGCGGGACGGACGAGCCGGCGCGGGCCGCCGCGGTGACGGCGGCGGCGATCACCGTCAGCCAGTGCGACGAGGGGCTGCGCGAATCCCGGGGGCACCCGGGGCTGCACGCGTACGCCGCCGCCCTGGCCGCCGCCGAGGTCGACGACCGCAGCCTGCGGGTGTTCCTGCGGGCGCTGGCGGTCGGCTGGGAGGTGGGTGCCCGACTCGGGCTGCTGCTCGGCGCGCCCCGCCCCGGGGTGCACCCGCACGGTGGGTGGGGCGTCGGCGCGGCGGCGGCCGCCGCCGGGACCGTCGCCGGGCAGGACGCCGCCGGACTGGCCGCGACGGTGAACCTGGCGCTGACCGTGGCGCTGGCCGGGCCGGAGGCCGACACCCGGCGGGGGCATGCCGCCCACTACCTGCTGCCCGCCCTCGGCACCGCCAACGGGCTGACCGTCGCCCGGCTCGCCGACGCCGGGTTCCCGGCCACCGGCCCGGCGCTGCCCCACCTCGGCCGGACCGTCCACCAGGGCGGCACCGACCGGCCGGTGGACGCCGCGCTGCTGTCCCGGCCGCTGCTGCCCGACGTGTACTTCAAGCCGGTCGGGGTGTGCGCGCACACCCTGACCGCCTGGACGGTGGCCCGCGCCATGGCCCGGGACCTGCCCGCCGACGAGGTGGCGGCGGTGACCGTGCACACCTACGCGGGGGCGGCCCTACTCGCCGAGCGGCGGCCGGCCGGCCGGCTGGCCCGCCAGTTCAGCATCCCGTGGGTGGTGGCCTGCGGACTGCTCGGCACCGACCCGGGCGCCCCGGACGGGACGGCGGACGACTGGCAGACCCGCGCCGCCCGGCTCGCCGAGCGGGTCACCGTACGCCACGACCCCGGGCTGGACCAGGGATATCCGGCGGGTCGGCCGGCGGTGGTGGAGGTGACGACCCACGGCGGTGCCCGGCTGGGCGGGCGGGCCCGGTTCCACCACGGCGACCGGGAGGACCCGATGACGGCCGACGACCTGGCCGCCGTCGACGCCGCGCTGCTGCGCACCCCGGGGGTGCCGGCGGGGGCGGCCGAGCTGCTGCACGGGCTGGCCCGCGCGCCCGGGGCGACCCGACTGCGAGACCTCACCGCGCTCGTGCGCGGCGGGGCACCGAATCCGAACGGCGGTCCGCCGCCGGTTCCCGCTGGGGCCGGCCGATCCGGCAGAAAGGACACGACGACATGGTGATCAGAGTCGAACCCGGCACCGAGCGGGACTTCATCGGCTACGGCGGGGACCTGCCCCGCGTCGAGTGGCCCGGTGGCGCCCGGGTGGCGGTGAGCCTGTGCCTCAACTACGAGGAGGGCGCCGAACACAGCCTCCTCGACGGTGACAGCGTCAACGAGTGGGTCGGTGAGATCTCGTACACGCCGACCAGCGCCGAGCACCGGGACCTGTCCCAGGAGTCGGTCTACGAGTACGGCAGCCGGGCCGGCGCATGGCGGCTGCTGCGGCTGTTCGACCGCACGCAGACCCCGGTGACCGTCTACGGCTGCGCCGAGGCGCTGGCCCGTAACCGGCCGCTGACCAGGGCGTTCGTCGACGCCGGGCACGAGATCTGCTCGCACGGCCTGCGCTGGCGGGAGCCGTCGGGGATGACCGAGGACGAGGAACGCGCCGAGATCCGGCAGGCGGTGGCGACGATCACCGAGCTGTGCGGGGAACGCCCGGTCGGCTGGTACTCCCGGTACGCCCCGTCGGACCGGACCCGCCGGCTGCTGGTCGAAGAAGGCGGCTTCCGGTACGACTCCAACGCCTACAACGACGACCTGCCGTACTGGGTGCAGGTGGCCGACCAGCGGCACCTGGTGGTGCCGTACACGCACACGTACAACGACGGCCGGTTCGCCTTCAGCCCCGGCTACGGCAACCCGACGGACTTCTTCGAGAACTGCCGGCGGGGCATCGAGTACCTGTGGGAGGAGGGCGAGACCTCCCCCAAGATGATCTCGATCGGGCTGCACGCCCGGCTGATCGGCCAGGCCGGGCGGGCCTCCGCGCTGCGGGACCTCATCGCCTGGGCCCAGGACCTGCCCGGCGTCTGGTTCGCCAGGCGGCGCGACATCGCCGACTGGTGGCACCACAACTACTCCGACCTGCCGGCCCACGGAGGGCAGTGACCATGCGCATCGAGATCGACAACGTGGCCAAGGGGTATCCCCGGGCCGACGGGAGCCGACTGTCGGTGGTCGGCAGCCTCAGCACCACGATCGAGGCGCAGGAGTTCGTCTGCGTGATCGGGCCGAGCGGATGCGGCAAGTCGACGCTGCTCGGCCTGCTCGGCGGGCTGCGCCGACCGGACGACGGGGAGATCCGCTTCGTCGGCGAGCGCACCGCCGCCGGCCCGCTCACCTCGATCGTCTGGCAGGACTACGCGCTGATCCCGTGGCGGTCCATCGCCGACAACGTCGGCTTCGGGCTGGAGCTGCGCGGGGTGCCCGCCGCCCGGCGGCGGGAGGTCGCCCGGGAGCACCTGACGATGATGGGCATCGAGGCGTTCGCCGACAACAAGCCGCACGAGTTGTCAGGCGGCATGCGCCAGCGGGCCGGGATCGCCCGGGCCCTGGCCAGCGACCCCGAGGTCCTGCTGATGGACGAACCGTTCGCGGCGGTGGACGCCCAGACCCGCACGCTGCTGCAGGACGAGCTGCTCCAGGTCTGGTCGAAGCACCGCAAGACGGTCCTGTTCATCACGCACAGCATCGAGGAGGCGCTGCTGCTGGCGGACCGGATCATCGTGCTCGGGCCCCGGCCGACCCGGGTCGTCGAGGAGATCCGGGTGCCGTTCCCCCGGCCGCGTACCCGCGACGTCGAGTTGGACCCGCGGTTCACCGAGTTGAAACGCCACCTGTGGGCGCAGTTGCGGGACGCCACCCTGGCGGCCGAGTGGGCGGAAGCGAAGGGGGACCGATGAGCGAGCAGAGCGTGCCGACCCGGGAGCGGGCGACCGACGAACCCGTGGTCCGCTACGCGGTGGACCCCCGCGCGGAACGCCCGCCGGGTCGCGGCTTCAAGCTGCTCAGCAGCGGGCTGGGCAGCATGGTGCCGGTGGTCGTGGTGCTGGCGCTGTGGCAGGGCGGCAGCATGGCCGGGCTGATCGACAAGACCTTCTTCCCGGCCCCGTCGGAGTGCGTGCAGGCGCTGGTCGACCTGTTCTCCTCCGGGGAGCTGCTGCCGAACATCGGGATCACCGCCCAGCGCATCCTGCTCGGTTTCCTGCTCGGCGTGATCCCGGCGACGCTGCTGGGCATCGCGATGGGACGGTCGCGGTGGGTGCGGGTGCTGATCGATCCGCTGATCGCCATCACGTACCCGATCCCGGTGGTGGCGATCCTGCCGCTGCTGCTGGTCATCTTCGGTACCGGCGGACGGCCGATCGTGGTGCTCGCCGGCATCATCTCGTTCTTCCCGGCGGTGGTGAACGCGATGTCCGGGGTGCTCCAGGTCGACGAGCGGCTGATCCTGATGGCCCGCAACCTGGGTGCCGGCCGGCAGCAGATCCTCTGGAAGATCGTCCTGCCGGGCGCCCTGCCGTCCATCTTCGCCGGTATCCGGCTGGCCGCGGGGCTCGCCCTGCTGGGCACCATCGCCGGTGAGTTCCTCGCCGCCAGCGACGGCGTCGGGTCGATGACCTGGCGTTACTGGCAGATCTATCAGATCGACAACATGTACGCCACGCTCGCGGTGATCGCGGCGATGGGCTTTTTCCTCACCACGGTGACGCTGCGCGTGCAGCGGCGCTTCTTCAGCTGGACGGAGGGCCAATCATGACAATCAAGCGGATCACGACAATCAAGCAAAAAGGTGTCATCGCCGCGCTGTTGGGGGCGAGCCTGCTGCTCGGCACCGCGGCCTGCGGTGACGACGCGGAGTCGACGGGAGCCGGCGGCACCGACAAGGTGACGGTCAACTCGCTGGAGATCCTCTCGCTGGCCCCGATGATGGTGGCCGACGCGAAGGGCTTCTTCGGCAAGCACAAGGTCGAGGTGGAGTTCAGCAACGCGGACATCTACTCCCGGCTCGCGGTGCAGGGTCAGGGCAAGCTGGACGTGAACATCCCGGGCACCGGTGGCGCGCTGTTCAACGCGGTCAACCAGGGGCTGCGGGTGCGGGCGGTGGCCGACCGGCAGCAGTACCGGTGCGCCTCGGACAACCTCCTGCTGGCCCGGACCCAGGCCTTCGACGGCGGGCTGAAGAGCGTGGCCGACCTCAAGGGCAAGAAGGTCGCCATCCTGGCCAAGGGTTCGACCACCGAGTACTGGCTGGACCGGGCGCTGGGTGAGGTCGGGTTGAAGCAGTCCGACCTGGGGCAGATCGTCACCCTGAGCTACCCGGACACGGCCAACGCGCTCAAGAGCGGTGCGGTGGACGCCGGCTTCGTGGTGCAGCCGCTGGCGTACCAGCTCATCACCGACGGGCAGGCCAAGCGGGTGCTGGCGATGAACGAGGTGGCCCCGAACCAGGAGCAGGGCCTGATCACCATGTCGCAGGACTTCATCAGCAAGCGGCCCGAGGTCGCGGCCCGGTGGATGGCCGGCTGGCTGGAGGGCGTGCGCTACTACCAGGACCCGGCCAACAAGGACGACGTGATCAAGATCGTGGCCGAGCGGACCAAGGTGCCGGCGGAGACGATCACCAAGCTGTACGGCACCGACCAGTGGCCGTACATGGACCCGAACGGTCGGGTGGACACCGCCACGGTGGTCGCCGAGGACGGCAAGTGGCTGCTCGACAACAAGATCATCGAGAAGCTGCCGGAGGTCGGCGAGTGGCACGACGGTTCCGTCGTCGACGCCGCCCTGAAGATCGTCGGCGAGGTGCCGGCCAACCGCGACTGCGGCAGCGTCCAGAAGCTGGAGTCCTGATGTTTCCCCGTCCGAGCCGGCTGGCCGAGGTGCTGCGCGACGGTGGCGTCGCCCTCGGCAGCCTGACCCTGCTCCAGGAACCGGCGATCGGCGAGATCCTCGGCGTCCTCGGCTACGACTTCCTGGTCGTCGACACCGAGCACGCCGCGGCCGACGAGCAGAGCGTGCTGGCGATGGTCCGGGCGGCCGGCTCGGCGGGGACCACCCCGCTGGTCCGGCTACGCCGGATCGAGGAGAAGGACCTGCTCTGGTCCCTGGACAGCGGCGCCGGCGGGGTGGTGCTGCCGCTGGTGGAGACCGGCGCGCAGGCCGTCGAGGCGGCCCGGTTGACCCACTACCCGCCGGTCGGTGACCGGACGCTGTGCTCGGCGGCGCGGGCCGCCGGGCACGGCACCGCCCGGGGCGACTTCGACCGCTACCTGACCTGGGCCGGGCAGAACACCACCGTCGTCGCCCTGGTCGAGACCCCCACCGGCCTGGCCAACCTCGACGACATCCTCGCCGCCGACCTCGACGTGCTGATGCTCGGCCGGGCCGACCTGTCGGTCAAGCTGGGCCTGGGCTACCAGCCCACCCACCCGGAGGTGGAGAAGCACGCGGTCGACTTCGTCGAGCGGGTCGTCGCCGCCGGCCGGGTCGCCGGCATGCTGGCCTACTCCGCCGAGGAGGCCCGCCGCTGGATCGACCGGGGCGTCCGCTTCGTCGTCTACTCCCAGCCGGAGATGCTGCTCTCCGACGCCTACCGACGGGCCCGCGACGAGATCCTCGGCGGTACGTCGTGAGCCTGCTGGTGACCGGCGGAGCCAGCGGCATCGGCGCGGCGGTGGTCGCCACCGCCCGCGCCCGGGGCGAGACGGTGCACGTGCTGGACGTCTCCACCGGCGTGGACGCCGCCGACCCGGTCGCGGTGGGCGAGTTCGTCGACGCGATCGGCACCCCGCGCCGGGTGGCCCACCTGGCCGGGGTGGTCAGCGCCGGTGGCATCGAACAGACCAGCCTCGCCGAGTGGGAACGCACCCTGCGCAACAACCTCACCGCCGCGTTCGTCGTCTCCCAGGCCGTGGTGCCCCGGATGGCGGCGGCCGGCGGCGGGTCGCTGGTGCTGATGAGCAGCCTCAACGCCCGCGACGGCGGCACCCGGCTGTCGGGCACGGCGTACGCGGCGGCGAAGGCGGGGGTGCTGGGCCTGATGCGGCACCTGGCCGTCGACTTCGGACCGCAGGGGGTACGGGTCAACGCCGTCGCGCCCGGCCCGGTGGCCACCCCGATGCACGACCGGCTCACCGCCGAGCAGAAGGCGGGGTTGCGGGCCCGGATGCCGCTGGGCCGGATCTCCTCGGCGCAGGAGATCGCCGACATCGTGCTGTTCCTGCTCTCCGATTCCTGCGCCACGGTCACCGGCATGACCTTCGATGTGAACGGGGGCAGTCATCTCAGCTAGGTTGCCGGGTACGGGTACCGGTCCGGCACGGGAGGCACAGTGAACAAGCGGGTGACCCTGCGCGATGTCGCCAGCCTCACCGGGGTGCACGTCTCCACGGTCTCCCGGGTGCTGCGCGGCGACGACGTGCGGGTCGCCCCGGCGACCGCGACCCGGATCGTGGAGGCCGCCAAGCAGCTCGGGTTCCACCGGGACCGTTGGGCGGCCAGCCTGCGCAGCGGCAAGACCGGGGTGATCGGCGTGCTGGTCCCCCGGATCACCGACATCGTGCTGGCCACCGTCTTCGAGGGCATCGACGCCGCCGCTGCCGCCGCCGGCTACCAGGCGGTGGTGAGCAGCAGTTGGGACGACGACGAGGCGCGGGCGGTGCGCATCCAGCGGTTGATCGGGGAACGGGTGGACGGGCTGATCATCGGTGACGCCCGCCGCAACGATCCGATGCTGGCCCGGCTGGCCGCCGACGGGGTGCCGTTCGTGCTGGTCAGTCGGGCCTCCCGGGGTTTCCCGTCGGTGACCGGCCGGGACCGCCTCGGTGGTCGGCTCGCCGCCGAGCACCTGATCGACGTGGGCTGCCGGCGGCTGGCGGTGATCGCCGGTCCCGGGCACGCCAGCACCGCCGCCGACCGGGTCGCGGGCTTCCTCGCCACGGCGAAGGCCCGGGGTGTGCCGGTCGACCCCCGGTGGGTTGCACCGTCCACCTTCGACGTCGCCGGTGGGGCCTCGGCGATGGCCGAACTGCTGGACACCGGTCGCCCCGACGGGGTCTTCGCGGTCAACGACTTCGCCGCCATCGGGGCGATGGGCACCCTGCGCGACCACGGCCTGCGGGTCGGCCGGGAGGTGGCGGTGGTCGGGTACAACGACATCGACGTGGACGCCCAACTCCTGGTGCCGCTCACCTCGATCCGTACGCCGCTGCGGGACATGGGCTCGCAAGCCCTGCACGCCCTGCTCACCCTACTCGGTTCGGGCAGCACCACGTCGGTACGGCTGGACCCGGAACTGATCGTCCGGGCGACCACCGCCGACTTCTCCCCCGGGGTCACGGAGGCGGTGGCGCGTACCGTCGTGCTGCCCGAGGTGCCCCACGGGGGACATCCGCGAGAACATCCCGCAGGCGTGGTGGTCACACCGGTGAACTGAGGCCCGCCCGGACCGGGTCGTCCCCGCCCCGCGCCGCCCGGACCGGTCCTGCGGGCCCCGCACCGCACGGCCCGTGCCGGCTGTCCGGCCGTGCGGGCGGGGCACGGAGATCGCGACGCGCCACCGCCCGGCCGGTCAGGCCCGGTGGTGGTGCATCGCCAGGCGCAGCAGCAGGAACCGCAGCGCCGTCGCGGCGAGGTTCGCGACCACCAGCACGGCCAGTTCGACCGGCCGGGACGGGGTGCCGACCGCGTGCAGGGCGGCGAGCGCGCCGCTGGTCAACGCCAGGCCGAGGGCGAAGGCGAGCAACCCCTGCAGGTGGTGGCGGCCGGCGGACCGCCGGCCGGTGATGCCGAAGGTGAGCCGCCGGTTCGCCGCCGTGTTGCCCACCGCCGTCACCAGCAACGCCAGCAGGTTCGCCGGTTGCGCACCGAGCATCCCCCGGGTCGCCACGAACAGCACCAGGTACGCCACCGTGCTGACCACGCCGACCAGGGCGAACCGGGCCAACTGGCCGGGCAGCCCGGCCGGCACCCGCGCCGGTGCGGCGGCCAGCGGTGCCCGGCCCCACTGGGCGCGCAGCGCGGCCAGCGGCAACGCCCCGGTGACCAGGGCCCGCCCCAGCCGGCCGATGCCGCGCAGGTCGGCCAGGGCGGTGGCCACGATGTCGACCCGGCTGTCCGGGTCGTCGACCCAGTCCACCGGCACCTCGTGGATGCGCAGTCCGGCGCGCTGGGCGAGCACCAGCAGCTCGGTGTCGAAGAACCAACCGGTGTCCTGCACCAGCGGCAGCAGCTCCCGGGCCACGTCGGCGCGGATGGCCTTGAAGCCGCACTGCGCGTCGGAGAACCGGGCGGCGAGAGCGCCCCGCAGCAGCAGGTTGTAGGCCCGGGAGATCACCTCCCGTTTGGCGCCCCGCACCACCCGGGAGGTCCGGGCCAGCCGGGTGCCGATGGCGAGGTCCGAGTGGCCGGAGATGAGCGGGGCGACCAGCGGCAGCAACGCGGCCAGGTCGGTCGACAGGTCCACGTCCATGTACGCCAGCACCGGGGCGTCCGACGCCGACCAGGCGACCCGCAGCGCCCGGCCGCGTCCCTTGGCGCTCAGGTGCCGTACCTCGACGTGCGGGAGTTCGGCGGCCAGCGCCTCGGCCACGGCGAGGGTGCCGTCGACGCTGGCGTTGTCCGCCACGGTGATCCGGAACGGGTACGGGAAGTGCGCGCTCAGGTGCTCGTGCAGCCGACGTACGCAGGGACCGAGGTCGGCCTCCTCGTTGTAGACCGGCACCACCACGTCGAGCACGGCGGTCGGGGTGCCGGTCCGGGTCTGCACGGCGGGCCGGGGGCTGCCGATCGTGGTCATCCCTGTGCCTCCTGTCCGGCGTCGGTCAGGTCGTAGACGGTGACCCCGTCGACGGTCTGCGCGGTGAAGTTCTCGGTGACCCAGGTGGCGATCTCCTGGGAGGCGGAGCTGCCCCCGTTGGCCCGGAAGCCGCCCCCGCCGACGAAGTAGTGGATCTTCCCGGCGGCCACGTACTCCTGGAACCGGGCCAGGGTGGGTGACGGGTCGCTGCCGTTGAAGCCGCCGACCGCCATCACCGGCCGGCCGGTGGCGAGCTGGTAGCCGGAGGCGTTGTTGGAGCCGACGGTCGCCGCCATCCAGGTGTAGTCGTCGGCGTCGGCCGTCAGCAGCGCCTTCAGCGCGGCGCTCGGCTCCCGGGAGTCGAGCAGGCCGCCCATCCCGCCGGCCATGCGTCCCTGGCCACCCCTCGTACGCCCACCGTCCTGACCGGTTCCGCTGTTCGGACCGGCACCGCCGTCCTGGCCGGGGCCGCCGTCCTGGCCGGGGAAGCCGGGGAACTGGCCGGTGCCGCCGTTGGCGGTACCGCCGGGGAAGCCGGGGGGCTGACCGTTCCGACCGGTGCCGCCGTCCCGGTTGCCGCCCGGGAAGCCGCCGCCACCGGGGAACTCCATGCCGTTGCCCATCCGACCACCGGGCCCGCCACGACCCGGGCCGAAGCCGCCCTGCACGGCCGGGCCGGCGCTCGGGATGGACCCGGTGTGCGGGGTGCCGGCGGTCTGCGCCGCGTACGCCGCCGGGCCGGCCAGCGCGGCCGACGCGCCGAGCGCCAGCACCACCGGCACCAGACGCCGGGGCAGCCGGCGGGCGAGCAGAATCAGCACCGCCACGGCGAGCCCGACGACCAGCACCACCGACCGTAGCCAGGGCTGGAAGTCGACGCTGCGACCGAGCAGCCGCCACGACCACCAGGCGGTCACCGCGAGGGCGCCGGCCAGGGCACCGGTGGCGAACCACCCCCGCCACCGGCGGGACCGGCGACCGCCGGTCGCCGACGTGGTCGCGGGGTCGGCAGCGGAGCCGGTCCCGGCGGTGGTCGCGGGGTCGGCACCAGGGCCGGTCCCGGCGTCGACACCCGGGGCGGCGATATGCCCGGCGGGCACCGTGGCACCGGTGACCGGGGTGACGGGTCCGACGGCGGCCCGGCGCTCCCGCCAGAGCAGGACGGTGCCGATGCCGACCAGCGCGCCGACCGCCGGGGCCAGGGCGACGGTGTAGTACGCGTGGAAGATGCCGGACATGAAGCTGAAGATCAGCCCGGTGACCAGCAGCCAGCCGCCCCACAGCAGCAGCCCGGCGCGACGGCGGTCGGTGCGGGCCGCCCGGCCGGCCAGCACCAGGCCGGCGACGAGCAGGATCAGGGCGGCCGGCAGCAGCCAGGAGATCTGGCCGCCGACCTCGGTGTCGAACATCCGCAACCAGCCGGTCTGCCCGGAGAACGGTCCACCGCCACCGCCCATCCGGCCGCCGCCGACGCTGCCCTCCTCGTCACCGGTGATCCGGCCGAGGCCGTTGTAGCCGAGGGTCAGCTCCAGGATGCTGTTGGTCTGCGACCCGCCGACGTACGGCCGGGCGCTGGCCGGGACCAGTTCCACGGTGGCCACCCACCAGCCGGCGGCGACGACCAGCCCCAGGCCGGCCAGCAGCAACTGCCGGATCCGCCGCCAGAAGCCGGTCGGCGCGGCCAGCAGGTAGACCCCGGCGAAGACCGGGACCACCAGGAACGCCTGGAGCATCTTGGTGAGGAAGCCGAAGCCGACCAGCACCCCGACCAGCACGATCCACCGGGTGCTGGCCGTCTCCACCGCCCGCACCGTGGCGTACGCGCCGAGCACGAGCAACAGGACCAGCAGCGCGTCCGGGTTGTTGAAGCGGAACATCAGGGTGGCGACCGGGGTGAGCGCCAGGACCGTCCCGGCGATCAGCCCGGCGGCCGGGCCGTACCAGCGGCGGACGGTGGCGTACAGGACGCCGACCGAGGCGACGCCGAGCAGCGCCTGCGGCACCAGGATCGCCCAGCTGTTCAATCCGAAGATCCGTACCGACAGGGCCATCAGCCACAGCGCGGCCGGCGTCTTGTCGACGGTGATCGAGTTGGCCGCGTCGGAGGAGCCGTAGAAGAACGCCTTCCAGCTCTCGGAGCCGGCCTGCACCGCCGCCGAGTAGAACGAGTTCGCCCAGCCGGACTCCCCCAGGCCCCACAGGTAGAGCAGGCCGGTGCCGAGCAGCAGTACCGCCAGCGCGGGCCTGACCCAGCGCGGGTCGCGGCGGGTCGCAGCGCCGCCGTCCGGGTGCGACGACGCCGAGCGGGCCGGCGGTGCGGTCGCGGTGGCGCGCGGGCCCGACGGGGGTGCGGTCGCGGTGTCGTCCGGCGGGTCGGCCGGCGTCGTCAGCAGGCTCTCGGTTCTGTCCATGCGGCCAGCCTCGACCAGCGGGTTGGGGCCGCCCCGTGACCGAGCTATGCGTGGGCTGTGGAATCCGGCGGCGCGGGCGCGACCGGTTGCGGCGGCACGGGCGTGGCGCGGTCCGGGGGCGTCGGGGTGGCCGGCAGCCGGACGGTGAAGACCGTCCGGCCCGGCCGGCTCTCCAGGGCGACGGTGCCGTGGTGGGCCTCCACCACGGCGGCCACGATGGCCAGGCCGAGGCCGGTGCTGCCGTGCTGCCGGGACCGTGAGCTGTCGCCCCGGGCGAACCGTTCGAAGACCTCGTCGCGCAGCTCCGGGGGCACCCCGGGGCCGTCGTCGGTGACGCTGAGTTCCACCGCGTCGGGTACCGGGGCGATGCGGGTGGTGACGGTGGTGCCGGGCGGGGTGTGCACCCGCGCGTTGGCGAGCAGGTTCGCCACCACCTGGTGCAGCCGGACGGCGTCGCCGGGCACCTCCACCGCCTCGTCGGGCAGGTCGAGCTGCCAGCGGTGTCCGTCGCCGGCCACGTGCGCGTCGCTGACCGCGTCGACCACCAGCGCGGTCAGGTCGACCGGCCCGGTGGCCAGCGGCCGGCCGGAGTCCAGCCGGGCCAGCAGCAGCAGGTCGTCGACGAGACTGGTCATCCGGGTGCTGGCGGATTCGACCCGGCGCAGCGCGTGGGCCACGTCCGGCGGTACCCGGTCCCGGCCCCGCCGGGCCACCTCGGCGTAGCCCCGGATCGCGGCCAGCGGGGTCCGCAGCTCGTGCGAGGCGTCGGCGACGAACTGGCGTACCCGGGTCTCGCTGGCCTGGCGGGCGGCGAGCGCGGCGGCGACGTGGCCCAGCATCCGGTTCAGCGCCGCGCCGACCTGCCCCACCTCGGTACGCGGGTCGGTGTCGACGGCGGGCACCCGCACCGACAGCGCCACCTCGCCCCGGTCCAGGGGCAGTTCGGCGACCCGCCCGGCGGTGGCCGCCACCCGGTGCAGCGGGCGCAGCGTGGCCCGGACGATCAGCGCGCCCAGGCTGCCGGCGATGAGCAGGCCGGCGGTGGCGACGCCGGCCTGGGCGACGACCATCCACCAGACGGTCTCCTGCACGGGGCGCAGCGGGATGGCGAAGACCAGGGTGTCGCCGCCGGGAACCTGGCGGGCCACCGCCCGGTAGTCGCCGCGCTCGCCGAGGTCGACGGTGTGCGGCCTGCTGTCGGCGGGCAGCCCGGTCAGCGGGGCGACGTCGGCGGCGGCGAGCGCCTCGGTCGCGCCGGAGGCGCTGCGGATGCGGGCCGACGGCTGCTCCTGCGGGACGGTCCGCATCCCGATCGAGCCGACCGGGTACGTCGGTGGCGGGTCGGGTTGTCCCTGCCGGCCGGTGGCCTGGTCGAGGGGGCGGGGCTGGCCCGGGGTCCGGTCCCAGGGCAGCCGGCTGTCGAAGCGGCGGTTGTCCCCGGCGAGCTGGGTGTCGACCTGGTTGATCAGGAAGTGCCGTAGCGCGACCGTGGTCAGCCCGCCGATGCCGATGCTGACCAGCGCCAGCAGCGCGACCACGGTGAGCACCAGCCGGCGGCGCAGGGACCAGCCCGCCAACCGGTGACGCCGCTGGCCGCCGGCCAGCCGGCGGCGGAGGCGACCGACCGGGTCACGGCGCGGGTTTGAGGACATAGCCGGCGCCGCGCAGGGTGTGGATCATCGGCGCGCGCCCCACGTCGATCTTCTTGCGCAGGTACGAGATGTACAGCTCGACCACGTTGGCCTGCCCGCCGAAGTCGTAGTTCCACACCCGGTCGAGGATCTGCGCCTTGCTGAGCACCCGACGCGGGTTGCGCATCAGGTAGCGCAGCAGTTCGAACTCGGTGGCGGTCAGGGTGATCAGGTCGTCGCCCCGGCGTACCTCGTGGCTGTCCTCGTCGAGGGTGAGGTCGCCGACGGTGAGCACGGCCTCCTCCCGGGCGGTCACCGCGAAGCCGGTACGCCGCAGCAGGGCGCGCAGCCGGGCGATGACCTCCTCCAGGCTGAACGGCTTGGTGACGTAGTCGTCGCCGCCGACGGTGAGGCCGGCGATCCGTTCCTCGACGGCGTCGCGGGCGGTCAGGAAGAGCACCGGCACGGTCGGGGTCTGCTCGCGCAGCCGGCGCAGCACCTGGAAGCCGTCCAGGTCGGGGAGCATCACGTCGAGCACCACCGCGTCGGGCTGGAACTGCCGGGCCGCGCTCAGCGCCGCCATCCCGTTGCCCGCGCTGCGCACCTGCCACCCCTCGTAGCGCAGCGCCATCGACAGCAGGTCGGTCAGGGTGGGTTCGTCGTCGACCACCAGTACCCGGACGGGTTCGCCGTCGGGGCGGCGCAACTCGATCCGGTGCGGTGCGGTCTGCCCCTCGGTCACCATGCCCCCATCGTGGGACCGGTTACTGGCGCTGCCCTGTGCGCATCCTGTGCGCCCGCTGTGCGCGCGGCCCCGCTCGACCGTACCCGGCCCGGCGGCGTCGGGGGGCGGTTCCCCGGATCGCGCCCGGCCACCGACGGGCCGGTTCGGCGTGCGGCTACTGGCTCATGCCGGTCGGGTAGGTGTGCACGAAGGACATCGTCCACTGGTCGTCGCCGGCCGGCTGGTCCCGCTGGTAGAGGTGGTCGGGACCGCCCCCGCCGGGGGCCGGCGGGGCGTCCGGGTGGCGCAGCACCCAGCGGGCGGGCGGCACCCCCGCCGGGTCGGCCGGCAGGACCCGGACCAGGTCGTGGGCCGGCCCACCGACGAAGCGTACGGTCACCTCGCCCATCGGGGCCTCCCTCCGGCGGCCGGCGGTCGCGGGCCACTGACGGCAAGCTACCGCACCAGGGGTCGGGCCGGGGTGGCCCGACCGTGTCCACCGGCGTGGGATCGGGTCCACGGGGCGGGGCGGGCACGGTTTGCCCAGCACAGCGGCCGGGTACCGGCTCGACAGCGCCATCGCCACCCCGGCGACGCGGTCGGCATGGACAGGAGCGGGTCGATGAGGACGCTGGCCGGGCGGTACCAGCTCGAACAGCGCATCGGCATGGGTGGGATGTCGGAGGTCTGGCGGGCCCACGACGTCGTCCTGGACCGGCCGGTCGCGGTGAAGCTGATGTCCCCCGCCCACCGGGGCGAGCAGACCTCGGTCGAGCGGATCAGGGCCGAGGCCCGGTCCGCCGCCCGGCTGGTGCACCCCAACGTCGCCAGCGTCCACGACTTCGGCACCTCGACGGCCCTGCCCGGCCGGGAGATGCCGTACATCGTGATGGAGCTGGTGGAGGGCGAGACCCTCGCCGCGCACCTGCGGGCCGGCCCGTTGGACTGGCGGATCGCGGTCCGGGTCTGCGCCGAGGTGGCCGCCGCGCTCGCGGCGGCGCACGCCCACGGGATCGTGCACCGCGACGTCAAACCGGCCAACGTGATGCTCACCCCGTCGGGGGCGAAGGTGCTCGACTTCGGTATCGCGACCCCGGCCGGCGCACCCGACCACAGCCCGGACGGCATGCTGATGGGGACTCCGGCGTACCTGGCCCCGGAGCAGTTCGACAGGCAGCCGGCCACCCCCGCCGCCGACATGTACGCCGTCGGTGTCCTGCTCTACTACTGCCTCACCGCACGGCTGCCGTACGCGGCCGGGACCACCGCCACCCAGCTGGTCGGGTCCCGGCGGAAGATCACGCCGGAGCCGTTGCCGCCGGTCGCGGGACTCCCGGCCGAGGTGGCCGACCTGTGCCGGCGCTGTCTCGCCGACGACCCGTGCGAGCGGCCCAGCAGTCTGGTGGCGGCGCTGGAGCTGGCGGAGGTGGTCGACGCCCGGGTCTACGTGCCGATGCTGGCCTCGGTGCCCCGGCCGCGCACCGCGCCGGTGTCGCCGTGGACCGAACGGGCGGCCGCCGAGGAGACCGAGGCGGTGGCGCTGCACGACTGGTCCCGGACCGGACCGGTCTGATCCGGGCCGTCGGCGCGCCGGGCGGGCGTTTCACCCGTTCGTGGCCGGGAACCCGGCCGACGGATGAGGGGGGAACGCGATGCCGGATCCGAGTTCCTGGCTGCACGAGGCCAGCGCGACCGCCACGGGCGGGCACGTACGCACCGACGACGGTGGGCTCTCCACCGCGCTGGCGTCACCGCTCGCGCCGCACTGCACCGGGTTGACCCCGGAGCAACTGCTCGCCGCCGCCTTCGCCTCCTGCCTGCACCACGCGGCGGTCGAGGCGGCCGGGGAGATCACCGACGAGGCGCACACGGTGCAGGTGACCGCCGAGGCGAAGCTCGGGCGCGATGACGACGGCCGGTACCGGGCCGACGTGCACGCCAGCATCTCGTCGGCCGGGTTGAGCCGGGAGCAGTTGGCCGAACTGGTCGCGTACGCCGACCGGCTGTGGCCGTTCTCCAGCGACGACAGCAGCCGGCACCGGCTGACGGTGAGCGCGGCCGAGAACGGCCGGCACTGAGCCGCCGACGCCCCACCTCCGGCGGAGGCGACCCCGCCGTCCGGCGGGGTCGCCTCCGCCGTTCGGTCGGGTCGCGGCCGCCGTCCCGGGACCGCCGACGGCCGTCCGATTCGTGACCGCAGAAGCGGTATAACCGACAAAGGCACTGCGTACGTTTCACGGCTTTTAAAGATCGGTACACGGAATATCAGGGCGGATTCGGGCCGATTGTGGCGTAGGCCACCCATACCACCGCCGGTTCCCGGCCGAAACCTCTCTAACCTCGTCGGGTGCACCCCGACGAGACCGCCGCGCAGCAGCCGGCCCGGAACCGCCCGGCCACCCCTTCGACCCGGGTGGCCTCGGACGAACGGAGGATCGGCCGGCACCGCGCGCCGGAACCACCCCGACGGGGCATCGGTGCCGCGCTCGCCTCCACCCCCGCCCGGATCGCCCTCGCCGGTGGCGTCACCTGCTGCCTGGGGCTCGTCGCGCTGGCCGGGACGCACCGGGTCGACCGGCAACCCCGACCGGTGCAGGAGGTGCTGGCCGACCGGACCACCGACGAACAGCGCGCCTCCCGGTCCCGGGAGCGGACCGTCCTGCCGGCCAGCCCCCTGCCGGCCAGCCCCCGACCGTCGGCCACCCACAGCGCCACGCCGAAGCCGACGAAGAAGCCGGCCCGGCCCCGCCCGGTCGCCGGGCTCACCCGGGTGCAGATGGACAACGCCCAGGTGATCGTCGAGGTCGGCGTCGACCTGGGGGTGCCGCGCCGGGGCCTGGTGGTCGCCGTCGCCACCGCCATGCAGGAGAGCGACCTGCACAACCTCGCCAGCGACGTGCTGCCCGAGTCGTACGACCACCCGCACCAGGGCAGCGGCTCGGACCATGACTCGGTGGGCCTGTTCCAGCAGCGCCCGAGCAGCGGTTGGGGCACGGTGGCCCAGCTGATGCGCCCCGCCTACGCGGCGCGGGCGTTCTACTCCGCGCTGGCCGAGGTCCCCGGCTGGCGGCAGCTCAGCATCACCGCCGCCGCGCAGGCCGTGCAGATCTCCGCCTACCCCGGCGCGTACGCGCGGCACGAGGACCGGGCCTCCGCCGTGGTCGACGCGCTGCTCTGAACCCGCCCTGCCGGCACCGCGGGGCGGGCGGCGGCGGGACCGGGTCGCGCCCGGCAGGGTGCCCGGTCAGGCGACCCGGGTGCCCGGCTCGGGCTGGTCCACAGTCACCTCGTCAATGCCGGTGGCGACCCGGGTGGCCGGGACACCCCCGGCGGCGGCGGTCGGGGTGTCCACCGGCACGGTCTCGACGGTCAGCCCGGTCAGGAGCTGGTCGACCCGGGCCGCCCGGTGCCGCCGTTCGTGCAGTGACGCCTCGAACTCGCGGCGGGCCTGCACCGCCTCGGCGTACACCCGCTCGCGCAACTGCCGGGCCTCCTCCCGGGCGGCGTCCAGCTCGGCGCGGGCCCGGGCCAGCAGCTCGCCTGCCGTACGCGGGGCCGCCGGCCGGGCCGCGCCCCGGTCGGCGTCGGCCCGCCGCCGGTCGACCACCGCCAGGAGCAGGGTGGTCTCCTGGCGGATCTGGTCCCAGTCCCGCCCCGCGCCGGCGATCACCTCCGCCCGCGCGGCGAGCCGGGTCAACCGGACTCCGAGCTCGTCCAGGCAGGAATCGACCTGACGCCGGTCGTAGCCGGACTCAACGACGGAGAACCTCATACGTGTCGCCCCCCAGGAAGCTGGTACGTCTGTCCCAGCTCGATCCTCGCGGTAGCCGACGACCCCCGGGGCGGTTCGAGAAAAATGTTCAGCAATTGCGGGGCGGGTCCCGGGGCCGACGACCGGGGCGGACCCGACGCGTCGGTACGCGCCGGGACGCCCCGGGCGGTCAGGAACGCTTGGGCAGCACCACGACCCGACCGAAGAACTCGTCGATCCGGCGCACCACGTCGTTGAAGTCGTCCAGGTCGATCGGCTTGGTGACGTAGGCGTTGGCCTGGAGGCTGTAGCTGCCCACGATGTCGGTGTCCGCGTTGGAGGTGGTCAGCACCACGATCGGGATGGTGCGCAGGTCGTCGTCCTGCTTCACCTCGCCGAGCACCTGCCGGCCATCCATCCGCGGCATGTTCAGGTCGAGCAGGATCACGTCGGGTCGCCGGGCGTCGACGTGCCGGCCCTCCTGCCGCAGGAACTCCATCGCCTCCTGACCGTCACCGACCACGTCGATGACCTTGGCGATGCCGGAGTCCGCCAGGGCTTCCTCGATCATCAGCACGTCACCCGGGTCGTCGTCGACCACCAGGATGCGGACGGGGTTCGTGGCGCCTCGGTCCATGGGTCCAACCTGTCTGTGTCGGCGAGCGGGGGACGACGGTCTCGGTACCCCGTTGGCGGCCTGACCGAACGCGGTCACCCGCGAAGCGGGAACGGCGCGGTCATCCGCTGGCGGGGAAATTTAGCCCATCACCGGGCGGACGGCGACCGCGGGTCGGCGGTGTCGGGCTGATAGCGCAGCACGTCGGCCAGGCCGGTGATCTGCAGTACCCGGTCCACCCGGCCGGTCGCCCCGTACAGCCGCAGCCAGCCACCCCGCGCGGCGGCGAGGTTGTCCCCCCGGACGAAGGCCGCGATGCCTGTGGAATCGCAGAAGGTCAACCCGGTGAGGTCGAGCAGCAGGTGCCGCTCACCGTTCGCGGCGAGCCGGTCGATCTCGGTGTTGAGTGCCCCGGCCGAGCTGAGGTCCAGCTCGCCGACGAGCCGCAGACACACGCCGCCATCGTCCCGCTCGGCGTGCGTCACGGTGAAGGTCAACGTCGTCCCTCTCGCTCCCACCACAGGTAGACCCTTGCAGTGCAGCAAGTATACGCAGCGCTCCCCCGGGTGCCCGCGCGGCGCGTCAGTGCCGCACCCCGCCGGACGCGACGGTCGCCGCCGCGCCGAGCGCCAGGAACCGCGCCGCCCGGGGGAAGTCACGCAGGACGCGCCCGTAGTGACCCAGGGTGGCGGCGACCGACCCGGCGGGCACCCCCCGGCTGGTCAGGATCGCCACCAGCCACGTCACGAAGTCGGTGAACAGCTCCGCGTCGTCGACGTAGACGGCGGCGGCCAGGAAGTCCACCGTGTATCCCAGGTCGCTCGTGGTGGCGTCCCACTGCGCCGGGGTGTAATCCGCCACCGACGGCATCCGGGTCCGCAGGTCCGCCACCGCCGAGTCGATCAGCTCGCCGCGCCGCTTCAGCAGGCTGGCGTACTCGTCGTCGGCGAGGTGGGACAGGTCCGCCGGGGGCACCCGGCGCAGCGCCCGCTCGTCGGCGACCAGGTCGGCCGCGCCCGGGGCGTCCGGGGCCCAGGCGACCCCGAGCCGCCGGGCCCACCGGCCGTCCACGCCGAACCCACGCCCACCGACCACCACGGGTACGTCCGAACGCCGGCACGCCTCGATCATCCGGTGCGCCTGCGGCAACCGCATCGGCAGGGCGCAGGCCAACGCGACCGCGTGCGCGTCGTGCCGGTGCAGGTACGACACCAGGTGGGCGGCCGGCACGCTGGCGCCCAGGAACGTCACCTGCCAGCCGCGCAGCCGCAGCACCTCGGCGACCAGCCGGGGTGGCAGGGCGTGCCACTCACCGTCCATGCAGGCCACCACGATCCGCCCCCGGGTCGGCCGTGGGTCGGCGTACCCGGCGATCGCCGCCACCGCCCGTTCGCTGATGTGCGTCGCGGCGTGCTCCTGCGCCACGCTCCACTCGTTGCGGGCCCACCGCTCGCCCACCTCGGTCTGCGCCGGGGCGACCAGGTCGAGCAGCACCCGTTCCGCCGGGACGCCGGCGTCGAGCAGCCCGGTGGCCACGTCGATCGCGCCGTACTCGTCGGCCTCCTCCAGGCAGGCGAGGAAGTCGCCGAAGGCCCGGTACGGGTCGGCCGGGACGGTCGGGGCGGTCACGGTCGGGACGTCCTCTCCTCGGCCTGGCCCGGCACGGCCGGCACGGAGTGCAGGTGCCGCCGGGGGCGGCCACCCGGTCCGGTGGCCCGCAGGGCGAGCACCGCGATGTCGTCGTGGTCGCCGTGGGCCAGCCAGTCGCAGGTGACCTGCTCGACCCGCTCGGCGAGCGCCGGGGCGGGCATCCGGTGGCAGCCGGTGACGGCGTGGACCAGCCGGTCCTGACCGAACTGCTCGTCGCCGCGCCGGCCGCCCCGGGCCTCGGTCACCCCGTCACTGAAAAGCAGCAAGGTCTCCCCGACCGCCAACCGGACGGTGACCTCGCCGATGCGCGGGTCGGGCACCACGCCGATCAGCATCCCGCTCAGCGGCACCGTCTCCACCTCGCCGCCGTCGCGCAGCACCAAGGGCGGCAGGTGCCCGCCACCGGCCAGGGTCAGCGACAGGCCACCGTCGCGGTGCGGGCGCACCACCCCGAGCACCATGGTGGCGAACCGGCCCTGCCCGTGCGCCTGGGTGGTCTCCAGCAGGGCGTCGTTGAGCAGCTTCAGCAGCCGGCCGGGCCGCGACTCGACCCGGTAGAGCGCCTGCAGGCACTGGCGGAGCTGGCCGGTGAAGACCGCCGCCTCCACCCCCTTGCCGGAGACGTCACCGAGGAAGAACACCGCACCGCCGTCGGCCAGCCGGTGCGCGCCGTAGAAGTCGCCGCCGATACGCAGGCTCGCCTGGGAGGGCCGGTACGCCGTGCCCCACTGCACCCCGGCCACCTCAACCGGTTCCACCGGCACCAGGCTGGCCTGCAGGGTGTCGGCCACCTCGGCCTGGTTGCGGTAGAGGACCGCGGTGGTGAGCGCCGCGCCGGCCCGGGCGGCGAAGGCCCGGACCAGCTCCACGTCGGCGTCGTCGTACCAGCGGGTCCGCCGGGCCACCAGCAGCACACCCGCCGGGGCGTCCCGGCCGGGCAGCGGGACCACCCGGGCGGTCACCTCGCGGGCGCTGAGCCCCGGCAACCAGCCGGCCTCGACCGCCTGGTCGACCAACCAGTCCACCGTGTGCGGCTCCACCCCGGACAGCCCCTCGACGATCGCCGGGGGCAGCGCGGCGGCGGGCAGCACACCGCTGTCCACCGTGGGTGACTCGTCGTCGGCCCGGGTCGCCCGCCACCACCGGGCCCGCCCGGAGCGGGGGGCGAGCACCAGCACCGCCACCTCGGCCAGGGTGGGCACGGTGAGCCGGACCACGGCGGCGGCGGCCCGGTCCGGGTGCAGCGGGTTGCCCAGCTTCTCGCCGACCACGGCGAGGAAGGCCGACCGGGCCCGCTCGGCGAGCAGCGCGTCGGCCCGGGAGACGCTGTCGGTGACGTCCTCGACGTACAGACAGCTCCGGGAACCGGACAGCGGCACCCGGCGGATGCGCAGTCGCCGGCCGTGGTGACCGAACCCGTCGGGCTCGACAGCGGCCCCGGACAGTACGGCGAGACCGGCGGCGGCCAGCGGGCGACCGGGCGACACCTCGGGCAGCAGCCGCTCGGCCACCGGGCTGACGTGCCGGACCACCCCGTCGGCGTCACAGACGACCAGGCCCTCCCGGAAGTGTTCGAGGACCTCGGACCAGGCCGGGTCGACCCGGTCCGGGTCGGGGCGGGCGGGATCGGGGCCGGCCCGGTCGGGGGCCAACGGCGGCAGGCCGGGGGGCGCGCCGACGGACCGCGCCGCAGCCCGACCGGCACTCGGCGTGGAGATCCGTCCGTCGCCCGGGTCGAAGCCCCTGACGTCGGCAGCACTCACCAGCTGAGCCCCACTCCCCTTGTCGCCATCCGGCACATCCCGGATGTAGGCCGTATGTTCCAATCTGTTCCGCTCAGCCTACGCCCGAACGCGGGCACCGCCACCGCACGGCGACCCGAGCGCGGTTCCGCACCCCTGCGGGCCCACCGGCGGGTTGTTACGATCCGGCGTAGTCCGGCCCGACCGTCGGCCCTGCGGAAAGGCGTGCTGTGGTGCCCCCTGGAAGGAAAACCGAGACCGCCCCGTTGACCATGTCGGTGGACCGCTCCGACCCCGGAGCTCCGGTCCTGTCGGTCGGCGGTGAGCTGGCCTACGCCACCTCCCGCCCGGTGCGGGTGGAGGTCGACCGGGTGCTGGTGGAGCGCCCAGCGGTGGTCGTCTTCGACTTCTCCGGGCTGACCTTCATCGACAGCACCGGCCTGTCGGTCATCGTGCACGCCTGGCGGGAGGGGCAACGGGTCGGGACGCTGGTCCGGCTGCGGGCCGTCCCCCGTTTCCTGACCACCATCCTCGACATGACCGGGATCACCGGCCTGCTGGCCCGTCAGTTGCCGCAGCGGTCCGCCCCGGTGCCGCAGCGCCCGGCCGCGTCCACCTGAACCCGTCCGCCCGGACCCGGTCACCGGGTCGGCCGAACCCCGACGTTTCCCGATCATCCGTTGCTGGGAACATGGGGACATGCGCCCGCAGCTGTTGACCATCGAGGTGACCCGGCTCGACGCCGGCACCGCCCGGCTGCGGCTCACCGGTGACCTCGACTTCGACACCGCCCCGGAGCTGATCGAGGCGGCGGCCGGGGTCCGCGCGGACGGCCACCGCGCCCTGGTCGTCGACCTGGGCGGGGTCGGTCTGTGCGACTCGTCGGGGCTGAGCGCGTTCGTGGTGCTCAGCCAGGGCGGCGCCGGTCCGGTCCGGTTGACCGGGGTCAGCGCCCGGCTCCAGCAGTTGCTCGACCGCACCGGCCTGGCCGAGCTGCTGGCGGTGGAGCAACAGCCGGCGGCCGGGGCCGCCGACGACGTCCGCGAGGTGGGCTGAGGCGTCCGGCCGGGGTGGCCCCCCGCCCCTGGTCCCAGGGGCGGGGGCCGGGAGGAAGGCCCGGGCGGGGGCTCGCCGTCAGGCGCTGACGACGATCTCCTGCGCCTCGACGGCGGGTTGCCGGCGCGGCCCGGTCGACCGGGGCGCGGCGGACGACGGGGGTTCGGCGTCCTCCGGAGGACCGGAATCGGGCAGTTGGAACAGGTAACGGACGAACCCCCCGCCCGACTCGTTGTCCTCCGCTCCGGGCCACTGCCCGGCGCAGTCCATGCCCACCACCTCACGGCCCGATCCGTCGGCCTCCTCCACCAGGGCCCAGAGGCTCACCGGGTAGCACCGGGTCACCTCCGGGCCGACCTGCCAGCGGGAGTACCAGCCGGGACGGGCCGGGACGATCTCCACGATCCTCTTCATGACGACCTACCCTTCCGCGTGCCTCGGAAGACCTCCGGTCGTCCCGATGGTCCGTCCCGCGCGGGTGAGCACCCCTCACCCCACGGGAGTGAAGCCGGGGCAGGTCTGAATGAAGCAGGGACGCAGGGCGTCACCGACGCCCGCCCGCGTCCCGTGCCCCCGGTTCAGCGGGTGCGCACCGGCACCTCGGGCGAGGAACTCTCCAACGGCACGGCGTGGGCCGGAACCAGACCGAGCTGCGTCGCCGGGCGGGGCAGCGCGGCGTCGAGCACCCAGTCGGCGCTCACCCGCGCCCGGTTGCCGGGCATCGCCAGCAGGTGGTAGCCCCGGGTGACCGCCTTGGCGGCCAGCCCCGACAGCGACAGCTTCAGCGGGTTCGCCGCCGCGTCCTTTCCTCCCAGGTCGACCACCCAGCCCAGGTCGTGGTGCTGGTACGGGCGACGCCTGCCGCGCCCGTAGGAGGCGGCGATGTTGTGCGCCGCGAGCTTGCCCTGCCGTTGCGCGTGCTGGGCGGTCATCGTGCAGAGCTGCCCGGGCCGGGTCAGGTCCGGCACGGCGGCGGCGTCGCCGCAGGCGTACACCTCGGGGAAGCCGGGGACGTTGAGGTACTCGTCGACCACCAGCCGGCCCTTCTCGGTACGCAGGCCCAACTCGGCCACGAACGGGTCGGGGCGTACCCCGACGCACCAGGCCAGCGTGCAGGTCGGGACGTACTCGCCGTCGGTGAGGTGCACCCCGTCGGCGGTGGCCTCGGCGACCGAGGTGCCCATCCGCACGTCGACCCCCCGGCGGCGCAGCACCCGGTCGGCGGTCCGCGACATCCGCTCGTCCAGCTCCGGCAGCACCCGGGCGGCGACGTCCAGCAGCATCCACCGGGGCCGGACGGTCAGCCGGGGACGTTGGGCGTGCAGCGCGTCGGTGAACAGTTGCCCGTGCGCGGCGACCTCGGTGCCGGTGTAGCCCGCGCCCACCACGACGAAGGTGGCCCGGGCCTGCTGCTCGGCCGGGTCCTGCGCCTGCTCGGCCAGCTCGATCTGGCGGACCACGTGGTCGTGCAGGTAGACCGCCTCGGGCAGACCCCGGAAACCGTGGGCGTACTCGGTCACCCCGGGGATGGGCAGCAGCTTGTTGACGCTGCCGACGCAGAGCACCAGCCGGTCGTAGGCGAGCTGGCCCCGCTCCCCCTCCGGGTTGGTGAAACCGACCCAGCGGTGGCGCAGGTCGACCCGGTCGGCCTCGCCGACGACCACCCGGACCCCGGACAGGGTGCCGGTCAGCGGGACCGAGATGCGGGTGGGTTCGACCACCCCGGCGGCCACCTCGGGCAACAGCGGCAGGTAGAGGAAGTAGTCGGTCGAGTTCAGCAGCACGATCTCGGCCCGTCCGCCGGCCAGCCGACGCAACGTCTTCGCCGCGTGGTAACCGGCGAAACCGGCGCCCACGATCACCACACGAGGTTTCGTCATGTCCGCTCCCTTCCCGGCGGTCAGCGCGACAAACGTGTCGGGTCGCCCCGGCACCCGGGCGGCCGACGAGGGCGTCGCGGGCCATTTGATACATCAGTGACGGGCTCCCGACTGTAGTCACACCGCGTAGCCGACACCGTTGCTTTCGGCGTGCCTTCCGCCCACGCTGAGTTCCTGTTCGACCACCACCAATCGGAGGGACAGATGAGACTTCGCCGTGTCGTCGCCGTCGCACTGGCCGCCCTGCTGGCGGCCGTGGGGCTCGCGCCGACCGCACCCGCCGCGGCGGCCACCGCGGACCGCTGGGGTTTCGCCTACGTCGACAACCCCACCGTCACCAGCTGGACCGTGCTGGACACCACCCGGCAGTGGGGCACCTGGAAGGCCGCGTTCCCGGCCGCCTGGGCCACCGGCATCAAGCTCGCCCCGGGCCGGTTCCAGGTGCGCTTCCCGCAGATCGGCGCCGGTGCGCGCGGGGTGCCGCACGTGACCCCGGTCGACCGCGCCGGGCACTACTGCACCGTGGTGCGCTGGTTCCAGTCGGGCACCGACGAGATCGTCGACGTGCAGTGCTTCGCCCCCGGCGGCACCCGCGACGACAGCCGGTTCACCGTGCTGTGGACCGCCAGCTCCGGGGTGCTGCCGGCCGGCACCGCACACGCCTACGTCCAGGGCGGGGTCAGCGGCCTGGTCCAGTCGTACGTGTCCACCGGGGCCCCCGCCGCGCTGGCCCCGCTGGGTGTCGGGCAGTGGTCGGTGAAGCTGCCCGGGGTCGGGCTGGCCGGGGTGCTGGCCGGCAACGTGCAGGCCACCGCGATCCAGCCGAACGCCGCCCAGCGCCGGTGCACCGTCGCCCGCTGGGGCGCCTCCGGCACCGACGTGCTGGTCTACGTGTTCTGCTTCGACCAGGCCGGCGCGCCGGTGAACACCGACTTCACCCTCTCCTACCACCGGGGACGCTCGGTGGTCGGGTCGCTGGCCCCGCCGACGTTCTTCGGTCACCTGGCCAGCGCGGCGGGCGGCCCCACCAACGACAACTCCCAGCTCGGGGTGGGCGTCAACACCATCGCGCCGCTCGCGCCGGTCGGCCGCTACCTGGTCACCTTCAAGCAGCTCGGGCAGAAGGAGACGCACGCCCAGGTCACCGCGCAGGGCACCGGGCCGAACTACTGCAACCTGACCCAGCCGTGGTCGTACGCGGTGGACGCCCCGGTGGACGTGATCTGCTTCGACAACACGGGCACTCCCGCGCCGAACCAGGTGCTGGTCGCCTTCACCTCCCGGATCTGAACCGGGCGGCACCGCCCGCCGGTCGGCCCGGCGGGCGGTGCCGCGTGGACGGTCCGGACCGCCGTCCGGCGACCCGTCGGCACCGCCGGGCGACCATCCCGTACGCGGGACCCTCCGTGATCTCCACCGGTGGGTGCGGTCGGCTAGCGTTGTCGGACCGTCGCGCCCGACGGCCGAGACACGAGCGACACGAAGGTGAACCGATGGGTCCGAAGGCGAGCATCCGGGACGTCGCCGCCGCCGCGGGTGTCTCGGTGACCACCGTGTCCCACGTGTTGAACAATAAGTCCGGCACCCGGGTCAGCGCCCAGACCCGGGAGCGGGTCGAGACGGTCGCCCGTCAGCTCGGTTACGCGGCGAACGGGCTGGCCCGGGGGCTGCGGCTGCAACGGTCGTACGCCCTGGGGTTGCTCGGTGACGTCGTCGCGGCCACCGGCCAGGCCGGGCGGCTCGTCCTGGGCGCGCAGGAGACCGCGTCGGCGCGCGGATGGGTGCTGCTGCTCACCACCGGCCGTGACCCCGAGGTGGAACGGCGGGAGATCCGGGCCCTGGCGCGGCACCGGGTCGACGGCGTGCTCTACGCGACCATGGACCACCGGGTGGTGCGGGTCCCCGACGAGCTGCGCCCGATGCCGGTGGTGCTGCTCAACGCCCGCAGCGCCGACGCCACGCTCCCCTCGGTGGTGCCGGACGAGCGTGGCGGCGCCGCCACGGCGGTACGGGAGCTGCTCGCCCACGGGCACCGGCGGATCGGTTTCGTCACCACCGTCGACGACGTCCCCGCCGCCCGGGGTCGGCTGCTCGGCTACCGGGAGGCGCTGTGGGCGGCCGGGGTGCCGTACCGGCCGGAACTGGTGCACGCCGACGTCGGCGACCCCGCCGGTGGGCACCGTGCGGCCCGCGCCCTGCTCGGCACGGCCGACCGGCCGACGGCGCTGTTCTGTTTCACCGACGCGATGGCGATGGGTGTCTACCGGGCGGCGGCCGAACTCGGCCTGCGGGTCCCGCAGGAACTCTCGGTGGTCGGCTGCGCCAACCAGGAGGTCATCGCCGACGGACTGTTCCCCGCCCTGACCAGTGTGGCGTTGCCGCACCACGGGATGGGCACCTGGGCGGTCGAGACCATGGTGGAGCTGCTCGACCGACCGAAGGGCGCCCGCCGTCGGGTGGCCCGGCACGTCGCCCTGCCGTGCCCGCTGGTGCGTCGGGCGTCGGTCGCCGCCGCACCGCACTGATCAGCGCAGGGACGGCGGCCCGGTCGGCGGCACCGGCACCTGGAGGTAGGTGGCGCCGCGCAGGTCCAGCCACGCCCGGTCGGGGGCCCGGACCAGCCGCAGCATCACCTCGGCGCAGGCCGGGCAGCGACCCACCAGCCCGGGGGCGTGGGCGTAGACGCGCAGGCCGGCCATCGGGCCGACCATGCCGCAGGACGCGCACCGCCCGGTCGCCGCGCTCAGGTCCACCGCCAGCAGCTCGCGCAGCGGCCCGTCGAGCATGTTGCCGTCCAGGTAGGACATCTCGGTCATTGGAACTCCTCGCCGGTCAGCCGGTGGGCCCGAACCGTTCGGTGCGGACCCGCCGGGTCGGGTGGCCCAGCCCCACCAGCAGGTCCGCGACGGTCTCCACGAAGCCGGTCGGGCCGCAGACGTAACAGAGCGGCTCCAGGTCCGCCGGCCAGCCGTGGGTGTTCACGTCGGCCAGCCCGATCCGGTGCGGCTCGCCCCGCCAGCCGTCGGGGGCCTCGCGGGTGTAGACGTAGCTGACGTCGAGGCCGAGGTCGTCGCGGGCGCGGGTGCGCAGCTCGTCGGCGTAGATCACGTCCGCCGGGGTGCGGACCGAGTAGATCAGCCGGAACGGCGCGCGGTTGCCGGCGGCCCGGCGGGCCCGCATCATCGCCATCAGCGGCACCACCCCGGAGCCGCCGGCGACCAGCAGCACCGGCGCGGTCTGCTCGGGTCGCCAGACGAACCAGCCGCCGACCGGGCCGCGCACCTCCACCGGGTCCCCCTCGGCCCAGGTGTCGGTGAGGTACGGCGACACCTCGCCGTCGGGCACCCGCTGCACGGTCAGCGCGATCCGGTCGCCGTCGGCCGGCTCGGCGAGCGAGTACGAGCGGGCCGCCTGGTAGCCGTCGGGAGCGGTGAGCCGGACGTCGACGTGCTGCCCCGGCAGGTGCCCCGGCCAGCCGGGCACCGACAGCACGAGGGTCTGTGCGGTGGGCGTCTCGACACGGCGCTGCGCCAGGCGGGCCACCCGCCAGTCCAGCGGCCGCGCCAGCCGACCACCGGCCGCGGTCACCTCAGTCGCCCTGGTAGCGCTGCTCGCGCCACGGGTCGCCGTAGTCGTGGTAGCCGGCGGTCTCCCAGAAACCGGGTTCGTCCTCGACGGTCAGCCGCAGGCCGCGTACCCACTTGGCGGACTTCCAGAAGTAGAGGTGCGGCACCAGCAGCCGGGCCGGGCCGCCATGTTCGGCGGGCAGCGGTTCGCCGTCGTAGCCGTGTACCACCCAGGCCTGCCCGTCGCGCAGGTCGTCCAGCGGCAGGTTGGTGGTGTAGCCGCCGTACGAGTGGGCCTGGGCGTAGTCGGCGGCGGTGTCCACACCGTCGAGCAGCACGTCCAGCGAGACGCCCTGCCAGCTGGTGCCGAACTTCGACCACCGGGTGACGCAGTGGATGTCCACCGTGGGAGTCTCCTGGGGCAGTTCCATCAGCTCCGCCCAGGACCAGCGGACCTCGTCGCCGGTCTCGGTGCTGAGGACAAACTCCCACCGGTCCAGCGGGACCCGGGGGGTCGGCCCGGCGGACAGCACCGGGAAGTCCTCGGTCAGGTACTGCCCCGGCGGCAGGGCCGGGTCGCTCGTCCGACGGCGGCCCTGGAAGCCCGGTGACACGATTCCCACCCGTCAGTCCTACCACCGCAGGGGGCGTGGGCGGGAGGGTTCCGGCGGACCGGGCCGCGACCGGCGGCGGCCCCGTCGCCCGACGCCGCCGGTCGCGTACGGTCAGTGCTTGTCGACGACCACCTCGGCGTCACCGGGCTCCCGGTCGCGGGTGGCCCGCAGGCTGGTGAGGGTCACCACGACCAGGACGCCGATGATGACCCCGAGCGAGGCCAGCGTGGGGATCTCCGGCACGCCCGGCCAGATGCCGTGCGCCCAGTGCAGGCCGAGCTTGACGCCGATGAAGGCCAGGATGATCGCCAGACCGTAGCTGAGGTGCACCAGGCGGCTGAGCGCGGCGTGCAGCACGAAGTAGAGCGCCCGCAGCCCGAGCAGGGCGAAGGCGTTGGTGGCGAAGACGAGGTAGGGGTCCTCGGTGATGCCGTAGACGGCGGGCACCGAGTCGACCGCGAAGACGATGTCGGTGGCGAGCACCGCGACCACCACCAGGGCGAACGGGGTGAGCGCCCGCCGGCCGTGCTGCCGGATCGTCATCCGGGTGCCGTGGTACTCCTCGACCACCGGCATGAACCGGCGCAGCAGCCGCACCGACCGCATCTTGTTGATGTCCACCTCCTGCTCGTGCCCGGAGAGGGCGTCGCGCAGCAGCTTGACGGCGGTGGCGATGAGGATGATGGCGAAGATCAGGAACGCGAAGTCGAGGGTCTGCAACGCCGCCGCGCCGAGGGCGATGAAGACCGCGCGGAGCACCAGCGCGCCGGCGATGCCGTAGAGCAGCACCCGCTGGGCGAGCACGGCCGGTACCGCGAAGGCGGCCAGCAGCAGCATGAACACGAAGAGGTTGTCGACCGACAGCGACTTCTCGACCAGGTAGCCGGTCAGGTACTCGACGCCCTGCTGGGAGCCGAAGCGGTACCAGACCCAGCCGCCGAAGGCCAACGGCAGCGCGATGTAGAACGCCGACCAGCCCAGCGCCTCCCGGATCGACACCTCGTGCGGGCGTCGGGTGACCAGGAAGTCGAGGACCAGCAGGGCGAGCACGCCGACGATGGTCACCGCCCACAGGGTGGGGGTGCCGACCGACGACAACCCACCGGCAGCAAAGTACGACAGATCGGTCATGGAGCCTCCTCGAACACCGTGCCATGTTCGAGGTCTCCTTCACCCACGTTCGCCGTGGGCAACCACCCGAGGCGCACCCGGGGCGCGCCGTACTGACCGGAATGGTTCGTGGGAAGTACTCCCCTCGTGCGGACCAGGTTAGGCCAGGTCCGGACGACTCGCCAAGTCAGGGCGGACTCCCGTTCCGGGCGTGGTTGCCCTGGTCAACGGCTGGGTGCCCCGACCCGCCGCCCCGGTGCCCGGCCGGTTGGGTCAGGCCCGGCGCCCGGTGGCCATGCCGGGGGCGAGCGCGGGCTCCACCAGGTCGCGGTAGTCGCGGGGCAGCCGGGTCACCAGACCGTCGAACTCGCCGCCGCTGACCGCCTCGTGGACGGTGCCGAAGACCACCCGCACCACGTTCCGGGCGGCCGGCTCGTCCAGCTCGGCCCGCCGCGCCACCCGGGCGACGAACTCGGCCGCGCCGAACTGCTCGGCCGCCTCCGAGCCGGGGCCGGGACGCAGCGCCAGCCGCAACGGCGCGGGCAACTGCGTCGCCAGGTCGAGCACCTCACCCCCGGTCAACCGTTCGGCGAGGGTCGACAGCGTCGCGTGGACCAGCACCACCGCCCGCTCCGGATCGGTACGGACCCGCCGGGCCACCTGGTCGACGAAGGTGTCGTAGTTCATGCGGGGCTCCCTTCGACATGAGGCGGCCCGGTTACCCGCCGGGACGCCCCGGAAACGACGCCGCCCGCCCCGCTTTTCCGCGCCGGCTGCGCGTGACCGGCCGCCGGACGGGTAACCGCCGCCGATCGTGACCGGATCGAGGCGGCGAGGAGGCCCACCGATGGCCAGTCGGACCGAAGTCCTGCGGTACCTGTCCAGCCTGGACTACCCGGCGGCGAAGGACGCCGTGGTGCGTCAGGCCGAGCGGGAGGGCGCTCCGCCGGACGTGCTGCGGGCGTTGCGGGCGCTGCCGCCGGTGGACTACGCCAACGACGCGGAGGTGGCCCGCTCGGCCCGGATCGACCCCGCCCCCGAGGTCGACCCCACCCGGCGGGCGCAGCAGGCGAGGGAGAAACAGCACCAGCGGGTCGCACAGCACCTGCGGAGCATCTGACCCCGGACAGGCGGGCGCCCCGGGTCGCGAACCGCGACCTGGGGCGCACGCGTGCCTGTTCACCGGCGAACCGCCGGGCGGCCACCCGAACCGGGTGGGCATCGCTGCCACGATCATCGTAGGCCACGCCATCACCCGTACGGCTGATTTTGGTAATACTGTGGGCGAGCACACCACGGGGCGGGTCAACCGTGCAGGTCACCCCGCCGGTCCCGGGCCTTCAACCGGACGGTCGGCAGTTGCGGGGCGGGCAGCGGCGGGGCCGGGTCGTCGGTGACCCGCCCGAACCGGTCCAGGCCGGCCATCCAGTCCGCCCGGGCGGCGGCCACCTCCTCGTGCGAGCGGCCGACGAAGTTCCACCACATGACCAGGGGCTCGTCGAACGGCTCGCCGCCGAGCAGCATCAGCCGGCTACCCGGCTCGGCGGTCAGCTCCACCCCGTCCCGCCCGGTGCCGAGGTAGAGCAGGGCACCGGGCTCCAGCGACACACCGTCCACCCGGGCCCGGCCGGACATCGCCAGCAGCGCGTACTCGAAGCGGGGTCGCAGCCGCGGCGTCGCCGGGGCCGGGCCGTGCGCCGCCAGTTGCACGCCGAGCAGCGGGGTGTGCACCACCGCCGGGGACGCCTCGCCCGCCAGCTCGCCGACGAGCAGGGTGTGCTCCCAGTCGCCGGACCGCCAGCGGGGCAGGTCGGCGTGGTGGGCGAAGCCGGCGGCACCGGCGCGCGCCGGGTCGGGCAGCGCCACCCACAGCTGCAACCCGTGCATCAGCGGCGGACGGGTGGCCGGGGACCGCTCGGAGTGGGCGATGCCGTGCCCGGAGGTCATCACGTTGAGCTGGCCGGGGCGGATCGGCTGGACGTTGCCGAGGCTGTCCCGGTGCACGATCTCGCCGTCGAGCAGCCAGGTCACCGTCTGCAGGCCGGTGTGCGGGTGCGGGGGCACCTCCATGCCGGGACGCTGCGCCACGTCGTCCGGGCCGAAGTGGTCGACGAAGCACCACGCCCCGACCATCCGGCGGGCCCGCTGCGGCAGCAGCCGGCGCACGGTGGTGTACCGGCCCAGCGGCACGTCGTGGCCGGGCAGCAGCACGCTGCCCGGGTCCTCGGCGGCGACGCCGGGTGGTCGGGTCTGCGCCGGCAACGATTCGGTACGGTCCACCACCCGACTCTATGCCGGCCGGCCCGCCACCGGTCCGGCCCCGGACGGTTCAGTCCTCGACGACGGTGACCGTGTTCGCCCCGGCGACCAGGTCGAGGTAGAGCCGGTCGGGTGACCGGTCCCAGTTCGGCGAGCCCACCGTCGCGCCCCGGGCCAACCCGTCGCGCCGGTCGCCGTACCAGACGACGCTGCCCGCGCCGGAAGCGGCGCGGACCCGGACCGGGGGGCCGTCGGGCGCGTGGACGACGAACTGGTTGACCCCACCGGTCATCCGGACGGTGCGGGTGCCGGTGGTCGGCGGCAGCCGCAGGTCGATCCGGGCCGCGCCGCCGATCAGCTCCACCCCGGACAGCCGCGCGCCGGTGAGGTCGAGAACGTGTTCGCTGACCCCGCCGACCAGCCGCAGCCGCCAGGTCAGCCGTGCGTTGAGCGTCACATCGACGACGCCCCGGCCGGGTCGGTCCCGGCGGGTCACCCGTAGCTGCACCCGCTCGCCGGACACCTCGGGCCGGGGGGTGAGTCCGGCGTCGGCCGGGCTGCTGATCCGGTACAGGTCGGCGCCGAGGTCGTCGGTGCGCAGCCGGAACGAGGTCACCCCGTCCAGCAGCTCGAAGGTGGCCCGGCGCAGCCCGTCGACCGGCGCGGTCAGGGTCCGCCCGGCGGCCTCGGCGGCACCCGCGCCGCCGGGATCGGCGGTCGCCGACGCCGGGGGCGCGGCGCGGTCACCGGAGGAGACGATCCCCAGCCGCTCAGGGTTCGCCATGGTCACCACCACCGCGATCGCACCGAGCGCGACCACCAGCACCGCGGCGGCCGCCAGCAGCCGCGCGCCGCGGGGCCAGGGGGAGCGGTACTCCGGTTCCCCCGTCGCCTCGACCGGTTCCCCGGTCACCTCGATCACCGGCTCGAAGACCGGTCGCCGTTCCTCCGTCGTCGGACGGTGCTCCTGCCCCGGCTCCACCATCGCGCCTCCCCTGTCCCGGTCCCCGCACAGCAGTACGGCCCGGCCGCCGCAACGGATCATTCCGGCCGGACCGGGACCGCGCCGGGCCCGGGGCACCGTCAGTCGGTGTCGCGTCCCCAGAGTCCGCCCCGGTAGACGGTCCCCCGGTAGGGCGCGCCGTCGGCGACGTCCGGCTGCCCCGCGACGTCACCCCCGGGTGCGGCGTCGGCGGACCAGGCGTCGGTGGTCGGGGCGGCGGCGCGGGCGGCACGCGCCCGGCGGACCCGGCTCACCACGAACCAGCCGGCGGCGGCGACGCAGACCACGATGACGACCTTCTGGAACGACCCGACGTACTCCTCGACGACGTGCCAGTTGTCGCCGAGGAGGAACCCCGCCATCACGAAGGTGGTGTTCCAGATCAGGCTGCCCAGCGTGGTGTAGAGCAGGAACGTCATGATCGGCATCCGCTCCACCCCCGCCGGGATGGAGATCAGGCTGCGGAAGATGGGGATCATCCGGCCGAAGAACACCGCCTTGACGCCGTGCTTGAGGAACCACGCCTCGGTGCGGTCCACGTCGCTCAGCTTCACCAGCGGCAGGCGGGCCGCGATGGCCCGCATCCGGTCGCGTCCCAGCGCCGCGCCGATGCCGTAGAGCACCCACGCGCCGACCACGGACCCGAGGGTCGTCCAGAGGATCGCCGAGACCAGGCTGATCCGCCCCTGGGCGGCGGCGAAGCCGGCCAGCGGCAGGATCACCTCGCTGGGGATCGGCGGGAAGAGGTTCTCCAGCGCCACCGCCAGCCCCGCGCCGGGCCCGCCGAGCCGCTCCACCAGACCGGTGACGAACCCCACCGGCCCGTCCGAGGGGGGCTCGGCGGAGACGACCGTGCGGGGGCTGAGCGCCAGGGAGCGTGGGATCATCCGACAAAGTTACGAGCCGGACGACGAATCGACCACGCGCGGCGGCGACATCCGCCGGTACGCTGGGCCGGTGCCCGGACGACTGACCGAACTGTGGCGGTATCCGGTCAAGTCGATGCTGGGGGAAGCGCTGTCCGACGCCACGGTGGACGGTCGGGGCGTGGCCGGGGACCGCCGGCTCGCCGTGCTCGACCACGACACCGGCCGGGTGGGCAGCGCGAAGCGGCCCCGACGGTGGGCGGCCCTGCTCGGCGTCCGCGCCACCGGCGACGCCCCCGACCGGGTACGCCTCGCCCTCCCCGACGGCACCGTCCTCGACCATCCCGACGCCGGCCTGGACGCCGCACTGTCCCGGCTGCTCGGCCGGGACGTCACGCTGACCGACGCGGTGCCCGCCGACGCCCTGCTGGACCGGGCCGACCCGGACGCGGTGCTGGCCGAGGGGGCCGACGCGGACGTGCCGGTGACCGGCAACCCGCTCGGTGGCGTCGCCCCGCCGGGCAGCCTGGTCGACTTCGCGCCGCTGCACCTGCTCACCACGGCCAGCCTGGACGCGCTCGACCTGCCCCGGGACGCGGTCCCGCGCTACCGGCCCAACCTGGTGGTCGCGACCGACGCCCGGGGTTTCGTGGAGAACGACTGGGTGGGTCGGGAACTGCGGATCGGCGCGGAGGTGGTGCTGCGGGTGCTCGCGCCGACCCCCCGTTGCGCGGTGCCCACCCTGGCCCACGGCCCGCTCCCCCGTGCCCCGCAGGCGCTGCGCCGGCCGGCGGAACGCAACCGGGTGGTCCCGCTGCCGGGCCTGGGGCCACAGCCCTGTGTCGGGGCGTACGCGGTGGTGGTGCGGGGCGGCCGGGTGGCTGTCGGGGACCGGGTGGAGCCGGCCTGACCGCGCGCACGGGTGCCCGGCCGCGCACGGACGGCCGGGCTCCGCCTCAGGGCAGGCGGCCGACCGCGCCGTACACGCTGACCTCGTCGACCGTGGGCCGGGGCTGCGGTTCGGCCTCGGCCCGCCACTGCGCCACCGAGGCGATGCCGGGGGCGACGAGGTCGAGGCCGTCGAAGAAGCGGGCGAACTCGTCCCGACTGCGCAGGTTGATCATGCCGGGTGGGGTGCCGTTACGGTTGCCCGCCCGGGCCTCCTCGGCCACGGCGGGTGGCAGGTAGTCGTAGGTGGCGTGCGACGCGGCCAGGTAGCTGCCCGGCGGCAGCGCCGCGAGCAACCGGCCGACCACCCCGTACGGGTCCTCCCTGTCGGTCACGAAGTGCAGGATGGCCACCAGCATCAGGGCGACCGGCTGCTCCAGGTCGAGGGTGCGGCGTAGTTCGGGGTGGTGCAGGATCTTCTCGGGGTCTCGCAGGTCGGCGTCGATGTAGGCGGTGGCGCCCTCGGCCGAGCTGGTCAGCAGCGCCCGGGCGTGGGCCAGCACGATCGGGTCGTTGTCGACGTAGACCACCCGGGCCTGCGGGGTGATCGCCTGGGCCACGTCGTGGGTGTTGTCGGCCGTGGGGATGCCGGTGCCGATGTCCAGGAACTGCCGTACACCGGCCTCGCCGGCCAGGTAGGCGACCGCGCGTCGCAGGAACCGGCGGTTCTCCAGGGCGGCGGTACGCACGGTCGGGAAGGCCGCCGCCATCGCGTCGCCGGATTCCCGGTCGGCCTGGAAGTTGTCCTTGCCACCCAGCCAGTAGTTGTAGCGGCGGGCCGGGTGGGCGACCGAGGTGTCGATCCGGTCACTGGGGTGCGGGGCGGCGCCCGTCGGGGCATCGGCGGTCACAGGGTCCTCCATGACTCCGCGCCATCCGGTCGTCGATGGCGTCCGTCCACTGTCTCCGGTCGGTCATCGTAGTGGCCGCCCTGGTGGGGCCGGCGACCCGGTGCGGCCGTCACCGCGGGTACAGCTCGTCACGCAGTCGGGTGAGCACCTCGGGGGTCTGCTCCGGCGGGGTGGCCTCGACGCAGAGCCGCTCCATCGCGGCGGCGTAGTAGTCCAGGTCCTCCCGCTTGTCGAGGTAGAGGGCGCTGGTCAACTGCTCGATGTAGACGATGTCGGGCAGGTCGTCGTCGCCGAAGCGCAGGATGGTGAAGGCCCCGCCGGCGGCGGCGTGGCCACCGGCGTCGAACGGGATGATCTGCAACCGGACGTGCGACGAGCGGGTCGCCTCGATCAGCGCGGTCAACTGCCCGTGCATCACCTGCGGGCCGCCGATCGGCCGGCGCAGGGCGGCCTCGTCGATCACCGCCCACAGCTGCGGCGGGTCGGCCCGGTCCAGCACCTGCTGGCGCTGGATGCGCAGCTCCACCCGCCGGTCGACCTCCTCGACGGCGGCGCCCCGGTGTCCGAGCAGGACCACCGACCGGGCGTACTCCGGGGTCTGGAGCAGGCCGGGCACGAACTGCACCTCGTAGCTGCGGATCAGCGCGGCGGCGGCCTCCAGGCCCAGGTAGGACTGGAACCAGCCGGGCAGGACGTCGCCGTAGCGGTGCCACCAGCCGGGGCTGTTGGCGTCGCGGGCCAGCTTGAGCAGCGCGTCGCGTTCCTGCACGTCGGTCACCCCGTAGAGGGTGAGCAGGTCGGCGACGTCGCGTTCCTTGAAGCCGACCCGGCCCAGCTCCATCCGGCTGATCTTCGACTCCGAGGAGCGGATCTCCCAGCCTGCGCCCTCCCGCGTGACACCCTTGGCCTCCCGCAGCCGGCGCAACTGCGCGCCGAGCAGCATCCGCAACACCGTGGGGCCGGTGGCCGGTCCCCCCTCGGCGGCAACCATCGTCACGTGCCCCGCCCCTCCGCGCATGCCCCTGTATCCGATCGCGGTCCCTGGCCCCCGCCCGACCGACGAGTAAGCATGCCATGAACCGACGGTGAGGTGAACATCCTCCGGACGGATACGGTCCCGTGGGCGGGACCGGCGGGCGTCAGCCGATCAGATGGTCGAAGTCACCGTCGCGGGCACCGAGGACGAAGGCCGTTATCTCGTCCACCGTGTAGATCAGGGCGGGCCCCTCGGGATGACGCGAGTTGCGCACGGCGATGCCGGCCCCGCCGGGCAGTTCGGCCAACTCGACACAGTTGCCGCTGGGGTTGCTGCGGCGGCTCTTCTCCCACCTCAGCGGAGGCAACTGGGTGACAGGGACGCCGTTCTCAGGCTGCTGCATGGATGTCTTTCTGTCGGGGTGCGGAACCACTGTCGCGAGAGGACGTTGCGGTGTCGAAGGAGCGGTGCGACATCAGATCCGGCCGTGCTGCACGTGCATCTGCTATTATCTGCTTCGGACAGCGAGCATGATAACGCACGTGGACGGTACTTATCCGTTCACTTTGGGTTACCAGGCTCAGGGCTTCACCTGGGCAAACGACGACCCGGCGGGGCACGACGGCGCCGCCGCACGGGTCGTGCGCCGACACTGCGAGGGAGGACCCGTGCCGGATCCGTTGACCGTCGCGTCCGGCGTATCCGCGGCCGGAGCCCTGGTCTCGGTGTGGCAGCTACGCCGCCGGGCCCTGCAGGCCGAGGCGGAACTGGAGCAGCTACAGGCCGAACTGGCCGCGGAACGGCACGCCGCCAGCCACGACCCACTCACCGGGCTGCCCAACCGACGGGCCTTCTACCGGCTGGCCGCCACGCTCCTCACCGACGCCGGCGGGCAGCCCCTCATCGCGGTGGTCCTCGACCTCAACGACTTCAAGCAGGTCAACGACCGCTACGGGCACGCCGCCGGCGACCAGGTGCTGATCAGCGTCGCCCAACGGCTGGCCGCCTTCGCCGGCGACAACCTGGTCGCCCGGCTCGGCGGCGACGAGTTCGCCGGCCTACTGGCCAGCCCCTCGGTCGACCGGCGCTGGATCGACCACGCCACCCGGCGGCTCTGCGAGGCGATGGCCGCACCCATCCCGCTGGGCGCGTGCAGCGTCCGGGTCACCGCCTCGGTCGGGCTCGCCCCGGTCACCGGCCCCACCCAGCTCGCCGACGCGCTCTGCCGGGCCGACGCCGCGATGTACCGGGCGAAGGGTGTCACCAGCCGGCAGTCACCCCGGCAACTGCTCGACGCCGCCCGCCTCGCCGAGTGCTGAGCCGCGCGCCCCGGCCGGGGCGGCACCACCCGACGATGGTGCGACGGATCAGCGCCAGCCGTAACCGGCCCGCAGCGCCTGCCCGACCCGGTCGAAGCGCCCCCGGTCCAGCACCGCGCCCTCCCGGCGGATGCCGTCCTCGCGCATGGTGAGCACCCGGTCCAGCCGAACCCAGCTCGGACGGGACTCACGGTCCCACTCCCCCGGGCCCAGCGCCAGCCAGTGCCGCTGGCCGTCCCGCTCGCTCTGGCTGGACAGCATCAACCCGAACAGGGTGCGGCTGGACCGGCCGACCACCAGCACCGGACGGTCCTTGCCCTGCTTCGGGTCGTCCTCGTAGGGCACCCAGGTCCAGACGATCTCGCCCGGGTCGGCCTGACCGTCCGGCTCCGGGGCGTACGACAGCTCCCGCCGTTGCAGGGCACTGACCTGACGCCGCCGGGCCAGCTGCGCCGGGATCGGACCGGGGGTGGCGCGCTGCGCGCCGGTCACCCGGCCGAGCCGGGACGCCACGTTCCTCAACAGACCTGCCACGGCGGGCAGCCTACCGCCAGCCGGGCCGGCTCACCCGTCGAGGTCGCCAGCCCGGCGCAGCAGCACCGCCCGTTCCCGCACGTTGCGGCACAGCCTGGCGGCGACCTCCAGCTCGGCGCGCGCCTCGGCGGTCCGGCCGAGCCGGGCGAGCAGCTCACCACGGACGCTCGGCAGCAGGTGCGACCCGGCGAGGCGGCCGGTGGCGGCGACCTCGTCCACCACGGCCAGCGCCGGCTGCGGACCGTCCGCCATCGCCACGGCCACGGCCCGGTTCAGCTCGACGACCGGCGACGGCGCCACCCGGCCGAGCGCCTCGTAGAGCAGCACCACCCGGGACCAGTCGGTCTCCGCCACCGACGGGGCACCGGCGTGGCAGGCGGCGATCGACGCCTGCAACCCGTACGGCCCGAGGCCGCGCCCCGCCGCCACGGCCCGGCGCAGTGCCGCCGTCCCCCGGCGGATCGCCGACCGGTCCCACCGCCGCCGGTCCTGGTCCGCCAGCAGCACCGCCTCGCCGTCGGCGTCGACCCGGGCCGGGAACCGCGCGGCGGTCAGCTCACACAGGGCGAGCAGGCCGTGCACCTCCGGCTCGGCGGGCAGCAGCGCGGCCAGCGTCCGGGCCAACCGGATCGCCTCGTACGCCAGGTCGGGGCGGAGCAGGTCGGTGCCGGCCGTCGCCGTCGACCCCTCGGTGAAGATCACATAGAGCACGCCCAGCACCGCGCCGAGGCGTTCCCGCCGCTGGGGTGGCTCCGGCAGGGCGAACGGCACCCGGGCGGCGGCGATCGTCTTCTTGGCCCGGGTGATCCGTGCCTGCACGGTGGGCACCGGCACCAGCAGCGCCCGCGCGATCTCCTCGCTGGACAGGCCGCCGACCACCCGCAGCGTCAACGCCAGCCGGGCCGGCGGCGGGAGCACGGGATGACAGGCCACGAACATCAATGCCAGCACGTCGTCGTCGACCCGGTCCGGGTCCCACGGCAGGTCCCCGTCCCCGGACCCGCCGGCCGGCCCGGCGAGCTGGCCGGCGAGCACCGCGTAGCGGTCGTCGAGCGCGGCCCGGCGGCGGAACGCGTCGACCGCCCGCCGCCGGGCGGCGGTGAGCAGCCAGCCCACCGGGTTCGCCGGCACCCCGTCGCGCGCCCAACCGACCAGGGCCTGCGCCACCGCCTCCTGGGCGACGTCCTCGGCGAGCGCGAAGTCGCCGGTGTACCGGGCCAGCGCGCCGACGATCCGGGCCGACTCGATGCGCCAGAGCGCCTCGACGGCCCGCCGGGCCGACTCGGCGCCCGGCGGGCCGTCGGTGGGCACCGTGCTCAGAGCTGGCCGGTCCGCTCGCGCCACTCCCGCTCCCTGACGATGAACTCGTTGTCCTGCGGGAACTCGTCGATGCCGGGGACCCGGCGCACCTCGCACCTGCTGCCGGGCAGCGCCGGCATCCGCCGGGCCCACTCGACGGCCTCCTCCTTCGACGCCACGTCGAGCAGGTAGAAGCCGCCGAACAGCTCCTTCGTCTCGCCGTACGGGCCGTCGGTGACGACCGGGGTCTCCCCGCTGTAGTCGACCACCACCCCCTGCGCCGGGTCCTCCAGGCCCTCGGCGGCCACCAGCACGCCCGCGCGGATCAACTCGTCGTTGAACCGCCCCATCGTCTCCAGCATCTCCTCGAGGGGGATCTTCATCATCGTCGCCAGGGATTCGTCCGTGTTCCGCATGATCAGCATGTACTTGGCCATCGTCGCTCCTCGTCGTCGGGTCGCCGTTCGACCCGCTCACCCTCTGGTCGAACGGGGACCGGGCCGGATCGACACGACCGTCCGGTGAATTTTCGTCAGGCCGGTCGCCGGGCCAGCACCAGGGTGGTCCGCAGGTCGAGGGTGACGGTGCCGCCGAAGCCGTCGACGGCGGCCCCGATCGCCGCGAGGACCCGCTCCCGCTGCTGCGGTGGGCGGCGCAGCTGCGGCGAGAAGGTGCCGACGAGGCGCTGGTACCGCGCCGTGGTCAGCGGCACCGACCGGCGGAACGCCGACGACCGGACGTCGGTGAACAGCCCGCTGCCGGTGATGTCGGCGTGGAACCAGTCCTCCGGCTGGTCGTGGTGCGGCACCGGGTCGACCGACTCGAACGCCGCCCGGATCGCCGCCGAGTGGGCCGTGTCGACGTAGTCGTACCGGTGGGCGAAGACGGCCAGGGTGCCGCCGGGGGTCAGCGCGTCGTGGGCCCGCCGGTCGCGGGTGGCCGGATCGAGCCAGTGCCAGGCCAACGCGCAGGCCAGCAGGGGCACCCCGGCCGTCGGCGGCGACCACTGCTCGAACCGGGCGACCACCACCTCGACGTCGGGGAACCGGGCGGCCAGCACCGCCGCCATCCGCGCGTCCGGCTCGACGCAGGTCACCCGCGCCGGGACGGTGCCGGCCGCCGCCGGACGCGGGTGGGACGGCCCGTCGGCGTGGGCGAGGTCACGCAGCAGCGCGGTGGCCAGGCCGGTGCCCGCGCCGACCTCGACCAGCCGGGCGGGGGGCCCACCGTGATAGGCGAGGATGGTGTCGGCGAGGGCGGCCGGATAGCCCGGTCGGACCTCGTCGTAGTCGTCCGCCACCTCACCGAAGAGCTCCACCATGATCGCCATCGTCGCACCGCCGCCGCCCCGGCGGTGCCCCGTCGAGGGAGGCCCATGACCGAACTGCCCCGGGACCTGCCGGTGATCGAACGCACCGCCGTGCGGCTGGTGGTCCGCGACACCGACGGCCTGATCCTGCTGTTCCACACCCGCGACCCGGAACACCCCCGGCTGGGCACCTGGTGGGAGCTGCCCGGCGGGGGCGTCGACCCCGGTGAGACGTACCCGCAGACCGCCCTGCGGGAACTGCGCGAGGAGACCGGCTTCGTGGTCACCGCCGCGCAGCTCGGCCCGCCGACCTGGCGACGGCGGGCCAGTTTCATCCACCGCCGGTTGCGCCACGTCCAGGACGAGGTGGTGCTGACCGTACGCCTCGACGCCGCCGCGCCGGACGTCGACGGCGCGGACCGCCTCGACTACGAGGTGGAGGACTACTTCGGGTTCCGCTGGTGGCCGGTCGAGGAGATCGTGACCAGCACCGCCCGGTTCTACCCGGGTCGGCTGCCCGCGCTGCTCACCGCGTTCCTGGCCGGCGAGCAGATCGACGAACCGTTCGAACTCTGGTCCTGACCGGGGTGCCACCGGCCCGCGCGGTGGGCACAGTGGAGGGCATGACGACGATCCCGTACGACCCGCTGACCCGGTACGCCGCCCGGCTGCACGCCGACCTCGGCGACCGGCACCACGTCGCCTCCCCGCTCGGGGCCTGGCTGCTGCTGGCGCTCGCCGCGCCGGCCGCCACCGGCGCGGTCCGGGACGAACTGGCCGAGGTGCTCGGTGTCGACGGGGAGACCGCGGCGGCGGCCGCCACCGCGCTGCTGGACCGGCCGCACCCGCTCGTGCCGTCGGCCACCGCCGTCTGGCACCGGCCCGGCACCGACCCCGACCGGCTGGCCGGCTGGTGGGACGGGCTGCCCCGGAGCACCGCCACCGGCCCGCTGCCCGACCGGGCGGGCCTGGACGCCTGGGCCCGTGAGCACACCCTCGGGCTGGTCGACCGGTTCCCGCTGACCGTCTCCCCCCGGGTGCTGCTGGCGCTGGCGAGTGCCCTGGCCACCCGGATCTCCTGGGCCACCCCGTTCGACCTGGTGTCCGGCGCGGCGCTCGGCCCCGACGACCCGCACGACGCGAGCCGACCGGACGACGGACCCGCCCACCCGCCGGGCGCGGGGCACGGACCGGACCAGGGACGGGGGCCGGACCAGGGACGGGGGCCGGACCAGGGACGGGGGCCGGACCAGGGACGGGGGCCGGACCAGGGACGGGGGCCGGACCAGGGACGGGGGCCGGACCAGGAGCACGGGTCGGGCGGCGGCTGGGCGGGGCGGCTGTCCCGCGTGTTGCGCAGCCCGGAACACGGGCACCGGGCCTGGATCGCGGCCACCGGCCCGGCCGGCGACGTCGCCGTGCACGCCGCTGCGGCGGTGGAGCGCGACGGGGCCGGGCTGGTGGTGCTCTCGGTGCTCGCCGACCCGGCGGTCCCTGCGGCCGACGTGCTCGCCGCCGGCTACGCGCTGGCCGGTGCGGCGGTGGACGGCGAGCCGGCCCGCCGGTCGCTGTTCGACCTGCCGCTGGGCCCGGGTCCCCTCGGCACGCTGCGCGAGGAGCCGGTGCGCACCGCCGCCCGAGGCGGCCGGGAGGAACGCCACCGGGCGGTGCTGCCCTGCTGGTCGGCCCACGACGAGCACGACCTGACCGCCCCCGGGCTGGGGTTCGCGGCGGTGGGGCGGGCGCTGGGTGGGCTGCTCGGCGTCGACGTGGGCGTCGAGGCCCGGCAGGCGACGGTGGCGCAGTACGGCCGGTACGGCTTCGAGGCCACCGCCGTGACCGGGGCGTTCGCCCTGACCAGCCTTCCGCCGGAGGGCGTACGCCGTAGCGCCGAGTTGCGGTTCGGGCACCCGTACGCGGTGCTGGCGGTGGCCACCGACCGCCGGGGCGGCGAACCCGGGCCGTGGCACGGGCTGCCGGTCTTCTCCGCCTGGGTGGCCGAGCCCCGGGAACCGGTGGACACCGACCTCGTCGACCCGGTCGAGTCCTGGTGACCGGGGTCGACCGGCCCTGACCGGCGTCGCGCTGCCGAGGTCCGGCGGCGGCGACCAGGCCCGACCGCGACGTTCGCCCCCGAGGCGGCACCGTCCCCGGGGGACCCGCCGCGGTCGGGGGTCCCGCGCTCGCGCGGGCACGACGGGTGTCGCCGTGCCCGCGCGGGTGTTCAGCCGGCCACCGACGCCGGCTCCGGGCGGGCCTTCGCCCGCTCGGCGAGCCGCCGCTGCCGCTCCTGCGCCCCGATCAGGTCGTCGGGGAGCGAGTCGGGCACCTCGACGTCGAACCGGCGCAGCATCCGGATCGCGAACCCGCCGAGCGTGATCAGCACCAGGGCCAGCCCGAAGCAGACGTACGCGAAGCCGATGCCCCGACCCGGACCGGTGCCGATCACCGCGCCCACCGAACCGGCGAGCGTCCCGCCGTCGGCGAGCATCGGCTCGAACAGCGCGGTCGCGCCCGGGGCGAGCAGCGCGAAGCCGATCGGCAGGGTCGACCAGGAGATCGTCTGGTTCAGGCTGAACACCCGGCCGTGGAACCGCTGCGGCACCTTCACCTGGACGATCGTGGCGTAGATCGACTGGGCGGTGGTCATCGCCATGGCCAGCCAGAACGCCCCGAAGGCGATCATGACGACGGAGGCGTCCAGGCCGATCAGCACACAGCCGACGGCGGTGCCCAGGTTGCCGATCAGCACCCCGATCATCCGCCGCTGCCGGGGCCCGCCCCACAGCGACATCAGCACGCCGCCGGCCACCGCGCCGATCGCCTCGGCCAGCGCCACCTGCGCCACCTGGGTGGCGGTGCCGAACGACAGCACCAGCGGGGTGGTGAGCACCAGCGCCGGGGCGAGGAAGACGTTGCCCAGCGCGAAGTAGCCGAGCATCAGCCGGAAGCCCTTGTGCCGCCACGAGTAGCGCAGGCCGTTGGCGATCGCCACCAGCAGCCGTTCCCGGGGCCGCCAACCGAGCAGGTCGGGGAAGCGGACCACGGCCAGCGTCAGCACCGCCACCAGGTAGCTCGCCACGTCGATCAGCAGGATGCCCTTGAGGCCGATCGCGGCGAGCAGACCGGCCGCGAAGACCGGCATCAGGAGCATCGCGAAACCGCTGGAGAGCTGGGTGATGCCCATCGCGTGCCCCAGGTAGCGCTTCGGCACCAACTGCGGCACCGCCGACTGGAAGGCGATCCGCTGGAACGACCCGGCCACCTGGCTCAGCGCCACCAGCCCGTAGATGTGCCACAGGGCGAGGTTGTCGGTCCAGAGCAGGGCGGCCAGCACGAGCTGGATGGAGCCCGACACGCAGCTCGCGATCATCATGATCCGTCGCCTGCTGACCCGGTCGGTGAGCGCGCCGGCCACCGGTAGCATCAGCACCCCGCAGATCAGCGCCAACGCCCACAGCAGGCCCAGGTCGGCCACCGACCCGGTCCGGGTGAACAGCCAGATCGGCAGGGCGAACGCGGTCAGCGCCGAGCCGGTGGTGGAGACGAGCTGCCCGGCGGTGACCGCGACGAAGCGGGCCATGCTCGGCTTCACCACCGCCGGGGCCGGCCGGTCGGCGTCGCCGACGCGCAGGTGGTCGGCGACCACCCAGCCGGCGTCCTCACCCCGGGCCGCCGGGCCGAGCGCCGTCACGTCCCCGGCCCGCACGGCCGGGTGCACCTGGGTGACGATCTCGGCCAGCTCGTCGGCCCGGTACTTGAGGAAGAAGTGCCCGGCCTGGTCGAGCACCACCAGGCCGAGGGTGTCGCTGAGGAACTGCCACTCCGCGTACCGCTCGGAGTGGTAGTCGGTCACCGGGTCCTCGGAGCCGACCACCGAGACGATCGGCGCACGCAGCTTCGCCGCGCCCCGGTCGAGCAGCCCGGTGAAGTACTCCTCCGACGCGCGGGAGTCGGCCCGCATGTTGCTGATGATCCGGTCGGCCTGCTCCGGCTCCAGCTCGTCGGTGTCCACCCCCATGCTCTTGAGCCAGCTCGCGTAGTGCCGGTTGCTGCTCAACTGCTCCAGCCGGTTACGCAACGCCGCGAAGGCGCCCTTCGGCCGGGCGAACGGGAACATCGCCCCGATGTAGACGACCTCCAGCTCCCGCCCGGCCGCCTCCACCTTGCGGGCCACCTCGGCGATGATCGCGCTGCCGACCCCGCAGTGACCGTAGAGGGCCAGCGGACCCTCGATCCGCTCCACGATCTCGTCGGCCACCCGGCTGGTCAGCTCGTCGAACGGCAGGGCGTCCTCGGTCAGCCCGACGTCGTGGCCGGGGATGGCCAGCGACCACAGCGCGTGCCCGGCGGGCAGCGCATCGGCCAGCGGCTGGTAGACGATGGCGCTGCCGCCACCGTACGGGACGCAGACGTAGCTGAGCACCCGCTTGCCGGCCGGGATCGGCTTGGTCAGCTCGTAGAGCAGCCGACGCGGGCCGGCCGCCTCGGCGTCACCGGTCATGAACGCGGCCAGCTCGCGGATGGTGCGCTGCTGGAACAGGTCCATCACGCCGACCGCCCGGCCGCCGTGCTCGGCCCGGCGGATCTTCGCCACCACCTGGGTGGCGAGCATCGAGTGCCCGCCCAGGTCGAAGAAGTCGTCGTCGATGCCGAGCGTCGGCACGCCCAGCACCTCCGACCAGATCCCGGCGAGCAACCGCTCGGTGTCGTCGCGCGGCTCCACCAGGGCCACCGACGCCTCGCGGGTGACCACCGGCGCGGGCAGCGCCTTGCGGTCGAGCTTGCCGTTCGGGGTCAGCGGCAACGCGTCCAGGGTGACGAACGCGGCCGGCACCATGTACTCCGGCAGGGTCTCCTTCAGCGCCGTCTTCAGCGCGGCGTGCTCGGCCGCGCCCACCAGGTAGGCGGTGAGCCGCTTGTCGCCGGGGCTGTCCTCGCGGACGATCACCGCCGCCTCGGCCACCCCGGGCTGCTCGCGCAGGGCGCTCTCGATCTCACCCAGCTCGATGCGCAGGCCGCGCAGCTTGACCTGGTGGTCGATCCGGCCCAGGAACTCGATCACCCCGGCCGGGTCCGCCCCCGTCGTCGTCCCCGCCGGGTCGGGCACCCAACGGGCCAGGTCACCGGTGCGGTACAGCCGGGCGCCCGGCTCACCGGAGAACGGGTCCGGCACGAAGCGTTCGGCGGTCAGCGCCGGCCGCAGGTGGTAGCCACGGGCCAACCCCACCCCGCCGATGTGCAGCTCACCGGCCACCCCGACCGGGCACTCCCGACCGGCCGGGTCGAGCACGTGCAGCCGCAGGTTGGCGATCGGTCCACCGATCGGCACGCCGCTCAGCCCGGCCAGCAGCGCCGGGTCGCAGTGCCAGGCGCTGACGTCGATCGCCGCCTCGGTCGGGCCGTACAGGTTGTGCAGTGCGCAGTGCGGCAGCCGGGCGGTGAAGTCGACCGCCGAGGCCAGCGGCAGCTCCTCGCCGGAGCAGATCACCCGCCGCAGCGCGGTGGCCGCCTCCACCCCCTCCTCGGCCAGGAACACCGTCAGCATCGACGGGACGAAGTGGGCGGTGGTGACCCGCTCGGCCACCAGCACGTCGCGCAGGTAGCCGGCGTCCTTGTGGCCGCCGGGCTTGGCCAGCACCAGCCGGGCACCGGTACGCAGCGGCCAGAAGAACTCCCACACCGACACGTCGAAGCTGGCCGGGGTCTTCTGCAGCACCGCGTCGTCGGCGTCGAGCCGGTAGGTCTTCTGCATCCAGTCGAGCCGGTTGACGATGCCCCGGTGGGTGTTCGGCACCCCCTTCGGGCGACCCGTCGACCCGGAGGTGTAGATCACGTACGCCAGGTGTTCCGGGCCGGCCAGCGGGGTCGGGTCGGTGGTGGGCTGGTCGGCCCAGACCGCCGGGTCGTCCAGGGCCAGCACCGTCGCCTCGACCGTCGGCAGGACGTCGCGCAGGCTCTCCTGCACCAGCACCACCGGTGCGGCGGCGTCGGTCAGCATGAAGGCCAACCGGTCGGCCGGGTACTCCGGGTCCAGCGGCAGGTACGCCCCACCGGCCTTGAGCACCCCGAGCAGGCCGGCGACCAGCTCCACGGAGCGTTCCGCGCAGACTCCGACCAGGGTCTCCGGGCCGACACCGGCCGCCCGCAGCCGGTGCGCCACCCGGTTCGCCGCAGCGTTGAGCTGCGCGTACGTCGTCGAGACGCCCTCGATGGTGACCGCCACCGCGTCCGGGGTCGCCGCCGCTGCCGCCTCGATCGGGCCGTGCAGCGTCTCGGCGGCCGGGAAGTCGGCGGTGGTGTCGTTCCAGGACGCCAGCAGCGCCCGCTCCCCGGCGGGGAGCAGGTCCAGCGCCGAGACCGCCACGTCCGGGGTGGCCACGACCGCGCGCAGCAGGGCGCACCAGCGGTCGGCCATCCGGGTCACCGTGTCCCGGTCGAACAGGTCGGTGTTGAAGACCAGCTTGCCCCAGAGCCCGTCGACGGTCTCCACGGCGTGCAGCTCGAAGTCGAACCGGGTGGCCCGCAGCTCCATCGGGGTCCAGTCGAACGTCACGTCGGTGGCGTCGGAGACCCCGGTGAACCGGCCCATCTCGTAGTTCTGCAGCACGAACATCGCCTGGAACACCGGCGAGCGGCTGACGTCGCGGGGCAGGCCCAGTTCGTGGACCACCTTCGCGAACGGCACCTCGGCGTGCTCGAAGCCGTCCAGCACGCTGCGCCGGGTGCGTTCCAGCAGCTCGGTGAAGGTCGGGTCACCGGCCAGCTCGGCGCGCAACGGCAGCATGTTGATGAACATGCCGACGATGTTCTCCAGCTCCGGGGCGGACCGGCCGGCCACCGACGCGCCGACCGCGAAGTCCTCCTGGCCGGCGTGCCGGGCCAGGAAGACCTGGTAGGCGGCGAGCAGCGTCATGAACAGGGTGCCGCCGGACTCCCGGGTCAGCGCCGTCAGGCGTCCCGTCTCCGCCGGGTCGAGCCGGAACTCGACGAAGTCGCCCCGGTAGGTCTGGGTGGCCGGGCGGGGCCGGTCCAGCGGCAGCTCCAGCGGGGTGATCCCGGCCAGCCGGGACTTCCACCAGTCCAGGTGCGACCGGGCCGCCGGGCCGCCAAGCTCCTGCGCCTCCCAGACGGCGAAGTCGCCGTACTGCACCGGCAGGGTGGGCAGCTCGCCGCCCCGGTAGGCGGTGATCAGGTCGCGCAGCAGCACGTCGACCGACCAGCCGTCACCGACGATGTGGTGCTTGCTGAGGAACAGCACGTGGTCGTCGGCGGCCAGCCGGATCAGCAACGCCCGCAGCAGCGGCCCGGCCGCCAGGTCGAACGGCGCGCGCGAGGCCGCCTCCACCAGTTCCTGCGCGGCCCGCTCGTCCGGGGCGTCGACCACGGTCAACGGCACCTCGACCGCGTCGGCGATCACCACGGTCGGCTTGCCGTCGGCGTCGGCGGGGAACCGGCTGCGCAGCGACTCGTGCCGGGCGGTCAGCGCGGTCAGGGCGGCGCGCAGCGCCGTGACGTCGAGCGGGCCGCGCACCCGCAACGGCACCGCGATGTGGTACGCCGCCTCGCCCGGCGCGAGCTGATCCATGAACCAGACCCGCTCCTGGGCGTACGACAGCGGCACCTCGACGCCCTCGGGCCGCGGCGTGATGCGGGCGGCGGGGGTGGCCTGCCGTCGGCGCAACCGTTGGGCGATCAACGCCGCCCGGGCGGCCTCCCGGGAATCCTTCAGGTCCGTCATGCGGGGGTGTCCTTCTCCGCCGCCAGCAACGCGGCGACCTCGGTCTCGGAAAGGTCGTCCAGTTCGGCGGCGATCTGCGCCTCGATCTGGGCGGCCAGGTCGGCCACCACGGGGCTGCCGAACAGCGCCCGCATCGGCAGGTCGACGTCCACCTCGGCCCGGATCCGGGCCATCGCCCGCATGCCGCGCAACGAGTTGCCGCCGAGGGCGAAGAAGTCATCGAGCGCGCCGACCTTCTCCACCTGGAGGATGTCGGCGTACACCTCGGCGACCAGGGTCTCGGCGTCGGTGCGGGGCGGGACGTAGCCGTCGCCGGCCACGGACTCCGGCGGTGCGGGCAGCGCGGCCCGGTCCAGCTTGCCGTTCGGGGTCAACGGCAACGCGTCGAGCCGGACGAACGCGGCCGGCACCAGGTGCGCCGGCAGCTCCCGGGCCAGCTCGGCGGCGAGGTGCGCCTCCTCGGCGGTGCCGACGTGGTAACCGACCAGGGTCGGCTCCCCCGAGTCGGTGCGCACGGCCACCGCCGCCTGGTGCACTTCGGGGTGCTCCCGCATCGCCGCCTCGATCTCGCCCAGCTCGATGCGCATCCCCCGCACCTTCACCTGGTCGTCGCGGCGACCCAGGTAGTCCAGGGTGCCGTCGGCCCGCCACCGGGCCAGGTCACCGGTGCGGTACATCCGCTGCCCCGGCGGGCCGTACGGGCAGGGCAGGAACCGCTCGGCGGTCAGGCCGGGCCGGCCCAGGTAGCCCCGGGCGAGCTGGTCGCCGGCGACGTACAGCTCACCGACCACCCCCGGCGGGACCGGCTGGAACGCGGCGTCGAGCAGGTACACCCGGCTGGTGGCGGTGGGCCGGCCGATCGACACCGGGCCGGCGGGCACCGGCTGCCCGGGGGCGAGCCGGGCGGCGACACAGCCGACGGTGGCCTCGGTGGGGCCGTACTCGTTGACCACCGCCGCCTCCGGGTGCGCGGCCCGCCAGTCGGCGAGCTGCTCCCCGGTGAGCGCCTCGCCGCCGATCACCATGTCGGTGGTGGGCGACAGCGCCTCCTCCAGCAGCGGCAGGTGGCTCGGGGTGACCTTGAGGAACGTCGGCCGTCCACCCACCCGGGCCGCCGGGGAGTCGATCCCGGCCAGCCGGACGGTGCCCCCGGCGGTGAGCGGGCCGAGCAGCCCGGTCACCGTCAGGTCGAACGAGACAGGCGAGTGCAGCAGGGCGGTGCCGGACAGCCCCGGGTAGGTGTCCCGGGCCCAGGCCAGGTACGCGACGATCGCCCGGTGCTCCACCACCACGCCCTTGGGGCGGCCGGTCGAGCCGGAGGTGTAGAGCACGTAGCCGGGGTGCTCCGGGCGCAACGGGGCGATCCGGTCGGCGTCGGTGAGGTCCGCCCCGTCGGCGTCGTCGGCGGGCCCGGCCGCACCGTCGACCAGCAGCGCGTCTCCCGGCACCAGGGTGGCGGTCTCCGCCACGGCCAGCACCAGCGCCGGCGCGGCGTCGGCGAGCAGGTAGCCGATCCGGCCCGCCGGATAGCCGGTGTCCACCGGCACGTACGCGCCCCCCGCCTTGAGCACGGCGAGGATCGCCACCAGCAGCTCCGGGCCGCGCGGCAGGGCCAACGCCACCCGGGACTCCGGGCCGACACCCCGGCCCACCAGCACCCGGGCCAGCCGGTTCGCGGCGGCGTTGAGCTGCGCGTACGTCAGCGTGACGTCCTCGCAGACCAGCGCGGTGGCGGCCGGGGTGGCCGCCACCTGCCGCTGCACCTCGTCGACGACCGTGGCCGACGGTCCGGCCGTGGCCGTCCCGGCCCAGCCGCCGAGCACCAGGTCCCGTTCGGCGTCGGCGAGCAGCGGCAGCGCGGAGACCGGCTGGCGCGGGTCGGCCACCGCCGCGTCGAGCAGCCGGACGTAGCGGGCCACGACCGCCTCGGCGGTGGACCTGTCGAACAGGTCGGTCCGGTAGACCAGCCGGCTCTCGCCGGTGGTGATGTCGAAGGCCAGGTCGTCCTTGGTGGTGCCCAGCTCCACCGGGTCCAGCCCCGAGTCGGGGATGAAGTTCAGCGCGGTCTGGAAGATCGGCTGCACCGACGGGTCCCGCTCCGGGGCGACCGCCTCGACGATCGCCTGGAACGGGGTCTGCCCGTGCTCCAGGGCGTCGACCAGCCCGTCGCGGACCCGGCCGAGCAGGTCGGTGAAGCGCGGGTCGCCGCCGACGTCGCAGCGCAGCGCCACCGGATTGACGAACATGCCGATCAGCGGGGTCAGCTCGGCGGTCTCCCGGCCGGCGGTGGAGACCCCGACCACCACGTCGGTGTCGCCGGAGATCCGCGACAACAGCGCCGCGAAACCGGCAAGCAGCACCATGTACGGGGTGACCGCCGACCCGGCGGCCAGCCGGCCGATCCGGTCGAGCAGCCCGTCGGGCAGGTCGAAACGCACCTCGTCACCGGCGAAACCGAGCTGCGCGGGGCGGGGCCGGTCCAGCGGCAGGCCGGTGGCCTTCGGGGCGCCGGCCAGGTGAGAGGTCCAGAAGGCGAGCTGCCGGTCCCGTTCCGCGCCGGTGAGCTGGTCGCGTTGCCACACCGCGAAGTCGGCGTACTGGATGGGCAGCTCCGGCACGGCGGCCGGCGCGCCGGTCGACGCGGCCCGCGCGAACGCGGCGATCTCGGCGCCGAACAGCACCGCCGAGTGGCTGTCGAAGACGGCGTGGTGCACCACCAGCAGCAGCGTCCACCCGTCGTCGAAGCGGATCAGCCGGGCCCGCCACAGCGGCGGCGCGTCCAACGGGATCGGGGTCCGGGCCAGCTCGGCGCGCAGCGCGTCGGACCGCCGCAGCCGCTCCGGATCGGGCAACCCGCGCAGGTCGTCGACCGGCAGCCGGGGCGGCTCGTGCTCCCGGACCACCTGCACCAGGGTGCCGTCGTCGACCCGCAGGTGGGTGCGCAGCGCCTCGTGCCGGGCGACGACCTGGCCGAACACCTCGGTCGCCGCCTCGGCGTCCAGGTCGGCGGGCAGCCGGCACGGCACCGACACGTTGTAGACCGGGGAGGACGGGTCGAGCTGGTTGGCGATCCAGACCCGTTCCTGGGCGAACGAGGCGGGGAAGGTCCACTCGCGGGTCATGCCGTCTGCTCCCGTACCGAACGCGGGCGCATGTCGGTCCAGACCTCGTCCACGTGGGCCAGGCACTCCTCGCGGCTGCCGGTGAAGCCCGCGTCGTGCCAGCCGGCGGGCAGGTCGCGGTCGGCCGCCCAGATCGAGTACTGCTCCTCGTCGTTGCGCACGACCAGGAATCGGGTGTCGGCCATCAGTTCGCTCCAGCGGTGTCGGGGGTGTGCGGTTCGGCCATCGCGACGGCGATCTTGCGGGGTCCGGTGAACGGCTCCCGTCCGTGCGCGGCGGTCATGTTGTCGACCACCAGCACGTCGTCGCGCCGGTAGTCGAAGCGGACGCTGGCGGCCCGGTACGCGGCCCGCAGGTGGTCCATCACGTCGGTGGGGATCTCGCCGCCGTCGCCGTAGTAGGTGTTCGCCGGCAGACCCTCGGGGCCGAACATCGAAAGCAGCCCCTCCTGGTAGTCCTTCGGCAGGGTGCTCAGGTGGAAGAAGGTGGCGTGGTTGAACCAGCGCGGGGTGTCCGAGCCGGGCCGGTGGTGCACCACGTCGCGCACCGCCCGGGTGCGCAGCCCGTCCCTGCCCACCCATTCCAGCTCGATCCGGTTCGCCGCCGCGTACGCCTGCACCTGCGCCCGGTCGTCGGTGCCGAAGACGTCCTGCCAGCGGGTGCCGAAGTCGGCGTGGAAGTTGCGCACCAGCAGCCAGCGCCGCCTGACGAACTCCTCGCGGACCGCCGGGTCGATCTCGGCGTACACCCGGCGCACGTCGGCCAGCGGGGTCGCGCCGAGGGTCTGCGGCGCGGTCAGGCAGTAGAAGAACAGCGTCAGCGGCCAGCGCGCCTGGTACGAGTTCTCGTTGTGCAGGAAGATCTCCTCGTCCGGCGGGTAGTCGGTCGAGGTGTAGACCTTCCCCTTGATGGCGTGCCGGGGCGAGGACCGCTCGGTGTAGGTCAGCGGTTCGCCGGAGAACGCCCGCACCACCGCGTCGAAGCCGTCCACCCCGCCCACGTCGAAGCCGCGGAACAACAGCCCGCCGTGCGCGACGAGGGTGGCGCGCAGCTCGGCCCGGCGGCGGTCGATCAGCTCGGTCAGGGCGGTGCCGTCGTTCTCGACGACGACCGGCAGCGTGGCGATCGTGTCGCTCATTGCGTGGTCTCCTGTTTTCTCGACGTCAGGCGCGGGGTAGCCGCGGGATGGCGGGGATGGTGGCCGGCGCGGCCGGTTCGTCGGCGGCGGCGGCCCGCAGCTGGGCGATGCGTTCGGCCAGACCGGCCACGGTCGGGGTCTCGAAGAGGCTGCGCATCGGCAGCCGGACCCCGGTCGCCTTGCGCATCGCGGCGATCAACTGCACCGCGACCAGCGAGTTGCCGCCGAGGGCGAAGAAGTCGTCGTCCACCCCGACCTCGGCCACCCCCAGCCCGTCCCGCCACACCCCGGCGATGGTGACCTCCAGCTCGGTCCGCGGGGCCGCCGAGCCGCCGCCGGTCGCCGTCGCGGCGGCGGTCGACGGCTCCGGGTCCTGCTCCAGGGCGTCGGTGGTGACCCGGGAGGCCCGCCGCCGGATGTCCGCCACCGTCCGGGTGGCGATCACCACCTGCGGGCCGAGGCCGGCGGTGAGGCTGCGCCGGAACGCCTCCGCGCCGTCGACCGGGCGGATGTCCTCGGTGAGCGCCCCGGCCGCCGGTTCTGCCGGGGCCGCGTCGGCGGTGCCGGTCAGCCCGCCGGTGACCGCGCCCTGGTCGACCCGGCGCAGCACGAAGTCGCCGATCGCGACGAGTTCCCGGCCCTCGGTGTCGGTCAGCGCCAGGTCGGCGGCGACCACCTCGTCGGTGGCGCTGGCCCGGTGCCGCAGGTGGCTGTGGAACACCGCAGGCAGCGGCCCGCGCACCACGATCCGCCCGTACGACAGCGGCAGGTAGGTGCCGTCGCCCTGCCCCCGGCCGAACGCGGTGGCCACGTCCAGCAACGCCGGGTGCAGCCCCCACGCCGGCAGGTCGGCCCGGACCGGCTCCGGGGCCTCGACCCGGGCGAGTTCCTCGCCGTCGCCGAGCCGGTGCTCGGCCAGCGACGCCCAGCGCGGGCCGAAGGTCAGCATGCTGGTACGGCCCCGACCGAACGAGGCGTCGTCGTCGACCCGCCGGCCGTCGACCACCGGCACCCGGGCCGGCGGGGCGGCCTCCACGGTCCAGCCGGCCGACCCGCGCACGTGGGTGCGGAGCTGGCCGGCGGCCAGGCTGCGGACGGCGAAGTCGACGCCGTCCTCGGCAGCGGTCAGCTCCACCCGGTACTGGGCGACGGTGCCCTGCGGCACCGCGAACGGCTCCAGGAACACCACGTCGCGCAGCTCCACCGCGGCCTGCGGCGCGGGGCACGGCACGGCGGCGACCACCGCGGCCCGCACCGCCTCCAGGTGGGCGGTGCCGGGCACCACCGGCACCCCGCCGATGCGGTGCTCGTCGAGCAGCCAGTGGGTGTCGGCGGAGACCAGCCCGTGCAGCACCGTCGACTCCGGGCCGACCACCTTCGTGGTGAGCACCGGGTGGTCCACCGGCGTGGTCACGGTGTCCCGGCCGGCGGCCCGGAACGCGGCCGGCGCGGCGGTCTCCACCGCCATGCCGACCTCCGCCCAGCCACCCCAGTTCTGCGACAGCACCGGGGCCCGGAAACCCGCGCCGGAGCGGGCGAACGCGTCGAGGAAGGCGTTCGCCGCGCAGTAGTCGACCTGACCGAAACCGCCGATCACCGACGTGATCGAGGAGCACAGCGCCACGAAGTCCAACGGCAGGTCACCGAAGACCTCGGCCAGGGCGAGGGTGCCGGTGAGCTTCGGGGCGAGCACCCGTTCGGCCTCGGCCCGCTCCTTCACCTCGGCCATCCCGCCGCCGGGCAGGCCGGCGGCGTGCACGATGCCGTCCAGCCCGCCGAACTCGGCCTCCACGGTGGCCCGGACCCGACGCAGGTCGGCCGGGTCGGTGACGTCGGCGGCGAGCACCAGCACCGTCGCGCCGGCCGCCTCCATCCGGCGGATCGCCGCGATGGCCCGGCCGGCCCGGTCCGCGCCGCCGTGCACCGCCAGGTGGTCGTCCCACCGCTCGCGCGGCGGCAGACCGGAGCGGGCCAGCAGCACCAGCTTCGCCCCCGCCCGCCGGGCGAAGTCCTCGGCGAGGGTGACGCCGATGCCGCCCAGGCCGCCTGTCACCAGGTACCGGCCGCCGTCGCGCAACGCCCCCGACCCGGTCTCGGCGGCGACGGTGACCTGCTCGTAGCCGGTCACCCAGCGGCGGGCGCCGCGCAGGGTCACCTCCGCCCGCTCCGGGTCGACCGGGCGGCGCAGCTCGGCGGCGAGCGCGTCGACCCCGTCGCCGGCCGGGTCGGCGTCGACCAGCCGGACGGCCAGGCCGGGCAGTTCGGCCGGCAGCACCCGGGCCAGGCCGGCGAGGGTGGCGTGCTCGGGGCGGACCAGGTCGACGCCGGTGACGTCGCCGACGCCCGCGGTGACCAGGTCGAGGGTGAGCGGCCGCTCCTCGGCGGTCGCCCCCGCCCCGGCGAGCGCCTGCACCAGGTGCAGGGCGTCGAAGAAGCCGCGCTGCTGGGCGTCCCAGGCGGCGGTCGGGTCGAGGCCGGCCGGCGTGCCATCCAGGGCGAAGGCGTGCACCAGCCGGGACGGCACGCCACCTGCGGTCAACGCCGCGACCAGCGCGTCGTGGTCCTCCCGGTGGCCGGGGCGCAGCCGGTACCCGTCGCCGGTCGCCGCGAACGCCGTGCCGGGGCGTACCACGACCGGGTCGTCGCCGGCGGCCCGCAGCGCGTCGACCAGCGCCTCGGCGCGCGGACCGGCGGCGAGCACCAGGCAGCGGCCGTCGGGCACCGTCGCCGGGTCGGCGGCGGCCTGCCGCCACACCGGCACCGCGAACCACCGCTGAAGCGGCTGCGGGCCGGCGTCGGCCGGGGCGTCGGGCAGCGCCGCCACCGGGTCCGGGTCGACCCAGTAGCGCAGCCGCTCGAACGGGTACGTGGGCAGCGGCACCCGTCGGGCGGCCGGATCGGCGTCGAGCCGCACCCCGATCCCGGCACACCACAGGGCGGCGGCGCTGGTGAGCACAGTGGCCAGGTCGCCGGTGGACTCGCCGGGGCCGGGCAGGCTACCCAGCGGGGTCAGCGCCCGCTGCGCCGGGGAGCCCTTGGCGACCTGCATCCGGGCCAGGTTGGCCAGTTGCCGGCCCGGACCGCACTCCAGCAGCGCCCAGGTGCCCGCCCCGAGCAGGGTCGCCACGCAGTCACCGAACCGCACCGGTTGGCGCAGGTGCGCCGCCCAGTACGCCGGGTCGGTGGCCTGTTCGGCGGTGATCCAGGTGCCTGTCACGTTGGACAGGAACGGGATGGCCGGCGCGTGCAGCGGCACCGTCGCCATCAGGGCGGTGAACTCGGCCAGGATCGGTTCCATCATCGGCGAGTGGAACGCGTGCGAGGTGCGCAGCGGCTTGCTCTTGCTCTTGCCGCCGAGGCTGTCGGCGAACGCGGCGACGGCGGCGCTCTCGCCGGCCACCACGCAGGTTCCGGGCCCGTTGACGGTGGCGATGGACAGCCCCTCGGGCAGCCGGGCGGCGACCTGCGACTCGTCGAGCGACACGGCCAGCATCGCCCCCGCCGGCAGCGACTGCATCAGCCGGCCCCGGGCGGCGACCACCCGCAGCGCGTCGGGCAGGGTCAGCACCCCGGCGACGGTGGCGGCGACGTACTCGCCGATCGAGTGGCCGATCATCGCCGCCGGGCGTACCCCGGCCCGCTGCCAGTGCAGCGCCAGGGCGTACTCGACGACGAACAGGGCCGGCTGGGTGTAGCGGGTCTCGGTGAGCTTCTCCGCCGCCTGCGGGTCCCGGCCGAGGATCAGGTCCCGCAGGTCCAGGCCCAGCTCGGGGCGGAGCAGCGCGGCGCACTCGTCGACGGTGGCGGCGAAGGCCGGCTCCTCGGCGTAGAGCTGCGCGCCCATCCCGGCGTACTGGGCGCCCTGGCCGGAGAAGAGGAACGCGGCGCGCGGTGCCGCGCCGTCGACCACCCCGGACTGGCGGCGGCGCGGGGTACGCAGCGCGGTCACCGCCTCGGCCAGGTCGGTGGCGACCACGGCCACCCGGTGCGGGTACTCCTGGCGGCCCACCCGCAGCGTGTGCGCGACGTCGGCCAGCAGCTCCGGCCCGCCGTCGCTGGTCGCCGCCAGGTGGTCGGCGAGCCGGGTGACGGCGCTGTCCAGCGCCGACGCGGTCTTCGCCGACACCGTCAGCAGGTGCGCCGGGCGGACCCGCCGGTCCGCGCGGTGCGCGGCCGGGGCCTCCTCGAGCACCACGTGGGCGTTGGTGCCGCCGATGCCGAACGAGCTGACCCCGGCCCGGCGCGGCCCGCCGTCGGTGTCCCACTTGGTCAGGGTGTTCGCCACGTAGAACGGGGTGTCGGCGAAGTCGATGCCCGGGTTCGGCGTCTCGTAGTTGATCGTCGGGGGGATCAGCCCGTGCTCCATCGCCAGCACCGTCTTGATCACGCTGACGATGCCGGACGGCTGGCTCAGGTGCCCGATGTTGGACTTCACCGAGCCGATGCCGCACCAGCCCCGCTCGTCGGTGTCCCGGGTGAACACCGCCGACAGGGCGGCCACCTCGATCGGGTCGCCCAGCGCGGTGCCGGTGCCGTGCGCCTCGACGTAGCTGATGCTGCGCGGGTCGATCCCGGCCATCCCGACCGCCTGGGCGATCGCCTCGACCTGCCCGTCGACGCTGGGGGCGGTGAAGCCGACCTTCCCGGCGCCGTCGTTGTTGATCGCGTTGCCCAGCACCACCGCGCGGATCGAGTCGCCGTCGGCGATCGCGTCGGAGAGCCGCTTGAGCAGGGTCACCCCGACGCCGCTGCCCCAGACCGTGCCGTTGGCCCCGGCGTCGAACGGCCGGCACCGGCCGTCGGGCGAGGTGAAGCCGTCCATGCCCAGGTAGCCGACGTGCGGCAGCTCCACGTTGACCCCGCCGGCCAGCGCCATGTCGCACTCGTGGTTACGCAGCGCCTCGCAGGCCAGGTGGAAGGCGACGAGTGAGGTCGAGCAGGCGGTGTGCACGGTCAGGCTCGGCCCGCGCAGGTCCAGCCGGTAGGACACGTTGGTCGCCACGTAGTTGGGCGAGTTGCCGGTGGCCAGCGAGACCGCGCCGTGCGGGTTGCCGCCGACCCGCTTGTTACGCAGCACGTACCGGTGCAGGTAGGTGTTGCCGCCGGTGCCGGCGTACACGCCTACCGCCCCGGGGTAGCGGGCCGGGTCGTAGCCGGCGTCCTGCAACGCGGTGTAGCAGCTCTCCAGGAACAGCCGGTGCTGCGGGTCGGTCACCTCCGCCTCGCGGCTGGTCATCCCGAACAGCCCGGCGTCGAAGGTGTCGTACCCGTCGATCAGCGGGGCCCGGCTCACCCAGCCCGGGTCGTCGACCTCGTCGGCGGTCGCACCCCGGGCGAGCTGCTCGTCGCGGCTCAGCTCGGTGACCGACTCGACGCCGTCGACCAGGTTGCGCCAGAACTCGCCGACGTCGGCGGCACCCGGCAGCCGGGCGGCGAGCCCGACGATGGCGATGGGTTCGATGCCGTCATCGGTGGGCGGCGCGGTGTCGATCTCGTTCTGCATCGGGGTCGTCCTTTGTCGCAAGGTGCCGCCCGCAGGCGGTGGGGAGGGATGCGGCGTCACGGTTGGTGCGGTCGGCGGGGTGGCGGGGTACGACGGGTCCGGCCGCGCCGGGCGGCGGCGCGCAACGCGGCGCGGGCCAGCTCGGGTCGGTCGGCGGCCCCGTCGAGGCTGGCGGCGAGCGCCCGGACGGTGGGGTGCCGGAACAGGTCGAGCATGGTGATCGACCGGCCGGTGGCGGCGGTCAGCCGGGCGTGCACCGCCGCCAGGGCCAGCGAGTGCCCGCCGATGTCGAAGAAGTTGTCGGCGACCCCGACCCGGTCACGTTCCAGCACCTGCCGCCAGATGCCGGCGATCAGCTCCTCGGTCTCGGTCAGCTCGTCCGGTCCGGTCGGCACCGGCGCGACCGGGGCGGGTGCGGTGGCGGCCACCGTCATCGCGCCCAACGCCGCCACCCGGACGGTCGGCCGGGGCAGTGCCACGGCGACCGCGTCGGCCGGGGTGTCGGGGTCGGCGGCGAGCGCGCCGACCAGGTCGGCGAGGTCGGCCAGGAGCGCGTCGATCCGGTCGGCGTCGAACAGGTCCGGGTTGTAGACCACGTCCACTCCGCACCGGCCGTCGCGCTGCACCACGTAGACCGTGATGTCGAACGGGGAGCCGGGCTTGGGCACCGGCAGCGCCTCGGCGGTCAGCCCGGTCAACGTCAGCCGGGGCGCGGTGAAGTTGAGCACGTTGAACAGCACCTGCACCAGGGGCGCCCGGGAGGTGTCCCGGCCGACGCCGAGGGTCTCGACGAGTTTCTCCAGCGGCGCGCCCGGGTGGGCGGTCGCCTCGTGCAGCTCGGCGGCGCACCGGTCGACCAGTTCGGCGAACCCGACCCCGCCGGTGCCGCCGGTCGTGTCGTCGGGGCCGGTGCGCAGCCGCACCGGGACGGTGTCGATGAAGAAGCCGACCACGTCGTCGAAGGCGGCCAGCCGGCGGTCGGCGACGATCGCCCCGACGACGTGGTCGTCGCCGCCGGTGAGCCGGCGCAGCAGTTCGGCGAAGCCGGCCAGCAGCACCGCCGCGACGGTGCTGCCGCGCCGCTCGGCCAGATCCCGCACCGCCCGGTCGGCGGTGGCGGTCAGGGTCACCGCCGCCTGGGCGCCCGCGTACGTCTGCACGGTCGGGCGGGGACGGTCACGGGGCAGGTCCAGCACGGTCGGCACGCCCCGCAGGTGCTCCGCCCACCAGCTGAGGTCGGCGGGGCCCTGCCGGCGGTCCCGCTCGTCGCGCCACACCGCGTAGTCGGCGTACGAGGCGGACAGCGGCGGCAGGGTCGGCGACGTGCCGGCGACGGCGTGCGCGTACCCGGTGGCCAGGTCGGCGTAGAGGACCGCCTCGGACCAGCCGTCGAAGACCGCGTGGTGCATGGTCATCGCCAGCACGTGCTCGTCGGGGCCGAGCCGGTAGACGGTCACCTGCCAGGGCGGGCCGGTGGCCAGGTCGAAGGCGTGCGCGGCACCGGCGGCGAGCATCCCGGCCAGTTCGGCCTCGGCGTCGGCGCGGCCGGTCAGGTCGACCACCGGCACCGCCACGTCGGTCGGCTCCTCGCACACCGCGTAGGGCACCCCGGCGGTCTGCGGGATGCGCCAGCGCAGCACGTCGTGCCGGGTGGCCACGGCCCGCAGCGCCGCGCCGAGCGCACCGGTGTGAAGCGGGCCGCGCAGCCGGTGCGCGACCGCGATGTTGTAGGGGGCGCTGGAGGGGGCGAGCTGGTCGACGAACCACAACCGGCGCTGCGGCGGGGACAGCGTCGGCGGGTTGCCGGTGGTCAGCCCGTCGGCGTCGGCGGGCGCGGCGGCCCGCAGCCGGGCGGCCAGCGCGGCCGGGGTGCGCCCGGTCAGCACGTCCCGGGTGTCGACGTGCCGGCCCAGCTCGGCGCGCAGCGCCGCGACCAGCCGCATCGCGGCGATGGAGTTGCCACCGGCGGCGAGGAAGTCGGTGTCCGGGGCGGGTGCCGCGCCGAGCAGCCGGGTCCAGACCCGCCGCACGACCCGCTCGACCGGGTCGGCCGGCTCGTCGGTCGGCGCGTCGGCGGGGACGGCGGTCAGGGCGGCGTCGGCCAGCGCGCGCAGCGCCGGCCGGTCCAGCTTGCCGGTGATGGCGCTGACCGGCAGGTCGTCGCGGCGCAGCAGCCGCGCCGGCAGCATCGCGGCGGTCAACCGCCCCCCGGCGTACGCCCGGACGGCGTCGTCGTCGGGCGCGGTGGCCGGGGTGAGGAAGGCGACCAGGTCCATCCCGGCCGGGCCGGGCACCGCCTCCACGGCCACCCGGGCGACGCCGGGCACGTCGGCCAGCACGGCCTCCACCTCGCCCAGTTCGATCCGCTGGCCCCGGATCTTGACCTGCCGGTCGGCCCGGCCGAGGTAGACGATCCGCCCGTTCCCGGCCTGCCGGACGAGGTCGCCGGTGCGGTAGAGCCGCTCGCCGGGCAGCCCGGAGAACGGGTCGGGGACGAACCGGTCAGCGGTCAGGCCGGGCCGGTTGAGGTAGCCGTCGGCCAGTCCCGGCCCGCCGATCAGCAGCTCACCGGTCTGCCCCGGCGGCACCGCCCGCAGCGCGTCGTCCACCACGTACGCCCGGTGGTTGGGCAGGGGCAGACCGATCGGCACCGGGTCGGTGTCGGCGGTGGTCAGCTCGCCGCTGACCGCAAGCACCGTGGTCTCGGTGGGGCCGTAGCCGTTGAGCAGCCGTCGTCCCGGCGCCCAGCGGGCGACCAGGTCGGCGGGGACGGCCTCGCCGCCGCAGAGCACCGTCCGCCAGCCGGGCACCCGGGCCGGGTCCAGCATGGACAGCACCGTCGGGGTGATGAAACCCCAGTTCACGTCGTGGGCGACGATGAACCGGGCCAGCCGGTCCGGGTCGGACCGGTCGTCGCCGCCGAGCAGTTGCACGCTGCCACCGAGCAGCAGCGGGACGAACAGGTCGATGCTGGCCGCGTCGAAGCCGAGCGAGGCGATGCCGAGGCTGCGGACCCCGGCGTCGGCGGCACTGAGCGCGGCGCAGCCGGTGACGAACTCCACCACGTTGCGGTGGGTGGTCAGCACCCCCTTGGGCCGACCGGTGGAACCCGAGGTGAACAGCACGTACGCCGGGTCGCCGGCCCGCGCCGGGCAGGGCGTCAGCGGGGCCGGGCCGGTGGCGGTGACCACCTCGACGCCGGGGGTGTCGGCGAACTCGACCGCCGCCGCGTCCCCCACCACCAGCGTCACCCCGGCGTCGGCGGCGATCTCCCGCAGCCGCTGCCGGGGGCCACCGGGCTCCAACGGCACGTAGCAGCCCCCGGCGAGCAGCACGCCGACGACGTCGACCACGAGGTCGGGGCGGCGGTGGGCGCAGATCCCCACCCGGGTCTGCCGGCCGACCCCCCGGGCCCGCAGCGCGGCGGCCAGGCCCGCCGCCCGGCCGACCAGCTCCCGGTAGGTGAGCCGGTCGTCCCACTGGCGCACCGCCACCGCGTCCGGGCAGCGGGCCGCCCGCTCGACGATCAGGTCGGCCAGCGTGCCGTCCGGCCAGGGCAGATCTTCCCCGGTGACGGCACTGATGGACAGGATGTCGGTCACGTCGCTCCCCGTACGGTTGCTGGTGCGGTACGCCCCACCGGGCGGACGGTGTGCCGGTTCACCGGTCGTCCCGGGCGGTGTCGTCGACCACGTGCAGGCGCAGTTCGCTGAGGTACCGGCGGCCGGCGGCGTCGGGCACCCAGGCGTCGTCCGGGCCGGGCAGCATCTCGCTGACCGTCAGGGAGACCTCGGTGCCGCCCCCCATCCGGGCCGCCCGCACCATGGCGCAGAACATGTTCGCGAAGGCCGGGCTGCTCAGGTCGGCATAGCAGGGTTTGGTCTCGCTGCCGAGCTTGACGTACACCTGCTCGGGCAGGTCGAGGCGGCGTCGCCAGGCCCGCACCGCGAGGAACCGGTCACGTTCCCCGGCGGCGTCGGCCAGACCGCTCTCCCCCACCGTGGTACGCCAGGTCCGCCGGGCCACCACCAGCCGGTCGATGGTGACCCGGGGGGTGTAGGGGGCGGCGGCGACCAGCTTGAACCCGTCCACCGCGTGGGCGCTGAGCAGTTCGCCGAAGACCTCGGTCAACGGCCAACTCTCGCCGTCGGCGGCGGTGGCGACCAGTTCGCCGTCCCGTTCGGACACGGTGAGCGCCACCGTGGGCAGCACCCGTGCCGGATCGGCCCCGGGCGCCGCCGCGAAGGCCAACTGCCGGTCGCTGGGCCCGGCGAGGGCTTCGGCGGTACGGCTGGTCCGCCGTGGCCAGTCGGTGGGGTACAGCAGCCGCAGCCGACGCCCGCCCAGGTCCGTGGTGAGGGCGTCCCGCAGCCGTTGCGGGTCGGGGTGGGCCGGGATGAACACCTCGCAGTCGAAGGACGCCCACGCGGCGTGCAGCTCGCCGAGCACGACGGTGTACTCCCCGCGCGCCAACGCCGCCGCGTCCCGCGCGCAGAGTTGCAGGTCGGGGCTGTGCAGGACGGCCTTGGACCAGCGCGCCGGGGCCGCCGGGAAGACCTCGTCGACGCGGTCGGCGAGATCCGCGGCGGCGAGGCGCACCTCCCGGGTACCCGGTGGCAGCCCGGCGAAGCCGAACAGTCCCGCCCAGCGGGCGGCGAAGTCGGCGGCGACCACGTCGACCGGCCGGTCACCGGTGCCCCAGAACAGTCCCTGGGCGAGGTACCACAGGTCGGCCAGGGAGACGGGGGCGTCCCCGGCCTCGCCGCGCAGTTCGTCGTACAGCTCGCGGAAGACCCGGTCGTACGCCTGGGCCAGGGCGGCCACCATCCACCGGGCGGCCCGCAGCAGCACGTCGAGCGGTGCAGCCAGGTCGGCCAGGAACGGGGCGCCGAGGGTGACGTCGAGATCCCGCGCGGTGTCCTCGTGGCAGAGGGTGCGGCCGGCGTACATCCGGCCCTCCCGACGCCGGGGCGACCGCCCGGTCAGCTCGGTGAAGGTGGCGTCGAGGGCGTCGAGGGCGCGGCCCAGGCGGTGCGGGTCACCGGCCGCCGCGGCGACGGCGTCCCGGGCGGCGGTGAGCCGGTCCAGCCCGGACCGGGCGGCCAGTCGGGCCGCCGGATCGCCGACGGCGTCGATCCGGGCGCGCAGCACCTCCTCCGCGGCCGGGCTGACCGGCAGGGCCGCATCCCAGGTGAGCAGCTCCCGTTCGACGAGCCGGTCGAGCAGCGTGTAGCCGTCCTCGGGCCGACGCAGCCCGATGGCCGGGTCGGCGACCAGGTCGTGGGCGGGCCGGCGGCCGTCGACGGCGGCCAGCAACGCGGCCTCCACCGGTGACAGCGCCACCGGCGGTTGCCCGGGACGCAGCACGCTGCGCTCGCGCACCGTGACCTGCGGGGCCAGCACCGGCGGCCACCAGCGCCGGACGGCGAGGTCGGCGCCGATGCACCCGGCGTACTCGTCGAGGGCCCACGACTCGAACCGGACCCACCGTCGCCGGGTCAGTTCCGGGCCGACCCGCAGCCGGGCGGTCTCCGGCTGCGCCGGGTCGACGGTCACCCAGCAGCTGGGGCCGAAGAAGCCGACCGTCTCGTTCTTGCCGCAGTACCGCTGCCAGTACTTGAGCAGGGCCCGTTCCCGGTCGCGGCGGCGCACGTTGCGCGACGCGTCGGGACCGCCCCGGACCAGGCCGTCGAAGGCCACCAGCGCGCCCCGGTTCTGCCAGGTCACCGCCTCACGCAGCAGCGGGTCGGCGGCGAGTTCGGTGAACCGCTGCCCGGCGGCGCGGACGGCCTCGTCGAACTCCTTGTCGAAGCGTTCGACGCCGCCGCCGGTGGCCAGCAGTTCGTCGGCGAGCTCGGCGGCGGCCGGGGCGGCGAACAGGGCGAGGCCGTCGGCCGGGAAGCCGGTGCTGCGCAGGATCGCGTCGCGCCACACCGACCAGCCGGTGTCGCCCAGCGGCACCCGGTGCTCGGGCGTACCGCCCGCCGGCACCGACCCGGCGGACCCCGGGTCGCGGCCGGCACCGGCCGCGACCGGGTCGGACCGGTCGGCGTGGGGCCCGGCGGTGGTGCCCGCCTCACCCGGGGGAACCGTGCCGCCGGCCGGTGCGGGAGCCGGGGAGTCGAGGGCGGCGGTCAGGTCGGCGCGGATCAGGCCCAGCAGCTCGGGCAGCCGGTCGTGTAGGAAGAAGTGCCCACCGTCGAGTTCGTGCAGGGTGAAGCCGGCGGCGGTGTGCTCGGCCCAGGCGGCGCTCTGTTCCCGGCTGACCGCCCGGTCGTGCCGCCCGGCGAACGCCACCACCGGCACCGGCAGCGGCGCCCCGGGGGCGTACCGGTAGCTGTCGACCCGGCCGAAGTCGGCGCGCAGCAACGGCAGCAGCAGCTCCACCAGCTCCGGGTGGTCCAGCAGGCCGTCGGGCAGGCCGCCGCCGGCGGCGAGCCGGCGCAGCAGTTCGTCGTCGTCCACCCGGGACAGGCCGTCGAAGAAGCTCGCGGCGGTGACGTGCGGGGCGCGGGCGCCGCCGACGTACAGCCGTACCGGCAGCTCCCGGCCGACCCGGCGCAGCTCCCGCACCACCTCGAAGCCGAGCCGCCCGCCCATCGAGTGCCCGTAGATCGCGTACGGGCGGTCGGCCCGGTCGGCGATGGCGGCGGCCAGCTCCGCGACGGTGAAGTCCGGGTCGTCGCCGATCCGGTTCTCCCGGCCGGGCAGCTGCACCGGCAGCACCTCCACGTCCGGGCCGGCCTCCGGCTGCCAGCGGCGGAACGCGCTGGCGCCGCCCCCGGCGTACGGCAGGCAGAACAGCTGCGCCGGTGCCTGGGGTCGGCTTCCGGGCGAGACGAACCAGTTCACCGTGCGCCTCTCTGCGGTGGGTCGATCCAGTGCCGCCGGCGCTGGAAGGGGTAGCCGGGCAGCCCGGTGCGCCGGACGGTGCCCTCGGGGTGCAGCGCGGCCCAGTCGACGTCGCGGCCGGCGACCCAGCCGGCGGCCAGGTCACGCAACGCCCCCGGCGCGCCGGCCACGGTGGCGTCGGTGGCGAGCAGTTCGTCGAGTCCGGCGACCGCCTCGGCCAGGTCGGCGGCGACGACGGCGGCCCGCCGGGCGAAGGACCGCCGGCCCAGCGCCAGGGTGGCGGCCACCTCGGGCAGCGCCGGTCCGACACCGGCGAGGTGGTGCCGCAGCCGGGTCAGCGCCACCCGCAACGCCTGCGGGGTACGCGCCGACACCGGCAGCAGCCAGGCCCGCGGGGGCGACGGCTCGGCCGGTACGGCAGGTGGCGGCTGCTCCACGACCACGTGCGCGTTGGTGCCGCCGAGCCCGAACGCGCTGACCCCGGCCACCCGGCGCGGCGCGTCCGGCCAGTCCCGCGCCTTGGTGGGCACGTAGAACGGGCCACCGGCCAGGTCGATCTCCGGGTGCGGGCGGGTGAAGTGCAGGTTCGGCGGGATCACCCCGTGCTGGACGGCCAGCACCGTCTTGATCAGCCCGGCGATGCCGGCTCCGGCGTCGAGGTGACCGATGTTGGTCTTGACCGCGCCGAGCGCGCAGGACTCGGCGGGAGCGGCCCCGCCGTACACCTCGTGCAGGGCGGCGACCTCGATGGCGTCGCCCAGCGGCGTACCGCTGCCGTGGGCCTCGATGAAGCGGACCTCGCCGGGGGCGACCTCGGCGGCGGCCAGCGCGTTCGCGACGGCGGCGGCCTGGCCGGCGGGGCCGGGCACCGCGAAGCCGGCCCGGTCGGGGCCGTCGTTGGTGACCGCCCAACCGGGCAGGACGGCGTAGATCCGGTCCCCGTCGGCCTGGGCGTCGGCGAGCCGGCGCAACGCGACCACGCCCACCCCGGAGCCGAAGCCGGAGCCCTCGGCGGCCTCGTCGAAGGCGCGGCAGCGGCCGTCCGGGGAGGCCAGCCCGCCGGGGGTGGCCCGGTAGCGGGGCCAGGTGACGTTGACCCCGCCGGCGAGGGCGATGTCGCACTGGTAGTCGGCGAGGCTCTGGGCGGCGGTACAGACCGCGACCAGCGAGCTGGAGCAGGCGGTCTGCACGGCCACCGCCGGCCCGGTCAACCCGAGCCGGTACGCCACCTGGCCGGGCAGGTGGTCGGTGGACTGCCGGCCGATCAGCCGGGCCTCCCAGTCGTCCGGGTCGACGTCGCCGACCACGGCCGGATTGTCCATCAGGTGGAACAGGAAGTAGCGGTTGGCGGAGGTGGCCGCGTAGACGCCGACCAGGCCGGGGAAGCGGGTCGGGTCGTGCCCGGCGTCCTCCAGGGCCTCCCACGCCGTCTCCAGGAAGAGCCGGTGCTGGGGGTCGGTCCGGGCGGCCTCCTCGTCGCCCATGGCGAAGAACTCGGCGTCGAAGTCGGTGACCCCGTCGAGCCGGCCGGTGGCCCGCACGTGCCGGGGGTCGGCGCGCAGTCGGGGCCCGATACCGAGGGCGGTCAACTCGACGTCGGAGTGGTCGTGCACCGAGTCGACGCCGGCGCAGACGTTCCACCAGAAGGTGGCGGCGTCGGGTGCGCCGGGGAACCGGCCGGCGAGCCCCACCACCACGATCTCGTCGCCGGTGTACTCGCGGGCGGCGACCGGTGGCGCGGTCGGGGTGGGCAGGATCGGCGCGGGGAGGGGGCGGGTGCGCGCCGCCGTGGCCGGCGTGGCGTCGACGCCCGGGGCGAGCAGCCGGGCCTGGGCGGCGATCGTCGGGTGGGCGAACAGCCGCACCATGGGCAGCGTCGTGCCGAACCGGTCGGCGATGCGCTGCTGCACCTGGCCGAGCAGCAGGGACTGTCCACCGGCGTCGAAGAAGCTCTCCTGCCGGCCGACGGCGTCGCGGCCGAGCACCGCGCACCAGATCTCGTGCACGGCCCGCTCGGTGTCGGTGGCCGGTTCCTGTCCGGCGGGGACCGTCCGGGGCGGGTCGGGCAGCGCCCGCTCGTCGATCTTGCCGGTGACGGTGAGCGGGAACGCGTCGAGGACCAGCACGGCGCGGGGCAGCGCGTAGTCGGGCAGCCGTCGGGCGAGGGCGGCTCGCAGCGCCGCCGGGTCGAGGTCGCCGCCGGCCGGCACGGCGTACGCGAGCAGTGCCCCGTCGCGGGCGATGGCGCGCACGGCGGCGACGCCGGGCTGCGCGGCGAGGACGGCCTCGACCTCGGTCAGCTCGACCCGGAACCCACGCACCTTGACCTGGCGGTCGAGCCGGCCGAGGCAGACCAGTTCCCCGCCGGGCAGCCACGCGCCCAGGTCGCCGGTGGCGTAGGTGGGCGTCCCGTCGGGGTCGGCACCGAACCGGTCGCTGTGCTGGCCGAGGTAGCCGGGGGCGAGGTGCGGGCTGCGCACCACGATCTCGCCGGAGTCGGCCAACCGCAGCGTGTAGCCGGGCAGTGCGGTGCCGATCGGCAGCGGGCCGGTGCCGGTCGGGTCGGCGTCGTCCAGCGGCAGCGCGTACCGGGCGGCGAACGTCATCTCGGTGGCGCCGTAGCCGTTGACCAGCACGCATCCCGGTGCGAACCGGTCGCGCCCCCGGGCGGCGTCGGCGTGCGTGGCCTGCTCGCCGCCGAGCAGCACCACCCGGATGCTGTCCAGCCGCCGTTCACCGAGGGTGTCGAGCAGGAACCGGTAGACCGTCGGGGTGGAGTGGTAGACGGTGACCCGGTGCCGGGCGAGCTGCCCGACGGCGTACGCCAGGCCGTGCCGCCGCAGGTCGACCGGGACGACGGCGGCCCCGGTGAGCAGCGCCGGATAGAGGTCGGGGATGGCCGCGTCGAAGCTGAACGAGGCGAGCAGGCTGAGCCGGTCGGCCGGGCCGATCGCCAGGGTGCGGATCTGGTTGTCGACGACGTGCCGCAGGTTGCGGTGGGTCTGCGCCACGGCCTTGGGGGTGCCGGTGGAGCCGGAGGTGAACAGCACGTACGCCGGGCTGTCGGGGTCGACCGGGAGGGGGTGCAGCGCGGCGGTGGTGGCCGGGTCGAGGACCAGCACGCGGGTGCCGGGTCGGGTGGCGCACAGGGCGTCGGCGAGGTCGCGGTGGTCGGGGGCGCAGGCGACGACGCGCACGTCGGCGGCGGCGAGCATGTGCCGGAGCCGGTCGACCGGGAACCCGGGGTCCAGCGGCACGTACACGCCACCGGCGGCGAGGGTGCCGAGGACGGCGGCGATGGTGCCGGTGCCGTGCCCGGTGAGCAGGGCGACCCGGTCGCCGGGTCGGACGCCGGCCGCGGTGAGCGCGACGGCGTGCCCGCCGACGGTGGCGGCCAGGGCGGCGTAGCTGACCTCGTGGGTCTCGCCGAGGATCGCCGGGTGGTCGGTACGGGTGGCCGAGACCTCGGCGAACTGTTGGATGATCGTCGGTTGCGCCATGTCAGCGGATCGGCTCGACTCCACTGTGGGCAGCCGTGCGGGAACAGCCAATTGTGATCATGATCCCCCCCAGGACTTCACAATGGAAGCAGAATAGGACGACATCCGGCCGAGGAAAGATCATCGATCGGAGTCGGACCGAAGGGCCCACCACCCCCTGAAGATCGGACGGCGAAAATCGGCCGATCATCCCCCTAGCGCGAAAAGGAGTTTCAGCCTAAGTGTCTACCGACAAGTAATTTTGCGGCGAAAGGGCTTGCAAACCGGCTATTTTCCACCGTGGACGGCACCTTAACGCCTGGTCAGGTGGGGTGCCGCAGCCGCGGGCCCCCGCCATCCTAGGGTCGCCCGACCAGCCGGGACCTCCGGCCCGTCCCGATCCGGTCCTGCGCCCCTGCCCCACGCCCCGCCCGGCACCTAGCGTCGGAGGCGGGACCGAGGAGGACGCCATGCGTACGTGGCAGGTGCAGGACGTGATGACGGTCGACGTGCTCACGGTGGACGAGGACACCGGGTACCGGACGGTGGTGGACCTGCTCACCGCCCGGCACGTCACGGCGGTGCCGGTGGTCGACGAAACCCGGCGGGTGCTCGGCGTGGTCTCCCAGGCCGACCTGCTGCACAAGGTGGAACGGCTCGGGCAGCCGCACCGGCGGCGGGTCCTCCCCGGTCGCCGCACCCGCACCGCGTGGGCCAAGGCCGCCGCGACCCTCGCCGGGGACCTGATGACCGCACCGGCGGTCACCGTCTCCCCCGGCGCGACCCTCGCGCAGGCCGCCCGGACCATGGACCGGCGGGGCGTCAAGCGGCTGCCCGTCGTCGACGACCGGGGCCGCCTCGTCGGCATCGTCACCCGGGGCGACCTGCTGCGGGTCCACCTCCGGCCGGACGCCGACATCCGCCGCGACGTCGTCACCGACGTGCTGCGCCGGGTCCTCGGGGTGCCCGACGGCACCGTCGACGTGACCGTGCACGGCGGGGTGGTCACCCTCACCGGCCAACTCGACCGGTGGTCCACCGTGCACCTGGCGCTGCGCCTCAGCGCGCAGGTCAGCGGCGTGGTCGAGGTGGTCGACGCGCTCGGCTACGCCGTCGACGACGCCCCACTGGCCGCACTGCGGGCCGGCGTCGCCTGACCCGGGGACGACTGCCCCGACCGGCGGCACCCGGCCCCGGGGGATGCCGACCCCGCCGACCGACACCCAGGGTCGAACCCGGCGACACCCTGTGTCACCAGGGCCGACCCGCCGCCCGTGGGGGCTGACGATGGCCGCCCGGGTCCGTAGCATCTGTCGGGTGTCCGCGTCGGCGCGGACACCCGACGGCCGGCGGCGTGTCCCCGCACGCGCGCCGGGTGGCGACGTTTCCGCGACGGGCAGAGAGGCCGGCGATGAGTCGAGCAGAGCAGGACACCGCGGCGGGCACCGAGGGTGAGGACTACACCCAGCGGTTGCAACGCCTCGGTGGCGCGCGCTGGAAGCAGGTGCTCGACGTGCAGGCGCCGTACCGGTGGAACCTCCAACGGCTCGAACTGGGCCGCACCCTCGACGTCGGCTGCGGCCTCGGCCGCAACCTGGCCAACCTGGGCGAGGGCGCGGTCGGGGTGGACCACAACCCCACCTCGGTGGCACACGCGCGGGCGGCCGGGCTGGAGGCGTACACGATCGAGGAGTTCCACCAGTCCCCGCACGCCCGGCCCGGCGCCTTCGACGCGCTGCTCGCCGCCCACCTGCTGGAGCACCTGCCCGCCGACGCGGCCCTGGAGGTCGTCTCCAGCTACCTGCCGTTCCTGCGTTCCGGCGGCACGGCGGTCTTCATCACCCCGCAGGAGCGGGGATACGCCAGCGACGCGACCCACGTCCGGTTCGTCGGGTTCGACGAGGCCGCGCAGGCCGCCCGGGATCTCGGCATGACGGTGGTCAAGCAGTACTCCTTCCCGTTCCCCCGGTCGATGGGCAAGGTCTTCACCTACAACGAGTTCGTCACGGTGGCCCAGCTGCCCTGAGCCCGCCGCGCGACCGGGCCCGGGTCCCGCTTCGGGTCCCCGGGCCCGGTGGGCGCTGCCGTGGACGCCGCGGCACGCCGGGCCGGCCGGTTACCGTGGCGGCATGACCAACCCGACCCGGTGGGCGACCGAGACCGGCCCCGAACACTCCCAGTGGTACATCGACCGGTTCCGGCGGCTCGCCGCCGAGGGGGCCGACCTGGCCGGTGAGGCCCGCCTGGTCGACGCGGTCGTGGCCCCCGGCTCGCGCATCCTGGACGCCGGCTGCGGCACCGGTCGGGTCGGTGCCGCGCTCGCCGCCCGGGGGCACCGGGTGGTCGGGGTCGACGCCGACCCCGCCCTGGTCGAGGCGGCCCGCACCGACCATCCCGGGCCGCGCTGGCTGGTCGCCGACCTCGCCACGCTGGACCTCGCCACCGACGGCGAGGCGGAGCCGTTCGACGCCGCCGTGGTGGCCGGCAACGTGATGGCCTTCGTCGCCGCCGGCACCGAACCCGCCGTGCTGACCCGGATCGCCGCCCACCTGCGCCCGGACGGGGTGGTGCTCGTCGGTTTCGGCCTCGACCGGGGCTACCGGCTCGACCACTTCGACAGCGACCTGGCCGCCGCCGGCCTGCGGCTCGAACAGCGCTTCGCCACCTGGGACCTGCGCCCCTGGCGCGACGATGCGGACTTCGCCGTCAGCCTGCTGCGCCGCCCCACCGACTGACCGTGGTACCCGCGTGGGCACCCGGACGGTGCTGCGGGGAAGGTTAGACCCCGGCGCACCGGCCCGGCAGCGGGCCGGTCAGGACGGGGCGGCGACCGCCCGGGCGGCGGCCGGATCGAGGGTGCTGCCGGCCGGGACGAGGCTGACCAGGCCGGCGGGCAGCCGGACCGGGGTGACCTCCCGGTAGCCGAGCATGCCGAGCACCCCCTCGTCGGCGAGCACGTAGCGCCGACCAAGGTCGGTGACCACCGACACGGCCCCACCGTCGGCGCCCGGCGCGGCCACCGACTCGACGACCGCACCGCGCCCCGGCTCGACCAGCACCTGGTCGGCGCGCACCCCGCCCGGGGTGTCGGTGCCGCGGGCGGCGGTGAGATCCGGCACGACCGGGTCGACCCGTACCTCGCCGACCGTGCCGTCGTCGCCGATCCGGGCGCAGAGCGCGCCGCCGTCGACGCCGGCCAGGCGGGGCGGGACCGGTGGCGGCGCGGTCGGCCCGGTCGGCACCAGGTCGGGCAGCTTGGGCGACGCGGCGAACCGACCCAGGCTGATCGGGGCCGGCTCGTCCTGGCCGGTGCGGGCCATCAGCAGGGCCGCCTGGAGTTCGGTGATGCCGGCCAGGCCGTCGCGCCCGGCGACCGCGTACTGCCGGCCACCGCCGGAGTTGCGGACCAGGTAGACGTCCCCGACCGTGGCGTCGGTGACCCCGGACGAGGGCTCGCCGAGCCCGGCCAGTGGCGGCGGGGCCAGGTCGACGCCCGCCGGCAGGGCGTTGAGCAGGGCCGGGGCGGCGGGGACCGCGCGTTCCCGGGTGGTCGCCAGCGCGGCGAGCACCCGGGCGGTGTCGCGCAGCAGGTGCCGACGCTGGTGCCAGATCAGATGCAGCCCGCCGTCGGGGTGCCGGACCAGCACCGCCTCCTCGGTGAGCCGCCGCCCGCCGGTCGTCTCCCGGCCGATCAGCAACGCCGAACGGGGTACGGCCCGCGTCGCGTCGGCCGGCTGCCGCGAACAGACCGTCCACGGCGCGGTGGACAGCCGCCCCGCGGCCGGCAGCGAGTCCGGGGCGTCGGCGATGCCCAGCGGCAGCCCGCGCGGCACCCCCTCGATGGAGCGGCGGGACACCAGCACCGTCCGGGACCGGTCCGCGCCGACGATCAGCAGCGCGGAGGCGTAGTTGAGCACCGGGTGCAGCCGACCGTCGCGGTAGACGAACCGGGCCCCGGACTCCTTCTCGACGATCACCGCGCCGGTGTCGCGCCACGTCGACCCGCCTCCGACGAACAGGCCGTAGAGGGCGAATCCACCCAGCCCGATCGCCGCCACCAGGACGCTGGCCAGCCCGGCGCCGGCCAGCCGGCGAAACGGCGACCGCACCGGGTCGGTCTCCCGCATCACCAGGGCGGCGACGGCCCGCTGCACGGTGAACTGGTAGGAGTGGAGCTGGTCCTGCCGCGACGGCATGGCGTCCCTTCCGCGAGTCCTCGGCGGACAGGATATGCGCTGCGTCGATGTCCCGTGGACCCTGCGTGGCGACGCGACGGGACCACCACCGCCCGGCGACGCCTGTCCGCCGCGCGCCGCTACCGTCGGCGAACCGGTCGTCCCGGTAGCATCCCGGCACGACGACGGTGGAGGGACGGCCCGGTGGGCGTGCGATTCGAGGAACTGGCCTGGCGGGAGACCCCGATCGGCGCGATCAGCCTGCGCCGGCGGCGGGAACCCACGCTCGACGTCGACGTCTACGAGGTGAAGCTCGACGACGACTACCTGATGTCCAGTCTCTTCCCGGTCGCCGAGATCGAACTGGCCCGGCTGGGGCTGGCCCCGATGGGCGACGGGCCGCTCGACGTGGTGGTCGGTGGCCTCGGGCTCGGCTACACCGCCCGTACCGCGCTGGAGGACGCACGGGTGCGCTCGGTGCTGGTGGTGGAGACGATCGAGGACGTCATCGACTGGCACCGCAGGCAGTTGCTCCCCTTCGCCGCCGGTCTCGCCCCCGACCCCCGGACCCGGTTCGTCCGGGCGGACTTCTTCGCCGCGGTCGCCGACGGCACCGGTTTCGACCCGGACCAGCCGGGCCGCCGGTTCCACGCGGTGCTGCTCGACGTCGACCACTCCCCGCGTAACGTGCTGCACCCCAGCCACGCCGCCTTCTACACCCCCGACGGACTGCGCCGGCTGGCCGACCTGCTGCTGCCCGACGGGGTGTTCGCGCTCTGGTCGGACGATCCGCCGGACGACGCGTTCGGCCGGGTGCTGGCCGAGGTGTTCACCACCTGGCAGGCGCACGTCGTCCCGTTCGCCAACCCGCTGACCGGCGGGGAGTCCGCCAACACCGTCTACGTCGCCCACCGACGGCCCGACCCGCACTGACCCCGCTCCCGGTGACGTGCGGGGCATACGGCGGCCCGGAACGGGAAGGCTGCCCGGAACGGGAAGGCTGCCCGGTCAGTGAGTCACAGGAGGTGGACATGCGGGCCATGCTCTGGGTCGTCGGTGTCGTCGGCGGCGCGCTCATCCTGCTCGGGCTGCTGCTGGAGGCGGTCCGTTGGCTGGCCATCATCGGCCTCGTCGCGCTGCTGGCGGTGATCGTGCTGGCGTTCGTGCGGGGGCGGCAGGTGATGCACCGGCATTCCGCCGGCCGCCGCTAGCGGTCACGCCGTAGCCGGCCGCCCCTGCCGGGGCGGCCGGCTCCTCGTGTTTTGACCGTTGTGTGGGCAGGGTGGTCTGGCGGTGTGGTGTGGGTGTTCGTGGTGGTGTGGGGGTGGGGTGTTATTTGCCCTTGTGGATGGCGTTGCGGCGGATGACGGGGTAGCG